>NZ_CP148990.1:6390000-7079060 GCF_042076515.1 Bradyrhizobium sp. A5 | reverse complement strand
CTCTTGTCTTGCGCCACGGCTGCGACTGGAGCCGCCGGCCTGCCCTGATCCTTGCTGGAATCCTTGGCGGGAGCGGTTTGTGGAAACAGCTTTGCGATCTTCTCCGAGGGACGCGGGTCCGGCACCGGCAGCTTCGCGGCGCGCACCGTGGGATCGAGTCCCTTCGGCACCAGCATGACAAAGTGCATGGGGTGGCGCAGCCGCCCCGAGACCCGGCCGGCATCCGCGCCTGCGCCGAAATAGAGATCGGCGCGCGCGGGTCCGATGATGGCCGAGCCGGTGTCCTGCGCGATCATCAGCCGATGGAACGGCGTCCTGGCGCGTTCGGACTCGATCGGCAGCTCGCCCTCGATGAAGAACGGCGTGCCGTAGACATGAAGCGATTTGTCGACCGCGATGGAGCGACCCGCGGTCAGGGGAATGCCCTGCGCGCCGACCGCCTCGTCCTTGTCGGACAGATTGACCTCGCGGAAGAAGATGTAGGCGCGGTTCGCGCGGCGCAGCTCCTTGGCGCCGTCAGGATTTTGGGCCATCCACTCCCTGATCTTCTGCATCGACATCTCCTCTTTCGGGATGATGCCGCGCTCGATCAGGATGCGACCCACGGCCGTATAGGGATAGCCGTTATAGGCGTCGTAGTTCAGCCGGAGCGTCGTGCCGTCCTCGAACTTGATCCGCGCCGAGCCTTGGATCTGGGCGAACAAAAGATCGGTCGGATCCTTCAGCCAGGCGACCTCGAGCCCTCGGCCGGCGATCTTGCCGTCCTCGATCTCGCCGCGATCGTAATAGGGGACCAGCTTGCGGCGGCCGATCTTGCGATAGACCGGGCCCTTGTTGGGCAGGCTCACCGAGTCCTGCTTGTAGCCGCGCACGAACAGGTTCGAAGGGCGGCGATAGACCGGGACGTTGTAGACATCGGTCTGCGTTCGCGATCCCTCGAGCACCGGCTCGTAATAGCCGGTGACGAAACCGTCGGGCTCGCCGAGGCGGGAGATCCGCAGCGGCGCAAAATTCTCCTCGAAGAAAGTCTTGGCCTTGGTGTCGTCGGTGAGCTCGAGCGACTTGGCGGCGCGGCAGGGTTCGCTCAGCGAACCGCCGAGCGCCTTTGGTTCAAGTGCCTTGGGCTCGAAAGCGCCGTTCTGCGCATTGATCGACTTGCAGCTCGTGCGGAACGTGTTGTAGGCGGCGAGATGATTGTCATCGCTCCAGCCCTTCACGTCTGCCCAGGGCAGCGGCAGATATTGAGCGCCGGGGATTTCGAAGGGCAGGGGAAGCTGCGGATAGGGCAAGGCCCGCGGCGGAGCCGCTGGTAGTGCCGGAAGGTGGTGATGATGATGGCTGCGATGGTGCCGCCGCGCCGCCTCGGCGCCGAGCGAAAACGACGACAGCACGACGACACCCGCGCAAAGCGCCGTCGCGCTGTTCTTCAGGAATACCTTAATTAGCGCTTCCGGTGCCAACCAGCTTCCAGTTCGGATCGCGAGAGGTGACGTCGCGGGCGAAAGTCCAGATGTCGGTGATGTCGGCAACCGTGTCGGCGCTGCCGTCGACGATGTTGCCGGCCTTGTCGCGGGTGGCCGAGATCATCTGCGAGACGAAGCGGATCGTGAGCTGGGCGGTGCGATCGCGCAGCTCGGCGCCGACGAGCTCGGCCTTGTCGATCGAGACGAAGCGCGTCTCGATCTTCTGCTCGTTCTTCTCGCGCTCCTTGATGGCGGCGTCGAAGCTCTCATAGACCTCCGACGACAGCAGGTCGCGCAGCGCGCGGCGGTCGCCATTGGCAAAGGCCAGCACGATCATCTCGTAGGCACCACGGGCACCCGAAATGAAATGGCGCGGATCGAAGGTGGAATCCTTGTCGACGATGGCGTCGAGGCCCTGGGCAAGCGCGGTGCCCGGCTCGGTCAGGCCCTTCCAGCGGTCGGAGGGCGGGGCCGGCTCGGCCGTCGGAGCCAGCGGGGCCTGGTCGATCACCTTGCCCGGCATGGTCACGACGTTCTTGTCCGGGGCACCCCCCAGTGCATTGCGGGCGGCGGTGCGGTCGAACGGCGGCCGTTCGTTGCCCGTCCGCTGCCCCAATACGCTGCGCAGCCTCAGAAAGATGAAGACCGCCAGCGCCAGGAAGATGATGGTGTAGATGTCCACGTCGGATTCGCTTTCTGGTCTTCTCTAAAAGGGGGCGTCTCGAAGGGGTCGTCGCCGGGAAAATCAATCCGGCCAGTAGACCGTTCCATACGGGAACGGCAAGTCTACATCACCATTTTGGGTCCGCGCGTCAGGTCCGTGGGATGTAGGCACGAAATCTTGCCCGGCCAATGGCGCCTTTTGGCACAGCTGCTAGTGTAGCGCGTTTTATGCTTAAGAGGAAACCCGATCCTGCCCGGAAATCGCGCATCTTCAATCGTTTAACGCACGATTTCGCTGGGCGGGCGGGATGAACGTCCCAGTTGTGGGCACGGAACGGAAACCCCATCCGGGACCGTTCGTCCTTGTGGAACGAGGCGGCCCTATGTTAGCCAACCGCCGCGAAATTCAGCCCAAATCGGGTAAGGAGAGACTTTCATGACCAACGGCAACGGCACCCCTCCCGAGGCGGCCCAGGCTCCCCAGCTCAACGTGTTGGCGCAGTACACCAAGGACCTTTCGTTCGAAAACCCGAACGCGCCGAGCTCGCTCCAGCAGCAGGGCCAGCCGCCCCAGATCAACATCCAGATCAACGTCAGCGCCAACAACCTCAGCGAACAGGAGTTCGAGGTGACGCTGTCGGTCGAGGGCAAGGCCGAGACCGCCGGCAAGGTGATGTTCTCGTTCGAGCTTGCTTATGCCGGCGTGTTCCGGATCGCCAACGTGCCGAAGGAGAACCTGCATCCGCTGGTCATGATCGAATGCCCGCGCCTGCTGTTCCCGTTCGCCCGCGAGATCATCGCGACCGCGGTGCGCGACGGCGGGTTCCCGCCCCTGATGCTGGACCCGGTCGACTTCGTCGGTCTCTACCGTCAGAACATGGAGCGGCAAATGGCCGCCGGTGGTCAGGCAGGCCAAGCTTAACCAGCGGGCCTAACCGGCCGGAGGGGCGACTGGAGCGGGGAGGAACTCGTTCCAGATCGCCTTGTCACCGAGCGTGGCAATAAAGGCCCGATGCGCCTCGCGCTCGGCATCCGAAATCCGCGGCGCGAGCGGCACCAGCCGCTGCCGCCGCGGCGCATCGCCGGCCGCATGGATACGGATATCCTCGGCTTCCGATGCCAGCAGCAATTGCGACTGCCGCGCCCCGACCAGATCGACATAGACTTCGGCAAGCAACTCGGCATCGAGCAAGGCGCCGTGCTTGGTGCGGTGCGAATTGTCGATCAAATAGCGCGAGCAGAGATCGTCGAGCCGGTTCGACACACCGGGATGCTTGCGCCGCGCCAGCAACAGAGTGTCCACCAGCCGCTCGCGGGGAATTGCCGCGCGCTTGATCCTGTCGAGCTCGGCATTGATGAAGCTGATGTCGAACGAGGCGTTGTGGATCACCAGCGGCGCATCGCCGATGAATTCCAGGAATGCATCGACCACCTCGTGGAACAGCGGCTTGGTCGACAGGAATTCGGCTGACAGCCCATGCACCGCAAAGGCTTCCGCCGGCATATCCCGTTCGGGATTGATATACACGTGATACGTCTGCCCCGTCGGCATCCGGTTCAACATCTCGACACAGCCGATTTCGACCAGGCGATCGCCGCGCAGGGGATCGAGGCCGGTGGTTTCGGTATCGAGAACGATTTCGCGCATGATCTTGAGACGCCGTGTGAGGGGCGGCGAATCAGGCTCGCCGCTGCGGCATTTTAACGACCTCGGCCAGAATGTGCGTGATTTGCGCGCGCACAGGCTCAACTCCGTGTGACGTATCCACCACGAAATCGGCGCGCCGGCGCTTTTCCGCGTCCGGAGTCTGCTTGGCAATGATGGCGTCGAGCTTGGCCTCGTCCATCGTGCCGCGCGCCAGCACCCGCTCACGCTGAAGTTCTGGCGTGGTCGACACCACGACGACGGCATCAACCCGCTTCTCGCCGCCGGTTTCGAACAGCAGCGGAATGTCCAGCACAACGACCGGCGCCTTGGCGGCTTCCGCAGCGGCAAAGAATTTCTGGCGCGAGGCGCCGAGCATCGGATGCACGATCTGCTCGAGCTGCTTGATCGCGGCGGGATCATGCACGACGCGCGCGGAGAGTTTCGGCCGGTCGACCTTGCCGTTCACGGTGGTCCCGGGAAAGGCGGCCTCGATTGCCGGAGCGGCCTCTCCCTCATAGAGCTGATGGACGGCAGCGTCGGCGTCGTAGACGGGCACGCCAGCCTCCGCGAACAATTTCGCGGTGGTGGATTTGCCCATCCCGATCGAGCCGGTCAGTCCCAGGATCCGCATCAGCGCCCAGCCTCGTCTGCCATTCACACCGCAACTAGCCGTTCGCTGCGCAGGAACGCAAGCAGCGGCAGCAGCGGCAGTCCGAGGATGGTGAAATGGTCGCCCTCGATCCGCTCGAACAGATGGATGCCAAGGCCTTCGAGCTGATAAGCGCCGACGCTGGTGGTGACGGCATCGCCGGCGGCGTCGAGATAGGCTGAAAGCTCATCCTCGCTCATCTGCCGCATGGTCATGCGGGCCACCGCGACGTCCTCGAAAACAATCTTGCCGTCGCGCGCCACCGCGACGGCGGAATTCAGCTCGTGGCTCCTGCCGGCGAGATCGCGCAACTGCGCCAGCGCCTGCGGCCGGCCCGCGGGCTTGTTGAAGAGACGCATCCCGAGGGCCAGCGTCTGGTCTGCGCCGATCACATGGCTTCCGGGACGATGGACCGAGACCGCCTTGGCCTTCTCGCGCGCCAGCAGCAGTGCAATCTCGCGCGGATTGGAAAGCCGGGAGGCGGCCTGAATGCCGCGCTCATCGATGTCGGCCGTAACGGCCTCGAACGCGAGTCCCGCATTCGAAAGCAGCATTTTCCGCGCGCTGCTTTGCGAGGCCAGGATCAACGGAGACTTGCCGAGCCACAGACCCATCGCCGACACTTACTCAGAGGGTCGATTGCGCTGGCGATCACTGTAGAGCTTCATGATCGCAGCTGCGGTTTCCTCGATCGAGCGACGCGTGACGTCGAGCAGCGGCCAATCGTGCTTGGCGCTGAGCTTGCGGGCGAACGCGACCTCCTCGGCGACCGACTGCCTGTCGGTGTAGGTGTCGCTGCTGGAGTCGGCGCCCATCGAGAGCAGGCGGTTCTGGCGGACCTGGATCAATCGTTCCGGCGTCGCATGCAGGCTGACCACCAGCGGCCGGGTCAGAGTCTCCAATTGCGCCGGCACCGGTATGCCCGGCACCAGCGGCACGTTGGCGGTGCGGATGCCGCGATTGGCCAGATAGATCGACGTCGGCGTCTTCGACGTTCGGGACACGCCGACCAGCACCACATCGGCATCGTCGAGACCTTCGACGTGCTGACCGTCGTCATGAATCATCGTGTAATTCAGCGCGTCGATGCGCTTGAAATATTCCGCGTTGAGGACGTGCTGGGCGCCCACGCGACCGGTGGTCGCAGCCCCGAGATACGCCTCGAACAGCTGCATCACCGGACCGATGATCGACAGGCTCGGAACGTTGATTCCCTTGCACTTGTCCTCCAGCCTGGCGACCAGATCCTTCTCCAGCAGCGTGAACAGCACGATCCCCGGTGCTTCCTCGATCTCGTCGAGCACGCGATCGAGCTGCTTCTGGCTGCGCACCAGCGGATAGACATGCTCGACCGGGGTGACGTTCGCATATTGCGCGGCGACGGCGCGCGCGACGGTAATCAGCGTCTCGCCGGTGGAGTCGGACACGAGGTGCAGATGGAAATAATTGTTCGAGGTCGGCACAAAAACCCTTTGTATGGAGACGGTGTGGTCTGTGGATTTCTGTGGACCTTAACCCCTCGGAAAGGGTTGCGCGACACCAGGGCCGGGACAACTGCCAATTTTGTTCACACCACTGCCCCTCTGAACAAGTTCGATGCCCCGGAAATGCAGACATGGGATTCCGCGGACAACCCCTTTGATAAGCTGCCGACAGACACGCGCAAGCCTTTGAAGCTGGTCGACTTATCGGAAGCCGCTAGAGCTGCCAGGGATATGTTGATGGATGTGAACAAACGATCGGGAACGTGCGGACGGAATCTTGTGAGTCCAATTCACGGTCACATAGACTCAAACCTTAAGAATCTAAGATTCTTTATAGGAGAAGGAGCGCTCCAGATGGACTATGTGTGCAGGTGAGACCTTAACGAGTTCTTACTATCCCCAGTTCCATTCGCTGGCAGAAATCCCGGGCGCCAAACATGTTCGAAGACGTCTATCTCTGGATCAAGGCCCTGCATGTGATCGCCGTCATCTCCTGGATGGCGGGCATGCTCTATCTGCCGCGACTGTTCGTCTATCACTCCGAGGCCGAGATCGGCTCGAAGCAGTCGGAAACGTTCAAGGTCATGGAACGTCGGCTGCTCAAGGCGATCATCAACCCTGCCATGATCGTGACCTGGCTCGCCGGGCTCTATCTCGCCTGGTCCGGCCACTGGTTCACGTTCGGCTGGCTGCACGTAAAACTGGCATTGGTCCTGGCGATGTCCGCGGTCCACGGCTTTTTTTCGCGCTGGCTGAAGGATTTCGCCGCCGACCGACGCCCGCGGAGCCAGAAATTCTATCGGATTATCAATGAGGTGCCGACCGTCCTGATGATTCTCATTGTCGTCATGGTGATCGTGAAGCCGTTCTAGGCAAGGATCGCGAACGATCGCTCAGCGCTTCGGCTTGCGCAGTGAGAAGCGATTTTCTATATTAGCGGCATCCCACCCAACGCAGGCGGATGTGGTTGTGTCTGAGCTTTCCAGAGGCCGGACACCGCATCAGGTTTGAAGCCTCACCGGCGCTCTCCTTGCCAGACCTGCGGACCTTACCTTTTCGCGTCCGCATTTCAGAGCCTCCTCGCACCCCCCTCCCAAGGTTACCCCACAGGACCACCCCAATGCGGGAAATTAAACTCCAGGACCTCAAGTCGAAGACGCCGGCCGAACTCGTCTCGTTCGCGGAAGAGCATGGGGTCGAGAACGCCAGCACCATGCGCAAGCAGGAATTGCTGTTCGCCATTCTCAAGCAGCTTGCGCTCGCGGAAACCGATATCGTCGGCGAAGGCGTCGTCGAGGTGCTCTCCGACGGTTTCGGCTTCCTCCGCTCGCCTGATGCGAATTATCTGCCGGGCCCGGACGACATCTATGTTTCGCCGTCGCAGATTCGCCGTTTCGGCCTGCGGACCGGCGACACCATCGAAGGCCACATCCGCAGCCCGAAAGAGGGCGAGCGCTATTTCGCGCTGTTGAAGGTCAACACGCTCAATTTCGAGGACCCGGAAAAGGCCAAGCACAAGGTCAATTTCGACAACCTCACGCCGCTGTTTCCGAATCAGCGTTTCCGCATGGAAATCGACGATCCGACGCGAAAAGACCTTTCTGCAAGGGTGATCGACATCGTCGCGCCGATCGGCAAGGGCCAGCGCGCTCTGATCGTGGCGCCGCCGCGCACGGGTAAAACCGTGCTGATGCAGAACATCGCGCATTCGATCACGCACAACCATCCCGAATGCTATCTGATCGTGCTGCTGATCGACGAACGTCCCGAAGAAGTCACGGACATGCAGCGCTCGGTGAAGGGCGAGGTCGTGTCCTCGACCTTCGACGAGCCGGCGGTGCGTCACGTCCAGGTCGCCGAGATGGTGATCGAGAAAGCCAAGCGACTGGTCGAGCATGGCCGCGACGTCGTCATCCTGCTCGATTCGATCACGCGCCTCGGCCGTGCTTACAACACCGTGGTGCCGTCATCCGGCAAGGTGCTGACCGGCGGTGTCGACGCCAACGCGCTGCAGCGCCCGAAGCGCTTCTTCGGCGCCGCCCGCAACATCGAAGAGGGCGGCTCGCTGACCATCATCGCGACCGCGCTGGTCGATACCGGCAGCCGAATGGACGAAGTCATCTTCGAAGAGTTCAAGGGCACCGGTAACTCGGAACTGATCCTGGACCGCAAGGTTTCGGACAAGCGCACCTTCCCGGCGATCGATATCTCCCGGTCCGGCACCCGCAAGGAAGAGCTCATCACCGACCCGCAGGTGCTCAAGAAGATGTACGTGCTCCGCCGCATCCTCAACCCGATGGGCACGATGGACGCGATCGACTTCCTGCTCGACAAGCTGCGCTCGACCAAGAGCAATTCGGAGTTCTTCGACTCCATGAACACCTGAGTGCAGTGCAATATGAGATCAGAGGGCGCCTTCGGGCGCCCTTTTGTTTGTGCGGTATTGCTGCAGCAAATTTGCAGCATGACGAACGGCCTGGCATGGATCCGGGGTGGTGAAAGCTGTTGATTTTTCTATGGAATGCTTGACTAAGGTCTGGCCTATCGGGCGTAAGCGGAAGATATCGGCAGAAGAATGCTGCGGTTTATATTGCACCGCAATATCCCCATTGCTGCGGGTTAGAGCGCAGCAAAACCGGGATCGCCTCGCTCGATAACAGCGCGTTTGCCTTTTCTCCGGCAGACGGACAAATAGGCCATGCATCCGCGAGACCAGACCATCTTTGCACTGTCGTCCGGGCGGGCACCAAGCGCGATTGCGGTGGTGCGCGTCTCCGGGCCGCATGCTGGTCTGGTGCTGACAACGCTCGCGGGCAAGTTGCCGGCGCCGCGGCAGGCCAGCCACCGGCTGCTCCGGGACGGCGTGGGCCAGCCGATCGACGATTCGGTGGTGCTCTGGTTTCCGGGGCCGGCCAGCGCGACCGGCGAGGACGTCGCCGAATTCCACGTCCATGGCGGCCGTGCGGTGCTCTCGGCGCTCCTCGCCGTTATTTCGGTAATACCGAATACGCGGGCGGCCGAGCCCGGCGAGTTCACGCGGCGCGCCTTCGAGAACGGCAAGCTCGACTTGACCGAGGCCGAGGGTCTCGACGATCTCATCCACGCCGATACCGACCGGCAGCGGCGCCAGGCGCTGCGGCAATTGCAGGGTCTCCTTGGCGATCGCGCGCGCGACTGGCGCGAGCGCATCATCGAAGCCTCGGCCTTGATCGAGGCCGGCATCGATTTCTCGGATGAGGGCGACGTGCCCTCCGAATTGATGGCGCCGGCGGTCAAGGCGATCAGAGCGCTGCATGATGAAATCGCAAATGTCCTTGCGGCACAGGGGCATTCTGAACGCCTGCGCGACGGCCTGGTGGTTGCGATCGCCGGCGAGCCGAACGTCGGCAAGTCGACGCTGCTGAATCAGCTCGCGCGCCGCGAGGTCGCGATCGTCTCACCACATGCGGGGACCACGCGCGACGTGATCGAGGTGCAGCTCGATCTCGACGGCTATCCCGTTACGGTGATCGACACCGCCGGCATTCGCGAGACCGACGATCCCGTCGAGCAGGAAGGCGTGCGCCGCGCGCGGGCGCGAGCCGAAGACGCCGACCTCGTGCTGTGGCTGGTCGAGGGCGACCGGGCTGTCGATCCCAGCGCGATGCGATCGCTATGGGTGTCCGGCGACACGAGCGATCCGTCAGGCGGTTCCGTCTGGATCGTGCGCAACAAAATCGATCTGAAGGGGAGCGGGGAAGCCCTGCCACAAGGCCAGTTCGGAATCTCGGCGAGCCGGGGCGATGGCATTCCCGATCTGGTCGACGGGTTGGTCAAGTTCGCCACCGTGTTTTTTGGAACGGGTGAGGGCGCGTTGGTGACCCGGACCCGTCAACGGGATCTGCTGCAGCGAGCGTCGGATAGCTTGCGCCGGAGTCTGGAACTCGTAGAAGAGGGCGAAGAACTTGCCGCCGAGGAGCTGCGCGCGGCCGCCTATGCCTTGGGGCGGCTTTTGGGCCGGGTGGATGTCGAAGACGTCCTTGGCGCCATTTTCGAGAAATTCTGTATCGGAAAGTAGCGCTAGTTCTTCATTCTAGAAGTAGCACTTGCCACCGTTTCGTGTTTCACGTGAAACGGCGTTGGATGGGTTCCGTGCCGTTTCACGTGAAACACCACCGACCCCAATGATTGGCTCGCCGCGACAGCTGTCACGGGTTGCGAGCGGCGCCCTTGCCTCACACTCGCCATTGCTACGAGCTCTTGCGAAGTCCCCATCTTGTTTTACGTGAAACAGCAGACGGAACAAGGCGCTCTCTACTGTGCATGGGGTTGTTTTCGACAAGCTGCATTGCGCCTGCTTGGGTCGCTCCTGTTTCACGTGAAACACTCGGATCGCCCAGTTTCCGCTTCCGGCTTTTTCCTCTCTGAGCTAGAAGTCCGCGCATGCGTGCAGAGCGAGAGAGCTACGACGTCATCGTGATCGGCGGCGGACATGCCGGCTGTGAGGCCGCTTCTGCCGCGGCCCGGATGGGTGCGACAACAGCTCTGGTGACGCACCGGTTCTCCACTGTCGGCGCGATGTCCTGCAATCCTGCCATTGGCGGTCTCGGCAAGGGCCATCTGGTTCGCGAAGTCGATGCACTCGATGGCCTGATGGGCCGGGTCGGCGACGCCGGCGGCATCCAGTTTCGCGTTCTCAATCGCCGGAAGGGCCCCGCTGTGCGTGGTCCCCGGGCCCAGGCTGACCGGAAGCTCTATGCCGCGGCCATGCAGGCCGCGATCCGGGGGACCGAGGGTCTTTCAGTTATCGAGGGCGAGGCTGACGAGCTGATCGTGGTCGATGGCCGGGTGACCGGACTGCGCCTGGCGGACGGTCGCGAACTCCGGGCAGGCGCTGTCGTTGTGACCACCGGCACCTTCCTGCGTGGTTTGATCCATCTCGGAGAGAAGAACTGGCCCGCCGGGCGGGTCGGAGAAGCGCCGGCGGTGGGCCTGTCGAGCTCGTTCGAACGTGCCGGCTTCACCCTCGGACGGCTCAAGACCGGCACCCCGCCGCGTCTGGACGGTACCACGATCGACTGGTCGGCGGTCGAGATGCAGCCCGGAGACGAGCCACCGGAGCCGTTCTCGGTGCTGACCGAGCGGATCACGACGCCGCAGATCCAGTGCGGCATCACCCGGACCCTGCCTGCGACCCACGAGGTGATCCGGGCCAATGTCCATCGCTCCCCGATGTACTCCGGCCAGATCAAGAGCTCCGGACCGCGCTATTGCCCATCGATTGAGGACAAGATCGTCCGCTTCGGCGACCGCGACGGCCATCAGATCTTCCTGGAGCCGGAAGGCCTCGACGATAGTACCGTCTATCCCAACGGCATCTCGACCTCGCTGCCCGAAGAGGTCCAGCTCGCGATCCTCGCCACCATTCCCGGCCTGGAGCGGGTGAAGATGGTCCGCCCGGGCTACGCCATCGAATACGACCATATCGATCCCCGCGAGCTCGACCCGACACTGCAGACCAAGCGGCTGCGCGGTCTGTTCCTTGCCGGGCAAATCAACGGGACCACTGGATACGAGGAAGCCGCCGGTCAGGGCATCGTCGCCGGCCTGAACGCGGCGCTGGCCGCGAGCGGAGCCGCACTGACAGTGTTCGATCGTGCGGACGGCTATCTCGGCGTGATGATCGACGACCTCGTCGCTCGCGGTATCAGCGAGCCCTATCGGATGTTCACCTCGCGCGCCGAATACCGGCTGACCCTGCGGGCCGACAACGCGGACCAGCGCCTCACCGAGAAGGGGATCGCGCTCGGATGCGTTGGAAGCGCCCGAATGCAGCATCACCGCGCCAAGATGGATGCCCTGAATGCGGTCCGGGCATTGTCGAAGTCCCTGACCATCACTCCGAACGAGGCGATCAAGTACGGGCTGTCCTTGAACCGGGACGGCCAGCGCCGCTCGGCCTTTGAGCTGATGGCGTATCCGGACATCGGCTGGAGCCAGATCCGCGCGATCTGGCCAGAGCTGTCGGCCATTGATCCCGTCATTGCCACCCATCTTGAGATCGACGCCAAGTACGATGTCTATCTGGAGCGCCAAAGCGCCGATGTCGAAGCCTTCAGGCGGGACGAGGGAATGGTGCTGTCCGAGGTCGATTACCAGCAGGTCCCGGGTCTCTCCAATGAAGTCCGCGCCAAGCTGGAGAAGGCGCGTCCGTTCACGGTCGGCCAGGCTGGCCGGATCGACGGCATGACCCCGGCGGCGCTTGGTATCCTCGCGGCTTATCTCCGGCGCGAAGCACGAAAGACTTCCAAGGCAATTGCATAGGCGTTTCACGTGAAACAGCGCGGATCGGGCGGGGACAGGCCGCTATCGCGACGACCCGGAGCGGGCGAGGGCGCCGCGCGTCAATCCGAATCGGCTCCGGCCAGGCCGAAGATCGACAAGGCGAGCGCCAACGATCAATCGCTGGACGCCATCATCGCCGCCGACAAGGCCGCGGCGCTCAAGCTCGCGCCCGTTTCACATGAAACCGAGGCTCGGCTCGATCGTTACATCGCGCTGCTCAGAGAGTGGCAGGCCAAGACCAACCTGGTCGCGCCATCGACGCTGCCGCACCTCTGGACCCGGCACATCGCCGACTCGCTTCAGCTGATCGATCTCGCGCCCTCGGCAAAGCGCTGGGCCGATCTCGGCAGCGGTGGCGGCTTTCCGGGCGTCGTGCTGGCGTGCGCCATGGCGGGGACGCCGGACGCGCGCGTCCATCTGGTCGAGCGAATCGCCAAGAAGGCTGCGTTCCTGCGTGAAGCGATTCGCGTCACCGCCTCTCCGGGAGTCGTACATCTGGCTGAGATCGGGGATAATGTGGATAGAATCACCGGCGCCGTCGATTGCGTCACCGCGCGTGCGCTTGCTCCGCTACATCAACTTATCGGCTTTGCGGAGCCGCTGATGCGCCAGGGCGCAAAGGCGTTGTTTCTCAAGGGTCAAGATGTAGAGGCTGAATTGACCGAAGCCGCTAAATATTGGAATATTCAGCTGCACCTCCATCAAAGCCGTACCGGCGATGGTTGGATCGTCGAGCTGACGTCCGTCGAGCGGCGCGGGTGAGGCGTTCAGGGGTCGAGTGGGGAATTTGCGATGAGCGTGATTGACGAGCCGCAGCAACAACAAGCCGCCGAGGTGCCGCAGGGCCACCCGCGCATCCTGGCGCTGGCGAATCAGAAGGGCGGCGTGGGAAAAACAACCACGGCGATCAACCTCGGCACGGCACTCGCTGCGATTGGCGAGCGTGTCCTGATCGTCGATCTCGATCCGCAGGGCAACGCCTCCACCGGCCTCGGCATCGATCGCCGCAACCGCTCGTGCTCGACCTATGACGTGTTGATCGGCGAATCGAGCTTGCGCGAAGCCGTGGTGTCGACCGCGGTGCCGCGGCTGCACATCGCGCCGTCGACCATGGATCTGTCCGGCCTCGAGCTCGAGCTCGGCACTACGCCAGGCCGCGCGTTCAAGCTGCGCGACGCCATCGCTGCGCTCAACAACAACGTCTCGCCGGACGCCGACTACACCTATGTGCTGATCGACTGCCCGCCCTCGCTCAACCTGCTCACCGTGAATGCGATGGCGGCGTCGGATGCGATCCTGGTGCCGCTCCAGTGCGAGTTCTTCGCGCTCGAAGGTCTGTCGCAATTGCTCCAGACGGTGGAGCAGGTGCGTTCGACGCTCAATCCGAACCTGTCGATCCACGGCATCGTGCTGACCATGTTCGACTCGCGCAACAACCTCTCGAACCAGGTCGTCGCCGACGTCCGCCAGTTCATGGGCGAGAAGGTCTACAAGACCATGATCCCGCGCAACGTGCGCATTTCGGAAGCGCCGTCTTACGGCAAGCCGGTGCTGGTCTACGATCTCAAATGCGTCGGCAGCGAAGCCTATTTGCGGCTCGCCACGGAAGTGATCCAGCGCGAGCGCGAGCTGCGCGTCACGCATTGAGGATACCGTAGGGTGGGCAAAGGCGTCTTCGCCGTGCCCACCATCTTCCGCTCATGAGTAACTGGTGGGCACGCTTCGCTTTGCCCTCCCTACAAGAATTCAGTTCTGGAGTGTTGCACCGTGAATCCAAGGGAGCTGGCGATGGCCGATGAAGCGCGTTCGCGACTGGGCCGCGGTCTTGCAAGTCTGATCGGTGACGTCGGCGGCGAGGCGCAGCATGTCGATCGTCCGCGCGCACAGCGCAAGGTGCCGATCGAATTCATCAAGCCCAATCCGCGCAACCCGCGCCGCACCTTTTCGGACACCGAACTCAAGGAGCTGTCCGAGTCGATCAAGCAGCACGGCGTGATCCAGCCGATCGTAGTGCGCCCCGTGAAGGGCGCGCAGGATCGCTTTGAGATCATTGCCGGCGAACGGCGCTGGCGTGCCTCGCAGATGGCCGGCCTTCACGACGTGCCGATCGTGCCGGTCGACATCAGCGACAGCGATGCGCTGGAATTCGCGATCGTCGAGAACGTGCAGCGCGAAGACCTTAATCCGATGGAAGAGGCGCAGGGCTACCACGCGCTCGCCAACGAGTTCAAACGCAGCCAGGACGACATCGCAAAGGTCGTCGGCAAGAGCCGCAGCCACGTCGCCAACATGATGCGGCTCACGAAATTGCCGGCCGAGGTGCAAGCCTTCATCGCGACCGGTGAGCTGACGGCAGGCCACGCCCGCGCGCTGATCGGCGTGCCCGATCCGCTCGCTGCCGCCAAGCGCATCGTCGAGGAGGGCCTCAACGTCCGTCAGGCCGAAGCGCTGGCGCACGAGGAGGGTGTGCCGGAGCGCAAGCCGCAGAAGGCGCGCAGCCCTGGGGGGAAGGAAAAGGACCCCGACACGATCGATCTGGAAAAGCGCGTCAGCGATGCGCTCGGCCTCAAGGTCACGGTCAGTCACCGCGATCCCGGCGGCTCCGTGCAGATCAACTACCGCAACCTCGACCAGCTCGACGAGGTGATGAAGCGGCTGGCGAAGGGCGCGATCTAATTTAACCCCGCCGCTTCGCGTTCGCGGCGATCGCCATCAGCGTACGCTGCGCGATGGCGGCGGCGAGGGTGGATTGCTTGCGGGTGTCGAGCGCGGCCGTCGCGAGCTGCTCGATGATTGCGGCGAGCCGCGTCACGCTGAAATTGCGCAGCGCGGTTTCGACGGCCGGCTTTCGCGAAAAATGCAGCCGCGGAAATCCGCCGTCGAGCACGGCGGAGGCCGGCGTGCCGTCCGCGATGGCGAGTGCCGACTTATGCAGCCACGCGGCCTGTCGCTGTGCGGCCGAGATGATCACGCCGGGATAGGTGCCGGCGATCATGGCCTTTGCGAATTCGGTCTCTACGATATCGGGCCGGCCGGCGAAGGCGCCATCGACGATCGGATCGAGCTTCAGCTCGGATGCATCGGCGACCACGGCCATTACGTCATCCAGCGTGATTTCGCCTTTGCCATGAGCGTAGAGGGTGAGCTTGCGCAGCTCGTTGCGCGAGGCCTGGCGGTCACCGCCGAGAAACGACATCAGTGCCGCGCGGGCATCCTGTGCGATGCGCAAATTCGCGATGCGGAGCTCGTCTTCCATGAGCTTGGCAAGATCGCGCTCGGTGTCGGGATAGCAGCCGATCGCCACGGCCGTCTTGGCGCGCTCGCAGGCCTTGCGCAGCGGCGACTCCGGGCGCAGCTCGCCCGCCTCGATGACGATCCGGCAATCCTTCACGCCCATCTCCGCCAGCGTGTCGATGCCGCTGGCAAAGCTGCGCGAGCCGGCGCGGACGCGGATGGCGCGGCGGCCGCCGAACAGCGGCACCGTCATGGCTTCATCGACCAGACGCGACGGCTCGGCCGAGAGCTCGTCGCCGTCGAGCTTGACCATCGCGAAAGGATCGTTGGGATCGTCGACGGCGGAGGCGATCAGCGCATCGGCGCGCTCGCGCACGAGGCCGGCGTCGGGACCGTAGAGCAGGATGATCGGCCGGCCCGCATCGGGGCGGGCGAGGAAGGCGTCGATCTCTTTTCCGCGGAGTGCGACCATGCCGCCTCAAAGTCGTCATGCCCTGCGCTCGAAGCGCGAGCCCCGGCATGACAGGGATGAACTACGTACCCGCAGTAAAGAATGAGGCGAGCCGCGTCGTGATGTTCTCGGCGATCTCGTTCGCGGCACGATCCTCCGCATCGCGCAGGGCGCGGTTGCGGGCGAAGCGCTGATACGAGCCGGGCATATCGTAGGACACGCGCGAGAACGTCGTTCCGGTCATCACCGACTTGTTGGTCACGACCTCGATCAGGTTGTACTGGGCGTCGATGCCATAGTTCTCGCTGCTCGGCAGGCCGGTATTGGGATCGACGATCAGCGACGACTTGTTGGTCGTGAAGCGGATCTCAAGACGGTGGGTCGGCGGCATGCCGGTGGCCGTGCCGTACAGCTTGAAAGCCAGAGCGTTGCGGACCTCGACGCCGATGCGCGCCTCGCGCGAGGCGTTGGCCTTGGCGATCGGCGGCAGATCGACCCCCATCAGCTTCTCGCGAAGGCCGGGTGTGCCGTCGGTACGCTCGGCATACATCGGCTGGAAGCAGCCGGCCGTCAGCGCCGCCAGAGCGGCGACTGCCAGCAGGCGGGCTGCGATGCGGATCCTAGCCGACAACATTCACGATCCTCTTGGGGACGACGATCACCTTGCGGACGGGCTTGCCGTCCAAGGCTAGTTTTACCGCATCGAGGGCCAAAACGGCAGCCTCGATTTCCGGATTCTGGGCCGCTGTTGCAACTGTGACCTCGCCCCGTTTCTTGCCGTTGACCTGGACCACCAGGGTCACGCTGTCTTCAACCAGCAAATCGCGTTCGATTTGGGGCCAATTGGCCTCCGAAACCAGCCCGCTGTGGCCCAGGGCCTGCCAGCACTCCTCGGCCAAATGCGGCATCATCGGTGAGAACAGCTGGACCAGGATCTGGCTGGCCTCCCGGATCGCCCAGACCAAGTCGGGGGCGGGCTGACCGGGACGCTGGAGGATCTCCGAGAACGCATTGGCGAACTCGCGGATATGGGCCAGGCACACATTGAAGTGCAGCCGCTCGATACCGGTGGTGACCTTGTCCAGTGCCCCATGGGCGGCCTTGCGCAAGGCGGTCGCATCAGGCCCGAACGAAGCCGGCCGAGCCGCCGGCGCACCCTTGCCGAGTTCCGCCGCGTCGTTCACCAGCCGCCACAGCCGCTGCACGAAGCGCGAGGCGCCCTGGACGCGCTCGTCGCTCCAGATCACGTCGCGGTCGGGCGGGGAGTCCGACAGCATGAACCAGCGGGCGACGTCGGCGCCGTAGGTCTCGATGATGTCGTCGGGATCGACCGTGTTCTTCTTCGACTTCGACATCTTCTCGATCGCACCGATCTGGATGTCTTCGCCCGTCGTCAGCAGCGTGGCGCGGCGCCCGTTGCCGCCGACCTCGATCTTGACCTCGGCCGGCTGCACATAGGTGCCGTCGGCCTTCTGGTAGGTCTCGTGCACCACCATGCCCTGCGTGAACATGCCGGCGAACGGCTCGTCCAGCGCAATATGCCCTGTCGCCTTCATCGCGCGGGTGAAGAAGCGGCTGTAAAGCAGATGCAGGATCGCGTGCTCGACGCCGCCGATATACTGGTCGACCGGCAGCATCCGGTTGGCGATGGCGGGCGTCGTCGGCGCGGCCTCGTTCCAGGGATCTGTGAAGCGCGCGAAGTACCAGGACGAATCCACGAAGGTGTCCATGGTGTCGGTTTCGCGTTGTGCCTTAGCCCCGCATTTCGGGCAGGCGACGTGCTTCCAGGTCGGGTGATGATCGAGCGCGTTGCCCGGCTTGTCGAAGCTGACATCCTCCGGCAGCACCACCGGCAGATCGGCAGCCGGCACCGGCACCACGTCGCACTTCGGACAGTGGATCACCGGAATCGGGCAGCCCCAATAGCGCTGGCGCGAAATGCCCCAGTCGCGCAGGCGGAAATTGACCTGCCGCTCGCCGACCGGCGCGTTGCCGCGCAGCTCGGTTTCCAGGCGTTTTGCAACGTCGTCCTTGGCCTGATCAATGGTCATGCCGTCGAGGAAGCGCGAATTGATCATGCGGCCGTCACCGTCATAGGCGGTGTCGGTGATGACGAACGTCTTGGGATCCTGGCCCTCGGGGCAGACGACCGGCGTGTTGCCGAGACCGTACTTGTTGACGAAGTCGAGGTCGCGCTGGTCATGCGCGGGGCAGCCGAAGATCGCGCCGGTGCCGTATTCCATCAGCACGAAGTTGGCGACATAGACCGGCAGCTTCCAGTTCGGGTCGAACGGATGCACCGCGCGGATGCCGGTGTCAAAACCCTGCTTCTCCGCGGTGTCGATGATCGACTGCGCGGTGCCGATCTTCTTGATGTCGGCAATGAAATCCGCAAGTTTCGGGTTCTTCGCGGCGGCTGCCTGCGCCAGCGGATGATCGGCCGAGATCGCCATGAATTTTGCGCCGAACAACGTGTCGGGGCGTGTCGTGAAGATCTTCAGCTCGTTTTCGCCGGCGGGCGTCGTCGCCGCATCCAGCGCGAAACGGATCAAGAGGCCCTCGGAGCGGCCGATCCAGTTGCGCTGCATCAGCCGCACCTTGTCGGGCCAGCGGTCCAGCCCATCCAGCGCCGACAGCAGCTCCTGCGAGTACTTCGTGATCTTGAAGACCCACTGGCTCATCTCGCGCTGTTCGACAACGGCACCCGATCGCCAGCCGCGGCCGTCGATCACTTGCTCGTTGGCGAGCACGGTCATGTCGACCGGATCCCAATTGAGCTTGCGCTTCTCGCGCTCGGCGAGGCCGGCGGCGAGCATGTCCAAAAACATCTTCTGCTGGTGCTTGTAGTAGCTGGGGTCGCAGGTCGCGATCTCCCGGCTCCAGTCCAGCGACAGCCCGATCGAGCGGAGCTGCTTCTTCATCGCGGCGATGTTGTCGTAGGTCCAGGCCTTTGGGGCGACCTTGCGCTCGATGGCGGCGTTCTCGGCCGGCAGGCCGAAAGCGTCCCAGCCCATCGGGTGCAGCACGTTGAACCCCTTGGCGCGCATGAAGCGGGCCAGCACATCGCCGAGCGTGTAATTGCGGACATGGCCGATATGGATGCGCCCCGACGGGTAGGGGAACATCTCCAGCACATAGTATTTCGGCCGCGAATCGTCGTTCTTGGAAACGAAGATCGCCTGGTCGTCCCAGGCAGCCTGCCAGCGCGGTTCGGCGTCGCGGGCGTTGTAGCGTTCGGAGGTCATGGAATCGTTCGGTTTTCGTGGTTTGGGCCGCCTAAAGACGGCGGACTAGGCCATAGAAGTCCTCAGGGGGTCAATGGGTTGCCGCTGGCGGCGGCACTCCGCAAGGCTGCTCCGCAAAACTACGGAGCAGCCTATTGGGGTCGGATTAAGGGGTCGGTGCGAGGTTGACCGCAACAGCACCCGCCAGGCAATGGATTCAGGCTTCGACGATCCCGATCACGACTATGCCGCGTCCATCGCCGGACGGGCGATGCGGAGCATGGCCGAGCAGCGGATTCCGCCGACGCCGGCCAATTTTGCCGTCTGGTTCCGGTATTTTGCAGGCAGCCAGGACGATTTGCGCAACGCCGTCGATCTCCTGATCGACCACAATCGCCCATTCGATGCCGGGACCAATCAGAATCTATTCGAGACCTATGTCGCACCCCAGGCAAGTGCCGTCGTCGCCAACACGTCCGAGCGGCTGCATACCCTGATGGGCGCGGCGAAGGAGTTCTGGCGACCGCGATCGCGGACAACCAATCCCAGATGCAGGCGATCAGCCAGGTGACCGACCAGGGCAACGCCGGCGTCGATCCGAAGGCGCTGGTCGGACAGCTCATGAACGAGCTGGCGCGCGCCGCCACGAGGGCGACACGGCTCGAGGCAGGCTTTGCGGAGAAGACCCGGGAGCTCGACGTGATCCGCGACTCGCTCTCCAAATCCGAGGAGCGCGCCCGGACGGATATGCTGACGGGCCTCGCAAACCGGCGGGCGCTCGACGAATTCCTGCGCAAGGCGCAGACGACGGCGGACTGGGGCGAGCCGCTCAGCGTGCTCTTGCTCGACATCGACCACTTCAAGACCTTCAACGACAATTTCGGTCACGGCGTCGGCGACCAGGTGCTGCGGCTGATGGCGAGGGTGCTGCGCGAAAAGGTTCGTCAGCAGGATCTGCCGGCGCGCTATGGCGGCGAGGAACTGATCGCCGTGCTACCGGATGCCGATCTCGCCATTTGCGCCGAGATCGCCGAGGTCATCAGGCGCGCGATCGCCGAATGCACGATCACGCGGCGTTCGACCGGCGAGATGCTGCCGAGCATCAGCGTGTCGATCGGTGTGGCGCAGTACCGGACCGGCGAAGCAATCACCGATCTGATCGAGCGCTGCGACCGCGCGCTCTATCTCGCCAAGGGTGGGGGCCGCAATCGTGTGGTGACGGAGAGCGAGCTCGATCGTGCCGGGGCTGCGGGTTAGCGATCAACCCGCCATCATGATGTCGGCCGCGCCGTTCTCGATCACCTGGATGCCGTGTTCGACGACATTGTTGCGGCCGCGATGTTTTGCGGCGTAGAGCGCAGCGTCCGCGGCTTCGATGAGATCGCCGGGGCGCAGGGTCTCGTTGGGCTTCGTGGCGGCAACACCGATCGAGACGGTGACGATCATGTGCGCCGAGGTGATGTGCGGCAGGCAAAGTCTCAGCACCGCCGCGCGCACCTGTTCGCCGATCTCGACGGCGCGGTTCACGTCGGTGTTAGGCAGCAGCAGGCAGAACTCCTCGCCGCCATAGCGGGCCGCAAAGCCCATCGTGTCGGCGGCGATGCCGGACAGCGATTCGCCCAGGCGGGTCAGGCAGGAATCGCCTTCGAGATGGCCATAGGTGTCGTTGAACAGCTTGAAGTGGTCGACGTCGATCATCAGCAGCGCGAGGTCGCTGTTATATTGCTGCGCGCGCATCCATTCGAAGTCGAGCCGGCTCTGGAAGCCGCGGCGATTGGCGAGTCCCGACAGCATGTCGATCGAGGCCATCACGGTCAGCCGGTCGTTGCTCGCGATCAGCTCGCGTTCGCGCTGGCTGAGCTGCGCGGCCATCGCGTTGAACGCGCGGGCCAGCGGCACGAACTCGGCCGGCAGGCGGTTGCGTGCCGCGCGCGCCGACAGATCGCCTTCGCCAAGACGCTTGGCCATGTCGGCCAGCATCTCGATCGGCTTGATCACGAGCTTCTCCGCGGCAATCAGCGCGCCGAGCAGGACGAACAGAACGACGAAAGCGAGCTGGAGATAGGCCGTGCGGATGTCGCGGCTGACCGCCGCGGACACCTTGTCCTCGTCGATGCTTGCGATCAGGCGCGCATTGGTGCCGGCAATGCGGATGTAGCTGACCGCGCGGCGGGAGCCGTCGGCGGCCAGGAAAGAGAGTGAGCCTTCATCCTGGTTCGACCGCAGCGCTTTGTCGGCGATCGCGGACATCAGCGGCATGTTGTCGAGGGGGCGGCCGATCGCGCCACGCTGGTCGGCCGGCGCCGCCAGCACGGTGCCGGCGCTGTCGACCAGCACGGCGGTGATGCCGGCGCGGCCGCCGAGATTGTTCATGACCTTCGACATCCAGTCGAGGTTGACGGTCGCAAGCACGACGGCATCCGCCGTACCGCTGAAGGCGGATACGGGATAGACCGCCATGACGGTCGGTGACAATGCGGGCCGCGACAGGATGAAGTCGCTCAGAACGAAGCGGCCGGTCTCCTGCGCCTGCTGGAAGTAGGGCCGGTCGCTGAGGTCGAGGCCGACATACATGTTGTTGGTGGCGCACTGGATGCGGCCGTCCTGGCCCGCGATCAGCAGCGTGCGGATCCAGGGAAGGTTCGACGGCAGGCTCGCGCGCAGCACGTCGCAGCTCTTGCTGATGCCGCCGGCGGATGCCCGGATGAAAGCTTCCGATTTCAGGATGGTCTCGACCGACGAGATCACCTCACGCTGCGCGTCGGCGCTGTGCCTTGCGACGGTCGTGAACTCGGCCGTGGCCTGCGCGATCTGCCGCGCGCGCGTGTCCTCGAGCGAACGGATGCGCTCGAACATCAAGGGCGTCACCAGAATCACCGCGAGCAACGCCAGCCGCGCCCGGATTCCGAGAACCTGCTTGAGTTTCGCTCGTTTGCGGTTGAAACTGACGTTGGCCATCTTCGCTACCCACCCCGCGGGCCAAGGTAAAGCGAAGGGTTCAAAAACTCTTTCTTGAACTCGGTAAAATTGGACTTACCTCGGTAACGAGCGCAGACAATCGACCTCATGACAGACGCCAATGCCGCGCCGGTAACCGGCCATTCACCAAGCGCGCTCGCCGCGGTCGAAGCCGAAATCACGCGCGCCTGCAAGGACGCGCGGCGCGAGCGCGCCTCGGTGACGCTGATTGCAGTGTCCAAGACGTTCGCGGCAAATGCAATTATGCCGGTCATCGCCGCCGGACAGCGCGTATTCGGCGAAAATCGCGTGCAGGAGGCCAAGGGCAAGTGGCCTGCGTTAATCTCTGCTTACCCGGATATCGAACTGCATCTGATCGGGCCGCTGCAATCCAACAAGGC
Source organism: Bradyrhizobium sp. A5 (assembly GCF_042076515.1). Lineage (NCBI taxonomy): Bacteria > Pseudomonadati > Pseudomonadota > Alphaproteobacteria > Hyphomicrobiales > Nitrobacteraceae > Bradyrhizobium > Bradyrhizobium sp. A5. Next base: position 7,056,561 of record NZ_CP148990.1, on the reverse strand, counting down.
AAAAGAGGCGGTCGCGCTGTTCGATGCCATCCATTCGGTTGACCGCCCGAGCATTTGCCAGGCGTTAGCCAAGGAAATCGAATCCCAGAACAGGCATCCGGAGCTGTTCGTGCAGATCAATATCGGCGAGGAGCCGCAGAAGGCCGGCATCGCCCCCGGCGAGGCCGACGCCTTCATCGCGAGCTGCCGCGACACTTATGGGCTGACGATTTCCGGCTTGATGTGCATTCCGCCGGTCGACGAGCCGCCGGCCGCACATTTTGCGCTGACCGCCAAGATCGCGGAGCGTAACGGACTAAAGAAGCTCTCGATGGGCATGAGTGCGGACTTCGCCACAGCCATCACGCTCGGCGCCACCCACGTCCGCGTGGGGAGCGCGATCTTCGGGCACCGGTAGTTGATGTCGTCCCGGATCTGCGCTCCGCTTGTCCGGGACGACAGCGGAATTTGCCGGGCCTACACAAACCCCACCGACACCTTCCCCAGCACGCCAAAGTCCGCCGCAAAATAATCGCTGGCCTGAATCGGCAGCGGCGGATGGCATGTGCCCGTCGTCACCACCTCCCCTGCCCGCAAGGTGAGGCCGAGCCCGCGCAGCTCGTTGGCAAGCCACGCCAGGGCAGCACGGGGGTCGCCCAGCACGTTCCTGCCGTGGCCGGTGTAGTTCTTACCGCGCAGCGTGATCTGCGGCCGCTCCTCGACGAGATCCATCGCGCGCCAGTTCGCGGTCGTCGGCGTGCCCAGCACGAACTGATGCGCACAGGCATTGTCCGCGATGAGCTGCGCCTCGCCCGCGCCAACAAAGTCGGCAAAGCGCGAATCGGGAATCTCGATCGCGGGGTGCAGGGTATCGACGGCGGCGAGCACGTCGTCGACGCTGTACGGGGTCCCGCGCGGCGGCAGATCACGGCCCATGCGGAAGGCGAATTCCGGTTCGCCGACGCGCATCTCGTTGCCCTTCATCGACGCGGTGCCGCCATCGGCGATCAGTGTGTTGCTCATGATGCGACCGGCCAGCGGGCCCGCGACATTGATATGCTTCTGTCCGGCCTCGCTCGTCGCCGCGATCTTCCAGCCGAACAGTTTTCCAAGCGACTGCGTTTCGAGCGCGGCCTGGATGGCGTAACCGTCAGCACGGCTCTGCGGCCGCAAATTTCTCTCCAGCGCGTCGAGCTTGGTGCCGTCACGCCAGTGCTGGACGAGCAGGCGCGATGCGGCGGCGATCTGGTCCTTGTCGAGCATGTGCCCTCACCCGATGATGATTTTTGTTTTTGGTCCAAGCCGTCGCAGCAATTGCAGCATCGCCGCCCTGGTCATGGAGACGCAGCCCGCGGTCGGGCCGAAATTGTCGCGCGCCAGATGCAGGAACACGGCGCTGCCGCGGCCGGCGATCCGCGGCCGGGTGTTGTGGTCGATTTCGATGATGAAGTCATAGAGTTGGTCGGCCCGCTTGAGCCGGTCGCCGCCCTGCTCCCGATCGAGCCGGATTGGCTGATTGTAATGGCGGTCCTTGGGGTCCTCGCACCAGGCGTCGGTGTCGCCGATGGTCCGTGCAGGCAGGAAGGTCTGCGGGCGGCCGTGCCGGTCGCCCCGCCACCACAATTGCCTGGGACGGAAGCTGCCCCTCGGGGTACCGCCATCACCCTCGCGCTTGTTGGCCAGGATGCCAGCTCTCCCCAGCGCCACCGGAATCGTCAACGGTCCTGCCGTCAGCCAGCCCCGGCGCGGATTCCCCGCAGCAGGCTTAACGCGGATCGCCGGAAGCGGCTCCGAGGTCCGATTCCTGGTGTAACCAACTGACGCAGCTTTCTTTTTCATGTGAGCGTGCGATGTGGAATTCATTACAGGACATTCATCAAAACGGCCTGCTATTCTGGGTTAGAGTGCTTCTGGCTTGTGAATCGGTAACAGCCCACTACTTCAACACGAATAACAATAATAACGGCGACCCCTAACTTTCCCTCGCGGCTGGGTGCAGCATGCATGCGCGCCGAGTCGGACTCCAAAAGGATGACCCCTTATGCCCAATGCCCGCAAGATCCTCATCGTGGATGACGATACCGATCTGCGCGATACGTTGGTGGAGCAATTATCGCTGCACGAAGAATTTGAAGCCTCCGCCGTCGATACCGGCGCCAAGGGCGCGAGCGCCGCGAAGGCCAATTCCCCCGATCTCGTTCTGATGGATGTCGGCCTGCCCGACACCGACGGCCGCGAGGTTGTCCGCTCCCTGCGCAAGGGCGGCTTCAAGGCCCCGATCATCATGCTGACCGGGCATGACACCGATTCCGACACGATTTTGGGGCTGGAATCCGGCGCCAACGACTATGTCGCAAAGCCCTTCCGTTTCGCCGTGCTGCTGGCGCGCATTCGTGCCCAGCTCCGCCAGCACGAGGCCAGCGAGGACGCGGTGTTCTCGGTCGGCCCGTACTCCTTCCGCCCCGGCTCGAAGATGCTGACAGCGGCCAATGCGCGCAAGGTCCGCCTCACCGAGAAGGAAACGGCGATCCTTCGCTTCCTCTACCGGGCCGGCCAGATGCCGGTCTCGCGCGAGACCCTGCTCCAGGAGGTCTGGGGCTATAATTCCGGCGTCACCACCCACACGCTGGAAACCCACATCTACCGCCTCCGCCAGAAGATCGAGAAGGACGCCGCCAACCCGGAAATCCTGGTCACGGAAGCCGGTGGCTACAAGCTGGTGCCGTGATACGCTTGAGGGGCGTGCGAATCGTTTTAGATCGCATGCCCTTTGAGCCCCGGACCTGAATGTCAATCGACGACGACGTAGCGCTTCTCGAGCGTGTCCCGACACTGCGCCTGTTGGGAGACGCCTCGTTGCGCATGCTGGCGATCGGCTCCGAGCAGCGTAACTTCGTCCGCGGCGACGTCCTGTTCAATCTCGGCGACGATGCCGATGCCGGCTACGTGGTCCAGCGCGGCGCCTTCCGGGTCGACGACGGCGCCGGTGCCGAAATGATCGCGGGTCCCGGCGCGCTGATCGGCGAGCTCGCGCTGGTGGTGCCGATGAAGCGGCCGTCGAGCGCGATCGCGATCGAGCACGCCTCCGTCATCCGCGTCGCGCGCAGCCTGTTTCAACGCGTGCTCGAAAGCGACCCCGCGGCCGCCGTTCGCCTGCGCGACGAATTCGCGGTGCGGTCGAGTCAGATTGCGAGCGATATATTGATGGCGGGCGCGAAGCTGACGTCGTAGGTGTCTCCCCTCGTCATTCCGGGGCCCGCGACTTCGTCGCGTCCCGGAATGACGGGACTCAAACCTCCAGCGTCACCGTCACCGGCACGTGGTCCGACGGCCGTTCCCAGCTCCGCGCGTCGCGCAAAATCCTGAAATCGCTGACCGCGTCCTTCAGCGCGCGCGAGACCCAGATGTGGTCGAGCCTGCGGCCGCGGTCGCCGACGGTCCAGTCGGCGGAGCGGTAGCTCCACCATGTGTAGACCTTTTCCGACATCGGGATGCGATCGCGTGCGACGTCGACCCACTCGCCGGCTTCGAGCGCGGCCTTCAGCTTCTCGGTCTCGACGGGTGTGTGAGAGACGACCTTCAAGAGCTGCTTGTGCGACCACACGTCGTTCTCGTGCGGCGCGACGTTGAGATCGCCGACCAGGATGTGGCGATCCTCCCCGCGCGGATGCAACGGCTCGCAGGCCTTCATCTCGTCGAGGAAGCGAAGCTTGTGATCGAACTTCTCGTTCAGCGCGGGATCGGGAATGTCGCCGCCGGCGGGCACGTAGAAATTATGCAGCACCAGCGGCTTTGCGATGTTGGCCTTGTTTCCGAAGGATACGGAAATGTGGCGCGAATCCACCTTGTCGCAGAAGGTCCGGATGTCCGTCGACTCGAACGGAATCTTCGAGACGATGGCGACGCCGTGATAGCCCTTCTGTCCGTTCAGCGCGACATGCTCATAGCCGAGCCGCTTGAAGCGCTTCAGCGGAAAGGCATCGTCGATGCACTTGGTCTCCTGCAGGCACAGCACGTCCGGCCGCGCGCTCTTGAGAAACTTCGCGACCAGTTCGATGCGCAGCCGCACCGAATTGATGTTCCAGGTTGTCAGGGAAAAACGCATGAGAGATGCGTCTTAGCAAGCTCTCGTGGTGCGATCTAGCCGTAGGGTGGGCAAAGCGAAGCGTGCCCACCACTTCTTGTCCAATCGTGGAGAGATGGTGGGCACGGCGCAAATGCGCCTTTGCCCACCCTGCGGCAGCACAGCGTTCAACCCGGCGATTGGCCGTAATTGGTGAAATCGATCTTGAACATGCCGGGGTCGAGTTTCTTGGTCGCGTCGAGATTGTAGACCGCGATCGTGGTGTCGTAGCCCTGCGGATCGGTGACAGTCCACTGCTTCAACTGGCCGTCCTTGGCGCCGAACATCAGCATCAGGCGGCTGGTGCCGACCAGCGCCTGCTTCTCCTCGATGGTGACGCTGACGAAGACGTCGTCGGCCGAGACGTTGACGACGTTGGTGTCCTTCATCAGGTCGATGCGGTCGGACAGCAGGAAGCGCAGCGGCGTTTGCGACAGCGGATAGACGTCCTGCGTGGCCAGCTTGCGGTCGCGCACCACCAGCGACGATCCATCGGCGACGATGTCGATCGGGCTCGGCGCGTCATATTCGAAGCGCACCTTGCCGGGTTTCTGGATGTAGAAGTCGCCTTGCGTCTTGCTGCCGTCGGGGCCGACCTGCACGAAATTCCCGACCAGCGTCGACAGCGAGGACAGGTAGGCGCTGACCTTGGCCGCCTGTGCCTTCTGGTTGGCGTCGAAGGTCTGGAAGATGCTGCTCGGCACGTTGCGGCGCGGATCAGGGATGACCGGATTCGGCGGCGTCTGCGTCGCGCCGGTGACGGCAGGTCCGCCGGCGGGCGCGCCACCGTCGCGGCCCTTCGGCGCGGGCTTCGGCACAGGCACGGTCTGCGCGACGGACGCTGCGGTCACCATCGCGGCGGTGACGAGAAGCACGCCGGCCATGCGCGCGCCTCGCGCAGCGAGGGTGGCAGCGAATCGAATGTCCGGATGTCTGATCAACGCGTCGTCCTGGTTGGCTGGGCGTCTTTTTAGCGTGATTTCGGGCAAAAGCAGATAACGTTTTTGCGTGAAATAATGTTCTGAGGCCGCTGGCCTCACATATGGCTGTCTTCTTCTTCGACCAGAATCTCGCGCTTGCCGGCGTGGTTGGCGGGTCCGACGATGCCTTCCAGTTCCATGCGCTCCATCAAGGACGCGGCACGGTTATAGCCGATCTGCAGGCGGCGCTGGATGTAGCTGGTCGAGGCCTTGCGGTCGCGCTTGACGATGGCAACGGCCTGCTGGAACAGGTCGCCGCCGCCATCCGCGCCCATGCCACTGGCGTCGAACACCGCGCCGTCCTCGTCCTCGGCGGGCTCTTCGGCGGTAACGGCTTCGAGATATTCCGGCTGGCCCTGGGTCTTGAGGTGGCGCACCACCTTCTCGACTTCCTCGTCCGAGGCAAACGGTCCGTGCACGCGGCTGATGCGGCCGCCGCCGGCCATGTAGAGCATGTCGCCCTGACCGAGCAGTTGCTCGGCGCCCATCTCGCCCAAAATGGTGCGGCTGTCGATCTTGGACGTGACCTGGAAGGCGATGCGGGTCGGGAAGTTCGCCTTGATGGTGCCGGTGATGACGTCGACCGACGGACGCTGCGTGGCGAGGATCACGTGCAGGCCGGCGGCGCGGGCCATCTGCGCGAGGCGCTGCACCGCGCCTTCGATATCCTTGCCGGCGACCATCATCAGGTCGGCCATTTCGTCGACGATGATGACGATGTAGGGCAGCGGATCGAGCGAGAGCTTCTCTTCCTCGTAGATCGCCTTGCCGGTCTCCTTGTCGAAGCCGGTGTGCACCGTGCGCGTCGGCTCTTCGCCCTTGGCCTTCAATTCGAGCAGACGCGTGTTGTAGCCGTCGATGTTGCGCACACCGAGCTTGGCCATGTTCTTGTAGCGCTCCTCCATCTCGCGCACCGCCCATTTCAGCGCGACTACCGCCTTCTTCGGATCGGTCACGACGGGCGTGAGCAGATGGGGAATGCCGTCATAGACGGAGAGTTCGAGCATCTTCGGATCGACCATGATCAGGCGGCACTGGTCCGGGCGCAGCCGGTAGACCAGGCTGAGGATCATGGTGTTGATCGCGACCGACTTGCCGGAGCCGGTGGTACCGGCGATCAGCATGTGCGGCGTGCGCGCGAGGTCGATGATGACAGGGTCGCCGCCGATGGTCTTGCCGAGGCAGAGCGGCAGCTTCGCAACCGAGTCGACGGTCTCCTTGGCGACCAGCAGCTCGCGCAGATAGACCTTTTCGCGATGCGCGTTCGGCAGCTCGATGCCGATGGCATTGCGACCGGGCACGACCGCGACACGCGCCGACAGTGCGCTCATCGAACGTGCGATGTCGTCGGCAAGTCCAATCACGCGCGACGACTTGATGCCCGGCGCGGGCTCCAGCTCGTACAGCGTGACGACTGGACCCGGATGGGCCTTCACGATCTCGCCGCGCACGCCGAAATCCTGCAGCACGCCTTCGAGCGAGCGCGAATTGGCTTCCAGCTCGGCCTTGCTGAGCGGCTGGCGATCACCGGCCTTCGGCGCGGCCAGCACGGACACGGACGGAAGCTCGAACTTGTCGGAGGACTTTTTGGAAGCGGCTTTCGGCGCGGCCTTCTTGCGCGGGGCGCGCGCGGCGGGCTCCTCCTCTTCCTCCTCCTCGTCTTCCACTTCTTCTTCGGGCTCGTCCTCGTCGTCTTCGTCCTGGGACTGCGGCGAGATCGACGGCGCTGCACGTCCGCCTCCGAGATTCGGCTCTTGGCGGCTGAACGAAACGGCCTTGGTCTTCGGTCCGCTCGAGACCAGCGAGCGGTAAGCGGCACCGCACAGCCAGATCAGCCGCGCCTTGGTGCTCATGAGCGCGTGGAACAGCCAGCCCAGCGACACCGAACCGCGATCGCCCTCTTCGTCTTCGTCGAGCGGCTTGTCGTCATCCTCGATCTCCGTGAGCTCGTCGTCATGCTCGCGTGCGCCGAGGCCGCAGGCGATCAGGAAGGTCGCGGCCATCGCGGCGAACAGGATCGTGCCGAGCACGATGCGATAGATCGTGCCGGCGGGTCCGAAGATCACCGCGGGCGCGCGCACCAGCGCATCGCCGACCACGCCGCCGAGGCCGGTCGGCAGCGGCCAGGCGCCGCCATGCGGCCAGCAGCTGACGAAGCCCGCTGCGATCACGGTGCAGAGGATCCAGGAGCCGAGCCGCAGCGCCTCGCGGTCGAACGGGCGATGGGTCAGCATGCGCCAGCCCCAGACTGCCACGGTCAGGATCAGCATGATCGCGCCGAGCCCGAGGATCTGCATCGCAAGGTCGGCGCCGATCGCGCCGGCATAACCCAGGATGTTGCGGATCGGCCGCGAGGTGGCGTGGCTGAGGCTGGGATCCTGCACCGACCAGGTCATCAGCGCGGCGGAGGCGACGCCCGACAGCGTGATCAGGCCGAAGCCGGCGAGCTCGCGCATGCGCCGGCCCAGCGCCTCGCGGATCGAGGGCGGCAAATGGCCGACCAGTGGAATGACACGTTCGATCGCCGACATGCTCATGGGCCCCGCCTAACCCAGAGTCTCGACCAGCCGGTGCAGCGCCTGCGCCGTGGTCTCGCCATCCTGCACCAGCGCGAGGCGAATGTAGCCCGCGCCGGGATTGAAGCCGTCGGGCTGGAGCCGCGCCAAAAAGCTGCCGGGCACAACGCGCACGCCTGCTTCCGTGAAGAGTCTTAGACACACCGACACGTCGTCGCCGATGTCGGATGTGTTGAGCCAGACGCAGAAGCCGGCATCGGGCCGGCGATAGCCGTAGCGATTGCCGATGATCTGGTCGGCGAGATCGAACTTGGTCCGGTAGAGCCGACGGTTCTCCTCGACATGCGCCTCGTCGCCGTAGGCAACGGTTGCGACATGCTGGAGCGGCACCGGCACCTGGGGCGCAGCGATGTTGCGCAGCTCGAGGAACATGCCGATGAACTTCTTGTCGCCGGCGGCGAAGCCGACACGCAGGCCCGGCAGGTTGGAGCGTTTTGACAGCGACTGGAACGCAACCACGCGGGTGAAATCGGGGCCGGCGCATTCGAGCGCGCTGCCCGGGGCCTCGCGGGTGTAGATCTCGGAATAGCACTCGTCGCTGAGAATCACGAAGCCATAGCGGTCGGCGAGCTGCTTCAACCGCCTGAAATAGTCGGGCCTGGCGACCGAACCCTGCGGATTGGCGGGCGAGGCCAGATAGAACGCCACCGTGCGCGCCAGCGTTGCTTCGTCGATGGCGTCGAGATCGGGCAGGAAGCCGTTTTCGACCGTGGTCGGCAGATAGACCGGCTCGCAGGCGGCTGCGCGGGCGCCGGCGCCATAGACCGGATAGAACGGGTTCGGCATCAGGATGGCGGGCTTGCCGGGACGCGGGCCGACATAGCGCGCGGCCGCGATCGCGGCGAGGAACAGACCTTCGCGGCTGCCATTGAGGACGAGAATCTCGGTCTCGGGGTCGAGCGGCCGCGGCAGCTTGAACCGCGACGACAGCCAGGCGCCTGCGGCCTGGCGGAACGGGTCGGTGCCCTTGTTCGCCGGGTAACGGCCAAAATCGGCGATGTGCTTGGCCAGCACCGGGCCGACGAAGTCAGGCACGGGATGCTGGGGCTCGCCGACGGCAAGCGAAATCAAGGGCTTGCCCGGTTGATGGGGGGCCAAGAGCTCGTTCAGCCGGACGAAGGGCGAGCGTTCGGTATCGGGGCTTCCACTGGCCTGCGGCGCACTGGATGAAGCGGTCATAGCCATTCTGGACGCCAGCACTCTTGGAACAGCCGGTCGCACCAAGGCGCCGGCGGGAAGCGGTTCAGTTCACCATAGATAGGGCGAGGTTAAGACGCGATTAACCATCGGTCGGCCGGTCCGTCCAGACCGGGAATTATGAGGCCGGATAGCAATGGGATGCGTGGGCCTCCAAGCCCCCGTCATGGCCGCGCCTGCCCCGGCCATCCACGCCCTTTCCGGGGACGTCCAAGAACGTGGGTGCCCGGGACAAGCCCGGGCACGACGAGCTTGGCGATATAAGCGCTCCTCAGTGCGCCGGCAGCTTTTCGAACGTCGCCATGCCTGCGGGGATCGCATGAAACTCCTGCTTGTCGCAGGTGTAGATCGCCATCTGCGGATGGTACCGTTCCGGCTCGTCCAGCGTGCCGACCTTCAGGATTGCGGCCGGCAAGCCCGGAACCTTGGTCACCAGATGCGTGCCGCATTCGGGGCAGAACTCGCGTGTCACGGCGCGCTCGAGGTCCTTGCGCGTGAACTGCTTGGGTTGTCCGATGATGTAGCTGAAGCCGGCCACCGGCATCGCGATGAAGGTGTTGGGCGCGCCGCCCGAGATGTACTGACACTCGCGGCAATGACACTGGGCCTGCATCATGGGATCGCCCTCGGCCACGTAGCGCACTTCGCCGCAATAGCATCCGCCTTCCAAACGCATGACGACCTCCCGATGTGCTTTTTCGTTGTGGTCGATATTTCTGCGCCGGCCATCTGGAATGGCAATCTTTTTCTTGGGCGCACCGTCAAAAAGAGTTCGGCAAAAAGAAAGGGGCTCCAACTTGCGCTGGAGCCCCTCAACGGTCAGGGCATTGCCGGGTATGTGCCCGAACCGTAGTTCTGGGCGCGATCTCCGAGGAAATCGCGCCCCGGGAGAACACTTACATGTTGTAGGCGCGCTCGGTGTGCTCGGTGATGTCGAGGCCTTCACGCTCGGTCTCGACATTGGCGCGGAGGCCAACGATCACGTCGACGACCTTGTAGAGGATCGCCGAACCGACGCCCGACCACACCAGCGTGGTGCAAACGGCCTTGATCTGGGCCAGCATCTGCACCGCGAAGTCGTAATCGGCCACCTTCGGCGGGATCGCGGTGTAGTCCATGATGCCCGCGCCGCCGAGTGCCGGGTTGACGAGGATGCCGGTGCCGAGGGCGCCGACGATGCCGCCGATGCAGTGCACGCCGAACACGTCGAGGCTGTCGTCGTAGCCGAGCGCATTCTTCACGACGGTGCAGAAGAACAGGCAGACCACGCCGACCACGAGGCCGAGGACGATCGCACCCATCACGCCGGCGAAGCCGGCCGCGGGTGTCACCGCCACCAGGCCCGCGACGGCGCCGGAGATGACGCCGAGCACCGACGGGTGACCCTTGATGATCCACTCCGCGAACATCCACGACAGCGCGGCGGCTGCGGTGGCGACGAAGGAGTTGGTCATGGCGAGGGCTGCGCCGCCGTTGGCTTCGAGGTTGGAGCCGGCGTTGAAGCCGAACCAGCCGACCCAGAGCAGCGAGGCGCCGATCATCGACATCGTCAGCGAGTGCGGAGCCATCAGCTCCTTGCCGTAGCCGACGCGCTTGCCGATCAGCAGGGCGCCGACGAGACCTGCGATGCCGGCGTTGATGTGCACCACGGTGCCGCCTGCGAAGTCGATCGCGCCCATCTTGAAGATCCAGCCGGCGTCGGCGTTGATCTCGTCGAGCTTGGTTTGCGCCGCCGTCTTGGCAGCCGCGTCACCAGCAGCCGCCAGCGCCTTGGCAGCGTCCTGGATCATGTCCGGGCCGGGCCAGTACCAGACCATGTGCGCGATCGGGAAGTAGATCAGCGTGACCCAGAGCGGCACGAACAGGGCGAGCGCGGCGAACTTCATGCGCTCGGCGAAGGCGCCGACGATGAGGGCCGGCGTGATCGCCGCGAAGGTCATCTGGAAGCACATGTAGATGAGCTCCGAGATATTGGCGTCGACCGAGAAGGTCGCGGCCTTCGAGTCGGTGGTGACGCCCATCATGAAGGCCTTGGAGAAGCCGCCGATGAAGTCGGAACCGCCGGTGAAGGCGAGGCTGTAGCCGTACACGGCCCAGATCACGGTGACGACGCAGACGGTGTAGAACACCTGCATCAGGACGGAGAGCATGTTCTTGGAACGGACGAGGCCGCCGTAGAACAGCGCGAGGCCGGGGATCGTCATCAACAGCACGAGCACTGTCGATGTCAGCATCCAGGCGTTGTCTCCCTTGTTGACCGTTGGCTCGGCGTAGGCTGCGGTCGCAGCGAACAGGCCGACTGCGAGAGCCGCCAATCCCGCGCCATAGGGACGCTTAAACGTCATTTTATTCACTCCTGATTGGTAAATGTTGAGCGCGAAATCAGAGGGCCGCGGCATCGGCCTCGCCGGTGCGGATGCGAACCGCATGGTCGAGGTTGATGACGAAGATCTTGCCGTCGCCGATCTGTCCGGTTTTTGCGGCGGACGTGATGGCGTCGATGGTCTTGTCGACCTGGTCGGAGGCGACGGCGACTTCGATCTTGATTTTGGGCAGGAAGCTCACGGCGTATTCAGCGCCGCGATAGATTTCCGTATGGCCTTTCTGGCGGCCATATCCCTTGACTTCCGTCACCGTGAGACCGTGAACGCCGATGGCGGTCAGGGCGTCCCGGACTTCTTCCAGCTTGAATGGCTTGATAATCGCCATAACAATTTTCATGGGTCCTATCCCCGCTTGGGCCCGGTCCGGACGTGGCCGGGCGTTTCTCGACTGGTTCGCCACGAGGGAGAAGTTCACTACGCGGGCACAGCCAAGACCCTTAGAATCAAATGCCGTGCCAGATCGGGCGTGTTGCCTAACGGACTATGAAAACGGGTGTTTTCGCGTTTGGCGGGTATCGTGGTGCAGTGCGCTATTACGTCGCGCTTATTGCGTGACCATGGCTGCTTAAAAAACATGCATGACAGGCTGCCGACACAATGGTGCTCACGGGTCGAGCAGTGTAAAGGTATCTTATTACAGTCAAGGCCTAACCGCGCGGCGAAATATTGAGCCCGCCGGCTCCTGCTCACGGGTCCCGCGCAGCAGGCCTGCCCGCTTCAGCAGGACAAAGGCTGCCAGACGGTATCCGGCTGAGGCGGCTCTTGGACGTTCAGGCGGCGTCGCGCTCCGCAAAGACCCGGTCGATCAGTCCCCATTCGACCCCTTGCTGGGCGGTCATGAAATGGTCGCGGTCCAGGGTCCGTTCCACCTCGTCCTCGCGGCGTCCGCAATGTCGCGCATAGAGCCGGATGATGCGCCGTTTGGTTTCCTGCATTTCGTTGGCATGGATCAGGATGTCGGACGCCTGCCCTTGAAAGCCGCCAAGGGGCTGATGCACGTGAAGGCTGGCATTGGGCAGCGCGGCGCGGTGCCCGGGCTCGCCGGCCATCAGCAGGAACGAGCCCATGGAGCGCGCCGTGCCCATGCACAGCGTGTGGACCGGCGCCTTGATGAACTGCATGGTGTCGTACATCGCGAGGCCGGAGGTGACCACGCCGCCGTAGGAGTTGATGTAGAGGTTGATCGGCCTGTTCGGATTCTCCGCCTCCAGGAACAGCAGCTGGGCGCAGACGAGGCCCGACATCGCATCATTGACCTCGCCATTGAGGAAGATGATGCGTTCGCGCAAGAGCCGCGAGTAGATGTCGAAGGACCGTTCGCCGCGCGCGGATTGCTCGACGACCATAGGGACGAGCTGAAGCATGTCGCGCATCGGCGACCTCCATGTCTGCAGATGATGGATGATGAAGTCTTTTGCCGTCAGGCCGCCGCGCGCATCAGGCAGCGATTGCTGTTGGCCGCCTGCGGCAGCTTCGCTCGACCGTCCGAGGCTTGCTGGATGATGCGAAAGCGGGTGCCGCCGGCTTCGTTCGGTTCGATCCGGAAGATGACGTGACTTTCGCGAAACGGCGGTTCGGAATCGCGAAGCCGGTACCGCACCTCTTCGCCCGCGATCGATGATTCCGGCTCGGCGTCCGCAAGATCGCAATCCGGCAGCCAGCGCTCGCGCAGGGCCGGAATGGTCACGGCGCGCCAGACCTTTGCCGGCGGCGCATCGAAATCATATTCGAGCACCAGAGCCGCGTCGGGGCGATCGGGCTTCAATTCGTCGCTCATTGATCCATATCCTTCAAGAGATCGGCGAGCGCTTCCATGCGCTTCGGCCAGTAGGCGCGGTAGCGCGCAAGCCATGCCCCGATGGCGACGATTCCGTCCGGGTCGACTTCGTAATTCACAAAACGGCCCTGCCGCTGCTCGCGCACCAGGCCCGCCGCGCGCAGCACGGCCAGATGCTGCGACATCGCCGGCTGGCTGATCTCCAGGCCGTCGCGCAAAGCGCTGGCATTCTGGCTGCCGTCAGCGAGCCTCTCAAAGACCTTTCGGCGGGTCGGGTCGGCCAGCGCCTTGAAGATGTCGGCTTCGATCATGGCAACACATAAGCACGCGCTTATGTGCTGCGCAAGCCCCTATTACTGAAGCGCCTCGCCATGCTGCGAGATATCGAGCCCCTCGAGCTCGTGCTCGCGCGAGACGCGCAGCGGTACGAACAACGCGACCAGCTTGAGCAGGACGAAGCTCACGCCGGCCGACCAGACGAAGGTGACGGCGACGCCGTAGAGCTGGATCAGGAGCTGCTGCGGATGGCCCTCGAGCAGGCCGGCGGTGCCGCCGATCGCGGAGGTCGCGAACACGCCGGCCAGCAGCGTGCCGGTCAGGCCACCGATGCCGTGAACGCCGAACACGTCGAGTGAATCGTCATAGTCGAAGCGGTGCTTCAGCCAGGTGCAGGCCCAGTAGCAAACCGCCCCGGCGATGATGCCGATGACGATGCCGTGCCACGGCGCGACGAAGCCCGAGGCGGGCGTGATGGTGCCGAGGCCCGCCACCGCGCCGGAGATCATGCCGAGCACCGACGGCTTGCGCCGGGTCGACCATTCGATCGCAGCCCAGGTCAGCGCGCCGGAGCAGGCCGCAAGATGCGTCGCGATGATCGCCAGCACGGCGCGCGAATTGGCGGCGCCGGCCGAGCCGCCGTTGAAGCCGAACCAACCGACCCACAACAGGCCGGTGCCCATCACGGCAAGCGAGAGGTCGAACGGCGAGAGATTTTCGGTACCGTAACCGTGACGGCGCCCCATCACCTTGGCGGCGACGAGGCCGCCGGTGCCCGCCGACAGATGCACGACGAGGCCGCCGGCAAAATCCAGCACGCCCATGCTGGCCAAGAAGCCGCCGCCCCACACCCAGTGCGCCAGCGGAATATAGACGAAGATGAACCAGGCGACCGAGAACAGGAGATAGGCGGAGAACCGCATCCGGTCGGCGACCGAACCTGCCACCAGCGCCACCGTGATGATGGCGAACGTCATCTGGTACAGCATGAACAGCGCTTCCGGGATGGTCTTCGCCGCCGGGTTGACACTGTCCATCGTCATGCCGGCGAGAAACCAGCGGTCGAGCGTGCCGATCCAGGGGCCGTCGCCGACGAAGCACAGCGAATAGCCGAACGCGACCCAGAGAATGGAGATCATCGTCACGGCGGCAAGGCTCTGCGCCATGGTCGCAAGCACGTTCTTCTTGCGCACCATGCCGGAATAGAACAGCGCGAGCCCCGGGATCGTCATCATCAGCACGAGCGCGGTGGCGACGATCATCCAGGCGGTGTCGGCGGTGTTGATCTCGGGGCCTGCTGCCTGCGCGGGCGCGGCGACGATCGACATCAATCCGGCCGGCGCAGCCACAAAGGCTGCGCGGCGCAACAATCCCGCCATGTCGTTTCCCCCAGCATCGTGATTGCGTCGCACGCTGTGGCGTCGTTGCCCGGTGCGATCGAAGAAGAAATATCAGAGCGTTTTCGAGCGAAGCGGATGCCGGTTCGCGTAAGGAAAACGCGTCAAAACAAAAGCTAAAGCGCGTCGCTGTCGGTCTCGCCGGTGCGGATGCGCAGCGCGTGGTCGATCGGCGTGACGAAGATCTTGCCGTCGCCGATCTGCCCGGTGCGCGCGGAAGCGGTGATCACGCCGACGGCCTTGTCGGCGATGTCGGAGGCAACCGCGATCTCGATCCGCAGCTTTGGCAGGAAGTTCACGACATATTCGGCGCCGCGATAAATCTCGGTGTGACCCTTCTGGCGGCCATAGCCCTTCACCTCGGTCACGGTCATGCCGTGGACGCCGATCGCTGTCAGGGCCTGGCGGACTTCATCCAGCTTGAAGGGTTTGATGATCGCGACGACGAGTTTCATGGTCAGGCCTGTTCCCCGGGATGCGCCGCGCCGTATGTCCCCGGCGCAGCGTCAATCTGGCATCTTTCCGGGCACATGGCATAAAAAACTTGCAGATTGAAGCGGAAAAACGTTTGCGCGTGTGAACGGCCGCCTCTGTACAGGGCATCCGTTCATCCTCCACAATGCATTTTTGGCATGGATGCGGTGAACCCAAACGTCCCGGCCGGTACAAAAGTATGTTCGAGGGGGACGCTTCATGGCGAGTTGGTTCTACGCATCCGAGGGCAAGCAGCAGGGGCCCTATCCGGAAGGGCAATTCCGCGACCTGGTCGCGCAAGGGATTGTGCGTCCGGATACGCTGGTGTGGTCCGAGGGCATGGCCGGCTGGCAGAAGGCAGCCGAAATCCCCGGCCTGATCGGCGGCGGTGCGCCCCCGATGGTCCCGGCTGGCGGTCCGCCGACGATGGGCGGCGGTGGTCATGCGGGCGGCGGCGATGGATCGCTGTCGGCTGATTTCAGCGCCTTCGGTCTTCTCGGCCGCAGCATCGTGTTCATCATCGGCATGTTGCTGGTGATCCCCGCACCATGGGTCACCGTCTGGTTCTACAAATACATAACGTCGCACATCCAGGTGCCGGGCCGCCCGAATTTTGGTTTTGCCGGCGAGCCGATGGATATCTGGTGGGCCTTGATGGGCAACGCGCTGCTGACTTATGCCGGCGCCACCGGCATTTCGTACGCGCCCCTTCTCGCGACGATCGCCAATGCCTTCTTCGCCTGGGTGATCCTCCGCTGGATCGTAGCCAATCTCACCTCGAACGGCGAGCGTCTGCCGATCTCGTTCCAGGGCAGCGCGATCGGTTATGTCGGCTGGTATCTTCTGATGCTCATCTCGACCATCACCATCATCGGCTGGGCCTGGGTGCTGGTGTTCTGGATGCGTTGGATCTGCCGCAATACCGAGGGTACGCGGCGCGAGATCGTGTTCACCGGCAGCGGCTGGCAGGTCCTGTGGCGTACGGTGGTGTTCTCGCTGGCCTGTAGCTTGATCATCCCGATTCCGTGGATGCTGCGGTGGTACGGCCGCTGGTACGTGTCGCAATTCGGGCTTGCACCGCGCGGATCGCTCTGACGATCAGCCCCTCCGTTCGCGCACGGAACCTTCCTGCGCGACGGACGCCACCAGCGTACCGTCGGGCTTGAAGATCGAACCGCGGGTCAGGCCGCGGCCGCTCTGCGCGCTCGGTGAATCCTGCGCGTAGAGCAACCATTCGTCGGCGCGGAACGGGCGGTGAAACCACATCGCATGGTCGAGGCTCGCGGGCATCATGCGCTTGTCGAACAGGGTGCGACCGTAGCGCGCCATGATCGCGTCCAGCAGCGAAAAGTCCGAGGCATAGGCCAGCGCGCACATGTGCAGCGCCGGATCGTCGGGCAGCTTCGCCGCGGTCCTGATCCAGACGTGAATGCGGCCGTCGTCGATCTTCTCGCCGAAATAACGGCTGAGCTCGACCGGGCGCAACTCGATCGGACGATCCGACTCGTAGTAGCGGCGGATGAACTCCGGCATCTCCTTGAACATCGGCTGCTTCGCCACCTCCTCCGCCGTGAGCTTTTCCGGCGGCGGCACCTCGGGCATCTTGTCCTGATGATCGAACGCGCTCTCCTCATCGGTGTGGAACGACACCATGATCGAGAAGATCGCGTTGCCGTGCTGGATCGCGGTGACCCGGCGGGTCGAATAGCTCTTGCCGTCGCGCAGGCGCTCGACCTGGTAAATGATCGGGATCTGCGGATCGCCCGGCAGGATGAAATAGCAATGCAGCGAATGCGGCAGCCGGCCCTCGACGGTGCGGCAGGCCGCCACCATCGCCTGCCCGATCACCTGGCCGCCGAACACCCGCTGCCAGCTCGTCTTCGGGCTGTTGCCGCGGAACAGATTCACCTCGAGCTGTTCGAGGTCGAGGATCGAGATCAGGTCGATCAGGCTCTTGGACATGACACAGCTCCGGATTTCTCTGGTCGTCATTCCGGGATGCGCCGGAACGGCGCATGCCCGGAATCCATAACCCCGGCCTGTGGTTATGGATTTCGGGCTCGCGACCTGGTCGCGCCCCGGAATGACATGGTGGGCGAGTTCCGCCCTTGTTTCACTGCACTGTTTCGCCCACCTCAAGTCTGCTAGCAAGACCAAGAGTGAGCCAGGGATTGGGTATGTCGGTACAGGGTAGCATTGTCATTGGCGGCGGCGCGTTTGCGGGCCTGGCGCTGGCGCTGGCGTTGCGTCAGGGGCTCGGCCCCGAGATTCCCGTCATCGTCGCTGATCCTGCGTTCGCCACGAGGCCGAGCCGCGACCCGCGCGCCACCGCGATCGTGGCCGCCTGCCGCCGCCTGTTCGAGGCGATCGGCGTCTGGGACGACGTCAGGAGCGAGGCGCAGCCGATCCTCGACATGGTCGTCACCGATTCCAAGCTGGAAGACGCCACCCGTCCGGTGTTCCTGAACTTCGCCGGCGATGTCGCGCCGGGCGAGTCCTTTGCGCATATGGTCGAGAACCGCCGTCTGATCGACGCGCTGGTGGCCCGCGCCGAGGCCGAGGGCATCGATCTTCGCGCCACCATTGTGTTGTCCTACGACGCGCGTTCCGATGGCATCGACGTGACGCTCGGCGACGGCAGCGTCATCGCGGCGAGCCTGCTGGTCGCCGCCGACGGCGCGCGGTCGAAGCTGCGCGAGCGCGCCGGCATCGCCACCCATGGCTGGGAGTATGATCAGTCCGGCATCGTCGTCACCGTCAGCCACGAGCGCGACCATGAAGGCCGCGCTGAAGAACATTTTCTGCCCGCGGGACCGTTCGCGATCCTGCCGCTCATGGGCAAACGCTCCTCGCTGGTGTGGACCGAGCGCCGAGCTGAGGCCGCGCGCATCATTGCGTTGAGCGACGAGGAGTTTCACGGTGAGCTGGAGCAGCGCTTCGGTCTGCATCTCGGCGAGGTGAAGGCGCTCGACAAGCCGCGCGCGTTTCCGCTGTCCTATTTCGTCGCGCGCTCCTTCATTGCCGAGCGCCTCGCGCTGGTCGGCGATGCCGCGCATGTCATCCACCCGATCGCGGGCCAGGGTCTCAACATGGGGCTAAAGGACGTCGCCGCACTGGCCGAAGTCGTCGTCGATGCCGCGCGGCTCGGCATGGATCTGGGCGCAGCCGATGTGCTCGAGCGCTATCAGCGCTGGCGCCGTTTCGACACGATGGCGATGGGCGTTGCCACCAACTCGCTGAACTTCCTGTTCTCCAACCAGTCGACGCTGCTGCGCACCGTCCGCGACATCGGCCTCGGCCTCGTCGACCGCGCCCCGCCGCTGAAGAATCTCTTCATCCGCCAGGCCGCCGGACTGACCGGCGAGGTGCCGCGGTTGTTGAAGGGCGAGGCGTTGTAGCCGCAAATTCCGCTGTCGTCCCGGACAAGCGAAGCGCAGATCCGGGACCCATACGCCGCAGCAAGAGTTTGGCGAAGACTCGGAGTGACCAGCTCGCGCCACAAGTCTCCCCGTGGTTATGGGTCCCCGCGTTCGCGAGGACGACAGTGAGTGTGAGGCGCGGTCATCGTGCGCCACCCTAATCCTCAATCGATCTTCCGCGCCTCTTCCGGCAGCATGATCGGGATGCCATCGCGGATCGGGTAGGCGAGCTTGGCGCTGCGCGAGATCAGCTCCTGCCGCGCGGAATCGAATTCCAGCGGACCCTTGGTCAGCGGGCAGACCAGAATCTCCAGCAGTTTGGGATCGACGCTGTTCTCGGGGCGTTCAGTGGGCGTGTTCATTTTTGTCTCCGGCAATCACCTGCCTCTAGCATAGAAAATCGCGTCCGCCCATCGGGCCCGCCACAGCGTCTTCGAGCGAAGTGGGTACCGGTTCGCGTGAAGAAAACGCGTCAAAATAGGAACCTTAGGCGGACACCATCCGCAGGATCTCGTCGAGCAGGCGCTGCAGCCGTACGGCCGGCACCGGCGCGCCCGACAGGGCAAAGCCGAGGAAAGTCCAGTACAGGATCTGCGCCCGCGCCTGCGCCATCGCCGGCGCGAGTCCCCGCATCGCGAGCAACGCCTCGATATAGTCGATCCTGCGGCGGTCGATCGCGCGGACCGCGACCAGCGCGGACGCATCGAACGCCGCCCAGTTGCGCACCGCGCGCTCGAGATCGAGCCGCGCGCCAAAGCTTCGCCGCAGCAGCGCCATCAGCGGTTCGCCGCCGCCGGCCTCGACATCGGCGATGATCTGCTCGGCCGCGATCTCGCGCCAGCGCTTCAGGATGGCGGCGTGGAACGCGCCGAGATCGGCGAAGTGCCAATAGAAGCTGCCACGCGAAACCCCCATAGCCTTTGCGAGCGGATCGGCCTTCAGCGCCGTGAAGCCGCTCCTGGCGAGCGTCTTCAGGCCTTGCTTGATCCAGTCGTCGGTGGAGAGTTGCTCGGTCATGGCGGGTTCCGGAAATTCAGCCATACACTAGTGTATTGACAGGCGGCTTGCCAGCGCTTAATACTCCATACATAACTGTATGGAGGCGTCGATGCGCGATCTCTTGCTCCAATGTGCCGGCGTTGCGGCCATTGCCGTGGCCCTGATCCATGGCGTCCTCGGCGAGACCAAGGTCTTCCCCCGTGCCCGCATCGAACCGGAACGGCTTCGCATCCTGATCCGTCTGGTCTGGCAGGCCTCGACCGTCGCCTGGATCGGCGGTGGCGTGCTCTTGATCGCGGCGCCCTGGATGGACTCGGCACCTGCGCGCCACTGGATCGTCATCACCATGGCCAGTGTGTTCGGCTTGTCAGCCTGCGCCAACGCCTGGGCGACGCGCGGCCGGCACTTCGGCTGGATGGCGCTCAGCGCCGTCGTCGCGCTGGCGGTTGCCGGCTATTAGCACGCCGTGGCAAACCGTGAGGCGTAAGGCCGCAGCCGGCCGTCAAATGCGCGCTGCATTCGGACAGCGCTGATCTTTTTCGGATCGTTAGAATAACTCTAAAGCTTCGCACGCGCGTAGCGGATTGACTTCATCATTTCGTTTGCTTCCTTCGGTCTCGCTTCGCGGCTCCGCGCAGCGCACAGGACAGAGGAGGAAAGTTCGTGAAGGTCATTCGTTGTGTTGCCATTGCACTGACGATCGGAATGGGCGCGGGATCGGCGGCCATGGCCGATGGTTTCAAGGACTGCACCAAGCTCGACAAGGCGTCGTGGAAGCCGGCCAGCGAAGCCGAAGCCAAGGCCAAGGCACTGGGTTACGAAGTGCGACGCTCTAAGATCGAAGGCTCGTGCTATGAGGTCTACGGCGTCAAGGAAGGCAAGCTCTACGAGCTGTTCTACAGCCCCGAAGATCTCAGCCTGAAGCACACGATCGCCAAGTAACTTTTGCCAAGTCAGCAGGAATTGAGGGTGGTCCTCGCTTGATCGACGAAGCGGCGCCAGAAGCACGCGGGGTGTCCGACGGGACCCCCGCGGATCGAACCGCTTCGCGGACAGTCACGGTCTGGGACCTCCCTCTGCGCCTCTGGCACTGGGCTCTCGCCGCCAGCGTTCTGGCCGCGTGGTTCACGCCTACGGTTCATGACAGCCTTCATCGCATCGTCGGCTATACCGTGCTCGCGCTTCTGGCCTTCCGCTTGGTCTGGGGCGTCTGGGGAAGCCGCTATTCGCGCTTCCGCATGGTCGGCGTCAGGCTTCGTGCCGCGCCGAGTTACCTCTGGAATCTGCGCCGCGGCATGACCGGCCGCTATATCGGACTCAATCCCGCCGGCACCTTGATGCTGGTGGCGCTGCTGCTGTCGCTCGCGGTGTCGGCGATCACTGGTGCGATGTCGGTGACCGTCACCTTCTTCGGCGTATGGTGGATCGAGGACACGCACGCCTATGCATCGGATGCCGTCATGGTGCTGGTGGTACTGCACGTCGTCGGCGTCGTGCTGATGGGGCTGCTCCAGCGCGAGAACTTGATCCGGGCCATGTTCACCGGCCGCAAGCGCATCCGCGGTCATTTGTAGTCTTTTGAGGCGATACTCTTGCCGTCATGGCCGGACAGCCCGGCCATGACGACGTTTGTGAAATGACGACGGGCACCCTCATTGCAAGGGCGGGTCGCCGCTGGTGCGCTTCTTGGCGAGGTCCATCTCGGTCACCGCGATCAAAATCTCGGCGCGGGTCTTCAGATCCATCGCCTCCAGCATGGCCTGCTTCTCCGCGGGACCATAGGGCGACATCATCGCCAGCGCGTTGACGAGCGCCTCGTTGGGCGCGCTCTCGACGCCCTCCCAGTCGACCTTGAGATTGTTGGCTTTCAGGAAGTCCGCCAGTACCGTCAGCAACGCCTCGCGATCAACCTCGTCCTCGCCTTTGCGCGCAATGAAATCGTCGACGAAGGTGAAGAAATCCACCTTGCACTGCCGGTAGGCGGTCAGCACCTCGAGCTCCTCGACCACCCTGAAGCGCGAGACGCCTGTCAGCTCGAGGATGTAGCGGCCATCGCCGGATTCGGCCAGCTGGGTGATGCGACCGACGCAGCCGACGCGGAACAGTGCCGGCTTGTCGGAGTTCTTCGGCGAATGCGCCGCGTCGGGCTGGATCATGCCGATCAGCCGATGGCCGTCGCGGAAGCAATCGTCGACCATCGAAAGGTAGCGCGGCTCGAAGATGTTGAGCGGCATCTGGCCCCGCGGCAGCAGCAGCGCGCCCGGCAGCGGAAACACCGGAATGATCTCCGGAAGGTCGGCGGGCCCGCGATATTCGATGTTGATCGGCATCTGGTGCGCGGTCCCCGGTTGACGTGATCAGCCCCTGCTATAGCGAGATACGGGAAACTCCGCAGCGGTTTCCCGAAAGATCGTGCTCCAGCAGACGCCTTATGAAAACAGGATAATCGACAAGCGCTTGCGTCCCTCGACCGTTGCATCATCCGTGCCGCCCCAGGCCTCGAAGAACTGCACGAGCTGCTTGCGGGCGCCGTCGTCGTTCCATTTGCGGTCGCGCTTGATGATCGCGAGCAGCTGCTCGGTGGCCGCCGCCCGGTTGCCTTGCGCGTTCAGCGCGGTCGCAAGGTCGAATCGGGCCTGATGATCGAGCGGGTTTGCGGCGACTTTCTGTTCCAGCTCGGCCACCGGCCCAAGCTGCTCCGCCTGCTCGGCAAGATCGATCGCGGTCTGCACGGCTTTCACGGCGGGATCGTTGCGCTTGGATTCCGGCACCATTGCCAGCGTCTGCTTGGCCTGCTCGATCGCGCCGGAGAGGGTGTAGCATTTCGCAAGGCCCGCAAGCGCCGCGATGTTGGTCGCGTCGTGCTGCAGCGCTTCGGCGTAGATCTGTGCGGCCGCGGCGGCATCGCCCTCGGCGAGCACGGCATCCGCTTCCTGCACGATCTCGGCGATGTTGACCTCGCCCGGCGCGGTGACGCCCTTGGTCAGCTTCTCGATGAAGGCGTTGAGCTGGCTCTCCGGCACCGCGCCCATGAAACCGTCGGCCGGCTGGCCGTTGACGAAGGCGATCACGGCCGGGATCGACTGGATGCCCATCTGGCCCGGGATCGCCGGGTGCTGGTCGATGTTCATCTTGACCAGCTTGACCTTGCCCTTCGCCGCCTTGACCACCTTTTCGAGGATCGGGGTGAGCTGCTTGCAGGGGCCGCACCACTCCGCCCAGAAGTCGATCAGCACCGGCTGGCGCTTCGATTCCTCGATGACGTCCTTCACGAAGGTCTGGGTGGTGGTGTCCTTGATCAGATCGGCCGCAGCCGGGCCCGGCGCTCCGTTACCCTGGTCGATGATCGTCACGGGATCCCCTCGTCTCATGTCTGGAATGGCGGCTCTTTAGCACGTCGCCAATTCATATGCGTTGCTGTCAGCCTAAAATTGGGCCGGGCCGGCCGAATTTCAATCCATGGGCGCTGATTCGGGGGGCTCCGCGGCATTTTTGGCCGATTGGGCCGGTTTTGGGGTCCATATAGGCCGGAAGATGCGAATCTATGCCGCCGGTAGCTGTTGCATTCGGCGTCCGCTTTTGGCATACGACAGCCGTTGTCGGCGCAGTCATGCGACCGACACAGGATGCGGGTGTAGCTCAGTGGTAGAGCACGACCTTGCCAAGGTCGGGGTCGAGGGTTCGAGCCCCTTCGCCCGCTCCAATTTTTCCCAGAGCATCCAGCCAAGCCCGGTCAGGTCGTGGTTTCCCACGCCGCTGGCGGCTGAATTGGGTCCGACATGACAATTCTGGTCACCGGCAGCGCGGGACACCTCGGCGAGGCGATTGTCCGGATGCTCCGCGGGCGCGGATCACCTGTGCGCGGGATCGATCTGAAGCCATCGCCCTTCACCGATGCTGTCGACTCGGTCGTCGACCCCGATTTCGTGCGGGAGCAGATGGACGGCGTCACTGCCGTGATCCACACCGCGACGCTGCACAAGCCGCATGTCGCGACCCACAGCAAGCAGGATTTCATCGACACCAACGTCACCGGCACGCTCAATCTGCTCGAGGCGGCCGTCGCCGCAGGCGTGCGCAGCTTCGTCTTCACCAGCACCACCAGCGCGTTCGGCTCGCAGCTCAGGCCGGAGGCTGGACAGGCAGCGGTGTGGGTCACCGAGGACCTGCCGCCGGTGCCGAAGAACATCTACGGCACGACCAAGCTGATGGCCGAAAATCTCTGCGAGCTGTTCTTCCGCGAGCGTGGGCTGCCGGTCGTGGTCTTGCGGACCTCGCGCTTCTTTCCGGAGGACGATGACGATCCCGCGATGCGGTCGGCCTACCCGCTGGAGAACGCGCAGGCCAACGAGCTGCTCTATCGCCGGCTGGATATAGCGGACGCGGTGAGCGCCCATCTGCTCGCCGCTGAACGCGCGCCGAAGATCGGTTTCGGCCGCTACATCGTCTCGGCGACGAGCCCGTTCGAACAACGCCATCTCGCGGCGCTGGCGCGGGACGCTGCCGGCGTCGTGCGCGAGCTCTATCCGGATTGCGCGCAACTCTATGCCGCGCGTGGCTGGCGGCTCTTTCCCGAGATCGACCGCGTCTATGTCAATGCGCGCGCGCGGCGCGAGCTCGGCTGGCGGCCCGAATTCGACTTCGCGCATGTGCTGAACTGCCTTCGCGAGGGCCGCGATTTTCGCAGTGCACTGGCGCGCGAGGTCGGATCGAAAGGCTATCATGACGCCGTATTTGACGACGGGCCCTACCCCATCGTCTCGTAAGCGCCGCAATCGTGGTTTTGCTCGACACGTCAGATGTCTAGCCGGGTTCACCGGGCGCCACGCCGCCTGACCCGTTCTACTGTGCATGGGGTTGTTTTCGCGTTTCTTGCGCGACGCCTCCCATTGCTGCCTGCAAACCAGCCGCGCACTCGTTCGATTCCGCGTTGCAGCGAGATCATTGTCGTCGCCGGTCTCGCGACGAGAGAAAATCCGTCTCAACTTCTATCGAGTGCAAACGCGGCGAACGCGGCGCGCTTCTCACCGCCCGCAGATGTGCTAACCTTTTTGCGTCTGCCTCACGGGCAGACCCCAGACTTCGCCTCTCGACGAGCCATAACAAAATAATTTGCAGCCCTGACGGCTGCCTTAGGGGAGTAACGCGATGACATCGATGTTCCATCGATCCGTGTTGGCGCTTGCGGCGGTTGCCCTTCTTGCGGGAACCAGTGCGGTCAACGCGCAGGACAAAAGCAAACCGCTGAAGAAATACGAATCCGGCACCAAGGAGTTCTGGACCCATCCGCCGGATGACTGGTTCCTTGGCGACGAGACCGAGGCGCAGAAGGGCCTCGCGCCGCCGTCGGGACCGCCGACCGGCGCGTCGGAGGCCGAGCTCGCGGCGATGATGAAGAAGATCAAGCTGCCGGCCGGCTTCAAGATCGAAGTCTATGCGCCCGGCGTTCTCGCGGCGCGGCAGATGGCCTGGGGTGACAAGGGCACGCTGTTCGTCGGTTCGTTCGGCCTCGGCAACGTCTATGCCATCAAGGACAACAACGGAAAGAAGGAGGTCAAGACCGTCCTCAAGGGGCTGAACATGCCCACCGGTCTCGCCTTCAAGGACGGCGCGCTCTACGTCATCGCCGTCGACAAGCTGATCCGCTACGACAACGCCGAAGCCAATCTGGACAAGCTCGGCGAGGGCAAGGTCGTCTATGACGACATGCCGTCCTATGCCGCGCATGGCTGGAAGTACATCGCGGTCGACAAGGAAGGCTGGTTCTACATTCCGTTTGGACCGCCCTTCAACATCGGCGTCCCGCCCACCAGCGTGTCGCAGATCCGGCGCGTCGATCCCAAGACTGGCAATGCCGAGGTCTATGCGCTTGGCGTTCGCAACTCGGTCGGCGGCGATGTCGATCCGCGAACCGGCAAGTACTGGTTCACTGAGAACGCGCGCGACTGGGTCAGCGACGATTTGCCCTCAGACAAGCTGAACATGATCTCGAAAATGGGCGAGCATTTCGGCTATCCCTATTGCCACCAGGGCGACCTTCCCGATCCGAAGTTCGCCATGGGCCACAAATGCTCCGAGTTCACGCCGCCCGTGCTGAACCTCGGCGCGCACGTCGCTCCGCTCGGCATGAAGTTCTATACCGGCGACCAGTTCCCCGCCGAGTACAAGAACAACATCCTGATCGCCGAGCACGGCTCCTGGAATCGTCACAAATACCAGGGCGCGCGCATCATGCGGGTGATCGTCGGGCCCGACGGCAAGAACGCCAAGCAGGAGGTGTTCGCCTCCGGCTGGCTCGAGGGCGACCAGGGCTATCTCGGCCGTCCCAGCGATATCATCCTCGCCAAGGATGGCTCGATCCTCGTCGCCGACGACTGGGCCGGCGCGATCTATCGCATAAGCTACAGCAAGAAGTAGCGCGACGTGACATGGAGGCTGCGACCGGTGTCGGCCGCAGCCTCTTTCATTTAGCATCTCCTGCCGTCGTTCCGGATCGCGCGCCAGCGCGAGTCCGGAACCCATAACCCGGCTCGTGGTTATGGATTCCGGGCTCGCACCAAGTAGCGCGCCCCGGAATGACGAGTTCGACGGATCGGAATTCCCATCATGTGCCGGCAGTTCATCTCGCACGCAATGGTCGCGGCTGCGCTCCTCGCGCTAGGATTCCTCCCCGCCAGCGCCGCCGACATCGCCGCCGGCAAGGCCAAGGCGGAAGTCTGCGCCGGCTGCCATGGTGAGAACGGCATCTCGCAGACCGAGAATATCCCCTCGCTCGCTGGCCAGCCCGATCAATTCCTGCAATGGCAGCTCGTGTTCTTCCGCGCCGGCTCGCGCAAGAACGAGCAGATGCAGCCGATCGCCGAGGAGATCAGCAACGAGGACATCCGCAATCTCGGCGCCTATTTTTCGTCGCTGACGCCGCCGAAAGGTCCGGAGGACAAGGACTCCGATCTGTCGAAGAAGGGCGCGCAGGTCGCGGTCGGCCGCCGCTGCGCCTCATGCCACACCGATAGTTTCGCCGGCACCAAGGCGGTGGCGCGCATCGCCGGCCAGCGCGAGGAATATCTCGTGAAAGCGCTGCACGACTACAAGGCCGGCCAGCGCATCGGCGGCGGCGTCGCCGCGATGGCGGACGTCGCCTACGCGATGAGTGAGGAAGAGATCACCGCGGTCGCGCATTATCTGGCGCATTACAAATAGCGCGAAGCTGTTGCCGCAAACACAGCACGTCGTCCCGGGGCGCGCGTAGCGCGAACCCGGGACCCATAGCCAGTAGATCGAATTTGGCGAAGACTTGGAGTGACCACCTCGCTCCATAACCACTCCCTGTGGTTATGGATCCCGGATCTGCGCTGCGCTGTCCGGGACGACAGCGGAGTGTGGCGGGCCCTACCCCGCCCGCTGCTTCTCATACGCCTTCAAATGCGTGTACGCGATGCGCAGCTTCGGCACCGGCACCTTGGCGGCGTCGGCGCGCGCGATGAGGTCGCCGATGACGTGGTCGGCTTCGACCGGAAGGCCGGCCTTGATGTCGCGGAACATCGAGGCCGTCATTGGCGAGCCTTCGGTGGTGAGGTTGCCCTTCACGCGCTCGAAGAACGGTCCGCCCGGCGCATAGCCTGATGCGGTGGCAATCGCGCTTGTCTCATCGAGCATGCCGAGCAGGAAGTCCCTACCGCCGGGAGCGGCGAGGATGTTGCCGACCGAGGTGCGCATCAGGCTGGTGCTCGCGGCGAGTGAGGAGAGGAACACCCACTTCTCCCACATGTCCTGCATGATGTTCTGGCTGGCGGCGGCGCCCTTGATGCCACTCTTGAAGGCCTCGTCGATCGCCTTGACCCGGTCCGACAATTGTCCGTCGCGCTCGCCGAAATTCAGCGACTGCATCGGCTGGAGCTGCACCACCTCGCGCTGCTCGTTCAGCGTCGCGGCGATGGCGCAGAGGCCGCCGAGCACGCGCTCCTTGCCGAACCTGGCATCCAGCGTGTCGAGATGCTTCATGCCGTTGAGCATGGGGATGATGGCCGTATTCGGCCCGACCGCCGGCGCAAACGACTTGATGGCGTCGTCGAGGTCGAACGCCTTGCAGCTCAGCAGCACGACGTCGAATTTTTCCGCGAGCTTGTCGGCTTGCACCGTCGGAGGATTCTTCAGCGTCACGTCGCCATTCGGGCTCTTGATGACGAGGCCTGCGCTCGCCAGCTCACTGGCGCGCCTGGGGCGGACCAGGAAGGTGACGTCGCGGCCGGCCTGCAACAGCCTGCCACCAAAATAGCCGCCAATGGCGCCGGCGCCGACCACGAGGATACGCATGGGATTGTCCTTATTGTTGCTGTTGGCGGCCCATCTATAGTCGCCCTGGCGCGCGAAGCGAAGCAATCCGGAATGTTGCCACGATCACATTCTGTCGCCGGAGAATGAGGGGGCTATGCGCCCAGCACCATCTCCTCGACCTCGCGCAGCTGCTCCTTGCCGAAGAACATCTCGTTGCCGACGAAGAAGGTGGGCGAACCGAACGCGCCGCGGGCGACCGCCTCCTCGGTGTTCTTGATCAGCTTGCCCTTCACGTCCGGCTCCTGGGCCCGGGCGAACAATTTTTGGGCATCGAGGCCGGAGGAGGCCAGTGCTTTCGCGGCGACTTCAGGGTCGTCCATCTTCTTTGGCTCGCGCCACATGTGGTGGAAGGCGGCCTCGACATATTTCTCGAACACGCCCTCGGCCTGCGCCGCGATCGCGGTGCGCATCAGGTTCAGCGTGTTGACCGGGAAAAAGGGATTCATGACGTAAGGCTTGACCTTGAAGCGCTTGATGAAGCGCTCGGTCTCGACCATCTGGAATTCGCGCTTGTTCTTGATGCCGGCCAGCGTCTCGGCCGGCGACTTGTTGTTGGTCGACTTGAATATGCCGCCGAGCAGGATCGGCACGTATTCGAATTTGACGCCGATGCGCTGCTCGATCGCCGGAATCGCGAGATGGCTGAGATAGGCGTTCGGGCTGCCGAAATCGAACAGGAATTGGGGGGCTGTGCGGGTCAAAATCGTTCTCCCTGACCTGGCTTTTTAATCTGGCCTTTCACGCATTGTGGCGCAGGGTACGCCACAGGTCCACCGTTTAATGATGGTCATAATATCTTGATGATCAGATCAGGCGCCGGATCGCCCGCCTGCGCCACACCAGGAGGTAATAGCCCATCTGCAAAACGAACATGGCGCAGAACACGATGGGATAGGCCGCCCACACTCCCTCAAGGCCGATGGTGCGGCTCAGGATCACCGCGGATGGCAGCTCGATCGCGAGAATCGCGAAGATGGCCAGCAGCATCGGCGTCAGCGCCACGCCCGCGGCCCGCATCGCGCCGGAAAACACCGTCGCCATGCCGAACGGCACCGAGCTCCACAGGGCGATGAAGAGCAACCCCTTCGCCAGATCGAGCACGGCGCCGTCGGTGATGAAGAGGCCGAGCACCGCGCGCGGCGCCAGGTAGATCAGCGCGACCAGCCCGCCGGTCAACACGAGGTTTAATGCGAGGCCGGTGCGGACGATGCCGTCGAGTCGTGCCCTGTCCCCGCCGCCGACCGCCTGCGCACCGAGGATCGAGACCGCGATCGAAATCGACATCGCCGTGAACTGCGTGTAGCCCATCACCTGGTTGACGGCGCCATAAGCGGCGGTGGCGTTGGAGCCAAAGCCGTTGACGAGACCGAGCAGGACCAGCTCGGCGATCGCCATCGCCACCATGCCGATCGCGCTCGGCAGGCCAATGCCGAGGATTTTTCCGAGCATGGCGCGATCGAGCCGCAGATGTCGCAGCAATGCTGCATCAGGTGCGAGCGCATGTCTTGTCCGCCGCAGATAGATGGCCAGCACGATCAGCGTCAGCGCATTGGAGATCGCAGCCGCCCAGGCCGGGCTGGTGATGCCGGCGGTAGGCATTCCGAACGATCCCCTGATCAGCATCGGCGTCAGGATCAGACCAATCGCGGTCGACAACGCCAGCGCCAGCAGCGGCGTCAGTGCATCGCCGACACCGCGGATCATCGCCGTCATCAGCAGGAAGACGAAGCCGAGTGGCATCGTCAACAGCATGATGCGCGCATAGGCGCTGGCCTGATCGAGAATGTCCGCGGGCGTGGCAAGCATGATCATCAACTGCCGGCTGAAGATCCCGCCGACCAGTGCGATCGAGATCGACAGCAGCATGCCGACCGCGAGCGTCGTACCGACGACGCCTCTGATCCTGCCGTGTTCGCCCGCGCCAAAGGCCTGCCCGATCAGCACGGCGGCGCCGGTGCTCAGGCCCATGACGAACGCGAACAGGAAGAACATCACCGGGAAGAAGACCGACACGGCTGCGAGTGCATCGACGCCGATCATCTGCCCGAGATAGACGTTGCTGACCGTGCCGAACAGCGATTGCAGCGCGTTGCTCAGCATGAGCGGTACGAGGAAGCGGAGGAACGTTTTCCAAAGCGGCTTTGCGGCGGGCATGGTTTGGCCTTTCAACAGGGCGCGCGAAGCCGTTGCCGCGCGATGCGCGGCTCGGCCGTCGATGGGGTTGTGTGAGAGCGATGCGCCTAGGCGCGGTCGCTGTAGGCGAGCTTGACGATGTGGTCGCGGATATCGGCGGGCCACTCGGCGATCAGTCCGGTGAAGCGCCGTCGGTCATCCGCAAACAGCGCGCGCGAGGCTTCCTCGAACTGCGGCAAATTGCCCGCCATGGTCGACATGAAGTGATAGGCCGCATCGCGTGCCTGCCGCTCGCGGTCCTTGTCGCCGCTGGCGCGCCTGGCTTCCTCGACGAGCTTTCGCAGCGCGACCGAGGCGCCGCCCGGCTGGGCGTTGAGCCACTCCCAGTGCCGCGGCAACAACGTCACCTCGCGCGCGACCACGCCGAGTTTCGGCCGCCCCCGTCCGCGCGGCTCGCTCGGTGGCGCGGTTTCCTCAACCGGGGGCGGGACAAGCTTTGCCAACCGCGCCAGCACCTCGCGATCCCCGCCGCGCAGATCGAAGTCGATCGATCGGCCCGTGGCGTCCTCGAAGATGATGATGGGTTCGTCCGGCCGCGACGCCATCCGCTTGACGACCAGCGCGACCTCGCCTGCCGGCCCGGACGCGAGGCGACGGTAGCCCTGGAAGGCGGTGAAAATCCTTTGCATTGGAATCATTGCCATATTGACCACGTTAGGCGCCTTAATATCCGGGTAAATTGCAGGCGTCAATATACCCGGGCGAAATTATCCGGGCGGATGGCTCGACATTGCGGTCCCGGGCTGGCACGAACGCGCGGCTGATCGACCACGCCTAGCCTGGGGACCCCACCGATGCTGACCGTCCACCATCTCAACAATTCCCGATCGCAGCGTGTGCTGTGGCTGCTCGAAGAGTTGGGCGTGCCCTACGAGATCGTGCGCTATCAGCGCCAGCCGGACATGCGCGCGCCGAAGGAGCTGCGCGCGATCCATCCGCTCGGCAAGTCGCCCGTCATCACCGACAACGGCAACACCATCGCGGAGTCCGGTGCGATCATCGAATATCTCGTCGCCACCTACGGCAACGGCGGGCTGATCCCGCCGCCGAACACGCCGGAGCGGCTGCGCTTCACCTACTGGCTGCATTATGCGGAAGGCTCCGCGATGCAGCCACTGCTGTTGAAGCTGCTGTTCACGCTGATGCCGAAGCGTGCGCCGGCGCTGCTGCGCCCGCTGGTGCGCAAGGTCTCGAACCAGGCGCTCACCGCGCTGGTGAATCCGCAGCTCAAGCAGCACATGGATTATTGGGAAGGCGAGCTTGCAAAGAGCGAGTGGTTCGCGGGCAACGAGTTCACCGCCGCCGATATCCAGATGAGCTTTCCGTTGGAAGCGGCGCAAGCGCGTGGCGGACTGGAGCTCGGTCATCCCAAGGCGATGGCGTTCCTGGAGCGCATCCACGCGCGGCCGGCGTATGCGCGCGCGCTGGAGAAGGGCGGGCCGTATCAGGTGGGGCGGTAAGTTTCCTCACCGCCCCGGCGATATGACTAGTCCGCGTGCAGCACGCGGCCGCGCGTCTCCGGCAGCGCGAAGGCTGCGATGAAGAACAGCGCGTAAGCCGCCACCGCGAATATCGCGATCGCGTTCGCGAGCGATGTCGACGCCGACAGCGCGCCGACGAGGAACGGAAACAGCGCGCCGATGCCGCGGCCGAAATTGTAGCAAAAGCCCTGGCCGGAGCCGCGCAGTCGCGTCGGATATAGCTCGGTCAGGAACGCGCCGATTCCCGAGAAATAGCCCGAGGCGAAGAAGCCGAGCGGGAAGCCGAGCACCCACAGGATCTCGTTGGTGAGCGGCAGCTGGGTGTAGAGCAGCACCACGGCCATGGCGCCGATCGAGAAGGTCAGGAACAGATTGCGCCGTCCAATTCGGTCGGCGAGCCAGGCGCCGACGAGATAGCCGATGAAGGAGCCGATGATCAGCGTCGAGAGATAGCCGGTCGAGCCGACGATCGACAGATGCCGCTCCTTGGTCAGGAACTGCGGCACCCAGAACGTGATGGCGTAATAACCGCCCTGACAACCCGTCGCGGCGAGTGACGCCAGGATCGTGGTCTTGAGGATCGGGCCCGAAAAGATCTCCCAGAGCGCCGGGCGATCGCCGCTCGCAGCCTGCTTGGCGCGCGCCTCGGCCGCGACTTCGGGCTCGGTGACGGAGCGGCGGATATAGAACACCAGCAGCGCCGGCAGCGCGCCGATCACGAACATCCAGCGCCAAGCCGTCTCGGGCGGCAGAGCCGAGAACAGGATCGCCTGCGACAGTACGGCGAGACCCCAGCCGACGGCCCAGCCCGACTGTACCGAGCCGACTGCGCGTCCGCGATATTGCGGCCGAATCGCCTCGCCCATCAGCACCGCGCCCGCGGCCCATTCGCCGCCGAAGCCGAGGCCGAGCACGGCGCGCGCAATCAAAAGCTGTTCGAAATTCTGCACGACCGCGCAGACAAGTGAGAAGAACGAGAACCAGATGATGGTGATCTGGAGCGTCCTGACACGGCCGATATGGTCGGAGAGATAGCCGCCGAGCCAGCCGCCAATCGCGGAGGCCAGCAGCGTCACCGTGCCGGCGAGACCGGCGGAGGCCGCATCGACCTTCCACAGCGCGATGATGGTGCCGATCACCAGCGGATAGATCATGAAGTCCATACCGTCGAGCGCCCAGCCGGCCGCGCAGGCCCAGAACGTCCGGCGCTCCGGCGCGTTCATGTCGCGATAGAAGGCGAGAAGGCTGGTGTCTTCGATCTCCGCGCGCTCGATGCGCTGGGTCGGATCGGCTGTGCTCATATGCGTTTCCCCGGCAGTTTTCTTGAAGCCGCGCGGTCGTAGCACGCACGGCGGCTGGAGCAAGGCGGCGCGCGCGCTCTAGCTATGCAACATCCGGGTTACTGCCCCGCGGCTTCCGCGCCGCGCGTGCGCGGATCGGGCGCACCGAGCGGCCCGTTCGGCGTTACGAGAATCGAATTGGCGGATGTCTGCCCCATTGGTTCGACGATGACATGGTCCATCGCTTTCAGCTCGAACAGCACGTCCTTCGGAAAGCCGCGCTCGACCCGCACCTCGTCCGGCAACCATTGGTGATGCAGCCGCGGCGCGGCAACGGCGGCGGCAACATCCATCCTGTAGTCGATCACGTTGACGATCACCTGGAGCACAGTCGAGATGATACGGCTGCCGCCGGGGGATCCCGTCACCAGTACCGGCTTGCCATCCTTCAGCACGATGGTCGGCGACATCGAGGACAGCGGCCGCTTGCCCGGTCCCGGCAGATTGGGTTCATAGCCGACGAGACCATAGGCGTTGGACGCGCCGACCGCGGCAGTGAAATCGTCGAGCTCGTTGTTGAGCAAAACGCCGGTACTCTCCGCGACGAGGCCGACGCCGTAGCTGAAGTTCAGCGTGTAGGTATTGCTGACGGCGTTGCCGCGACTATCGACGACGGAAAAGTGCGTGGTGTTGGTGCCTTCGCGCGGCGCGGGAGGGGAGGCAACCAGATCCTTCGATGGCGTGGCGCGAGCGGTGGAGATGCCGGCGCGCAGTCTCGCCGCGTAGTCCTTCGCGGTGAGTGTCTCGATCGGCGCATTGACGAAAGCGGGATCGCCGAGATAGCGCGCCCGGTCCGCATAGGCGCGCTTCATGGCCTCGATCAGCAGATGCAGCGAGGCCGGCGACCCCTGTTTCAGGTCTGCAAGCTGAAATCCCTCGAGGATGTTGAGCGTCTCCACCAGCACCACGCCGCCCGAGGACGGCAGCGGCATCGAGACGATGTCGTAGCCGCGATAGGTGCCGCGCACCGGCGCGCGGATCACCGCCTGATATGATTTCAGATCGGCCGGCGTCATGATGCCGCCTGCATCCGAGACGGCTTTGGCGAGCCTGTCCGCGACCGCGCCCTCGTAGAAGCCGCGCGCGCCTTGCGCCGCGACGGCCGACAGCGTCCCGGCGAGATCGCTCTGGATCAGCCTGTCGCCTTCGCCGAGCGGCGTGCCATCGGGACGCGAGAAGATTTTTGCGGAGGCTGGCCAGCGCGCAAGGCGGCGGTGCCAGCCCGGCAAGGTATCAGCCATGTCGTCGCTGACGATGAAACCATCGCGAGCAAGCGAGATCGCGGGTTCGAGCAATTGCGCCAGCGTGAATTGGCCCGAGCCGTATTTCTCCAGCGCCAGAGTGAGACCCGCCACCGTGCCGGGCACGCCAACGCCGAGCGCGGAATCGCGCGACTTCGCGGCGTCGGGCTTGCCGTCGGACCCAAGGAAGATTTGCGGTGTGGTTGCGGCCGGCGCGGTCTCGCGATAGTCGATCGTGACGTCCTCGTTGCGTTCGGCCGAATGGATCACCATGAAGCCGCCGCCGCCGATATTGCCGGCGCGCGGATAGGTCACCGCCATGGCAAAGCCGGTGGCGACCGCGGCGTCGACCGCATTGCCGCCGCGCCTGAGGATATCGGCACCGACCTGCGCAGAGATTCTCTCCTGCGCCACCACCATGCCGTGCTCGGCGGTGACGGCACGCACGGTGTCGAGCGCAGGTGGAACATAGGCCCGCCGCGCATCCTGTGCGGTGGCAGATGCAAGACCAAACGCCAGAGTGGCAATGAAGGCGAAAAATGTCCGCCGTGTCGGGTATGACGACATCATCAAGCTTCCGCCGTGGCCTCGGGCCGGTTCACACGCGCTGCTGCAATGCTATACGGTTTGCCCCGAGGCAGGCAAAACTGTTCGTGAAGAGGACTGCGTGATGACGACGATCGCCCCGGATGCGCGCATGACGGGCGCGCAGCGGACCTATCCGCCGCGCGCCGCTGTCATCAGCTGGATCTTCTTCGACTGGGCCGCGCAGCCCTATTTCACGCTGATCACGACCTTCGTGTTCGCGCCCTATTTCGCCACCAGCATTGCGCCAGATCCCGCCACCGGCCAGTCGCTGTGGGGCTTTACGATGGCGGCAGCAGGCCTTGCGATCGCGCTGATGTCACCCGTGCTGGGCGCCATCGCCGATGCGTCAGGTCGCAGGAAGCCCTGGATCGCGGCGTTCGGGACGCTGCTGGTGCTGGCGGCCTGCACGCTGTGGATCGGCAGGCCCGGTGATCCCTCGATCATTCCGCCTCTGTTGCTGGCTGTCGCGCTCGCCAGCGTCGGCGCGGAATTCGCCACCGTCTTCAACAATGCGATGATGCCGACCTTGGTGCCGCCGGAGCGGATCGGCCGCCTCTCGGGCACCGGCTGGGCCACGGGGTACATCGGCGGCATTGTCAGCCTGATCATCGTGCTCGGCTTCCTCGCCGCAAATCCCGAGACCGGCCGCACCCTGCTCGGCCTCAAGCCGCTGTTCGGGCTCGATCCGGTCAGCCATCAGGGCGATCGCATCGTCGGACCACTGACCGGGCTGTGGTTCATCATCTTCGTGATGCCGCTGTTCCTGTTCACGCCGGATTATCCGGCGAAGCGCCCGGTGCGTCAGGCGCTTCGCGAGGGACTGTCGGAGCTGAAGCAATCCATCAGGAGCCTGCCGCAGCGGAAATCGCTCGCGGCATTCCTGCTCGCCAACATGATCTACACCGACGGCCTGGTGTCGCTGTTCGCCTTCGGCGGCATTTATGCCGCGGGCACGTTCGGCTGGCACACGATCCAGATCGGCAGCTTCGGCATCATGCTCGCGGTCGCCGGCACGTTCGGCGCATGGCTCGGCGGCAAGCTCGACGATTCCCTGGGGCCGAGGCGCGTGATCGCCGGCAGCTTGCTGCTCCTCCTGCTCGCGGTGGCGGCGATCCTTCTGGTCGACAAGGATAGCGTGCTGTTTGTCGCGGTCGCGCCGCCTCAGCCGGGCGCTCCCCTGTTCTCGAGCGCGGCCGAGCGCGCTTATCTCGTGCTGGGTTGTGTGATCGGTGCCGCCGGCGGGCCATTGCAGGCGGCTTCGCGCACGCTGCTGATCCGGCTCGCGCCGAAAGACCGCATCGCGCAGTATTTTGGCCTGTTCGCGCTGACGGGGAAGGTGACGTCCTTCATCGGCCCGCTGCTGATCGGCATGATCACCGCGGTGACGGCGAGCCAGAAAGCCGGCATGGCCGTGCTTGTCGTATTCTTCGTTGCGGGGCTGGGGTTGTTGATGCGGGTGCGGGAGGAGTAAAGCTCCGCTGTCGTCCCGTAGATGGGGTAACGGGCCGGCCGCCCGCTCGCTACGGCGCGATTTGGAAGCGCGCTCGCGAGCGGCCTGTTGGATGGAAGGCGGTCGTCCCTCAAATTGATGGTGTTTAACGGAGTCGGGCAAGCCCGCTCCAAGCATCATGAGGGACGACCGTGTACCACTATGCAGGAATTGACGTGTCTTTGGAATGCTCGAGCGTTTGCCTGGTGGATGGAGCGGGCAAGATTTTGCGCGAGACGAAGGTTTTGAGCGAGCCGGAGGCTCTGATCGGGTGGTTCGGGTCGCTGGGGCTGACGTGCGAGCGGATCGGTCTGGAGGCAGGTCCGTTGTCGCAATGGCTGTACGCGGCGATGCGGGATGCAGGACTTGCGGTCGAGCTCTTGGAGACGCGGCACGTGCGCGATGCCTTCAAGGCAATGCCGGTGAAGTCAGACCGCAACGATGCGCGCGGGATCGCCCAGCTGATGCGGCTGGGCTGGTTCCGGCCGGTGCACTGCAAATCCGTTGCATCGCAGGAGACGCGGGCCATTCTGACGGCCCGCAAGCTGCTGCAGTCGAAGCTGCAGGATGTCGAGAACAGTCTGCGCGGCGTGCTGCGGGGCTTCGGCCTGAAGGTCGGTAAGACCACCGAGCGCACCTTCGCCGAACGTATCCGGGAACTCGTCGCCGGTCACCCCGGACTTGAGCTGGTCGCCAAGGCGCTCCTCCAGGCCCATGCCGTGCTACTCCAGGAGTTCAAGAGCCTGGACAGGCACACCCAGAAGCTCGCCAGAGCGCAGCCCTCCGCCAAGCTCCTGATGACGACGCCTTCCGTCGGTCCGATCGTGGCGCTCACCTATGCTGCGGCGATCGACGATCCGAAGCGCTTCCGTTCCTCGAAGGCCACTGGCGCACACTTTGGTCTGACCCCAAGGAAATACCAATCAGGAGAAACCGACTATACCGGCCGCATCAGCAAGATCGGCGACGCCTCCGTACGCGAGGCGCTCTACCAGGCGGCTCACGTCATGCTGACCAAGCCGCTGAAGAATTGTTCGGCGCTCAAGAGCTGGGCCATGCGGATCGCCAATCGGGCCGGCATGCGCAAGGCCAAGGTCGCCCTGGCACGCAAGCTTGCCGTCATCCTGCATCGCATGCTCGCCGATGCCAAACCCTTCAACCCCGAGGTCAAAAACAAGGCCAAGGTCATCGCCATGGCCGCAACTTAAACAAGGAAGCATCAATCGGTTCTGGGGGAGTCACGACATCAGGCTCTCCCTGAGCGAGGTCCCTAGCCGGGACGATGGATCCGGTCAGGCCGCCATCCGGGAAGTGGGTCATAACCACGCTTCCGTAGATTGGCCGGCCGGCTCCTCAAATGCACCCCATCAGGCGACGGCCTTCGCGCCGATCCCGTACAGAAGCAAGTGCCCGGCAACAGGATCGCGCAAAAAGGGATTGACTAACCAGGGCCCGTTACAGAAGCCCGGATGGAGCGCAACGCAATCCGGGACAGTCATCGTGAGGTGACGAGCACCCGGATTTCACTTCGCTCCATTCGGGCTACTCTGTCGTCGAGAAGTCAGTGCCTGAAGTGCCGCGTGCCCGTGAACACCATGGCGATGCCGTGCTCGTCGGCGGCCTTGATCACCTCGTCGTCGCGCATCGAGCCGCCGGGCTGCACCACGGCGGTGGCGCCGGCTTCGATACAGGCGAGCATGCCGTCGGCGAACGGGAAGAACGCGTCCGAAGCCACCACCGAGCCCTTGGTCAGCGGCTCGGCAAGCTTCAGCTCGGCCGCCGCATCCTGGGCCTTGCGCGCCGCGATCCGGGCTGAATCCACCCGGCTCATCTGGCCCGCGCCGATGCCGACGGTGGCGAGATCCTTGGCATAGATGATCGTGTTGGACTTGACGTGCTTGGCCACGCGGAAGGCGAATTTGAGGTCGCGCATCTCGGCTTCGGTCGGCGCACGCTTGGTCACGACCTTGAACGTCATGTCGTCGACCACGGCGTTGTCACGGCTCTGCACCAGCAGGCCGCCGGCCACCGTCTTGGCGGTGAGGCCCGGCGCGCGCGGATCAGGCAGGCTGCCGGCGAGGAGCAGGCGCAGATTCTTCTTCCCACCAATGATGGCGATGGCTTCCTCGCTGGCGTCGGGCGCGATGATCACCTCGGTGAAGATCTTCGTGATCTCGCGCGCGGTGTCGGCATCCAGCGCACGGTTCATCGCGATGATGCCGCCGAACGCGGATGTGGAATCGCAGGCCAGCGCCTTGCGATAGGCATCGACGAGGTTCGAGCCTTCGGCGACGCCGCAGGGATTGGCGTGCTTGACGATGACGCAGGCCGCGGTGCGCCTGGTGTCGAACTCGCCGATGCATTCGTAGGCCGCATCGGTGTCGTTGATGTTGTTGTAGGAGAGCTCCTTGCCTTGCAGTTGCCGTGCGGTGGAGACGCCCGGGCGCTTGTCGGGCGTCGCATAGAACGCCGCGGTCTGGTGCGGGTTCTCGCCATAGCGCAGCGACTGGATCAGCCTGCCGCCGAAGGCACGGAAATCGGGCGCGTCGATCTCGAGCTGGCGATTGAACCAGTTCGAGATCGCGGCATCATAGGCCGCCGTGCGCGCATAGGCCTTTGCGGCAAGGCGGCGGCGCAGCTTCAGCGTCGTTGCGCCGTTGTTGGCGGCGAGCTCGTCGAGCACGGCCTGATAGTCCTGCGCCTCAACCACGACCGCAACGTCGTCATGATTCTTCGCGGCGGCGCGGATCATCGCGGGGCCGCCGATGTCGATGTTCTCGATGCAATCCTCGAAGCCGGCGCCTTTATCGACCGTGGCCTCGAACGGATAGAGATTGACGACGAGGAGATCGATCGGCGCGATGCCGTGCGTCTTCATCGCTTCCGCATGCTCCTTGTTGTCGCGCATCGCGAGCAGGCCGCCATGCACTTTCGGATGCAGCGTCTTGACGCGGCCGTCCATCATCTCGGGGAAGCCGGTGAGGTCGGAGACGTCCTTCACCTTCAAGCCTGCGGCGGCGATCGCCTTGGCAGTGCCGCCGGTCGAGACCAACTCGACATCATGCGCGGCAAGCGCCTTGGCGAATTCGATCAGGCCAGTCTTGTCGGAAACAGAAAGCAAGGCACGGGTGACGCGGCGGGGATGGTCAGTCATGAGCAAGATCCTCTGTCTTAAGGAGTGTCTATGCCCAGGCGCGCGGCGGATATGTGTCGCGCTTCCCGATGGTGCTCCATCCAAGGTCGCCAGTCGCGCGAACGAGGGCTCGATAGCAGCTTTTGGCCGTTTTCACAACGACGAGATGAGGCCGAATCGAGCGCGTCTACAGCGGAAGTTCCGGCTCACGACGGGCGTTGCGGCGGGCGTTGGTGACGGTCGGCGACGCGGTGGAGCGGACAAAGCTCCAGCGGATCGAGGGCGCCTGGCGGGCATCCTGCCGGATCACGATCTGCGCGGTGCGGCGCGGCCCGTCGTTACCGGCCAGGAACACGCTGTCCTCGAGATCGACCTTGTCGTCGAGCGCCTCGAAGGTCCAGACGTCGCGGTTCGGCAGCACCAGCATGACGCCGCGCGCATCCGACAGCCGGCTCGCCTTCACCGCGGGATGCAGATGGAAGCGCAGCGCGAAATCGGCGTCCGCGCCCTTGAAACGTCCGCCCTGAGGCGGCGACAGCGTATCCTCGCCGTCGATCCGCGCGCCGTCATTGGCGATCATCAGCACGCGGCGATGGATTGCGCCGAACTTGGCGAGATAACCGTCA
This sequence comes from Bradyrhizobium sp. A5, assembly GCF_042076515.1. NCBI lineage: Bacteria > Pseudomonadati > Pseudomonadota > Alphaproteobacteria > Hyphomicrobiales > Nitrobacteraceae > Bradyrhizobium > Bradyrhizobium sp. A5. The sequence goes on along the minus strand of NZ_CP148990.1, from coordinate 7,016,555 downwards.
TGCGACGTCGTGAGCAGCGTGCCGTCCTGCACGATCTCGCGATAGCTCTCGACCTCGACCGGGCCGCTGGTGACCGGCGAGCCGTGCAACAGGCGCTTCATCGCCGACATCTCGACGAACTGGCATGAGGACGTCTCGTGATAGGTCAGCGTCGAATGCGCCGCGGTGCCGCGCGCGAACGGCCGCCAATTGTCGCGGCCGGTGGTGGGCATGCCGCAATTGGTGACGATGCGGCTGATGCCGGAGGACAGTTCGAACGACAGGCAGCCGGCATGGGCGTCGTGGCTGACGCCTGCCGGCGGCGGTGGGCCCGTGTCGATGATCAGGGTGGTCTGGCCGGCATCGAGGCGCTGGAAACCGGTATGCGGCATGTTCGCCATCGGCGCGCCGTGGGTGTCGTCATAGGCGAGCAGCGTCGCGAGCAGGTCCGACGGTGTCGCGCTCATGCCGTTGAACAGCGCGAAATTGCCGTCGCCGTGGCGGAAGAAGCGCAGCATCGGCATCATGCGGTCGATCGCATTGAGCAGCGCCGGCGGCGGCGCGATGTTGCGTGCGGCAAAGGTCTGCCGCAGCGGCAGCAGGTCGATCAGGAGCTCGATCAGCGCGCCGGGATTGCGGGATATGTGTCCGCCGTCGGGCAGGATCTGCCGCTGCAACTCGTCCGAAAGTTTTTTCGACGTGCTGCGGATCTGGCCCGCCTGGTTGGCGAGGCACAGTGAGGCATAGCACAGCGCGATCAGAACCTGCAGCTTCGGCACACCATCGGGAATGTCGACCATGGTGTAGCGCAGGAAGCGGATCTCGCGCGCGAGCGCACGCAGATAGCGACGGTAGAATTTGTTGTCGGTGTCGTTGAGCACCAATGGTGCCTGCGACAGCAGCGAGATCACGCGCCGTGCCAGCACGTCGGCGCGCCGCGCGACGGCGCGGCGTTTGTTGCTCGGATTGGCGATCCAGTCCTCGACCAGCGCGCGCGCATTGGCGCGCGTCAGCGCGGTGTCGGCGGCACGCAAATGGCGAAGCCAGCCGAAGCCGAGCAGCGCGACTTCCCAGTCCTCCGAAGGCGGTTCGAGCTCGAAGATCGAGCGGCCGTGGCAATTGACGATCTTGCCGGCGAAGACGAACCGGCCGGCATAGATCTCGGCGGCCCGCGTCGCATCCGCGGTGCGCAAATCGTGCGGCGCGATGATCAGCCTGTCCGTGCGTCCCGGCCAGACCCGCGACAGCGCAACAGAACCGCCGCTCGCGCGCGCGAGCATGTTCCGCGCGAAGCGGTTCATCACCAGCGTCGAGATACGTCTGCGTTGAGCGACCGACACGCCTTGCCTTGAAGGGGGGAGAGGATTAACGACGAATCCTTATTAATCCCAAAATCGGACGGCTGACACCACCTTGAAAGGGTACGAATCAGCGCCGCCGCAAAAACCGGTGCAAAATCAGGATTTAACGAGCCGGGCCGCGTAGAATCCGTCGAGTCCGCCGAGCTTGGGATCTGCGTTCGGCAGGTGGCTGGGCAGGGTGCGCAGGTCGCCGTCAGCGGTGATGATCTCGCCGAGCCCGGACACCTCGGAAGCGTCGATCGGGACGCGGCGCAGGCCAGGCTCCGCTTGCAGCAGCGTGGCGATCGCCTGCTCACCCTCTTCGGGTTCCAGCGAACACGTGCAATAGACCAGCGTGCCGCCGGGCCTGAGCAGCGAGACGGATTTCTTGAGCAGACGCTGCTGGAGCACGGTCAAGGGGGCGATGTCGGATTCCTGCCGCAGCCATGCGACGTCGGGATGTCGTCGGATCGTGCCGGTCGAGGTGCAGGGCGCGTCGATCAGGACGCCGTCAAAACCTTCAGCCGGGCCGGCCCAGTCCACGGCGTCAGCGACGACGGTCTCGGCCTGGAGCGACAACCGCGCCAGATTCTCGCGCAGACGTGCCACCCGGGCAGGTGAGCGGTCGAGCGCCGTGACGTTCGCGCCGGCCAGCGCCAGTTGCGCGGTCTTGCCGCCGGGCGCGGCGCAGAGATCGGCAATGGACTTGCCCTTGATGTCGCCGAACAGCCGCGCCGGCAGCGCGGCGGCGGCGTCCTGCACCCACCATTGTCCTTCGGCAAAGCCCGGCAGCACCGTCACCGAGCCGTGCAGCAGCATCCGCACCGTTCCGGTCGGCAGCATCTCGCCGTGCAGGCGGCTCGCCCACTGCGCGGCGTCGGATTTCACGGTGAGATCGAGCGATGGCTCGTGGCCGAGCGCCAGTGCCATGTCCCTTGCGGTCGCCTCGCCGTAATGCGCGCTCCAGCGCGCGAGCAGCCAGGGCGGCAGGTCTAGCGATTGCGCGGCGACTTCATCCACCAGCGCCTTGCCCTCGCGCGCGCAGCGGCGCAGCACGGCATTGACGAGGCCGGCATAGCGCGCGGCGCGCCGGTCGGATTGCACGAGGCGGACGGAGAGATCGACGGCGGCGTGATCGGGCACGTCCATCCAGAGAATCTGCGCAGCGCCGATCAGGAGCGCACTCTGCGCGCGCGGCGCGTCGGAGGGAACGCCCTTGTCGAGCAGGCGGGACAGCACATGGCCGAGCGTGCCGAGCCGGCGCAGCACCGTCGCGACCAGGCGCCGCATCAGCGCGCGGTCGCGGTCGGCCAGCGTCTTCAGTCCGGGATGAGCGCCGCTGCCGTCGAGCTGGTCGTCGAGCGTGCGGTGCTTGTGCAGCACGCCGTCGACGATGTCAGCAGCAATCCGCCGCGCCGCGAGACCGGGCACTTCGGACGGAGGAGCGAAACGTTGAGATGGCATGCGGCTTAAGGTTCTTAGCGAGCGGCAGTTCCGCCGAGGGGGCGCATGCCTTAACAAACCAGCTGTGACACGCGAATATGCCAAATGTAAGAATGGCCTGCCGCGTTTACATCCCGTCGGGACCATTTCAGCAATGCGTTATTGGACGTCGCAGGCATTCCGATCCTGCGCTAGGAACCCGGACGATGAGTGACGAGCCCTCCGTTCCCGATCGCAAGCAGCTCCCGCCAGCCGCCCAGCGCGCGCTGGCCGAAGCCGAGGCGCGCCGGCAGGCCGCGGCGGCGCATGCCGAAGCGGCACCGAAGGAATTACAGGGACCGAAGGGCCCCGAACCTACGCGCTATGGCGACTGGGAACGCAAGGGCATCGCCTCGGACTTTTGAGGCACCGGCTCTCGCTACCCTTGCCGGCCCGGCCGACTCAGCCCTAGCGTGCGCGGATGTCGCGTTTCGACCCCAGCCATCCCTATCGGCCGTCCTATAGTGGTTCGCCATTCGGCCGCCACTTCGCGGGACTGTTGCCGTGGATGTTCGTGGTCGGCGTCATTGTGGCGATCGTGCTGGTCTTCCGGCACGGGGCCAGCTGGCCCATTCCGTATGCCAATGACGGACAATCGCGCGATGCCGAGATCATCCTGCAGCAGTCCGGCGGCTCCGACATGCGTCACCCGGTCGATGTCGTCCGCACCATCGATGGCGACACCTTCCTCGCGCGTGTGCACCAGCGCGACGGCCGCGACCTGGTCGCGCGTGTCAGGCTGCGGGGCATCGATGCGCCCGAGATGAAGGCATCCTGCCAGGATGAGCTGGACAAGGCCGAAGCCGCCAGCGACGCGCTGCGCAACCTGCTCGGCCAGGGCGGCGTCACGATCTTCAATCTTGGCCAGGACAAATACGGTCGCGTTCTCGCCGACGTTGCGACCAAACGCACCGCCAATGTCTCGGCGGCGCTGCTCGCGGGCGGTCATGTGCGCAGCTACAATGGCGGTCATCGCGACGGCTGGTGCGCGCGGGGCTGGCGCTTCTGGTGACAAAAAAGCCGCGGCGTCGGACGCGGCCTTTGCAACTCCATGCTGATGTTGGCGATCAGCGCGTCACGACCACCGTCGTGCCGACGGAAACGCGGCTATAGAGATCGGTAATGTCGTCGTTGAGCATGCGGATGCAGCCGTAGGAGACGAAGCCGCCGATCGAGCCCGGCACGTTGGTGCCGTGGATCGCATATTCGCCGCCCTCCAGCGTCATCGCCGCAACGCCCATCGGGTTATGCGGCGAGCCGCCGGGAATGACGTCGGGGATGCTCGGCTTGTCGCGCTTCACCTCGGCGGGCGGCGCCCACGCCGGGTTGCGATATTTGCCGTCGATGCGGGTGGTCCCGGCCCACTGTTTGCCGGACTTGCCGACGCCGACCGGATAGCGCACCGCGTGGCCGTCATCGAGGATGAGATAAAGCCGCCGCTCGTTGGTTTTCACCACGATGGTGCCCGGCGAATAATCGGCCAGGTGCGCACCCACCATTTCCGGCCGCGCCTGCGCCGCCGTCGACATCAAGATCCCGGCCCCGATGGTGGCGGCAAGCGCCACTGCAATCCTCATCGACATCAATTTTCCCCTGCCCGAGCGGATCGTCCAAGAATTATGCAGAACCCCCGGCAATCGCCGGCTCGCCAAGACATATTCTTAACCGCGCCTGTTAACCGGATGGTTTCCACACACGGCCGCAAGGGCCAGCCAGCAGGGGGAACAAAGGAAATGTTCGAAATAAAGTAAATGACCTGAAAACAACACTCGGCGGGAAAGGTGCGGCCGTAGCCGCCTGCGTCCTGACAAGAGCGTGAGGGTGTGAACGGCCGTTGTTTCAGGGGGCCTCTGAAGCCCGATCTCGTGTCCCGGACAAGGCGCGGCACGAAGCGACGCGGCGCAGAGCCGGGACCCTGTTCTTTGCGCGTGGAGAGTTGGGCCCCGGCTCTGCAGCGCACCGCGAAGTGCGCGCTGCGCTGCGTCCGGGGCACGAAGCCTTGGCTTACGCCGACTTCTTGTTCTGCCGGTTCTTGACGAGATCATCGACGACGCCGGGATCGGCCAAAGTCGAGGTGTCCCCGAGGCTGCCCGGCTCGTCCTCGGCGATCTTGCGCAGGATGCGGCGCATGATCTTGCCGGAGCGAGTTTTGGGCAGGCTGGGCGCGAACTGGATCTGGTCGGGCGAGGCGATCGGTCCGATCTCCTTGCGCACCCAGCTGACGAGTTCCTTGCGCAGATCGTCGGTCGGCTCGACCCCGGACATCAGGGTGACATAGGCGTAGATGCCCTGGCCCTTGATGTCGTGCGGGAAGCCGACCACGGCGGCTTCCGACACCTTCTCATGCGCGACCAGCGCGCTCTCGACTTCGGCGGTGCCCATGCGATGGCCGGAGACGTTGATGACGTCGTCGACGCGGCCGGTGATCCAGTAATAGCCGTCGGCGTCGCGCCGGCAGCCGTCGCCGGTGAAATACTTGCCCGGGTATGTCGAGAAGTAGGTCTGCTCGAAGCGGGCGTGATCACCATAGACCGTGCGCATCTGGCCCGGCCAGGAACGCGTGAGGCAGAGATTTCCGGTGGTCGCGCCTTCCAGCGTCTTGCCGTCGGCATCGACGATCTCGGGCGCCACGCCGAAGAACGGCTGCGTCGCCGAGCCCGGCTTGAGCCTGGTTGCGCCCGGCAGCGGCGTAATCAGGATGCCGCCGGTCTCGGTCTGCCACCAGGTGTCGACGATCGGGCAGCGGTCATCGCCGACGACGCGGTGATACCACTCCCACGCTTCGGGATTGATGGGTTCGCCGACCGAGCCGAGCAAACGCAAGCTCGCGCGCGAGGTCTTCTTCACGGGTTCGTCGCCGCTCTGCATCAGCGCGCGGATCGCCGTCGGTGCGGTGTAGAAGATGTTGACCTTGTGCTTGTCGATGACGTTCCAGAACCGCGAATTATCCGGGTAATTCGGCACACCTTCGAACATCAGCGTGGTCGCGCCGTTGGCGAGCGGTCCGTAGAGAATGTAGCTGTGGCCGGTGACCCAGCCGACGTCGGCGGTGCACCAGTAGATGTCGCCGTCGTGATAGTCGAAGACGTATTGATGCGTCATCGACGCGAACACGAGATAGCCGCCGGAGGTATGCAGCACTCCCTTGGGCTGGCCGGTCGAGCCCGAAGTGTAGAGGATGAACAGCGGATCCTCGGCGTGCATGTGCTCGGCCGGGCATTCCGTCGTCACCATCGCCGCGGCGTCGTGATACCAGAGGTCGCGGGTCGGGTTCATGTCGACCTTGCCGCCGGTGCGCTTGACCACGACGACCCAGTCAACGCCGTCGGCCTTGGCGAGCGCCGCGTCGACATTGGCCTTCAGCGGCACTTTCTTGCCGCCGCGCAGGCCTTCGTCCGCCGTGATGATGATCTTGGATTGGCAGTCGTTGATGCGCTGGGCGAGGCTGTCGGGCGAGAAGCCCGCGAACACCACGGAATGGATCGCGCCGATCCGCGCGCAGGCCAGCATCGCGTAGGCCGCTTCCGGAATCATCGGCAGGTAGATGGTGACGCGGTCGCCCTTCTTGACGTTGCGGGTGCGCAGGATGTTGGCCATCCGGCAGACTTCGTCGTGCAATTCCTGATAGGTGATGTGCTTGGACTGCGAGGGATCGTCGCCTTCCCAGATGATCGCGGTCTGGTTGGCGCGCTTGTGCAGATGCCGGTCGATGCAGTTATGGGCGACGTTGAGGATGCCGTCCTCGAACCATTTGATCGAGATGTTGCCGGGCGCGAAGGAGACGTTCTCGATCTTGGTCGGCGCGTGCATCCAGTCGATCCGCTTGGCCTGCTCGGCCCAGAACGCGTTCGGGTCCGAGATCGAGCGCGCGTACATGTCCTTGTACTTGGCCTGGTCGACCCAGGCCCGCTTGGCCCATTCCGCGGGGACGTCGTAGATCTTCTCGGACATATCTTCCCTCCACCTGCGGCAAGCCGGGGCACAGGCCGCCGGCGAGCCGACTTGATCGTTGAACCGATTATGCGTCGGGCTAACCGCACCCGACAAGGAGCACAAGCTGGACCTTCGGCGGGCGGTCGGCCATGCGGAGGATCAAGGCCACCGGGCGACTGTCGCTGATCTGAAATAGCCTCAGGGGAAGGCCTCGGGGTCTTTATCCAGATCCTGGGGAATGGCCTGCGCAGGGAGCCCATGCGCCGCAGACGGTATTTAGAAACCGCCCGTCACTGATTCGGGACTCGCAATGCCGTTCGGAACACCCTAAGTGGCTAACCCGGGTCCCAAGAGACGGTCCAAGGGCTCCTTGGAACAAACATCAGAACAGCGGCATTGACCGGTAACAGACAGGGCTAAGGCTTAAGACCATGATGGATCAGCAGAATCTCGGGACTTTACGGCCCGCTTCGGCCGATCCTGCTGCTGCCGCGCTGGCCAAAGCCCTCGGACAATGGCCGAAACCGGCCGGTTCCAGCCGTCCCAGCCCGAAAAAGGTCTTCGATACGGCGCCCGCGGCCACGGTCGAGGCGATCGCCAAGGAACTGGGCCTGCGGCTCGGCGACCAGAACGAGCTGACCATCCGCCGCATCAAGCGCGGCAAGGGCTATTCCTTCGTTCGCGGCAATGGCGCCCACATCCGTGACGCCCGCACCATCCGCCGCCTGCACGCCATGGCGGTGCCGCCGGCCTATCGCGAGGTGCGCTACTCGGCCGATCCGAGCACCCATCTGCAGGCCGTGGGACGCGATGCCGCGGGCCGGCTGCAATATCGTTATCACGCCGACTGGGAGAAGGTCCGCGAGCACCGCAAGGCGCATCGCCTCGAAAAGCTTGTCGGCGCGCTGCCAAAAATCCGGCGCAAGGTTTCTGCGTTCCTGTCGGGCGAGGAGCCGACCCGCGAGTTCGCGCTCTCGGCCGTGATCGAGCTGATCGCGCGCACGGCGATCCGTCCCGGCAATGAATCCTATGCCCGCCTCAACGGCACCCGCGGCGCGACCACGCTGCTGAAGTCCAACGTCACGCTCGAAGACGATTGCTTCGTGCTGACCTTCAAGGCGAAGGGCGGCAAGGCGGTGCGGAAAGAATGCGACGCCGCCAAGCTGGTGCGCGCCATCGGCATTCTGCAGGGCGTTCCCGGCAAGCGCATGTTCCAATACCGCGACGCCTACGGCATCGTGCGCGCGGTCAGCACCACGCAGGTGAACGCGTTCCTGCGCGAGATCGCCGGCATCAAGATTTCACTAAAGGATTTCCGCACCCTGATGGCCTCCGCCGTCGTCGTCGAATCGCTGTCGCGGATCACGCCGGCGACCAGCCAGCGCGGCCGCAAGAAGCAGGTGCTGGATGCGATCCGCGCCGCCGCCGACAAGCTCTCCAACACGCCGGCGATTTGCCGCAAGAGCTACGTTCACGACACCATCGTCACCGCCTTCGAGGACGGCATCCTCGAGCGTTTTGCGGCGACCATGAAGGGCCAGCGTTCGCAGGCGAGGCGCGAGCAGCTGTTGCAGCAGGTGGTCGCGACCGCGGCGGTGTAAGCGGGCTTTGGTAAACTAAACCCCGCCCATTTTGCAGACGAGCTTCCACTCCTCCGCCGTCACCGGCTGCACCGACAGGCGCGAATATTTCACCAGTGCCATGTCGGCGAGCTTCTTCTCGGCCTTGATCGCGGCCATCGTCACCGGCGTCTTCAAGGGCTTGTCGGCCTTGATGTCGACGCAGACGAATTTCTCGGTCTTGTCGGTCGGGTCGAGGTAGGCTTCCTTGATGATCTCGGCGATGCCGACGATCTCCTTGCCCTCGTTGGAATGATAGAAGAACGCCTTGTCGCCCTTCTTCATGTTCACGAGGTTGATACGCGCGGTGTAATTGCGCACGCCGGTCCAGGCTTCGCCCTTGGCGCCCTTCGCCACCTGCTGGTCCCAGGACCACACCGACGGTTCGGATTTCACCAGCCAGTACGCCATGTTCATTCCTCTGACTTGAACGGCCGCGTCAGCAGCCCCGAGATCGCGGCATCGATCGTGCTGCGGCCGCCCAGGATCGAAGCGACGGCTTCCGATACCGGCATCTCGATGTTGTGCGAAGCCGCGAGCTCGATCAGCACCGGCGCGGTGAATTCACCCTCGGCAAGCTTGCCGGCGGGCGGCTGCTCGCCACGGCCGAGTGCGAGCCCGAGTGCGAAATTGCGTGATTGCGGGCTCGCGCAGGTCAGGATCAGGTCGCCGAGACCGGACAGCCCGGTGAGTGTCTCGCTGCGCGCACCCAGCGCGCGGCCGAGCCGCGTCAGCTCGGCGAAGCCGCGAGTCGTGAGTGCGGCCTGGGCGGAGGCGCCGAGCTTGCGCCCGACGGCGATGCCGACCGCGATTGCCAGCACGTTCTTGGCGGCGCCGCCGATCTCGACGCCGCGGATGTCGGTCGAGTGATATGGCCGGAACGTCGGCGAGCCCAGCGCCTGCACCAGGCCACTTGCGAGCGCTTCGTCCTGCGCCGCCAGCGTCACCGCCGTTGGCAATCCGCGCGCGACGTCGTCGGCAAAGCTGGGGCCCGACAGGATCGCCGGCTGCGCATGCGGCGCGGCTTCGGCGATCACGTCGGTCATGAATTTGTGGGTGCCGTGCTCGATGCCCTTGGCGCAGGCGACGATCGGCACCGGCTTTGCCAGATGCGAGGCCAGCATGTTGACCGCGCCGCGCAGATGCTGCGCCGGCGTCGCGATCAGCAACATGTCCGCGCGCGCGGCTTCCGCGAGCTGGTGCGTGATGATGATCTCCGGCGCCAGCCGAACGCCAGGCAGCCGTGGATTATCGCGGGTCGATGCGATCCGCGTCGCATGCTCCGCATTGCGCGCCCACAGCGTCACGCTCCGCCCGGCGCGCGCCGCCACCGTCGCCAGCGCCGTGCCCCAGGCACCCGCCCCGATCACCCCGACCGAGTCGAACGCAGCCATCTTCAATATCCCGCCCGCGTTTTGCCGTAGCCTGCCGGCGCGGTGGCGTTCGCGTCGAGCAGCCAGCGCGCGCGGGGCTGCGCTTCCATCGTATCGGTCAGGCCGAGTGCGAGGCGTTCGGCACCGGCCCAGGCGATCATCGCGCCGTTGTCGGTGCAGAGCGCGGGCGGCGGCATGATCAGTTGCGTCCCGGCTTGCCGCGCCACGTCATGCAGCGCGCCACGAATCGCCTGATTGGCGGCGACGCCGCCGGCCGCCACCAGCGCATGCGGTGCACCGAACCGTTCGCGGAAAAGCCTCAAGCCAACCCGCAGCCGGTCGGCGGTGGAGTCCAGCACGGCAGCCTGGAAGCTTGCGCAGAGGTCGCTGATGTCCTGCGGTGTGATCTCGGCGAGCCGGCTCGCTTCGTTGCGCACCGCCGTCTTCAATCCCGACAGCGAGAAGTTGGCATCGGGGCGCCCCTGCATCGGCCGTGGCAATGCAAAGCGCGTGGCATCGCCGCCGGCCGCGGCGCTTTCGACCTGCGGACCGCCGGGATATGGAAGGCCCAGCATCTTCGCGACCTTGTCGAAGGCCTCGCCGATGGCGTCGTCGACGGTGGTGCCGAGTCGCACATACTGGCCGACGCCGGTGACCGCGACGATCTGGGTATGGCCGCCCGAGGCGAGGAACAGGCAGTAGGGAAATTCAACCCCGTCGGTCAGGCGCGGCGTCAGCGCGTGCGCTTCGAGATGGTTCACCGCGACCAGCGGCGTGTCATGAACCATCGCGATCGCCTTCGCGGTGGTGAGCCCGACGATGACGCCGCCGATGAGCCCCGGCCCCGCGGCCGCCGCGACGCCATCAAGCTGGGCGAAGCCGATGCCGGCCTCGCGCATCGCGCGGTCGATGATGCCGTCGAGCAGGTCGACATGCGCGCGTGCGGCGATCTCGGGTACGACGCCGCCGAAGCGGGCGTGCTCTTCGACCTGCGACCGAACGATGTTGGACAGGATCTTGCCGCTGCCGTCAGGCGCGCGCTCGATCACGGCCGCGGCGGTCTCGTCGCAGGTGGTCTCGATGCCCAGTACCAGCATTGGCGAATTGTTATCCAATTTGCGCCTTGCGCTCATCCATAAAGCAGAGTTCTGGTACGTCCGGTAGCATTCCGGGGTCGGTTTGCGCAATCGTCACGCGCATCCATCCTCGTCAATGCGTCACCGCCACTTGGTTTCCGGAACATCTGCGATGTCCATTCTTGTCACACGGCCGCATCCCGACAACGAGGCGACGGCGGAGAATCTGCGCGCGCGGGGGCATGTGGTGCTGCTCGCGCCGGTGCTCAAGTTCGAGCCGGTCGCCTTCCATGACGAGAGCGAAGCGAACTACAGCGCCATCATCGTCACATCGGGCAATGCGATCCGGGCCGTCGCGCCGCAATTGCAGGACCCTGGCTTGACGAACCTTGGGCTGCTGAAGCTGCCGCTGTTCGCGGTCGGCGAGCATACGGCTGCCGCGGCGCGCGCCGCCGGCTTTGCCGAGGTGATCGTCGCGGCCGGCGATGCCGCAGCCTTGCGCGACAGAGTGATGCAGAGCGCGCGCGACAAGGTACTGAAGAAGAAAAGCACGCTGCTGTATCTGGCGGGTGCTGATCTGTCGCGCGATCTCGGCGCGGAACTTGGCGCCGAAGGATTCAACGTGGTGACGCAGACGACCTATCGCATGGCTCCGGTCACGGTGCTGCCGCGCGAGGTTTGCGACGGCTTTGCCACCCATGGGATCGAGGCGGTGCTGCATTACTCCCGGCGCAGCGCGCGCGCCTTCCTGGATGCCGCGCGGGACGAAGGCGTCGAAATCTCGGCGCTGGCGATTCCGCAATGCTGCCTGTCCGAGACGGTCGCCAGCGTGCTGCGCGATGCCGGCGCGTCACAGGTTCTGGTGGCCGCGAGCCCGGACGAAAATGCCCTGTTTGATGCCTTGGAGCGTGCTTTGCGCACCCGTTTGGCGTAAGAGGTCGGGCCGAATCCGACGCAATCGGGTCCGTTTAGGGCATGTAAGTGTGAGGAACCGTCACGATGGCCGACGACAAGCCTGAAGACGCAGGATTGGCTCCCGAATCCGGCCGCGCCAAGCGCACGCCGCCCACCATCGAGCTTGAGGCGACCGAAGTCTCCACCCAGCCGCGGGAGGTGGCGGGCGAGCCCGAGGCTCAACCGCCGCCCGAGCAGGTCGCGCATGAGCAGGTTGGTGCCGACGAAGCCAAGCCTGACCTGGCCAAGCCTGACCAGCAGCCCGATCACGCCGAGGCGGCGGCCGCCGCTGCACCCGCGTCCGCGCCGGTGTCACCATGGGTCATCGCCCCATTCGCCGGAGCGGCCGGAGCTGCGATCGTGATCGCGGTCGGCTGGATGCTGGGCTGGCCTGCCGTGCAGGCGCCGCCCGCCGCGCCGCAGGTGACGAGCGCGACGGTGGACGCGCTGGGTGGGCGCGTGGCCGCGATCGAAACCAGAATTGGCAAGCCCGCGGCGGATCCGGCCATGGTGGCGCGGATCGACGCGCTGGAAAAATTGGCCGGCGCGTTGCGCGGCGACGTCGCCAATCTGCGGGCGCAATCCGACAAGACCGCGAGCGCGTTGAACGATGCGAAATCCGCGCCGCGCGATGTTGCAGCATCTTCCGATCTCGCCAATCGCGTCGCGCAGCTCGAGCGCGCCAGCAAGACCGAACGCGCCGAGCTCGCACAACAGGGCGAGAAGATGGACGACAAGCCACTGCGGCATGTGGTGGCGGCGGCCCTGCTCGACGTTGCCGTTCGCCATGGCGACCCCTATCAGTCGCAGCTGTCCGCGGCGCGGTCGTTGGCGAGCAAGCCCGATGCGCTGAAGCCGCTCGACGGCTTCGCATCGTCAGGCATCCCGACGCCGGTCGCGCTGAGCCGCGAGCTGCTCAACATCGTGCCAAAACTCTCTCCGCCGCCGGAAGCTCCCGCCGCCGGCGCCGGCATCGTCGAGCGTCTCCAGGCAGGAGCTTCGAAACTCGTCCGCATCGAGCGTACCGATGGGGTCGGCAACGACCGCGGCGCCATCGTCGCGCGGGTGACGGCCGCGGCGCTGCGCAATGACTTCGTCGAAGCGCGGCGCGAGCTCAAGACGTTGCCCGAGGCCGATCGCGCGCCGGCGCAGGCCTGGCTCGACAAGGCCGATGCCCGCGATGCGGCGCTCGCCGCGTCCCGCAAATTCGCCGACGATGCCATGGCGGATCTCGTCAAGCCCGCTCAATAAAGGTTCGCGCAACAATCTGCGCGTATAGGGATCGTCATGCTTCGCATCGTCCTCTTCCTCGTTCTGATCGCGCTGGCAGGCGCCGGCGCGGCCTGGATTGCCGATCAGCCCGGCGATCTCGTCCTCACCGCGGGCGGCTTCCGCGCCTCGACGACACTTCCCAGGTTCGTGTTCCTGCTCGGCCTCTTTGCCGCGGCCGTCGTGCTGGCCTGGAGCATCCTGACGACGCTCTGGCGCACGCCGGGCCGTCTGCGCCGCCGTCGTCATGAGAAGCGCCACGCGCGCGGGCGCCACGCCATCACCCACGGCCTGCTTGCAATCGGTCATGGCGATACCGCGCTCGCCCGCCGGCACGCCGACACCGCGCGGCGGCTTGCCGGAAACGATCCGCTCGCGCTGCTGCTGCATGCGCAGTCCGCTCAGCTCGAAGGCAATCGCGACGAGGCACAGCGCGCCTTCCGCGCCATGGCCGAGCGCGAAGATACCCGCCTGCTCGGTTTGCGCGGTCTGTTCATCGAGGCGCAGCGCGCCGACGATGCGGTCGGCGCGGTGATGATCGCCGAAGAAGCGATCAGGCTGTCGCCGTCCTCGACCTGGGCCTCGCATGCGGTGCTCGGCTTCCGCTGCGCGCGCGGCGACTGGAGCGGCGCGCTCGCGATCCTCGATTCGAACCTGTCCGCGGGCCTGATCGACAAGCAGGCCTATCGCCGCCAGCGCGGCGTGCTGCTCACCGCACGGGCGCTGGAGCTCGAGACCATGGACCGCGACGTCGCGCGCGAGAGCGTGATGGAGGCGATCAAGCTGGCACCGACCCTGGTGCCGGCCGCGGTGCTCGCGGCAAAATTCGAGAGCGAGGCGCATCAGGTGCGCCGCGCGATGAAGCTGGTCGAGGCTGCATGGCTGGCCAATCCGCATCCCGATCTCGCGGATGCCTATGCGCATGTGAAGCTCGGCGATTCCGCGCGGCAGCGCTTGCAGCGGGTCGAGACGCTTGCCGCCAAGACGCCGGCCGACAAGGCCGGCCATGTCGAGGGCCAGCTCGCGATCGCGCGCGCGGCGATCGATGCCTCCGAGTTCGACCGCGCGCGAGCGGCGCTGGCGCCTTACGTCAACGATCCGACCCAGCGCGTTGCGCTTTTGATGGCCGAGATCGAGCGCACCGAGCATGGCGATGGTGGCCGCGCCCGCGCCTGGACCTTGCGGGCCGTGCGCGCCCGCCATGATCCGGCCTGGACCGCGGACGGCTATGTCAGCGATCGCTGGCGTCCGGTCTCGCCGGTCACCGGCCGGCTCGATGCTTTCCAGTGGCAGACGCCGGTCGCCAGCCTGCCCTCGGACAGGGGTACGACGATCGAATCCTCGGCGTTCGAGGAAGCCATGCTGGCAGCCCCGCCGCCCAAGCGGGTGACGGCATCACCGAGCGAAAGCCCGGTGGAACCTGCTCCAGCTGCGCCGATCCCTGCCGCACAGGACAATTCGCCTGCGGCCGCGCTGGAAGAGCCGGCGGTCACGCCCGCCGAGCCAGTCGATCCGGTCCCCGCGCCAGCCGAATCAGCGCCCGTGGCGGCAACCCCTGTGTTCCGGACCCGCACCGACCTCGGCAAGCCAGCGCCCGCCCCGATCCCCGCCGTCGTCCCGATCGTTCGCGCTCCGGATGATCCCGGGATCGATGACGAGGGCCCGAGCGACGAATTTACGGAACAAATCGGCACGCCCAAAGCCCAGGCCGGCGGCTGGCGCGGATTCTGGTCCCGCTGGGGGGCGTGAGGCGCATTTCGCGCCCCGCTTGTCCTTGCCAATTCGGGCCATGCCCGATATCAGAAGCGCGCGTATCGGGGCCGGCATCGCCCGGGCCCCGGCAGGGTTAGCCGCAATAGCTCAGTTGGTAGAGCACGTCATTCGTAATGACGGGGTCGGGGGTTCGAATCCCTCTTGCGGCACCAGCGCCCCAATTCATCCGATCGTCACAAGCCGGCATTTGACCGCGCTTCCAGCCGGCATGAGCACGCGCGTTGCACGCGCTTACGGTGTCACTACGATGCGCTGGCGACGAATTGCGCGTGATGGGGCAAGTGGTGGGCACGGAGAACAGGGACAGGACAACGAACCGGAATGTATGGTTCCGAATGTCCGGTCTCGCCATTCTCGCCTTGGGCATCACCGCCATCGTTGCTTCGCGATCGCTCGAAGCCTCATACCTGCACGGCCGGCTGTCCGCTCCTCCGCTCTATGACGACATTTCATATTTTCTCGACGCCGTGCGGTGGACGAATGCTGCAAAAGATCAAAGTATTTTCGTCAGCCTCTGGGACTTGCTGCGTCAGCACGCGCCTTTCTCGTCGCTGGTCGCCATCATCGGCCTCGGGCTTTTTCCCGGCAGCTTTATCGGGCCCTATCTCGTCCACGCCGTGGTCGTCCTTGCATTCCTGCTCGGGATCGTCTGGCTGATCTGGCGCAGACCCGTGCTAGAGATCGCGGCGGGCTTGATTGCGGCATCTTGCGCGCCGGTGCTGTGGCACACGGTCACCGAAGCACGCCCCGATCTGCCCTCGGGTCTTGCCATTGGCCTTGCCGCCAGCATCAAGCCGACGGCGTTCCCCGCCGCACTCGCATTGCTCGGCAGCGCATATGCGATCCGGCTGCTTGTCGATTGCATCCAGGCCGGTGGATTGCGGCTGTCGATGCGCACTGCGTTCGACGCGCTGCTGTGGTTCGTGCTGCCGTTGATCGCGATAGTGGCCGTGCTGATCGGGCCTGCCTTGGTCGAGACCGTCGCCTACATCTTAAATGTGTTCGTCGGCCAGCGCGATCTCTGGACAACAGGTGAAAGTTTTTGGGCTGGGTTGCTGCGCTTCTCGATCGGTGGCGAAGGACAGTTCGGCCTGCACTATTGGTTCGCCATCGGGCTGATCTTGATGCTGCTGCGTCTCGTGCTCGCGGCCATTCACGGTCAGGGCGCACTGCTGGATGCCGTCGTTCTGCTCGCGGCTGTTCTGATCTCCTACGCCATTCCTTCGGCGGCGGAGATCAAGACCTATTATTTCGGCGCAATGTTTTATGGCCTGTTCGTCGTCGCGATGGTCCTTAACGGCTGCGCCTGCCTGGCGCTCGGGGAAGCCCTCCTCGACCGCTTCGGGGACCGACATCCGCCGTCATCTTCTCACGGCTGGCCGGGTGCTTGCGCTGGTGTTTCTCGTCCAGCTGTTCGTCAGGCACGTCGTCACCGGCCAGATCAGCACGGCGACACCGGTGAGCCCGCAGCAGCAGCAGGACATAAGCCTTGCGACCGAGCGACTCTGGTCGCTCTGCGCGACATGAAACCCGAAAAACCCGGCCCGCTCTACGTCGCCTTTTCGAGCCCCTATCCGGTGACCTCGGCGACCATCCAGCTCTACGCCGAACGGGCGCGGATGAATCTTATCGTGCGCAACGAGCTGTATCATCGCACGGCACAGGCTACGGGCGATGCGCTGTTGCAGTCGGAAATTCTCGTGCTCTCCAGCTCGATCCCGCACACGCTGGTCGGACCGCGCGTTGGCGACGAGCTCATCGCCCGGATGGACGCGGAAAAAGGCCTTTGCCTGCTTGAGTCCCAAAAGTTTCCAGACGTGACGCTGCGGGTCTATCGGCGCGGATGCTGACCGCGGCCTGGCGGGTTCGAACGGATCGGCAGTCCGTGTGAGGCTGATCACATAATCCCGGCCGCATCTCCCATAATGTCCCGGTTACGCAAACACGGGGAGATTTCACATGCGCAAGATCATTCTGGTTGCCGCCATGGTGCTGGCTTCCGCGTCTGCCCATGCGGGCGACCGCAGCCTGTCGCTGTCCACGGCAACGGCGGCGCCGCCAGCCGCCACGACCACCACGCCGACGACGCAAATCAGCGAGGTCGGGCCGGCCGTCGAGGCTCCGAAATATGTCGATCGTCCGCCGGCGATCCCGGCTCCGCCTGCTCCAGCCGCGGCCCCCGCTCCTGCGCCCGCTTCAGCGATCGCGCCCGCCGTGATCACGACGGCTTCGGCGCCGGTTGCAACTCCGCCTGCGCCGAAGACGACGGCGAAGGCCAGCAAGCCGAAGCACCAGCGTAGCTCGACCGAGCGCCGCATCATCAGCGAGCTGCATCGCCACGGTATTTATTGGTAAGTCGTGGTTTCCCCACAAAAGCAAATGGCCGGGCGAAGGCCCGGCCATGCGCGGCTTGAAGAGTGATTTTGTTACTGCGAAACCGTCTGCACCACGCTCGAGATCGGACGCGTGTTGGTGCTTGCCGTCGGCACCTTCATATCCTTCAACAGCGCATCGTCGTATTCAGGCAACGACTGGAAGGTCGTCTTGGCCTTGATCTGCACGATCTTGTAACCGCCGGCCTTCAGCCGCGCGAGCAGGGTCGGCAGCGCCTCGCCCGTGTGCTTCTGGAAGTCGTGCATCAGGATGATTCCCTTGCCGAGCTTGTCGAGCTTGGTCATCACCGTGTTGACGATCTTCTCCGGGGTGGCGCCCTTCCTGAAGTCGAAGGAATCCAGATCGGTCGACCACATCGCGACGTTGCGGGTGCCGAGATAGCTCACCATGGCGGGATTGTGCTGAAGCTGCGGAAAGCGGAAGAACGGCGCCGGGTTGGTGCCGAGCGCGAGCTTCACGGCGCTGAAGCCCTTCTCGATTTCGTCCTTGGCCTGCTGCTCCGTCAACTTCTTGCTGTTGAGATTGAGGTGCGACCAGGTGTGGGTGCCGACCGTGTGGCCCTGGGCCAGCACCTGGCGCAGGATTTCAGGATGCCAGGTCGCATGCTTGCCGACCGAGAAGAACAGGCCCTTGGCGCATTCTTCCGCGAGCGCCTTCAGCACCGCGGGCGTGTTGACCGGCCAGGGGCTGTCGTCGAAGGTCAGCACGACCTCCTTGTCGGTGAGGAAGTCGAATTGCTTGAACGTTTCGAAGCCGAAGCCGGGGCCGCCGGTGGTGTCGATCTCGACCACGCGGGAAACGCCCAGCGCGTTCGGATTGGCGCAGGCCTGATTCGGCTGCACCGGCATCGCCGGAGCGGGCGCAGGGACCGCTGCCTGAGCCATTGCCGTCGGCTTGGCCGCGATCGTCGCGGTGGTTGAGACGTCATCCTTGGCGGCGAGCTTGGCCGGTGCCGGCAATGGATCGGCGACACGGGCGGCAATTGTCTTGGGAGCGCCCTGATCGGCGATCGAGGAATAATAAAACCAACCGCCGGCGGCGATCACGACCGCCGCAACTACACTGGCCAGCATCAGGCCCAACGCATTACGCATCGCTACTCTTTCCAATTACGCAACCAAACCGGCGGATTTTCCCGCGCGCCCGGTTATTAATGCGAAGGAACAGTTAACGTGACACCAACACGACAGCGTTTGCGCCGGTTTTTCAGCAGGGTGCGCCAACGTGACCAATGTCACAGTCCGGGTGCGGCCCGTGACCGTCATCACAGTAGAAAGTGTTTTGCCGGAGCATCGTCAGTCCCATCAACAACGGGCGTTCGCCACGGCGGCGCCAATGGGAGCTTCAAATGACCGCCTCGCTGAACACCAAGTCGTTCTCTACCAAGTCCCTGACTAGCAAGATCCGCGACACCAGCCTGGCTCTGGGCTTTGCCGCGATCGTCTCGATCGTCTCGATCGTCTCGACGACCTCGAGCTTCGCCTTCTCGGCCGAAGCACAGCAGCAGTGCACGGGCGACGCCTTCCGCCTGTGCTCGTCGGAAATCCCCAACATCCCGAAGATCACGGCGTGCATGATGAGGCACCGCTCGGATCTGAGCGCCGGCTGCCGCGCCGTGATGGACAAGGATCTCGCCAAGGGCGCCTCACGCAAGGTCGCTGACGCCCAGGACAGCCAGTAAGAGACAGCCAGTAACGCGCGTGACGCATCGCGCGTCGCCGTCATCGAGCTCCCCTCGCGATGTGCCCCGGCGTCAAGCCGGGGCCACGCGGCGGCGCCCCGTAGTCCGCCAATAAAGCCGTTGCGGCTGGGAGATCGTCGCACTAGCTTCGCCCGCACATCTTCCGGGTAAGAGGCATTACGCGATGACCAGATTCCTTTTCATTCTTCCTCTGCTCCTGTGCGCATCGGGCGCATCGGCGCAGCATCAGCCCGGACAGGACGCCTGCGCGCGCGATGTCACGCGCTTCTGCCGCGCCGTGATGAACAATGGCGATAGCGCCGTGCTCGCCTGCCTGAAGCAGAATCGCACGAAGCTGAGCAAGGGCTGCGAAAAGGTGCTGACCGATCACGGGCAGTAAACTACCGCCGTCATCCGGGGCGCGCGAAGCGCGAACCCGGAATGACGAGGGCCCTACGTACTGCTCCCCGCGGCGGTCGCGACCACGGGCAGCACCTCGGCGCCGGCACGATCCGGCGTCTCTTCCTTCCAGCGCACCGACCCGAACGGACGCTCCAGCATGCGGCGAATCCGCACCGGATCGGGGCCGACGTGGAAATCGATCGCCTGCTGATGCAGCGCACGCTCGGATTGGGTCGAACGGTTGCGCTGGCGCAGATAGTCGAACCAGGTCGGGCAATGATAGCGCTCGGTCCACAATTCGGGATCGGCGATGTCGCGTGCGATCGACCAGCCATAGGCGCCGTTGCGCTGCCGGGAGAGCTGCACGTCCTGCATCACGTTGTGGAAGGCGCGCGCGTTCTCTTGAGCGACTCGGTATTCGATCTCGACCACCAGGGGCCCGCTGCGGCCGGTGAGCGATAGCTTCACCTCGGGATCGGCCAGCACGTCGGCGTCCTCGTTGCGGGCGCCGACGCGCGGCATCGTGAGCCAGAGTCCGAGCACCGGCGAGATCAGCATCAGACCGGCGGCCGTCAGTAGCGCGATTTCGACGCCGGCATAGTCGGTGAGACGGCCCCAGCCCCAGGCGCCGATCGCGATGCCGCCGGAGATCGAGGCCTGGAACGCCGCGAGCGAGCGGCCGGCGACCCAGCGCGGCGCCGAGAGCTGCACGCCGATATTGAACAGTGCGATCGCGGCCATCCAGACCGCGCCCGCGAGCACCAGCGCAGCTGCGGTGAGCACCGGCTCGTTGCTGACCGCGAGCGCTGCCATCGCGAACGCCATCGAGATGGTGCAGGCGCGGATCGCGGCCTCACCGCTCATGCGCTTGCGCAGTTCGTGAATGTTGAGCGCGCCGACGACGGCGCCCATGCCGAAGGCGCCGAGCATGATGCCGTAGGTCTGCGCGCCGCCATGGAGCAGGTCGCGCGCGACTAGCGGCATCAGCGCCATCACGGCGCCGCCGATCAGCCCCATCACCAATGTGCGCAACAGCACGATCTTGATCGGCGGCGAATTGGTGATGTAGCGGAAGCCCGAGACCATGGCGCGGTTGAGCTTTTCCCGCGGCAGGCGTGACGGCTCGGTGTTGCGCCGCCACAGCAGCAACACCACCAGCAGCGGCAGGTAGAGGATCGCATTGCAGGCGAAGGCGGCCACCGCGCCGAGCGAGGCGACGATGACGCCGCCGACCGCGGGACCGAAGCTGCGTGCGATATTGTAGCTGATGCCGTTCAGCGCGACGGCCGACGGCAGGGCTTCGGGCGGAACCTGCTCGCTGACCGAGGATTGCCACGCCGGTCCGAACAGCGCATTGCCGCTGCCCACCACGAAGCAGAAGACGAGCAGCGTTTCCGGGGTGATCAGCTGAAGCCAGGCCAGCACCGTCAGCGCGGTCGCACCGATCAGCGCGATCGCGAGCGAAATCAAGGTCACGATACGGCGGTCATACATGTCAGCGATGGCGCCGGCCGGCATCGAGATCAGCATGATCGGCAGCATCAGCGCGGTCTGCACCAGTGCGACCTTGTCGGCCGAGGCCGCCATCTGCGTCATCGCCCAAGCCGCGCCCACGCCCTGGATCAGCAGGCCGAGATTGGAGAGCAGGCTGGCGAGCCAGATGCGCCGGAACAAGGTGTACCGCAGCGGGGCGGTGATGCCGTCGGCCGCAATTTTCTGACGGTTCGTCTGCTCGGTCATATCCCCTTCCATATCGGATGGCAGAAGTGCTCTGGGAGCGGTCTTTGGGTGATTCCGGCACGTTCAGTGATGCCTGTGAAAGTCCTTCGCTGTCCAGTGGTTAGGCCGGTATAAGCGGTGCAAAGACACGAGGTTTTGCCGGGAGGAACACATGAAGCTGTCGCGACGCACAATTCTGCAAGGAGCGGGCAGCCTGCCCTTCGCAATTGCGAGCTTGCGAACGGGCGCGCTGGCCCAGAGTGCGCCCGCGGCGCAAAGCGCCGAGGTGCCTCCCGTTCTGTTCGTCCACGGCAATGGCGATTACGACGCGCTCTGGATGACGACGCTGTGGCGGATGGAATCCAACGGCATTGCGCGCGATCGCATGATGGCGATCAATTTCACCGATCCCAATGCGCGCAGCGACGACAAGGTCGAGCAGGCGAACCGCTCCTCGACCGAGGACCAGCGCCGCGAGCTCGCCGCCGCCATCGCCGAGTTGAAGCGGCGCGCGGGCGCGTCCCGCGTGGCGCTGGTTGGCAGTTCGCGCGGCGGCTATGCCATTCGCAATGTCATCAAGAACGGCGGTTCCGCGGATGTCAGCCACGCCGTCTTGTGCGGCACGCCCAATCACGGCGTGTTCGCGACCGACGATCAGCCCAACAGCGAATTCAACGGCCGCGGCGCGTTCCTGCGCGGTTTGAACGAGGGCGAGAGCGAGGTGACGCCGGGTACGGCCTTTCTCACCCTGCGCAGCGACGGCATGGACAAATATGCGCAGGCCGACGGCCGCTTCATCGGCAAGCCGGGCACGTCGACCGGCGTCACCGTCGAAGGCCCCGAACTGAAGGGCGCGACCAATCTGGTGCTCGGCGCGCTCGATCATCGCGAGGTGGCGTTCCACCCCAGAGCCTTCCGCGAGATCTACAAGTTCATCGCGGGGCGCGAGCCTGCACGGATCGCGATTATGCCGGAGCAGAGCGTCCGGCTGAGCGGTCTCGTTTCGGGCACGCCGGGTGGCGTGTCGACCAATCGGCCGGTGGCGGGCGCAACCGTCGATATCTTCCGCGTCGACCCCGAAACCGGTGAGCGCAAGGGCAATGCCGTGCACAGCGCGAAGACCGGCGCGGACGGCCGCTGGGGTCCTGCGCAGGTCGAGCCGTCCTGGTCGCTCGAATTCGTCCTGACGTCGCCGGATGCGCCGATCACGCATATCTACCGCTCGCCCTTCGCGCGCTCGTCTGACGTTGTCCATCTGCGCGCTGCGCGCCCGCTCGGGACGGCGGACAAGGATGCCGGGGCGGTCGTGATCATGTCGCGGCCGCGCGGCTATTTCGGGCTGCCGCGGGACGTCGTGCTGCTGGACGGCAAGGAGCCCAAGGACGTCAAGCCGGGCGTGCCCACGGATTCGGCAACGACCCTGCGCCTTCCGGCGAGCGAGGTCGGGCGTAACATCGTGGCCCAGTTCGGCGAAGAACGAATTGTGGCACGTCTCTGGCCTGCGTCCGAGAACAGGATTGCGATTGCCGAACTGACTTATTAGCTATTTGCCTGCGTCACATCTCTCGGGAGGGAGCCATGAATATCGCCAGTGTGCGTCGGCCCATCGTCCCTCCGACCCCGCCGCGTGCGCCCGATGACATGTCGTTCCTCGGCCGGGTCGCGCTCCTCCGGCAGAACATGATCGCGACCTGGGGGCAGCGCGCCTATGAGGAAGACGTCATCAAGGGACGCTTCTTCCTGCAACACAGCTTCATCCTGAATCGTCCGGATGCGATCCGGCATGTGCTGCTCAGCAACTATGAGAACTACACGCGCACGCCGGCCGGCATCCGCATGCTGCGTCCCGTGCTCGGCGAAGGCCTCCTGATCGCGGAAGGCCAGGCCTGGACATTTCAGCGCCGCACGCTCGCGCCGGCCTTCACGCCGCGCGCGACCGCGAACCTCGTTCCGCACATGACGGCGGTGCTGGACGAGACCATTGCGCAGCTTGATGCGCAGTCGGGTGCGCCGGTCGACCTGCGCGAAATCATGCAACGCATGACGCTCGAGATCGCCGGGCGTACGATGTTCTCCTTCGGCATGGACCGGCACGGCCCGACCTTGCGCAACTTCGTCGTGGAATATGGCGAGCGGCTCGGTCGGCCGTATTTCCTCGACATGCTGTTGCCGGTGTCCTGGCCGAGCCCGATGGATTTTCCGCGCGCCCGTTTCCGCAAGCGCTGGACCGAATTCGTTGCGATGCTGATCGCCGAGCGGCGGGCCGCCGGCAAGAAGGACGGCGCGCCGCCGCGCGATCTGTTCGATCTCATGGACGCGGCGCGTGACCCCGAGACCGGCAAGGGCTTTTCCGACGAACAGCTCGTCGACGAGGTCGCGACCATGATTCTCGCCGGTCACGAGACCACCGCGACGGCGCTGTTCTGGGCGCTCTATCTGCTCGCGCTCGATCCGGACACGCAGGAAGAGGTGGCGTCCGAGACAGGCGGCGAACATCTCGACAGCATGACCGACATCGATCGCCAGAAATTCACCCGTGCGGTGATCGACGAAACGATGCGGCTCTATCCGCCCGCCTTCCTGGTCGCGCGGGCCGCGCGCGAGAAGGACAACGCGGCCGGCGTCGAGATCGGCAAGGGCGACATCGTCATGATCGCGCCCTGGCTTCTGCACCGGCACGAGAAGCTGTGGGACCAGCCGAACGCGTTCATTCCGAAGCGTTTCATGTCCAAAGAGGCGCCCGATCGTTTTGCCTATTTGCCGTTCGGCGCTGGTCCGCGCGTCTGCATCGGCGCGCCGTTCGCACAGGCCGAATCCGTGCTGGCGCTGGCGCGGTTGATCGGCGCGTTCCGCGTCGAGCTTGCCGACAGCATTCCCGTGATCCCGCATGGCGTCGTCACGACCCAGCCGGATCGTTCACCCCTCTTTCGCATCACGCGTCGGTGACAGACGTTGGTCTGGCCGATGGCGCGATCCATCCTGATAGAGTTAAGCCATGAGCGACATCCAGGCCCAGTTCTCCGTTCTGAAGCAGACCGCCGACGCGAAGGTGGTCGATGCGATCGCGCGTCTCATCGACGATGGCGAGGATCACGAGCTCAACCGCGTCAATGTCCTCGATTTTTCCAGGGAGCGCGGTCTGGACGAGGAGCGGGCGATCGCGGGCTTCCTGCATTCGGCGCGGCTCGGGCTGTTCGATCTCGGCTGGAATGTGCTGTGCCCGGGCTGCGGGGGCGTGCTGGGGGCGCATTCGACCCTGAAGGCGCTCAAGCCCGACGACTATCATTGCGCGCTCTGCGCCTGTGGCTACAAGGCCTCGGTCGACGATCAGGTCGAGGTCTCCTTCACCGTGAACCCGCGCGTGCGGCGCATCGCGGCGCACGATCCTGATACGCTTCCCGTGTGGGATTATTTCAGGCAGGTGTTCTGGAGTTCCGGCGTCGATTTCAACAAGGAATCGTTCGCGACGCTCACCAACGAGGTGACGCTCGATACGATGGAGCTGCCGGCGGGCGAAAAGGCGACCATGTCGCTGCAGCTGCCGAACGACTTCATCATCATCTTCGAGCCGGTGACGCACGCCGCGCATTTCATCGATGTGCAGGGCGAGCCGACCAAGGACCGCCAGCAGCTCGCCATCATGTACAACAAGGTGCAGGCCCCGACGGGGAACGCGACCTTCCGGCCGGGGCCGTTGCGGCTGTCGCTGGAGAACCAGGCCGGCGTGCGCGTGCTGCCGTCGGTGTTCATCGCGGCCGAGGCGCTTCATCATCTTATCGGCAGGCGCAAGCCGTTTCTCACCGCCAAGCGGATGCTGTCGAACCAGACCTTTCGCGACGTGTTCAAGGCGGACAATCTCAGCCTCGACCAGCGTCTGCAGATCACGTCGCTCACCTTCCTGTTCACCGATCTGAAGGGTTCGACCGCGCTCTACGAGCGCGTCGGTGATCTCGCCGCCTTCGATCTCGTGCGTGCGCATTTCCACGCGCTGCTCGAGATCATCTCTTCCGAGAAGGGCGCGGTGGTGAAGACGATCGGCGATGCCGTGATGGCGACCTTCGTCCGTCCCGAGCATGCCATCGTCGCCGGCCTGCGGATGCGCGCGGCGATGGACGAGCTCAACAAGAAGCGCGGCACCGACGATCTCATCGTCAAGATCGGCATCCATGAAGGCCCGTGCCTCGCGGTGATGCTCAACGAGCGGCAGGATTATTTCGGTCAGACCGTCAACATCGCCGCCCGCGTGCAGAGCCTGTCGACCGCGCAGGAGATTCACATCACGGGCCCGGTGCTCGATGCACCGGCTGTGGCGGAAGTGCTGAAGCAGCGCGAGATCAGGCCGATCCAGAAGCAGGCCGCGCTGCGCGGCATCGCCGACAAGATGGTGGTGTACGAGATTCCGTGAGCCTTAACCGGTCATTCCGGGTTCGCGCTTCGCGTGCCCCGGAATGACAGTACCCAGATTGCCGAAACGTAATGCAGCGCGCGGAACTGACGCACGTTGCGCCGGTTGAGTTTCCTGCTCATATGATGCTGGTAACGCCGCACCCCAGCGGCTTCATCGATTTCGGTAGGACCCTATGCTCGACGGCCTGCGCCAATTCATCGCCGATATTGTTGCGCCCCAGGCCGGGGACCGCGCATTCGGCGACAGCGACTACCGGCTGGCGGCGACCGCGTTGCTGGTTCACGTGGTCTCGCTGGACGGTCAGCCGACGGCGGCCGAGCAGCGCAAGCTGCACAATTTGATCGAAAGCCATTTCGGGCTCGATCGCGGCACTGCGGATCGGCTGATCGCGGATGCGACCCAGGTCGAGGGCGAGGCGGTCGACCTCTATCACTTCACCAGCGTCATCATGCGCTCGCTCGACGAAGAGGGCCGCAAGCGCATCGTCCAGATGATGTGGGAGCTGGTCTATGCCGACGGCCAGGTCACGGAGTTCGAGGACAACGTGGTCTGGCGGGCCTCCGACCTGCTCGGGATTTCGCAGCGCGACCGGATCGACCTGAAGCATGCAGTCGCGGACCGGGTCGGTGGCCAGGTCAAGGACGGCGCTGTCGGCGGCTGAACCGCGCCACCCAGGGATATTGCCGGTTGTGCGGACCACATGACAAAACTTTGATGTAGTCCGGGCCGCCCGGGTTCCGGATTCCCCTCCGAATCCGCGGGTTTCCTGGTTTCCCTGCCGCCCGCTCAAGCCGCCATGCTGTCAGCGCCGCTTGCCTGCCGCGCACGGCCTATGCTCTCGTTCCGCTATTGCCGGACCAAAAAACTTCAATTCAAGAGACTTCGATCGTGACTGAACGGGTAACGTTGATCACTGGTGCCTCTGCGGGCATTGGCACGGAGCTGGCGCGTGTGTTCGCCGCGAACGGACACCGCTTGGCGCTGACGGCGCGGCGGGCGGACCGGCTGGAGACGCTCGCGAACGAGCTCGCTACCAAGGGCGGCAAGAAGCCGATCGTGATCGCCTGCGATCTCCAGCAAGCCGACGCCGGCGAGAAGATCGCCGCCGCGCTCGCCGCCGAAGGCGTCGAGCTCGATCATCTCGTCAACAATGCCGGCTTCGGCGTGTTCGGCGATGCGATCGAGTGCGATCGCGCCGAACAGGTTGGCATCGTCGATGTCAACGTCCGGGCTCTGACGGATCTGTCGCTGCGATTTGCCGATCAGCTGATCAGGAACAAGGGCGGTCTTCTCAATGTCGGATCTGTCGCCGGCTTTCTGCCCGGCCCCGGCATGGCGGTCTACTACGCGTCCAAGGCCTATGTGATTTCTCTCACCGAGGCTTTGCGGGCGGAGCTCGCGCCGCACGGGGTTCGTGTCACGGTGCTTTGCCCGGGTCCGGTGCCCACCGAATTCCAGGCCCGCGCCCGCGTCGGATCCGGACACAATACGGCCCTTCTCAACGTTCCCGCCGCCGATGTTGCGCGGGAGGCTTATCGTGGGCTGATGGCGAATAAACGGGCAGTGCTGCCCGGCCTCGGCATCAAGATCGTGCCGTTCGCGCTGCGTTTCTTCCCGCGCGGCTTCATCCTGTCCGCCACCAGTCGGTTCCAGCGGCAGAGACACTGAAGCGTCCGTAGTGGCCCGGAGCTTGCTTCATGCGGATGCGTGTGTGCGCGAACTCACACGATGTTAACCATCGCTTAGCTATGCTGATGGTCTGAACCGATAGCACTCGCAGAGGCCATGTCGTTCCGGACGGACAGGTTTGGTGGCGCAGAGGTGGTGCCCTTCACGAGAAGGACGCCGGGCACGGCCGCCTCCGAAACGAAGTTGCCGGTTCTCATCATTCTGCATCAGGAATCTTCGACCCCGGGCCGCGTTGGCAATGCGCTCCGCGCGCTCGGCCATCGCCTCGACATCCGCCGTCCCCGTTTCGGCGATGCTCTGCCCGAGACGCTCGACCGGCATGCGGGCGCCGTGGTCTTCGGCGGCCCGATGAGCGCCAACGATCCCGACGACTACGTCCGCCGGGAGATCGACTGGATCGAAATTCCGCTTCGCGAACAGCGGCCGTTCCTTGGCATCTGCCTTGGCGCGCAGATGCTGGCGATGCAGTTAGGGGCCCGCGTCGCGCCGCATGCGCAGGCGCTGACCCAGATCGGCTACTACCCGATCCGCCCGACCGCCGCGGGGCACGCGCTCTGCCCGGCCTGGCCGGCGCAGGTCTACCACTGGCATCGCGAAGGCTTCGAGCTGCCCATTGGCACTGAGCTGCTTGCGGAAGGCGATGATTTTCCGGTTCAGGCGTTCCGCACGAGCAATGCCTTTGGCGTGCAGTTTCACCCTGATGTGACCTACGCGATGATGCATCGCTGGACCACGCGCGGCTATGACGGTCTCAGCGCGCCGGGCGCGCGGCAGCGGCATCATCATTTCGCGGATCGTGCTGTCTACGATGCCGCCGAACGCGCCTGGCTCGCCCATTTCATCGACGGCTGGCTGGCGTGCCGGCCCGTGCTGGCCCAAGCCGCCGAGTGATCGCGGCTTCGCGCAGATCCTTTGCCCAAGCCCTTCGCCCAAGCCCTTGGCGCAAGCCCTTGCCTCATCCCTGGATATGCTAGGCTCGCTGCCAACGAGCGCGCGCGAACGCATGCCGGTAGCAAAGGGAGAGCGTCATGGCCTACGAACACATTCTCTATGAGGTGATCGACAAGATCGCGACCATCACGCTCAATCGCCCCGATCGCATGAATGCGTGGACGCCGATCATGGAGCGCGACGTGCGTCACGCGATGGAAGCATCGAGCGCAGACGACAATGTCCGCGTCATCGTGCTCACCGGCGCGGGCCGCGCCTTCTGCGCCGGCGCCGACATGGATGCGCTGAAGGGGCTCGATCCCAATGACGTCAGGCGCGCGTCGAATTTGCCGCCCTTCGACATGAACCGCCGTCCGGACTGGCAGACGCGCTACGGCTTCTATCCGTCGATTGCAAAACCGGTCATCGCCATGCTCAACGGCGCCACCGCCGGCATCGGCCTCGTCCACGCGCTCTATTGCGACCTGCGCTTTGCCGCCGACAACACCGTGTTCACGACAGCCTTCGCGCGGCGCGGCCTGATTGCCGAACACGGCATGTCCTGGATGCTGCCCCACATCGTCGGCCACGCCAATGCGATGGACCTGTTGTTCTCGGCCCGCCGCGTGGGAAGCGATGAGGCGCTGCGGATCGGCCTGGTCAACCGGCTCTGCTCGCCCGAGAAGCTGCGCGAGGAGACCTATGCCTATGCGCGCGACCTCGCGGACATGGTTTCCCCGAGCGCGATGGCCGTGATCAAGCGGCAGCTCTACGAGGTGCCGTTCCAGACCCTGGCCGAGGCCACG
The DNA here is from genome assembly GCF_042076515.1 of Bradyrhizobium sp. A5. NCBI lineage: Bacteria > Pseudomonadati > Pseudomonadota > Alphaproteobacteria > Hyphomicrobiales > Nitrobacteraceae > Bradyrhizobium > Bradyrhizobium sp. A5. The sequence continues at coordinate 6,987,728 of NZ_CP148990.1, read as the reverse complement.
ATCGAGGCGAACCGGGAGATGATGGTGGCGCTGAACGGCAGTGATTTCCGGGAGGGCGTCGCCAGCTTCATGGAGAAGCGGCCGCCAAGGTTTACGGGGAAGTAGGGGGGAACTTCGAACAGTCCGTCTTCGCCCTTTGGGCTTCGCCGGACACCACGCTTCGCCCTTCAGGCTCCTGGTGGCTGCGCCACGCGTAGCCCGAAGGGCGAAGCGTGGTGGAGCCAGGCGGGATCGAACCGCCGACCTCGTCATTGCGAACGACGCGCTCTCCCAGCTGAGCTATGGCCCCTTTGCTGGCCGCTCTGGTTAATGCGGCCGACAACCGGGCGCCATTTAAGTCCCCGGCAAGGTCAAGTCAAGGACGGGTGTAACCCGGTTTTAGCCATCCCGGCACCGACTTCCCTTGTTTGGGTCGGGGGGAACCGATATCTAGCAAAAGGCGTCAATCCTGACCGCAGCCAGAGTTTTCAAAAGCCAGAGTCTGCAAAAATCATGCGTGCCGTTCTCGACATCGTCATCATCGTGCTCGACCTCTATGTCTGGCTGCTGATCGCCTCCGCGATCCTGTCCTGGCTGATCGCCTTCAACGTGGTGAACACCCGCAACCAGTTCGTTTCGGCGGTGGCGGAGTTCCTGTACCGGATCACCGAGCCGGTGCTGGCGCCGATTCGCAATTTCCTGCCCAGCCTCGGCGGCCTCGACATCTCGCCCATCATCCTGATCCTGCTCATCATGTTCACTGAGCGGGTGATCCTGTATTACATCTACCCGAACGTGATCTAAGCAGGCGGGAGCGCCTTGGTTGCGAAAGAGCCTTTCAAGGAACCTTGGCGCTATGCGGCCGCAGGAATCAGCATCGCGCTGCGGGTGACGCCGCGCGGCGGCCGGGACGCCATCGACGGGATCGAGCAGTTGGCCGATGGCCGCAGCGTGCTCAAGGTGCGGGTGCGCGCGATCGCCGATGGCGGCGAAGCCAACAAGGCCGTTCTGGTCCTGCTGGCGAAATCGCTTGGTGTCCCCAAGGCCGCTGTCAAATTGCTATCCGGGGCGACCTCGCGGCTGAAGCAGATCGCGGTCGACGGAGATCCGGTGCGGCTCGGCGAAGCCCTGCGCCAGCTCGCATCAGCCAAATCGACCGACTGAGGGAACTGACATGACCGCCAAGATCATCGATGGAAAAGTCATTGCCGCGGAGCTCCGTGGCCGCGTCGCGGGCGAAGTCGCCCGCGTCAAGCGCGAGCACAATCTGGTGCCGGGCCTCGCGGTGGTCCTGGTCGGCAACGATCCCGCCAGCGAGGTCTATGTCCGCTCCAAGCACACCCAGACCCAGGCCGCCGGCATGGCCTCGTTCGAGCACAAGCTGCCGGCCGACGTGTCTCAAGCCGACCTGCTGGCCGTCGTCGCCAAGCTCAACCGTGATCCCGCGGTGCACGGCATCCTGGTGCAGTTGCCGCTGCCGAAGGGGCTGAACACCGAGGCCGTCATCAACGCCATCGACCCCGCCAAGGATGTCGACGGCTTGCATCCGAACAATGCCGGCCGGCTCGCCGGCGGCTTTGAGGCGCTGTCACCCTGCACGCCGCTCGGCTCGATCATCCTGACCAAGAGCGTTCACGCTTCGCTCGAAGGCATGAACGCCATCGTCATCGGCCGCTCCAATCTGGTCGGCCGTCCGCTGGTGCAGCTGTTGCTGAACGAGAACGCCACGGTGACCATCGCGCATTCGCGCTCACGCGATCTGCCCGGGCTCGTGAAGCGCGCCGACCTCGTCTATGCCGCTGTCGGCAAGCCGGAGATGGTGCGTGGCGACTGGCTGAAGCCGGGCGCGACTGTGATCGACATCGGCATCAACCGTATTCCGAAGGAGGATGGCAAGACGCGCCTCGTCGGCGACGTCGCCTATCAGGAAGCACTCGCCGTCGCCGGCGCGATCACGCCGGTGCCGGGCGGCGTCGGCCAGATGACCGTGGCGTGCCTGCTGGTGAATACGCTGCGCGCGGCGTGCGCGATCGCGGGGCTGCCGAAGCCGGCGGTGTAGGTTTCTTACCTCGCCCCGCTTGCGGGGAGAGGTCGGATTGCGCTCGGCGATGCGAAGCATCGCTCGAAGCAATCCGGGTGAGGGGGAGTCTCCACGTGGACGGTGAGAGTTGGACTCGCGGAGAGTCCCCCTCACCCCGACCCTCTCCCCGCAAGCGGGGCGAGAGAGAAGAGCTTACGCCTTCTTCTTTTTCTTCTCGCGCTCGATGCCTTCGAGGATCAGCTTCTGCGCGTCTTCCGGGCCGCCCCAGCGCAGGATCTTTACCCACTTGCCTGGTTCGAGATCCTTGTAGTGCTCGAAGAAATGCTGGATCTGCTGCAGCGTGATGTCGGGCAGATCGGAGTACGACTTCACCTTGTCGTAGCGCTGCGTCAGCTTCGACGACGGCACCGCCAGGATCTTCTCGTCGCCGCCGGCTTCGTCTTCCATGAACAGCACGCCGACCGGGCGCACGCTCATGACGGCGCCGGGGATGATGGCGCGGGTGTTGATGATCAGCACGTCGCAGGGGTCGCCGTCATCGGACAGCGTGTGCGGGATGAAGCCGTAGTTACCGGGGTAACGCATCGGCGTGTAGAGGAAGCGGTCGACCACCAGCGTACCGGCTTCCTTGTCCATCTCGTATTTGATCGGTTCGCCGCCCACGGGGACTTCGATGATGACGTTGACGTCGTGGGGGACATTTTTCCCGATCGAGACCGCATCGATACGCATTCAAGGCTCCGTTGTTGCCGAGGTTAAATCGCGCCCGGCAGCGATTTTGGCGCTGTCATACGCGGGCTTGGCCCGCCAATCCATCGCGTTTTTGTGAAATAATGAATCCAGCGATCACCGGCGCAAAAGGCAACGGTATCGACAGATGGGGAACGCCGCCGGCCAGAGTTCAGCAGCTCAATTGGTCCAGGCGAAGGCAACCTTGTCGAGCGACTTCGGCCCGAATCGCTCCGAGGAGCGCGCCACCATGCGGCCGCCGAGCGCCCGATAGAACTCGGTGGCGGGATCGTTGTCCGAGAGCGCCCACACCACCATGCTCTTGAGGCCGCTCTGCATCAGGTCGCGGCGCGCGGCGGTGAACAGGCGACGGCCGAAGCCGAGACCCTGAAATTCGGGACGCAAGTACAGCTCGTAGATCTCGCCGTCGAAATGCAGGCTGCGGGCGCGGTTGCGGCCGTAATTGGCGTAGCCTGCGATCTTGTCGCCGAACACGAGCACGCTGACGCGGCTGCCCTTGCGGATGGCGCTGTCCCACCACTGCGGACCGCGGCGGTTGATCAGCTTCTCCAGCTCGCCGCCGGGAATGATGCCCTGATAGGCGGAACGCCAGGCTTCGTCATGGGTGGACGCCACCGCAGTTGCATCTGCAGCTTTGGCCGGCCGGACCTCGATCAGGGTTGTGCTCATGGGCGCAATCAAACCAAGTCGCCGGGCCGGCGGCAAGACCTATCGTTAATTATCGGTTAACGTGTGGACTTTCTGCATCAGTCTTTAACCATGGTGTGCCGAAAAAAGACAGCGCGCCATTTCGATGGTACTTGCCTGCCATGCGTCGGTGCAAAACGGCCTCTCGGCAACGAATGAATGGTGACGACAACGCAGAAAGTCCGCCCGGAATGATTCGTTCCGACTAGCCTGTCGTTGTCCGTGTTCGCCTCCGGCAATTCATGCGTCTCTTCAACGCCCTTTCAGTCCTGCCTCTGCTGTTTCTGCTGAATGCGCCGCCTCTGTGCGCACAGGTCACGCTTGGGTCATCGGGAGCGGAGGGCGAACCGTTTCGCCGGCAAGAGTGGCGTGTGCCGTCACCTGATACCGACACCGCCGCGCTTGCGCTGCTGTTCCGCCCGCCCGGCACGGGTCCGTTTCGGCTCGCTGTCATCGCGCATGCCTCGACGCAGAACGTGCTCCGTCGCGCGCAAATGCCGCAGCCGGAATACCGCGCGCTCGCAGCGTTTCTGGTCGCGCGCGGCTTCGCCGTGCTGGTGCCGGAGCGGCTCGGCCACGGCGCGACCGGCGGGCGCTATGTCGAGGACCAGGGCGGCTGCGACGAAGCGGATTATGCGCGTTCTGCGCGCGCCACCGCCGACGAGATTTCACGCGCACTGGAGTTTCTGCAAAAGCAGGATTTTGTTCGCAAGGATGCCGCCGTCGTGATCGGCCATTCCGCCGGCGGCTGGGGCGCGCTGGCGCTTGCCGGCGCCGATCCAAAGATGATCTCCGCGATCATCGCGTTTGCGCCGGGGCGCGGCGGCCATGCCAATGACGAAGCAAACCGGATCTGCGCGCCGCAGACGCTGCTTGCGGCTGCGGCCGAGCTCGGCAAGGCGGCGCGCATTCCGGTCACATGGCTCGTTGCGGCCAATGACAGTTATTTTGCGCCGGCGTTTTCGCAAAAATTGGCGGATGCGTTTCGCGGCGGTGGCGGCAAGGTCGATTTCCGTACAATCCCAGCCGTAGGCGGCGAGGGCCATTGGATGATCGAGCTCGAGGCCGGCGTCAAAGCCACCGGCGGCGCGCTCGACGCCGCCCTCAACCAAGCCAGGTCTGCGAGGTCCAACAGGCCGTGATGCCAAAATGGCCCGACGACGACGTGATCCTGTTCGACGGCGTCTGCATCTTCTGCTCGCGCTGGGTTCGGTTCGTCGCCAAGCGCGACACGGCCAAGCGGTTTCGCTTCACGCCGATCCAGTCGGACTACGGCGCGAAGCTCGCGCGCAACTTCGGTATCGATCCCGATGACCCCGACACCAATGCCGTGGTCCATGGCGGCGAGGTGTACATGAAGTCGGACGCCGCGCTGACGGTGCTGTCGCAGCTCCCCGGTTGGGGTTGGGTGCGCACGCTGTTCGCCGTGTCAAAATCGCTGCGGGACCCCGTCTACAGCTTCATCGCGCGCAATCTCTACCGCATTTTTGGAAAGTACGATGCGTGCTTCGTGCCCGATGCTGATTTGCGGGCACGGGTGATCGAGTGACTCGTCATTGCTTTGCTGCGCGCTGAGCTCGCAATGACGGAGTTCGTGGTTACGGTTTGCGGAGAGCCGCGAGCACTTCTCCCGCCGCCCGCTCGCCGCTGTCTCGCGCCCCATGCGCCGTCGTGAAGAAATTTGGCGACGTCGCTTCCCCGGCAAAAAACAATTGCCCATCGACCGGCGCAGCCAGCACGGCACGGTCGCCGGCGTGTCCAGGCAGGGCGTGCGAGTAGGAGCCACTCGCAAACGGATCATGGGCCCAGCGTGACTCGTAGAGCGGCTTCAGCTTGCTGCGGATGTCGTTGCCGAGAAAGCCTGCGATTTCGTCGATGCTGTGCGCGGCGATGGCGCCTGCGCCGGCATCTTCCAGCTCGCGGGCAAAACTGCCGCCGAAAAAACCTTCGATGCAGGGTTGGCCGAACGGGCGGATGTGATAGGTGCCCATCTCGGTGCGCATGGTGGCACCGCGCAGGTTGCCTTCTTTCGGGAAAGCTTCGGCGTCGCCAAGCGCCAGCGTCACCTTGTCGTCGACGCCGAGCGGCAGGCCGGCCGCCGCATCGACCTTGGCGGGGAGCGGCGGCGAGAAACGGATTGCTTCCCCGGCGATCAGATTGGTCGGCACCGTCACGATCGCCTTGTCCGTGGTCAGCGTGCCCTGCGATGTCTCGAGACGGATGCGCTGGCCGGAATGATCGATCAGCGTGACGCTGCAATTCAGCGCCACCGGGCAGGGCGCGCCATAGGCGGCGATCAGGGCGCCGTAGCCGCGGCGGACGCGCCAGTTGAGGTCGCTGTCCTCATAGGCGTCCCAGTCCAGCGTCGACATGTCCTTCAGTTCGCAACCGTTGATGTAGGTCGAGACCGCGTCGATCATCGGGTTCCAGCGATTGCCGGGCTCAAGGCTCCGGCTCGCGGGCTCGTCCTTGCCCTTTTGCGCGGCCTGCCAGAGACGCTGATAGAACGCGTCCATCGCGCGCATGAAATCGTCGCGCTCTCCTTTCGGAAACGCATTGCCGAAGGCGCGCTCGCGCCAGGGTGGCAGGTCCTTGTTGACCTCGAAATCGAGTTTTCGTGCGATAGCGACGAAGGAATTTTTGTCCGCCGAGTGCAGCCAACCACAGCCGACATCGAAGGTGACGTCCGGCGAGGCCTGCACGGTCCAGGCCCGGCCGCCGAGGCGGTCGCGGGCCTCCAGCACGATCACAGAGAGGCCGGTGTCTCGCAGCGCATGCGCCGCGCCGAGGCCGGCGGCACCGGCGCCGATGATGGCGACGTCAACGGATGACGGGAGGGAGCCCATGGACGGGCTCTAGCACGTTCGCTATACACGCTAAAGTCACCACAAAGCGAGCCGCTGTCACCCGCGGAGTGCCCTGGGCGTTACGGCTTCAGCTTCGTAGGGTGGGCAAAGGCGCACTTGCGCCGTGCCCACCATTGTCGTCCGGGATTTCGAGTGGTGGGCACGCTTTCGCTTTGCCCACCCTGCGGCACTACGGGGTGAAGTGGCTTACGCCACCGCTTCCTTGGACTTCTCCGCGCGCTTGCGCTCGTTCGGGTCGAGGTGCTTCTTGCGCAGGCGGATAGACTTCGGGGTGATCTCCACCAGCTCGTCGTCCTCGATATAGGCCAGCGCCTTTTCCAGCGTCATCCGGATCGGCGGGGTCAGCCTGACGGCTTCGTCCTTCGAGGTGGTGCGGATGTTGGTGAGCTGCTTGCCCTTCAGCACGTTGATCTCGAGATCATTGTCGCGGGTGTGCTCGCCGACGATCATGCCCTTGTAGACCTTCCAGCCCGGCTCGATCATCATCGGGCCGCGGTCTTCCAGCTTGAACATGGCATAGGCCACCGCCTCGCCCTGGTCGTTGGAGATCAGCACGCCGTTGCGGCGGCCCTGGATCGCGCCCTTGTAAGGCAGGTAGTTGTGGAACAGGCGGTTCATGATCGCCGTGCCCTTGGTATCGGTCATCAGCTCGCCCTGGTAGCCGATCAGGCCACGGGTCGGGGAGTAGAACACCAGCCGCAGGCGGTTGCCGCCGGACGGACGCATCTCGATCAGCTCGGCCTTGCGCTCGCTCATCTTCTGTACGACGACGCCGGAGTGCTCCTCGTCGACGTCGATCACGACTTCCTCGACCGGCTCCAGGGTCTGCCCGGTCTCCGGGTCCTTCTGGAACACGACGCGCGGACGCGACACGGAGAGCTCAAAGCCCTCACGGCGCATGGTCTCGATCAGGATCGCGAGCTGCAATTCGCCGCGGCCGGACACTTCCATCGCGTCCTTGTCCTGGGATTCGACCACGCGCAGCGCGACGTTGCCTTCGGCCTCGCGCAGCAGACGGTCACGGATCAGGCGGCTGGTGACCTTGTCGCCTTCGGTGCCGGCGAGCGGCGAGTTGTTGACGATGAACGACATCGACACCGTCGGCGGATCGATCGGCTGGGCCTGGATCGGGGTCTCGACCGTGGGATCGCAGAAGGTGTCGGCCACGGTGCCCTTGGGCAGGCCGGCGATGGCGACGATGTCGCCGGCTTCCGCGATCTCGACCGGCTGACGCTCGAGGCCGCGGAACGCCAGAATCTTGGAGATGCGGCCGGTTTCCACCAGCTTGCCGTCACGCGACAGCACCTTCACGGCCTGGTTCGGCTTCACGCTGCCGGACGCGATGCGTCCGGTGATGATGCGGCCGAGATAGGGGTTGGCTTCGAGAATGGTGCCGAGCAGCCGGAACGGGCCTTCCTCGACCACCGGCGGCGCCACGTGCTTGATGACGAGATCGAACAGCGGCTGCATGCCGACGTCGTGGGAGGCGTCGGGCGAGTCGGCCATCCAGCCGTTCTTGCCCGACCCGTAGAGGATCGGGAAATCGAGCTGCTCGTCGGTGGCGTCGAGCGCCGCGAACAGGTCGAACACCTCGTTGACGACTTCGGAGATGCGCGCGTCGGGACGATCGACCTTGTTGATGGCGACGATCGGCTTCAGGCCGAGCTTGAGCGCCTTGCCGACCACGAATTTGGTCTGCGGCATCGGGCCTTCAGCGGCGTCGACCAGCACGATCACGCCGTCGACCATCGACAGGATGCGCTCGACCTCGCCGCCGAAATCGGCGTGGCCGGGGGTGTCGACGATGTTGATCTGGGTGTCTTTCCATTGCACCGAGGTGCATTTGGCCAGAATGGTGATGCCGCGCTCGCGTTCCAGATCGTTGGAATCCATGGCGCGCTCAACCTGGCGCTGGTTGTCGCGATAGGTGCCGGATTGCTGTAGCAGTTTGTCGACCAGTGTCGTCTTGCCGTGGTCGACGTGGGCGATGATGGCGATGTTGCGGAGGTTCATGCGTGAGCTTCTTTGCGGTCGGACAATGGGTTAAGCGCGATCTCGCCGGTCAAGCCGGGACCTCTTCACGGACAACGCTGAAACGTGGAAAACGGGGCCTATTACGCCCAAAAGGGCCGCTCGGCTAGATCAGCCGGGCACCCTGTACGTTTGCAGCGCAATATAGGCAAAAACCGCCAAAAAACAATGCGTTCTTTCGGGATTGGTTGATCGAATTTTGCCCGGGAATCCCCGGGACTTAAGGGCAACCCCGTCCGAAACCGGCCGTTTCACCGGGGGACGGGCACATCGATCAGCCCTATACCGGGCTGGGGGCCGCTCCCTCCGTCGGGTAGACCCCGCGCAGCACCTCCTCGAAATGCAGCTTCACGGCATCGTTGCAGAGGCAGGCGCGCAGGCGCAGGCCATCGTGGTTGCGGACCAGGATCGAACCGCGCCGGGTGTCGAGCACGCCTTCGGCCTTGAAGGACTGGAGCACGCGGCTCGCATAGCTGCGGCCGACGCCGAGCAGTGTCGCGAGCTGCTCATGTGTCAGCGGCACGCTGCTTTCGTCGCCGGTCCGCTCCATTGCCGCGAGGATCCACTTCGCCGTGCGCTGCTCGATCGAGTGAATGGCGTTGCAGGCGGTGGACTGGAAGATCTGCGCCAGCATGCAGTCCGCGTAGCGGGCGAAGATGTTGCGCAGCGAGGCTGAGCGAAGCTTTGCCGCTTCCAGCTTGGCGACGTTGACGCGCGCAAACGGGCCGCCGAATTTCACGCAGATGCGGGTGTAGGCCGGCAGAAATCCCTCGCTGACGATGCCGCCCACCGCGCCTTCGCGGCCGACCAGAATGGTCTCGACGTCGCGACCGTCTTCATTGGGAACGAGGAAGGTCGCGAGCGCCGGTCCGCAAGGAAAGTGCACGACCTGGACATCGTCGCCGGGACTGTAGAGCAGCTCATTGGTCGCGGCGTCGTCCACCGTGATGTGCGGCCCGAGCAGCCCGTAGTCCGCCGGGTTCAAACGTCGCAGCAGATTGTTGGCCGGCCGGCTGTCGACCTCGGTTGTCTTGCTGGTGCGCACGTCCATCGTAAATCCCCTGCTCTCCTCTCGACACTAACGAGGTCCGTTCGTCCGTTGTGTGTACAAGTGGACAGACGGCAAAACTGTTGTGTGGTGAGTTTCGTTCCGGGAACCCTCCGATGCGCTGGGCGCAGGCGTCAGGATGAGGCTGTCCTGATCGGAAAATGATGCAGACCTCGATAGCCAGGATCATGATACCTGCTTCCCCGGACGGCTTGGCCGATGTCCCCGCCGATGTCCTCATCGTTGAGGACGATCCGATCATTGCGATCGATTTCGAGGATCGCCTGCTCGGTTTCGGCGTGACGAGCGTGCGCACCGTGGGATCGGTGGCGCAGGCGCTGGCCGCGATCGCGGCGCGTGCGCCGGATTTCGCGCTGCTCGACGTCGAGCTTGGCCGCGAGAAGAGCTTTGCCGTCGCCGATCGGCTGACGGCGGCGCAAATTCCCTTCGTCTTCGTGACCGGCTACGGCGCCGAAACCAGCATCCCGGCCGCATTCAAGGCGCGGCCTCGGCTGCAGAAGCCCTGCTCGACCGACGCCCTGGAGACCGCGCTCCGCAGGGGCGGAGCGTGATCGGCTGTCGCGAACGGCTCAAGCCAATTTCGGATCGAGCGTGATTGACCAGAGCGCGACATCGGCGCGGTCGCGCAGCGTCACCGTCATCTGGCCGGAGGCGCCGTCGATCTTGACGTGGCCGAAGAACTGCATGCCGGCGGATGGCGGCAGGTTCTGGTTGTCCTTGCCCGGCGCTTTGACGAAACGCACCTCAGGCCCAAAGGTGTTGTCGAGCGGGGCTGGACCGAACGTGCCCGCATGCAGCGGGCCCGAGACGAACTCCCAGAACGGCTCGAAATCCTGGAACTGCGCCTTGTTGGGATCGTAAAAATGCGCGGCGGCGTAGTGCACGTCTGCGGTCAGCCATACCGTGTTGCTGATCGGCGCCATCTTGATGAAGCGCAGGAGGTCGGCGATCTCGAACTCGCGGCCGCGCACTGGGCCGTCTCCTTGCGCGAACGCTTCAGATCCGCCCTTCGGTGTGTCTGAAACAACCAGGCTGAGCGGCATGTCTGACGCGATCACCTTCCAGGTCGCGCGCGAGTTCAGAAGGCCGCGCTTGAGCCAGGCGATCTGGTCCGGGCCGAGGAAGTAGCTCGCGGCACCGTAAGCGGTCTCGAGATTGGGGCCGTTCGGGCCGCGATAGCTGCGCTCGTCGAGCATGAACACGTCGAGATGGGGCCCGTAGGAAATCTGGCGGTAGACCCGGCCCGGCTCGCTGATGCTCTCGCGCATCGGATACATCTCGTGGAAGGCGCGCGCGCCGCGCGCTGCGAGCAGCGCGATGTCGCGCTCCCTGTAGGTCGCCGGCAGCTCCTTCGACAGCGACCAGTTGTTGGTCACCTCGTGGTCGTCCCACTGCACGAAGATCGGCACTTCGGCATTGAAGGCGCGGAGATTGTCGTCGGTGAGATTGTATTTGTGCGCGGCGCGGTACTCGTCCAGCGTCTCGGCGACCTTGGCCTTCTCCGGAATCGTGACGTTCTTCCAGATCTTGCCGTCGGCGAGCTTCACCTCGGATGCAATCGGGCCGTCGGCGTAGATCGTATCGCCGGAGTGCAGGAAGAAATCCGGCCGATGCTTGCGCATCGCGGAGAAGGTGAACATGCCGCCGTCATCCGGATTGATGCCCCAGCCTTGTCCGGCAACGTCGCCGCCCCAGACGAAGCTGACATCGCGGCGGTCGGCGGGCGCGGTGCGGAAGCGGCCGACCACCGGCTCGCCCTCGACCGCGGTGTGCGAGAGATCGCGGAAGCGGACTCGGTAGAAGATGTCCTGTCCGCCCGGCAGGTTCTCGATCAGCATCTTTGCGGAGAAGTCGCTCTCGGGCAGCGCGGCGATCGGCGGCAGCGCGCGGGCGTCCTTGAACGACTCGGTCGTCGCCACGTCGACCAGCATTTGCGCGGGCCTGTCAGTGCGCGCCCAGACCACGCCGCCATCGACGGTGACATCGCCCGACTGCACGCCATGCGTCACCACGGGCCGGTCGGCCGCGCGCGACAGATGCGGCATCGCGATCGCGCCGAGTGCGCCGGCGCTGGTGGTGAGGAAGCGGCGGCGGGAGAACTTGATCTTCATGGAGAGTTCGCTGGTTGTCTCGCGCGCATCTCGCGCAGTCATTCCCGGGGGCGCGCTCCGCGCGAATCCGGAAGGACAGCGAAAGCTATATTGAGACAATGTGACGCGGCAATTACGCCGCGCAAGCGGTTACGCGTTGCCGGCGGCCCGGAATTGCGGGCCTGTGCGTTGCGGGTTTTGTGGCATGGTGAACAGCACCGCCTTGCGGTCGGCAACGGCTGCGTGGAACTGATCGAGCACGATGTTGAAGGCTGTGAGCGCACCCTCTTCAATCGCGCCGTGATCGTAGCAGCGCAGCGTGTCGCGCAGGATCTCGTCGGCTTCGGTTTGCATCAGGTCGAGCTCTTCGGTCGTCTCGCTCTTGCGCGCCGTCGCGATCATGTCGAACAGGCGTTCGCGCAGATGACTGTTGTTGTCGCGCTCGTCCTTCTTCAGATAGCCCGCGAACCAGGCGCCGATCGAGCCCATGGCCGAGAGCCCCATCAGGCTCCACCAGATGTAATCGCTGTATTTGTCGAGGAAGGTCTTCTCCTCGCCGTCGACGAAGGCGGCGGCGCCGGGATGCACGGGAATCACCGCATCCTTGTCGGTGTCGGGCGTTTCGATCTTCGCCGCCAGCGGGAATTCGGTCACCAGTTGCTGCCGCACGGCGAAGAGCTGGCGCGTGAACGCGGCGATGGTGGTCTCGGGGACACCCTTGCGTGCGACGATGTGGTGCGCGAAGCTGATGGTCTTGACTTCATCCTCCGGTCGAGCCGGCGAGCCGCCATAGGTGCCGGCGGGAATCTCCGAGGCTTCGTAGACCGGGTGGTTCTGCGCGATCGCGTCGGCGGAATCGACGGCGAGGAAGATCGGCGTGCCGCCGTCCCTGGCGGATGCCGCGATCGCATCCGACGTGATCTTGCTGTTGACGGGACCCGCCGCGAGGTAAGCGTCGGCTTTCTGGGCCTTGATCGCCTCGGCGGCCTCGTTGGCCGGGAACTGTATGATCTCGACCTTGGCGGGATCGACGCCGTATTGCTGCAGAATCACCTTGAGCAGATTGACGTTGGCCTGGGTGCGGCCAACCACGCCGACGCGATGGCCGGCGAGCTGCGCGATCTTGGTGATCTTCGCGCCCTTCTTCTTGCCTTTGCCGGGCACCGACCACAGCACCACGACGTTCTTGCGCAGGGTCGCGACCGCCTGCGCATTCTTCGGCACGTCGACGTCGCCTCGCACGATGGCGAGATCGACCTTGCCTTCCGCGAGCGCCTCCGCACTGGCGGTGGCACCGTCGGTCTGGATCGGCCGCAGCCGCACAAAGCTCTTGTTCTGTGTGAATGCCTGCGTCAGCGCCTGCACGACCTTGAGGTCATCGCTGTTGGCCGGACCGACCGCGATCTTCAGCGCCACTGGCCGCATCGCGAAATAATAACCGCCGGTGAGCCCGCCGATGATGGCAAGCACCAATGCGAGAGAGACGAGCGCCGTCCGCCGCGCTGCGGATCGCGGCGACGTCGGGACGGGCGTTTCGGCCAGGTCCAATCCCCCGGTCATCGATCTCCCAAACAGGCGCTTCAGGCTCAGTTTCATCTTGGCCGGCGATTTACGCCCGTAATTGTAGCAAATTTCTTGTCCGGCGGGGTTACATCTCCGTCATGGTTAGCGGATGGACGAAATCGCGGTTGAACCCGGGCCCTACGCACGGTGTTAGGGTAAAGTTCCCCTGAAAACGGAGGCCATCATGGCAGAGCGGCTGACGGCGGACGCACGCAAGCAGGCACTGGGCGCCATCCCGGGCTGGACTGACATTCAGGGCCGGGACGCCATCGGGAAAACCTTTGTCTTCAAGGATTTCAACGAGGCTTTCGGCTTCATGACCCGCGCGGCGCTGGTGGCCGAGAAGATGGACCATCATCCCGAATGGCGTAACGTCTACAAGACGGTGGAGGTGGTGCTGTCGACCCATGACGCCGGCGGCGTCACCAAGCTCGATATCGCACTCGCCCAGGCCATGAATACCTTCGCCAAGCTGACACCAGGCTGACATCTTGCGGAGAGCGGCCGCCTCCCCATGTTGTGATCGACACCGGATGCGGCCATCGGCCGCGCCGGACTGAACGGAGAGTTTTGGACCATGGCTGCCGAGCACAGCGTCGGTTTCGAGCCGGCCGATCGGCTCGCGGAAGATCGCGAGAGCGTGCGCCGCCGCTTCTGGCGCAAGCTGAAGCGCGTCGCTGCGCAACTGCCCTTCGCGGAAGATCTGCTCGCCGCCTATTACTGTGCGTTCGACCGGCAGACGCCGCGCCATGTCCAGGCGTCGCTGCTGGGCGCGATCGCCTATTTCATCCTGCCGTTCGATTTCGTCCCCGACGTGATGCCGATCCTCGGCTTCACCGATGACGCCGCCGTGCTCGCCACCGCGCTCCGCATGGTCGCCAGCCACATCACGTCGGAGCACCGCGAAGCCGCCCGCGCCGCGCTGAAGCGCGGGGTGGATGAGGCCGCGGTGGACGCGGAAGCGGCGTAGCTGACGCGCATTCAAACACACCCACCTCGGTCATTCCCCGCCTTCTGTTTAGCCCGGACAGATCACTGACGGGTGTTCGGAGACATAGCTGACACATCAACATTGGCTGGATTGGTCCGATTCGGGAGGCCGTCCATGCCCTGGAGTGAGGTGTCAGTAATGGATCAGCGCCATGAGTTCGTGCGGCTGGCCTTGCAGGAAGGCGCCAATCGGCGCGAGCTGTGCCGGCGGTTCGATATTAGTCCTGACGTCGGCTACAAATGGCTGCGGCGCTGGCTGGCTGGCGATCGGGAGCTGGCCGACAGCTCGCGGCGGCCGCATGCGATGCCCAGGCGCAGCGAGCCTGCGGTCGAGACGCAGGTGCTCGCGGTGCGTGACAAGCATCCGGCCTGGGGCGCGCGCAAGATCGCCCACTGCCTGAAGCGGAACGGCCAGACGGTACCTGTGCCGTCAACGGTGCACCGGATCCTGTGCCGGAACGGCCGGGTCAAACCGAGCGAGAATGCGCCGCCCAATCCGGGACACCGCTTCGAGAAGGAAGCACCCAACCTGCTGTGGCAGATGGACTTCAAGGGCCACATGCCGCTCGCTGACGGCACGCGGTGCCATCCGCTGACCATCGTCGACGATCACTCGCGCTATGTCCTGTGCCTGAAGGCGTGCGCCGACGAACGGCGTCTTACCGTGCAGGATCACCTGACGGCGACGTTCCGTTGCTATGGCCTGCCGGAGGCCTTCTACACCGACAACGGCTCCCCCTGGGGCGATACGTCCGGCGTCCGCTGGACCGGATTGAAGGTGTGGCTGCTCAAGCTGGGCGTCAGGGTGGTGCATGCCCGGCCATGTCACCCACAGGCCCGCGGCAAGAACGAACGCTTCCATCGCACGCTGAAGGCTGAAGTCTTTGCGATGCGTCGCTTCCGCACTCTCCCGGAAGTCCAACGCGCCCTTGATGCCTGGCGGCCGGTCTACAATCTGGAGCGCCCCCACCAAGGCCTCGATATGCACGTTCCCGCCGATCGCTTCCGACCGAGTGCCCGTGCCATGCCGGCCCGTGTCCCGAACGTCGAGTACGACAGCGGCGAGATCGTGCGCAGGGTCTCATCGACAAGACCCTACATCTCCTTCAAGGGACGCTTCTGGAAGGTTCCTCAGGCCTTCGCACGCGAACGGCTTGCCATCAGGCCGCTGGATCGTGACGGCCATTACGGCATCTTCTTCGCCAGCTGGCAGGTCGCATCAATCGACTTGACTAACCGCCAACCTGTCAGTGATGTGTCCGAACAGGTGTCAGCCATGTCTCCGGACTAAACACTTCGCGGGCGATGACAGCTGATGTGTTGATGCCGCTTGCCCCAACCACCGTCATTGCGAGCGAAGCGAAGCAATCCAGACTGCCTCCCCGGCGAGAGACTGGATTGCTTCGTCGCTTCAGCGCAAAATTGCTCTGCAATTTTGTCGCGAGCTCCTCGCAATGACAACCCTCACTTCTTCTCCGCCTGCGCCCTCGCCTTCTCCGCGTCCCACGCCTGGAATTGCCTGAACAGCGCCTCCCTGTCCGTATCGGTCACCTTCGCGGCCGCGGGGCTCTGCTTCAAGAACGCCTCGAAACGCTGGCGTGTCACCGGTTCGACGCCGTGCTTGTCGAGCCATTGCTGCGCCACCGGCAATCTGTTCCAGCCGGACAGCGGCGCCGAGAGCGAGACCTCCTTCCACTTGGGATGGAAGGGCGGGTTCTGGAGCGCGGGGAATTTCGTGAAGAACGCGTCCACGAACAGGGCGAGCTTGCGATAGCGCTCGGTGTTCGGCGCCCAATTGTAGGCCGCCAGCACCGCGGGCACCGCGATCGTGTCGACGCTCTCGCCCTCCCTGATCAGGTTGGGATAATCCTTGGCCGTCAGTGTCGCCGGCAGGTAGTCGCTCTGGAGCGGCTTGGCATAGTCGACCTTCGCGAGATGGAAGCGGCCGTCATTGCCGAAGGTCGAGACCGACTTGTACGGCTTGCCGCCGACCACGATGACGGCGTCGATCTCGCCGGCCTTCAGCTTCTCCATCGCGATGCGCTGCTCGACATAGACGAACTTCGCCTTGATCCCGAGACGCTCGAACACGGTGAGCGCGGTGACGAAGGTGCCGCCGTTCGGCAGATCCACGCTGACCGTCTTGCCCTCGAGGTCTTTCAGCGTCGCGACCGATTTCGGCGCGATCACCTGCATCTCCTCGTTGTAGAGCTTGGTCACGTAGGTGAACTGCCGCTTGATGTCCTTGGCAAAGCCCTTGCGCTCGAGATAGTCGAGCGTATCGGCCCGGACGATTCCGAGGTCGACACCCTGCAGGAACAGGATGTCGGCAACGCTCTGCACCGAGCCGCGGCCGACGATCGGCAGCACGCGGATCCTGTTGCCGTCGTCGAGCACGGAGGCGAGATCGGCACCGAATTGCACATAGGTGCCGCCGATGGTGCCCGTGATCAGCGTGACGGTGTTGGCGTTCAGTGCCTGTTTGGTCGACGTCGATCCGAACTGGAAGATCGCCTTCAAACTGTCGGAGACCTTGGCCGGATCGTATTCGGTCTGCTCGGCGCGCGCCGCGAAGGCGCAGATGGTCATGATGGCGGCAAGCGCCATGCTCAAAGCGTTACGCATGATGTCCCCTGGAGATGTCTAGTTCGAAAGCCGGGCAAGGCGCTGCTGCGCCTCCGCCGATCCGAGCGTTGCGGCCCGCTGGTACCAGTCGCTTGCGACAGCCGCGTCGGCGATGATGCTCCGCGCGTCGCTGGTCCCCAGCACCGCGGGATCATAGGTCTGCGCCAGCAGCAGCGCGGCCGCTGCGTCGTTCGCGTTGGCCGCGCGTTCGAGCAGCAGGCGCGCCGCGACGATGTCGCCGACGCCGATCATGCTCCTGGCGCGCGTCATCAGCCCTGTCAGCGTGTCGGCGTCGAGCGTCCTCACAGGCGCGGGCGGTGCCGGCTGTGCTGCGACAGGTGCCGCCGCGGGGACGGGGATTGGCGCTTGGGCTTGCAGCGCAATCTGATAGGCGCTTGCGATCGCCTCGCGGCTCGGCTCCGGCGGTGCAGGATGGTTCTGTGTGTCGGCGCTCGCCAGCTTCGTGTCGGTCACGCGGGCGGGATCCTTGAGTGGGGCCTGCCGCGCGACCGGTGGATTGACCGGAGCGACGGTCTGCTCGGAAGCCTTGCCGGTGTTGTCGGCGATGAGATTCAGCAGATCGGCCTGAAACAGGACGGTCAGGATTGCCGTGGCGGAGATCGCGAGCGCAGCAGCGAAAAGGAGCTGGAGCATCCCTGTTCTGGAACGCAGTCCCAGCGGCGCATATTCCCGCGGATCCGGCTCCCCCAGCGGATCGGACAGGAACAGCGGCATTGGATCGTCGGAAAAGTCGGCCCGTGCGGCGCGCGCACGGATATAGGATCTGGCAGGCGGACGTGATGCGAATTGATCGGAGTCGAACGCCCGCGACTCCCTGGACGGACGGTATGCCGTCGTCTCCATGGTGATGCTCCCCATTACTGACGCAACGCAGGGGCAGTCCCGGCTTCAGTCTTCTTGTTGTTGTCCAGAAGCGCCCCGCAAACTGGAACCGGTAAATCGCCGTCCGATTCAGCCCAAAAGACGACGGCGGTTTGAGCGAATCTGGAGATATTTGGGTTTCATTACGGCGAGGCGGCGGAATGCACCGCAATTTTGGCGGCAATGGTTGGGGGAATTTTACCAGGCGGCCGTGGGTACCACTGCGCGTCCCGCACCCACTGTCGTTCCCCGCGAAGGCGGGGAATCCAGTACGCCGCGGCCCATCGGTTAAATCTCTGACGTCTCTGGAATACTGGGTCGCCCGGGCAAGCCGGGCGACGACAGTTGCGTGCGCTGAAGCAGTTGCGATGGCTTCGCTTTCACGGGTGCAGGATCACCTTGCCCATGGCCTGGCGTCCCGCCAGCACCTTCAGTGCATCGGCGGTCTGCGCCAGCGGGAAGGTGCGGTCGACATGCGATGAAATCTTGCCTTCCGCGGTCCACTTCACGAGCTTCTCGAGATTGGCGCGGTTCTTCTCCGGATTCTGCCGGGTCCAGGCGCCCCAGAACACGCCGCGGATGTCGCAGCCCTTCAAGAGCGCGAGGTTGAGCGGCATCTTCGGAATGTCGCCGGCGGCAAAGCCGATCACGAGGAAGCGGCCTTCCCAGGCGATCGAGCGCAGCGCCTGCTCGGCATACGCGCCACCCACGGGATCGAAGATGATGTCGACGCCCTTGCCGCCGGTGAGCTTGCGCAGGCCTTCCTTCAGATCTTCCTTGCCGTAGTTCAGAGTCAGCTCGGCGCCATGTGCTTTCGCGAATTCGAGCTTCTCGTCCGACGAGGCGCAGGCGATGACCTTCAGGCCCATCAGCTTGCCGAGCTCGCAGGCGGCAAGTCCGGTGCCGCCGGCAGCACCGAGCACCGCGAGCGTCTCGCCGGGCTTGGGGCTGGCGCGATCTTCCAGCGCATGCAGCGCGGTGCCGTAGATGATGATGATGCCGGCCGCGCGGTCATAGTCGAGATTGTCGGGGATTTTCACGATCGACGCCGCCGGCAGCGCGATCTTCTCGCGCGCGCCGTTGTGGCCGCAGGAGGCGACGACGCGGTCGCCGACCTTCACCTCGGTCACGCCGGGACCGACGCTCTCGATCACGCCGGCGACTTCGGCGGCCGGCGAGAACGGGAACGGCGGCTTGATCTGGTACTTGCCCTGAATCATCAGGATGTCGAAGAAGTTCAGCGCCGCCGCCTTGATCGCGATCACCGCTTCGCCGGGGCCTGCCATCGGATCCGGTACATCAGCCAGAACGAGGTCGTCGGGCTGGCAATATTGCGAGCAGAGTATGGCTTTCATGGCGGTACCTTCTTGAGAAGTACTGGGCGTTTCGAGTGGAATTATAGTTGACCCGTTTCTGCCGGATTTAGACCCGGGCGACAATCCGGTTTCTTTGCCCAAAGCGATGCGCAGGCCTATCCTGGCGTCATTGCGAGCCAACGGGTCCGCGCGAAGCGCGGCCCGATGACAGGCTCCGCGATGCAATCCAGACTATTTCCGCGAGACGGGCTCAGGATTGTTTCGCTGCGCCCGCAATGACGAAGCAAGAACAAGAAGAAGGATTCAAACGATGTTTGAAACAGGTCTGCTCAAGGACAAGCGCATCCTCGTCACCGGCGGCGGCTCGGGTCTCGGCGCGGCGATGGGAACGCGCTTTCTCGCGCTTGGCGCCGAACTCGTGATCTGCGGTCGCAAACTCGATCGGCTCGAGGCCACGGCGAGCGAGATGCGCGCGCAGACCGGCGGCAAGGTCACCACCATCGCCTGCGATGTTCGCGACGGGGGTGCCGTCGAGAACATGATGGACGCGATCTGGCGCGAGGCGCCGCTCGATATCCTCGTCAACAATGCTGCGGCGACCTTCATCGCGCAGAGCGAGCACCTGTCCTTCCGCGCGGCCGGCGCGATCCTCGCGCCGACGCTGCACGGCGCGATGTACTGCACGCTCGCCGCCGGCAAGCGCTGGATCGACGGCGAGCACAACGGCGTCGTGCTCTCGATCCTCTCGACCTCGACCATCACCGGCCGCGCCTTCACCGTGCCGTCGGCAATGGCGAAGTCGGCGGTGCTGGCGATGACGAAGAGTCTCGCGGTCGAGTGGGGTCCGAAGGGCATCCGCACCGTTGCGATCGCGCCGGGGCCGTTCCCGACAGCCGGCGCATCCGGCCAGCTTCGCCCGGAGGGCCGCGACGAAGGCTGGACCGCGCGTAACCCGATGGGCCGCACCGGTGAGCACGGCGAGCTCGCCGATCTCGCCAGCTTCCTGGTCTCGGACCGCGCCGGCTACATCAATGGCGAGATGGTGGTGATCGACGGTGGCGCGCATTTGCGCAGTTCCGGCGCCGAGGATCTGTTGCGCTGGACCGACGCACAATGGGCCGAGCAGCGCGCCGCGCGCTCCCGCGGCTGACCCGCTAACTGCCTTCCCAAATTGAGCTTTCCCCGCTATTCCTGCTGCGGGGACAAAGCGCGGCCGGGCCATCTTCCAGTCACAATATTGAGGGAACCACTCCAGGCATGTGGCGGGTGCTGATTCTAGCTTTGACGACTGTTGTGGCCTGGGGAGTGACCGATCCTGCGCGGGCGCAGACGGCGCAACCGGCACCCAAGGCTGCACCGAAACCGGCTGCACCGAAAGCGGCGGCGCCGGCGGCCAACCCGGCTGCGAAGAGCGCGGCAAAACCCGAGAGCAAGCCAGCGGCCCTGCCCGCAGCAGTTGCTGGCGGCGCCGAGCCGACCCTGATCGGTCAGTTCGGCACCTGGGGCGCCTATTCGGCAACGCCCAACGGCAAGAAAGTCTGCTTCGCGCTGGCCAAGCCGTCGTCATCGAAGACCAACCCGCCGAATCGGCCGCGCGATCCCGCCTATGCCTTCGTTTCGACCCGGCCGTCGGAGAAGGTGAACAACGAAGTCTCGGTCATGATCGGCTACGCGCTGAAGCCGGGCTCGGAATCCTCGGTCGAGGTCGGCGGCGCTGCCTTCGCGATGTACACGCAGGGCGACGGGCTCTGGATCAAGAACGCGGCCGAGGAGGAGCGGATGGTCGAAGCCATGCGCAAATCCGCCGATCTCGTGGTCAAGGGCGTCTCGGCCAAGGGCACGGAGACGACAGACACGTTTTCGCTGAAGGGTCTTGCCCAGGCGCTGGACCGGATCTCGCAGGATTGCCGGCGTTAAGGCTGCACGTGGTATCACGGTCGCAATCGGCGGTTCCGGTTGCTATATAGGGCCGGTTCCAGATTTTTCGCCGTCATGGCCGGGCCTGTCTCGGCCATCCACGCGTTACCGTCACTGAGGAAAGACGTGGATGCCCGGGTCAAGCCCGGGCATGACGAGTTTAGACAGCAATAGTTCTAGGCCATTCAATGCAACCGACGACCGAGCCGCACAACGCAATCCTGGTGGAGAAGACTCCACTCGAAACCTATGTGCCGCCGGCCAAGCCGTCGCTGATCGGCCTGTCGCGCGCCGAGCTTGCCGACCGCCTCGGCGAGATCGGCGTCGCCCCGGCGCAGCGCAAGATGCGGGTGCAGCAGCTGTGGCACTGGATGTATTTCCGCGGGGCCCAGAACTTCGACGAGATGACGTCGGTCTCGAAGGGCATTCGCGGCGAGCTTGCGCAGCACTTCACGGTCGACCGTCCCGAAGTCGTGGCCGAGCAGATCTCCAACGACGGCACCCGCAAATGGCTGCTGCGTCTGCCGAGCGGCGACAATGTCGAGCGTGCCCATGAAGTCGAGTGCGTCTACATCCCCGAGACCGATCGCGGCACGCTCTGCGTCTCCTCGCAGGTCGGCTGCACGCTGAACTGCTCGTTCTGCCACACCGGCACGCAACGCCTGGTGCGCAACCTCACGGCGGGCGAGATCGTGGGTCAGATCATGGTCGCGCGGGATCGTCTCAACGATTGGGCCGATCGCGAGGACGGCACGCGCCGCGTCACCAATGTCGTGATGATGGGCATGGGCGAGCCGCTCTACAATTTCGACGCGGTGCGCGATGCGCTGTTGATCGTCGGCGACAATGAAGGCATCGGCATTTCCCGCCGCCGCATCACGCTGTCGACCTCGGGGGTGGTGCCGAACATCGTGCGCGCCGGCGAGGAGATCGGCGTCATGCTCGCGATCTCGCTGCATGCGGTGCGCGACGAATTGCGCAACGAGCTGGTGCCGCTCAACCGCAAATATCCGATCAAGGAACTGCTGCAGGCCTGCCGCGACTATCCCGGCGCCTCGAACGCCCGCCGCATCACCTTCGAATATGTGATGCTCAAGGGCGTCAACGATTCGCTCGACGATGCCAAGCTGCTGGTGAAAATGCTCAAGGGCATCCACGCCAAGATCAACCTGATTCCGTTCAATCCATGGCCCGGCACCGCCTATGAATGTTCGGACTGGGACCAGATCGAAAAATTCTCCGAATACATCTTCAACGCCGGCTATTCCTCGCCGGTGCGCACCCCGCGCGGCCGCGACATCCTCGCCGCCTGCGGCCAGCTCAAATCGGAGACCGAAAAGCTTAGCGTCCGCGAACGCGAGGCGCTGCGCGCCATGGCGATGACGGATTGATGGATCATGCCCGCGCTCTCGCATCCCCATCATTGCGAGCGTAGCGAGGCAATGACGAAAACGACGGCTTCGGCATGTCCCTGATCGGTCGCCTCATCGTCATCTTCATCGGCTTTCTCGCCGCCTGCTTCGTCGGCGGCATGATCGTGGTCGTGGCGCTGCTGTTTCCGGAATTCGCCGATCTCGGCGCAGGTCCCGTCGATCAGGGCACGATCGACATCCTGCTCGGCTTTGGCTTCATCTTCGTCTCTGGCTTCGCGCTGGTGCCAGCGGCGGTGATCGTCGCTATCACCGAAGCGCTCTACATCCGCAGCGCGCTGGCCTACGCCGTCGGCGGCGGCATCGTCGGGCTCGCCTGCTATCTCGGCCTCGTCCCCTTCCACTCCGATACGTTTCAGTTCGAAGGCATCGTGCGGCGTCACCTCGAAATCATGACCGGTGCCGGCATCGTCGCCGGCGTCGTCTACTGGCTGATTGCCGGCCGCAATGCGGGGGCCTGGCGCATCCCACTGCCGCCACTCAAGCCGCCTCCGCCGCTGCCGTCGAATTCAAGGCGCGATGCGCGGTGATTTTCTTGCCGTTTCCCGGGGTTTTCATCTCCGCTTCACTCCGCTAAACCGCGCGCCATGAACCGGACTGGACTCTTCATCGCCCTGGCATTGTGGCTCGTGATCGGCGTCGTTTTCGGCCTCTATCCCGAGCTCGATCTCAAGCTCGCCGCGCTGTTCTTCGACCCCCAGACGAAGACGTTTCCGCTCAAGCTGAACGACTGGGCGGGCTTTGCGCGTGACGCGGCGATGTGGGTCGCCTGGGCGTTCGTGCTGCCGCCGCTGGTCGCGCTTCTGGTGAAGATGATCCGGCCCGACCGGCCCCTGATGGTATCGGGGCGCGCGATCGTGTTCCTGCTGGTCACGATCATCCTGTCGGCCGGCATTCTCACCAACCTCACCTTCAAGACCTATTGGGGCCGGCCGCGACCGGTGGTGGTGACGCAGTTCGCCGGCGACCAGCAGTTCGTGCCGTGGTGGGACCCGCGCGGCGATTGCGCGCGCAACTGCTCGTTCTTCTCGGGCGAGGGCGCGACCGCGTTCTGGACGCTGGCGCCGGCCGCGCTGGCGCCGCCGGTCTGGCGGCCACTCGCCTATGCGGCAGCCGTGGTGTTCGGTCTCGTCACCAGCGGGCTCCGCATGGCCTTCGGCGGGCACTTCTTCACCGACGTGTCGATCGCCGGCCTCGTCACCTTCGTCGTGATCTGGTTTGCCTACGCGCTGATTTACCGCTGGCCGCGGACCCGGTTCTCGGACGCTGCGGTCGATGCCGCCCTGACCCGGCTGAACATGCCGGCCTACCGGCTCCGCCAGCGCCTGTTCGGCCGCAAGACGGACCCCGAGACCTCGGTTTGAGGCATTAAATGCGTGCCGAGCCCCGCGAAATTTGATATTCGCGCGGTCAAACCCGCCCTGACATCAGCCCTTTGAGACCCGATTGGAAGCGCCATGACCACGATCCTGAAAAGCCTGCCCAAGGGTGAGAAAGTCGGCATCGCTTTTTCCGGCGGTCTCGATACCAGCGCGGCGCTGCTCTGGATGAAGCAGAAAGGCGCGCGCTGCTACGCCTATACCGCCAATCTCGGCCAGCCTGACGAGGCCGATTACAACGAGATCCCGCGCAAGGCGATGGAGTTCGGTGCCGAGAAAGCCCGCCTCGTCGATTGCCGCACGCAGCTCGTCCACGAAGGCATCGCCGCGATCCAGTCCGGCGCCTTCCACATCTCGACCGGCGGCATCACCTATTTCAACACCACGCCGCTCGGGCGCGCGGTGACCGGCACGATGCTGGTCGCGGCGATGAAGGAAGACGGCGTCAACATCTGGGGCGACGGCTCGACCTTCAAGGGCAACGACATCGAGCGCTTCTATCGCTACGGCCTGCTCACCAATCCGGGCCTGAAGATCTACAAGCCCTGGCTCGACCAGCAGTTCATCGACGAGCTCGGCGGCCGCGCCGAGATGTCGGCTTTCATGACCGCCCAGGGCTTCGCCTACAAGATGAGCGCGGAGAAGGCGTATTCGACCGACAGCAATCTGCTCGGCGCCACGCACGAGGCGAAGGATCTCGAAAGCCTCGACAGCGGCATCAAGATCGTCAACCCGATCATGGGCGTGCCGTTCTGGCGCGACGATTGCGTCGTCAAGGCCGAGAAGGTCGCGGTGCGTTTCGAGGAAGGCCAGCCCGTCGCGCTGAACGGCAAGACGTTTGCCGATCCCGTCGCACTGTTCCTCGAGGCCAACGCCATCGGCGGCCGCCACGGCCTCGGCATGAGCGACCAGATCGAGAACCGCATCATCGAGGCCAAGAGCCGCGGCATCTACGAGGCGCCCGGCATGGCGCTGCTGCACATCGCCTATGAGCGCCTCGTCACCGGCATCCACAACGAGGACACCATCGAGCAGTACCGCATCAGCGGCATGCGCCTCGGCCGCCTGCTCTACCAGGGCCGCTGGTTCGATTCGCAGGCCCTGATGCTGCGCGAGACCGCGCAGCGCTGGGTCGCGCGCGCCGTCACCGGCGAGGTCACGCTCGAGCTGCGCCGCGGCAACGACTATTCGATCCTCAATACCGAGAGCCCGAACCTGACCTATGCGCCTGAAAGGCTCAGCATGGAGAAGGTTGAAGACGCCGCCTTCTCGCCGGCCGACCGCATCGGCCAGCTCACCATGCGCAACCTCGACATCGCCGACACGCGCACCAAGCTGAAGCTCTATACCGACACCGGCCTGCTGTCGGGCAGCGAAGGCTCGCAGATCTTTCGGCTGGAGAACGACAAGGGCTGAGGCGTTTCGTCGTCCGACCGGGCGACGCTCGGCTTAATGACGGTGTCATGCGCGATCGCTAGGCTTCCGCTCCCATCTGGAACGGAATCGCGGAGCATCGAGCATGGTCAGGGGATCGGCACTCGCGTCTCTCATCGTCCTCTGTTGGACGTCGTCATTGTCGGCGCAGACGGTCTATCCGATCGATCGCGCCGAGCTTCTGGCCGGCGCGCAATTCGACTTCAAGGTTGAATTTCCGGGGCCGGTCGATCCGGCCAGGCTGAAGGTGACGGTGAACGGCGCGGACTATGCCGGCGTGTTCGGCCGCGCCGGGACCTTCGTCGAGCGCGAGGACGGCAAGGACCAGTCGGCACTGATCCTGCGCGACGTCACGCTGGCCAGGCCCGGCAGTGTCACGGTGGACGTTAGCGACGGCACGCATCAGCGCAGCATCGCATGGACGGTTTACGAGACCGGGCCGCGCAAGGCGAAGAACGTCATCCTGTTCATCGGCGACGGCATGTCGCCGGCGCATCGGGTCGCGGCCCGAATCCTGTCCAAGGGCATCGCGGAGGGCAAGAGCCGCGGCAAGCTCGCGATCGACGACATGCCCCATATGGCGCTGGTGGCGACCGCGGGCTCGGACTCGATCATCACCGATTCCGCGAACTCGGCCAGTGCCTACGCGACCGGCCACAAGAGCGCCGTCAACGCGCTCGGCGTCTATGCGGACCGCACTGCCAGCCCGTTCGACGATCCCAGGGTCGAAACCATCACCAGCCTCGCCAGGCGGCGGCACGGCATGGCGATCGGCGTCGTCACCAACACCGAGATCGAAGACGCGACGCCGGCCGCGATGGTCGCGCACACGCGCCGGCGCGCCGCCTATGACGAGATCGTCGAACAGTACTTTGCCGCGAAGCCGGATGTGCTGATGGGCGGCGGCAGCGCGAATTTCCTGCCGAAGTCAGCGACAGGCTCCAAACGCAGGGACGAGGCCGACTACGTCGCGAAGTTTCGCGACGCGGGCTATCAGGTCGCGACGACCGCGAGCGAGCTCAACGCTTCTGCCGCAAAGCCGGAGACGGGCAGGCTGCTCGGGCTGTTCGCTACCGGAAACATGGATGGCGTGCTCGACCGCAAATTCCTGAGGGGCGGCGGTGTGAAGAAGTTTCCGGAACAGCCCGACCTGACCGAGCAGGTGCAGGGGGCGCTGAACATCCTCTCGAAGAACGAGACCGGCTTCTTCCTGATGGTCGAATCCGGGCTGATCGACAAATACGCGCATCTGCTCGACATGGAGCGGGCGGTCTACGACACGATCATGCTCGACAATGCTGTGCGCCAGACGCGCGACTGGGCGCGTGCGCGCGGCGACGACACCCTCATCCTCGTGCTGGCCGACCACAACCATCCCAACAGCCTCGTCGGCACCGTCAACGACGACATGGGCTCGACGCCCAACGTGCCGCTGCGCGAGCGCGTCGGCGTCTACGAGCAGGCCGGATTCCCGAATTATCCTGCTCCGGACGCCGAGGGCTATCCGTCACGCGTCGATGTGAGCCGCCGGCTCGCCATCTTCTCGGCCAGCCTGCCGGACCACTACGAGACCTTCCGCCCGAAACTCGACAATCCGAACGAGCCGACCGTCAAGTCCGCCGACGACGGGACGTTCAAGGCCAACGACAAATACAAGGATGTCCCGGGAGCGGTGCTGCGTCCCGGCAATCTGTCGGCGATGATCGGTGCCAGCGTGCATTCGGGCGAGGACGTCATCCTGACGGCGACCGGGCCGGGCAGCGAGCGTGTGCACGGCTCGATGGACAATACCGAAGTCTTCCGCGTCATGGTCGAAGCGCTCGGCCTCGCCGCCGGGCAGTAGCACGTGCGGCTCAAACGAAAATGGCCGGGATTGCTCCCGGCCATTTTGTAGTCGTGTGCTCCGCCTCAGCGCGGCGGCGCGGTGCCGGGCGGGGGCGGCGGTAGCGAGGCCTGCCCGCCATTGAGCAGCGGCGTGATGTTGCGGACGGTGACACGCCGGTTGATCAGGCTCGGCCCTTGCGTCTGCTCCTTCAGATACTGCTCGCCGTAGCCCTGCGACGTCAGGTTTTCCGAGGGCACGCCGAACTGCTGGGTCAGCAATTCGGCCGCGGACTGCGCACGACGGTCCGACAAGGACAGATTGTCGACGTCGTTGCCGACCGCGTCGGTGTGACCTTCGATCAGGAACACCACGCGCGGGTTGGCCTGGATCGCACGGTTGAGACCGTCCGCGATCGACTGCAGCTTTGCCGCCTGGTCCGGCGGGATGGTCCACGATCCTGTCTCGAAGTTGATCGTGTTGAGGTCGATGCTCGGCATCTGCATGCGAACATTCGGGCTGTAGCGGATCTCGTCGAGCGTGTAGCGACGATTGATCCTTTGCACCGGCGGAGCCACCATCGTCTCGTAGATCACCTCCGGCGACGCCTCCTGGGCGTCGACGATATAGCGATCGTAGGGAATGTTCACGACCGGAGGCGGCGCGTCGACATAGAAGCCGCCGACCGACTGCGGATCACGATAGCTGTTGTCGATGATGATGATCTCGCGGCCGGCAGGGTCCCTGCGGATACGCCGCAGCAACCTTCCGTCCGGACCGACCACGGTGATGATCTGGCTGCCATCGGGACGGATCACGACGGTGCGGGTATCGGCGCCGATGGTCTCGGTGCGGATGTCGCGGGCGCCATAGCGGAAGCGATAGAGATCGTTGCCGCGGACATAGGTCTGCCCGCCCGGATCGCGGATGATGATGCGATCCGGCTCGGTGTAGACGGTGCGGCCGCCTTCGACGGTCTCGCGGCGCTGGTTGCGGTAGTCCGCGATGGTCGCGCCGATCACAGCGCCGGCGACGACGCCTGCACCGATCGCGAGCGGCGTCAGGTCACGCTGCGGCGGACGCGGCGGGGGTGGTAGCGGCGCTGTGACTGTCGGCGCGGCCCGGAAGGCCGACGAAACGGTCGGCGGAGCGTTTTGAGTCCTGTCGGGGGGCGCCGTTGCGGCTGGCGAGCCCGAGACTGTACCCGGCGCTGCGGCACCAGCGGGAGGCGCCGGCGGCCGGGGCGGAAGGCCCGCAGCAGGTCCGGCTGCGGGGCCACCGGCAGCGGGTCCGCCGGGCGGCGGCGTACCAGGACCACCCTGACGTCCTGGCGGCGGGGTCGGAGCACCACCAGCGGGAGGCGTGCCCGCGGGTGCGGGTGTTGCGCCCGGCGCAGGCGGCTGGCCCGGACGTCCGGGAGGCGGTGTGCCGGCGCCAGCCGGAGGCGTGCCGGTCGGCAAAGGCGCCGCGCCCGGAACGGTCGTCGGTGCACCGGCCGGCGGCGGAGCGGAGCGGCCCGGCGGCGGCGTGGCTCCCGGAGCCGGTGTCGCCGTCGGAGCGGGCGCAGCACTCGGTGCCGGCGTCGGCGCAGGCGGCGTTCGTCCCGGCGGCGGTGAAGCCGGGGGCGGAGGCAGCGGGGTCGGTGTTGCGCGTGTGGTCGGAGGCGGCGGTGGCGGAGCTGCCGGCGTGGGCGCCGGACCAACGCGTGCCGGCGGCGCCGATGAAGGCGGCGGAGGTGGCGTCGGTGCATGCTGCTGCGGAGCCGCGGCAGGAGGCGGAGGCGGCGCCTTCGGTGCAGCCGCGGGCGGAGGCGGCGGAGGGGCCTGATGCGTCGCGGCCGGCGGGGGCGGCGGCGTGGGACGTGACGGTGCCGGGGGCGGCGGAGGCGGCGCGGCCGGGCGCGGAGCTGGTGCAGCCGCGGGCGGCGGCGCGGTCGGTCGCGGGGGAGGCGGCGGCGGAGCTGCGGCGGGCGGCGGCGGCGGTGCGGGCGGCCTGGCCGCGGGCGGCGGCGGTGCCGCAGGTCCCTTCGGCGGTTGCTTCGGTTTTCCGTCAGGGCCGACTTCGCCTGCCGGCCCGGCCTGCGCGATCACGATCGGCGCTGCTGTGCCTTGTGCATGCGATGCCGAGCTTGCGAATGGCATCGCGGTGAGAGCCGTCGTGGCAAGCAGCACGAAGCGAAGATGAGTCATGAGAAGGAATCCCCGGAAGGTTCTTGAACGAAGTCGGGTGAATAGTCGTTCGACGATGAACGGATACGCGTTAGGCCGGATTGTGGCGGTGGGGCGCGACGCTGCTCGATTTATTTCTTCATGCGAAGTCACTCAAAACATCACTGTTCATTACGCATTCAGATGAATCTTGCAATCGCTTCACGCGCGCGTCCGCGACAATCCGGCATCCGTCGCCGGATTCGGCGTCAGCGGCCCGTTCGGCCCGCGCGACGGAATCTCCTCTGGTCCACGTCCAGGCAGTTCGTCGGGCTGCGGTGATTCGCCGGGCTCGCGCACCGGCGACGGGATTTCCGGCTGCGGATTACCCGGCGGGATTCCAGGTGGCGGCTCGGTCGGTGTGCCCGGCGTCGAGGGCGGAATCTCGGGCGGTTCGATCGGCATTACAGCGACACCTTGCGGTTCTCGCCGAGATCGGGACGCGTGTTCGTCACCGCCGCAGCCGCCATCTTGACGTAGGAAATCACCGTTCCCGGCGAATCCCAATATTCAGCGTCGTCAGGCGTGATCTTGAGCACGCGGATGTTGGGATCTTCCGCGCTGTCCCACCAGGCCTTCGCCGGTGTCGAGAACAGCTCCTTGATCTTGGCGCGGTCGTTGGACACCACCGCCGTGCCCGTCAGCGACACATATTTCTGACTGCCGGCATCTGCGAATGACAGATTGATCGACGGATTGCGTTCGATCTCCTCGTCCTTGTGTCGCCGTGCGTCCGTGAGGAAGAAAATCGTGTTGGCGTCGCGGTCGAGATAGGCGCTCATCGGCCGCGCGCGCAGCTTGTCGCCGTCACGCGTCACCAGCATCGCGAACCCGATCTTTTTCATCAGATCCCAGACGCGATCCGTGTCGCGTGCATTGTCGTTGGCCATATCGTGCTCCTTCTCTCAGGGAACGATAAACGGCCTGCGTGGAACTATGTTCCTGCCGAGCGACGGAAGTCGTCTATTCCGGGGCGTGGCAAACGGCCTCGATGTTGTGGCCATCGGGGTCGCGCACGAAGGCGCCGTAATAATTCGGATGATAGTGCGGGCGGATGCCGGGCGCCCCATTGTCGCGGCCGCCGGCCGCCATCGCCGCCTTGTAGAAGGCATCGACCGTGGCGCGGTCTTTGGCTGCGATCGCGACGTGCACGGGCTTGTTCATCGCGCCTTCGCCGCCGATCCAGAAATCGGGCTTGCCGTCGGCGCCGAATCCGGCTGCAGCGTCGTGGCCGGTCTGCTCCGCCGTCACTTCCATGATCAGGCTGTAGCCGAGTGGTGCGAGGGCCTTGATGTAGAACGCTTTCGCGCGCTCATAGTCGGAGACGGAGAAGCCCATGTGATCGATCATCGCAAACCTCCGTAGTTGGTCTCGTCAGCGAGACAGGAACGTATTGCTCCGTGTCTTGCGCGCGATCGTAAAGCCGCGCGTGACCATGTCGGCAATACAATCCTGTTGCCACTCCTTTTGTGACAGATGCTCGATCACCACCGCGCGCGGCCACAACGCTTGCGGGGCATCGCGGAAGAAGCCGATCAGCACGCGATCCTCGAATCCCTCGACGTCGATCTTCAGCGAATCGACTTGCCGACGCCGGCCTCGTCGAGGATGCGCGTCAGCCGCAGCGACGGGACCTTGATGGCTTCCGCGCTGGCCGTGCCGGTGACGACATGCGTGGCGCCGAGATTGCCGCCGCCGCTTTCGATCATCAACTCGCCGTCGCTGTCGCCGGCCGCAGCTTGCACCAGGCGCACCTGCGTGGCCTTCGATGCGGCGTGATTGAACGCGAGCCGTCCAAAGGTCAGCGGGTGCGGCTCGATCGCGACCACCTTGCCGGTGGGCCCGACATGCCGTGCCATCACCAGTGCAAAAGTGCCGACATTGGCGCCGACGTCGACGAACGTGCCGCCCGCCGGGGTGTGCAGGCGCAGGAAGTCGAGCTCGTCGAGATTGTAGTCGGGGTTGAACAGCGCGCCGCGCTCGGTCGCGCTGCCCTGGTGATAGAATCGAAATGAGGCGCCCTGATAATCCACGTCGACCGGCCCGCCGCGCAGCAGATTGACCAGCCGCGACATCCACGGGCGGAATGCGCCGCGCTTCAAGCCCGACCGTGTCGCGAGGCGAATGATCGCAGCCTGCGCCGCGTTCGGCGCCAACGCGCCGAACGGCGCGGATGAAGGGGCGTTGTCGGGCGTCAAGCAGGGGTCCTCATGGTAAGCGGCGCATGCATAGCCGGTTTTGCCGAGGACTCCAATCTCAGTGTCGTCCCGGGGCGCGAAGCGAACCCGGGACGACAGTGAGAGTGCGTTACGCCGATCTCTTTACGCCGCCTTCTTCGGCGGCGCCTTCCGCTGCCGCAGGAATCGTCCGAGCAGCTTGCGCTTGCCCTTGCGCGGGATCAGTTCGATGTCGCTGACGAGCTTGGCGCCGCCTTTGCGGCGCTCCAGCACGATCTTGCGGCTGTGGAAGGCTTCCAGCTCGACGCGGTGCGCAACGCTGACGATGGTTGCCTTCGGCAGCTCGTCGGTCACCATCTGCATCATCTTGTCCTGGCTCTTCTCGTCGAGCGCGGAGGTCGCTTCATCCAGCACGACGATATCAGGGTTGTGCAAGAGCAGCCGCGCGAAGGCGAGGCGCTGTTTCTCGCCGCCGGACAGCGTCTGGTCCCACGGCGCTTCTTCCTCGATCTTCTCCTTGAGATGATCGAGCCCGACCTTGTGCAGGGCCTCGCCGATCTCGTCGATGGTCCAGTCGTCTTCGGCGCCGGGATAGGCGACGGCTCTGCGTAAGGACCCGGACGGCACGTAGGGCCGCTGCGGCAGCATGAACAGCCGCCGGTCCGGATGGAAATTGATGCTGCCGCCGCCCCATGGCCAGAGACCGGCGATGGCGCGCACCAGCGTGCTCTTGCCGGTGCCGGATTCGCCGGCGACCAGCAGCCGTTCACCGGGCTCGATCGCGACCTCGGTCTCGCCGACCACTGCGGTGCCGTCGTCAAGCGTGACCGAGAGGTCCTTCAGCTCGAGCATCGTCTCGTTGCTGGTCTCGCCGCGCTTGATGCGGCCAAGGCCGTCACCCTGCTCGGCGCGCTCGAGACCGTCGAGCGACATCATCAGCGAGGCGATGCGGCGCGCGCAGGCGTTCCAGTCCGCGAGCCGGGGATAATTATCGACCAGCCAGCCGAACGCGCTCTGCACGATGGTGAAGGCCGAGGCCGCCTGCATCACCTGTCCGAGCGTCATGCTGCCGTCGAGGAATTTTGGCGCGCAGAGCAGCAGCGGCACCACCGGGGCAACCAGGCTCGATCCCTGCGACACCAGCGTGGTGCGCATGTGTTGCCCGGCGAGCCGCGCCCATTGCCGCAGCACGCTGGTGAAATTTCGGTCGATACCGTCGCGCTCTTCCTCCTCGCCGCCAAGCAGCGCGATGCTCTCGCCGTTCTCGCGCACGCGCGTCAGCGTGTAGCGGAAATCCGCCTCGGCCTGGTTCTTGTCCTCGGAGACCTGCACGAATTGGCGGCCGATCACCAGGATCGAGCCGGAGGCGATCGCGGCATAGAGGATCGCGGCAATCACGAGGAAGCCGGGAATGGTGATGGCCGATCCGCCGAGCGTGACGGTGAGCGCGCCGCCGATGGTCCAGAGCACCACGATGAAGGTCACGGCCGACAGCATTGCGGAAGTGACGCCGGCGAGAAAATCGACCGGCGAATCGGTCGCGATGCGCAGATCCTCTGCGATCCGGTACTCGGGGTTCTTGTGATCGCCGCCAACGAGGTTGAGCTGGTAGTAGCGCCCGTTCGTCAGCCAGCGCGTCAGCACGCTGTTGGTCAGCCAGGCGCGCCAGCGCCGCTGGATGCCCATCCGTGCGAACACTTGCGCGACGCCGAGCACGATGCTGCCGATCGCGAGCGGGAAGAACACGGCGGTGAGATGAAACACGGTGGCCGCATCGCGCTTCTCGATCGCGTCGAAGATCGCGCGATTCCAGACATTGATGCCGTATTGGAACGCGACGGTCAGGACGATCAGCACGAAGAGGCCGATCGAGAAAGGCCAGGCCAGCCGATCGCCGTTGCGGCCCCAGAAGCCGCGTGCGCTGATCCAGAACCGCGTCAGCAGATAGCTCTTGCGCGCCTGCTCGGCCTCCTCGGGCGACAGCTCCGGGTCGGGCTCGACCAGCTCGGGCGGCGTCGGCGTGATCTCGTCGCCGTCCTCACCCTTGATTTCAACGATGGGCGGCTTCTTGCCCTGTTCGCGCTTTCCGGCCGGCTTTTGCATGGCCGGATAACGCAAGGGAAATCAAACGGTTCCCTTGCGGTTCCAGCGTTGATTCGACTGGCTTATATCTGCCGCTCGACCATCTTGAGCTTGAGCTCGGCGATGGCTTCCGCCGGGTTCAGGCCCTTCGGGCAGGCCTTGGTGCAATTCATGATGGTGTGGCAGCGATAGAGCCGGAACGGGTCCTCGAGATTGTCGAGACGTTCGCCAGTGGCTTCGTCGCGCGAATCCGAGACCCAGCGGTTGGCCTGGAGCAGCGCGGCGGGGCCGAGATAGCGGTCGCTGTTCCACCAGTAGCTCGGGCATGAGGTCGAGCAGCAGGCGCAGAGGATGCACTCGTAGAGGCCGTCGAGCTTCTCGCGGTCCTCGTGGCTCTGGCGCCATTCCTTCTGCGGCGTCGGCGAGGTCGTCTTCAGCCACGGCTCGATCGAAGCATACTGCGCGTAGAAATTGGTGAGGTCGGGAACGAGGTCCTTCACGACTGGCTGATGCGGCAGCGGATTGACCTTGACCGCGCCGTCCTTGACGTCGTGCATCGAGCGGGTGCAGGCCAGCGTGTTCTGGCCGTCGATGTTCATCGCGCAGGAGCCGCAGACGCCTTCGCGGCACGAGCGGCGGAACGTCAGCGACGGATCGATGTGGTTCTTGATCCAGATCAGGCCGTCCAGCACCATCGGACCGCAATCGTTGGTGTCGACATAATAGGTGTCGACGCTCGGATTCTTGCCGTCGTCCGGATTCCAGCGATAGACGCGGAATTCGCGCACGTCGGTCGCGCCCGCGGGCTTCGGCCAGGTCTTGCCGCCGGTGATCTTGGAGTTCTTCGGAAGTGCGAATTCAACCATTAGTCCTGCCTCTGGTTTTCCGCGTCATTGCCGGGCTTGACCCGGCAATCCATCGCTTTGGAAAGATGGATGCGCGGGTCAAGCCCGCGCATGACGAATCCTGATCAGTACACGCGCGCTTTCGGCGGAATGTACTGCACGTCGTTGGTCATGGTGTAGTCGTGAACCGGGCGGTACTCGATCTTGACCTTGCCGGCATCATCCAGCCAGGCCAGCGTGTGCTTCATCCAGTTCTTGTCGTCGCGATCGGAGAAGTCCTCGCGCGCATGCGCGCCGCGGCTCTCGGTGCGGTTTGCGGCGGAGTTCATCGTTACCACCGCCTGCGCGATCAGATTGTCGAACTCCAGCGTCTCGACGAGGTCTGAATTCCACACCAGCGAGCGGTCTGAGACGCCGATGTCGGTGATGCCGCTGTGGACCTTCTCGATCAGGTTCTGACCTTCGGTCAGGATGTCGCCGGTGCGGAACACCGCGCAATTGTTCTGCATCACGTGCTGCATGCCTTCGCGCAGCTTCGCGGTCGGCGTGCCGCCGGAGGCGTAGCGGTAACGGTCGAGACGGCCGAGCGCGAGCTCGGACGAGTTCGCCGGCAGCTCCGGCTGCTTGGCATTGGGCGTGAGCTTTTCGGCGAGGCGCAGCGCCGCGGCGCGGCCGAACACGACGAGGTCGATCAGCGAGTTGGAGCCGAGGCGGTTGGCGCCGTGCACGGACACGCAGGCGGCTTCGCCGATCGCCATCAGGCCGGGGATGACGGCGTTGTCGTCGCCGTCCTTCTTGGTCAGCACCTCGCCGTGATAGTTCGTCGGGATGCCGCCCATGTTGTAGTGGACCGTCGGCACGATCGGGATCGGCTCGCGCGTCACGTCGACATTGGCGAAGATCTTCGCGGATTCGGAGATGCCCGGCAGGCGCTCGGCGAGCACCGCGGGATCGAGATGGTCGAGGTGAAGGAAGATGTGGTCCTTCTTCTTGCCGACGCCGCGGCCTTCGCGGATCTCGATGGTCATCGCGCGCGAGACGACGTCGCGCGACGCCAGATCCTTCGCGGAGGGCGCATAACGCTCCATGAAGCGTTCGCCCTCGGAGTTAACGAGATAGCCGCCTTCGCCGCGCGCGCCTTCGGTGACGAGACAGCCCGAGCCGTAGATGCCGGTCGGGTGGAACTGCACGAACTCCATGTCCTGCAAAGGCAGGCCGGCGCGCAGCACCATGCCGCCGCCGTCGCCGGTGCAGGTATGCGCCGAGGTGCAGGAGGCGTAGGCGCGGCCGTAGCCGCCGGTGGCGAGAATCACGGTCTGGGCGCGGAAGCGGTGCAGCGTGCCGTCGTCGAGCTTGAGCGCGATGACGCCGCGGCAGGTGCCCTGGTCGTCCATGATCAGGTCGATGGCGAAGAACTCGATGAAGAACTCGGCCGCGTGGCGCAGCGACTGGCCGTACATCGTGTGCAGCATGGCGTGGCCGGTGCGGTCGGCGGCGGCGCAGGTGCGCTGCGCCTGGCCCTTGCCGAAGTCCATGGTCATGCCGCCGAACGGACGCTGGTAGATCTTGCCGTCCTCGGTGCGCGAGAACGGCACGCCCCAATGCTCGAGCTCATAAACCGCGTCGGGCGCGTTGCGCACCATGTATTCGATCGCGTCCTGGTCGCCGAGCCAGTCCGACCCCTTCACGGTGTCGTACATGTGCCAGCGCCAGTCGTCCTTGTGCATGTTGCCGAGCGAGGCGGAAATGCCGCCCTGTGCCGCGACCGTGTGCGAGCGGGTCGGAAACACCTTGGTGATGCAGGCGGTTTTCAGGCCGGCCTCGCTGCACCCGACGGTGGCGCGCAGGCCCGCGCCGCCGGCGCCGACCACGACGACGTCATAGGTGTGGTCCTCGATCGGATAGGCTTTTCCGTTGGTGGCGGGAGCGCCGTTGCCCTTGCCATTTGTCTCAGCGGCCATGGCTTACACTCCGGAAGAAAGCTTCACGATCGCGTAGGTCGAGGCGAGCGCGACGGCGACCGAGAAGAAATTGTTGAGCATGATCGAGACGAGCTTCAGCTTCTCGTTGTGAACGTAGTCTTCGATCACGACCTGCATGCCGATCTTCATGTGCCAGGTGCTGGCAACGATGAAGAGCAGCATGATGATCGCGATCGGCAGCGAGCCGATGGTCTGCGCCGCGAAGGCCTGGTTGCGGCCGAACAGCATCATGATGACCACGATCACCGGGATCATCAGCAGCGTCATCGCGACCGCCGTGAGGCGCTGGCGCCAGAAATCGGATGTGCCGGAATGGGCGGCGCCGAGGCTGCGGACGCGGCCAAGCGGGGTGCGCATGCTGCGCTTCGGCGTATCGGCTGCGCTCATTTTCCACCTCCGACCGCGTAGGCGATGATCCAGACCAGCACCGTCAGCACGATGCCGCCGATCGCTGCGCCCCAGGTCAGGGCCTCGCGCTCGTTGGCCTTGAAGCCGTAGCCGAGGTCCCACACGAAGTGCCGGATGCCGCTCAGCATATGGTGCATCAGCGCCCAGGTGTAGCCGAACACGATCAGGCGCCCGATGATGCTGCCGGTGAAGGCCTGGACATGGGCATAGGCGGCGGGGCCGGAGGCCGCGGCCACCAGCCACCAGACCAGCAGCAGGGTTCCGACATAAAGGGCGACACCGGTGGCGCGATGGACGATGGACAACGCCATCGTCAGCGTCCAGCGGTAGACTTGCATGTGGGGTGAAAGCGGTCGTTCGATCCGTGCGGTCATGGGCTTTTGATGTTTATTGTGGCCCAGCGTGGGGCACATGGGGATCGCGGAAGGTCGGCTCTATTTACGGAGTCGATTTCGCCTGCGCAATCACCAATTCGCCATAAATCGAACGAGCGTTCAGCACTAGAGCCCTGATGAACCAAGCCCAATCAGAGGCTTGGTATACCAGCAGGTCGGCCTGCCAGCCAAGTAAAGAATTGAAATTCATATGTTCCAGTAGCGTCCGATGCATTGAAATTACTATTGGAACGCCTCTAAACGGACCATACCGTCCAAGCCGGTTGAGGGGGGCCGCCCCTCACCTCGCCAGCCTGTCGAATGGCGCTGGGCTGGCCTCCTGCCGATCCCGTCCGCCCGCCGGCGGTTATGCGCATCCTGCAATCCACCCCAGCCGGGAGGTGGAGCGTGTCGACCGCGGGAATCAGATCGCCTAAAGCTCCACACGCAGCTCCCGGCATCGACGAATCGGAGAGGCTGCGACCCGCCGGGGCAGATCAGGGGTGATTGCAGGTCTTGATATCAGGGAGATCGTCGAGCTCGCGCTGTTGCTGATCGCAACCGGCGCGCTCTCCGGATTCCTGGCCGGCGTGTTCGGCATCGGCGGCGGCGCGATCCTGGTGCCGGTGTTCTACGAATGCTTCCGAATCGCCGGCGTGCCGCTCGAGGTGCGCATGCCGCTCTGCGTCGGCACCTCGCTTGCCGTGATCATCCCGACCTCGATCCGCTCGTTCCAGGCGCACTACAAGCGCGGCGCCGTCGACCTGGGCATCCTGCGCGTCTGGTGGCTGCCGATCCTGATCGGCGTCGTCGTCGGCAGCGTGGTCGCGCGTTACGCGCCGGAGCGGCTGTTCAAGATCGTGTTCGTCTGCGTCGCCTGGTCCGCCGCCGTGCGCCTGATCTTCGCTCGTGATACCTGGAAGCTCGGCGACGATCTGCCGAAGGGGCCGCTGATGCGAATCTACGGCTTCTGCGTCGGCATTCTCTCGACGCTGATGGGCATCGGCGGCGGCCTGTTCTCGAATCTGCTGATGACCTTCTACGGCCGGCCGATCCATCAGGCGGTCGCGACCTCCTCGGCGCTGGCGGTCTTGATCTCGATCCCCGGCGCGCTCGGCTACGTCTATGCCGGCTGGCCCGCGGCAGCGAACTATCCGACGGTCGCAGCGCTGCAGATCCCGTTCGCGCTCGGTTATGTCTCGCTGATCGGCGCCGTGCTGGTCATGCCGATGAGCCTCGTGACAGCGCCGCTCGGCGTGAGAGCCGCGCATGCGATGTCGAAGCGGACGCTGGAAATGGCGTTCGGGTGCTATCTGTTTGTCGTTGGCAGCAGGTTTGTGATGAGCTTGGTCGGCGGACAGTAGCCGGCTTGGGCCGAACCCTGCGATTCACACTCCGCTGTCATCGCCCGCGAAGGGACTTTCCAAATTTGCCCTTTGAAGGCGAGAGAGCGAGCCGTCCCCTATTTCTTCGCGTAGATATCCTTGTACGTATCGCGCAAGATATTCTTCTGCACCTTGCCCATCGTGTTGCGCGGCAGCTCATCGACGACGAAGACGCGTTTCGGCATTTTAAACTTTGCTAGCCTTCCGTCGAGTGCCTTCAGCACCGCGCCTTCGGTGACATCGGCGCCCTTGTTGCAGACCAGCACCGCAGTGACGCCCTCGCCGAAATCGGCATGGGGCACACCGATCACGGCGGATTCGATCACGCCGGGCATGGCGTCGATCTCGCTCTCGATTTCCTTGGGATAGACGTTGAAGCCGCCGGAGATCACGAGATCCTTGCCGCGGCCGAGAATGTGGACATAGCCCTTGTCGTCGATCTTGCCGAGATCGCCGGTGATGAAGAAGCCGTCGGGCCGGAATTCGGACTTGGTCTTCTCCGGCATGCGCCAGTAGCCCTTGAAGACGTTCGGGCCCTTCACCTCGATCATGCCGATCTCCTCGCGCGGCAATTCCTTGCCGGTCTCGGGCTCGGTCACACGCACGGAGACGCCGGGCAGCGGAAAGCCGACCGCGCCGGGCACGCGCTCGCCATCGTAAGGATTCGACGTGTTCATGTTGGTCTCGGTCATGCCGTAGCGCTCGAGCACGGCATGACCCGTTCGCGCCGACCATTCGCGATGGGTTTCGGCCAGCAGCGGCGCCGAGCCTGAGATGAACAGCCGCATGTGTTTCGTGGTGTCGCGCGACAGCGCGGGGTTTTGCAGGAGCCGCGTGTAGAAGGTCGGCACGCCCATCAGCACGGTGGCGCGCGCCATCAGCTTGATGATGAAATCCGGATCGAGCTTCGGCAGGAAGATCATCGACGCCCGCGCGAACAGCGTCACGTTGGTCGCCACGAACAGGCCGTGCGTATGGTAGATCGGCAGCGCATGGATCAGCACGTCCTTGTCGGTGAAGCGCCAGTAGCCGACGAGGCTGAGCGAGTTCGACGCCAGATTATCGTGCGTCAGCATCGCGCCCTTGGAGCGCCCCGTCGTGCCGGAGGTGTAGAGAATCGCGGCGAGATCGTCGTTCGCGCGCGCCACGGTCGCGAATTCGGGGCTGGCCTTGTCGGCGGCGTCCGTCAGCGAGCCGTTGCCGTCGGGCCCGAGCGTCTCGACCTTGGCCTTCACCTTGGCGGCGATCGGGGCGAGGCCCTCGGCCTTTGAGGGATCGCAGACCACCAGCGACGGCTCGGCATCGCCGATGAAATAGTCGAGCTCGTTGAGCGTATAGGCGGTGTTGAGCGGCAGATAGACCGCGCCGGCCCGCACAGTGCCGAGATACAGCACGATGTTGGCGACGGATTTCTCCACCTGCACCGCGACGCGGTCACCGGGCTTGACTCCGCGCGCGACCAGCACGTTCGCCATCTGGCCTGCCCGCGCGATCAGCTCGCCATAGCTGATATGGGCGCCGTCCTGCGTCTCGATCGCGAGGCGCGCAGGGTCGTCGAGGCCGTCGAACAGGCGGGAAAACAGATTGGCGTTGGCAGCTTGGTTCATGCAAGATTTCCTCGACCGCAAGGCTTGTACTTCATGGCTTGGAGGACAAGGCCGGTCAAAACCGAGGGCTGGATTAGCAAAAACCGCCCCGATGAAGCAACGGAGACAGTTTGCATGACCAAGAACGGGAAACGCGTGGCCTGGGTCACGGGCGGCGGCAGCGGGATCGGGGAGGCCGGCGCCGAGGCGTTGGCTGCCGACGGCTGGACGGTGGTGGTGTCGGGCCGCCGCAAGGATGCCCTGGATACCGTGGTTGCGAAGATCAATGGGGCGGGCGGGGTGGCCGAGGCTATCGCGCTGGACGTCTCCAACGCCGCCGAGGCCCAGAAGGCGGCCGATCAGATCGTCGCCAAGCACGGCCGGATCGACCTGCTCGTGAACAATGCCGGCATCAACGTCCCCAAGCGCAGCTGGAAGGATATGGAACTGGAGGGCTGGGACAAGCTCGTCCAGGTCAATCTCAACGGCGTGCTCTATTGCATGCGCGCGGTGCTGCCGACGATGCGCAAGCAGCAGGACGGCTCGATCATCAACGTCTCGTCCTGGGCCGGCCGCCACGTCTCCAAGATGCCGGGCCCGGCCTACACCACCACCAAACATGCGGTGCTCGCACTGACCCATTCCTTCAACATGGACGAATGCGTCAACGGCCTGCGCGCCTGCTGCCTGATGCCGGGCGAGGTGGCGACGCCAATCCTGAAACTTCGCCCAGTGGTGCCGAGCGAGGCGGAACAGGCCAAGATGCTGCAGTCCGAAGATCTCGGCCGCACCATCGCCTTCATCGCGTCGATGCCGCCGCGCGTCTGCATCAACGAGCTGCTGATCAGCCCGACGCATAATCGCGGATTCATCCAGACGCCGAACAACAGGGATTGAGGCGAGCATACTGCCGTAGGGTGGGCAAAGCGAAGCGTGCCCACCACGTCAATTGCGAAGAGATGGTGGGCACGGCGCTTCGCGCCTTTGCCCACCCTACGCATCGAAGACCTGAGCGCTCACACACGGACGCGCCACCCCATAGTTTCACGCATCACGATAAATTATTCCCCGAAACCACTTCGCGAGCCCTCCCGTAATTCGGACCAACGACGCGTGACTGCTTCACGTCAAACTGTCGCAGGCGCCGTTGTTGCCCAACGCAAACGCCGGCCATCGCCGGTCACAATCCAATCGGGAGTCTCTCCATGTCGAAGCGCATTGCCTATCTCACCGCCGCTGCCTTCAGCGCCCTGGCCATTACCGCGACCGTCGTCGCGCCCGCCCGCGCCGAGGAAAAGACCGTCATGGTCGGCGGCGCCGCGATGTTCCCGTCGAAGAACATCGTCCAGAACGCGGTCAATTCGAAGGACCACACCACGCTGGTGGCGGCGGTGAAGGCCGCCGGTCTCGTTCCGACGCTGGAAGGCAAGGGCCCGTTCACAGTGTTCGCGCCGACCAACGCCGCCTTCGGCAAGCTGCCGGCCGGCACCGTCGACAATCTGGTCAAGCCCGAGAACAAGGCGACGCTGACCAAGATCCTCACCTACCATGTCGTGCCCGGCAAGCTCGAGGCCTCCGACCTTTCCGACGGCAAGAAGCTGAAGACCGTCGAGGGCGAAGAGCTGACCGTCAAGAAGTCGGGCAGCTCGGTCATGATCGTCGACGCCAAGGGCGGATCCTCGACCGTCACGATCCCCAACGTCAACCAGTCGAACGGCGTGATCCACGTCGTCGACACCGTGCTGATGCCCGCGTCGTAACACCGCGGCTTCCTGTTTCATCCCCGACGGGGTGCGACCAAACGGCGAGCCGGGGCGACCCGGCTCGCTTTATTGTGACCACGATAGCTCGCGGGCATCGATTCGATGTCCGGCCGGGCGTAACGAAAGCGGAAGCATCGGCGTATAACTGCTGTCACACGACGTTCAGGACGGAACCGCCATGTCGAGCCTCACAGTCACCGACGAACAGGTCAGCGCCACCCCGGCCAAAGTGATCCAGCCGGCCTGGGTCCGGGTCATGCACTGGACCAACGCCGTCGCCATGATCCTGATGATCCTGTCGGGCTGGCAGATCTACAACGCCTCGCCGCTGTTCGGCTTCAGTTTTCCGCGCGAGTACACGCTGGGCGGCTGGCTCGGCGGCGGGCTGCTCTGGCATTTTGCCGCGATGTGGCTGCTCATGATCAACGGTCTCGCCTACCTCGTCACCGGCTTTGCCACCGGCCGCTTCGCCAAGAAGCTGCTGCCGATCACGCCGTCGGGCGTGCTTCACGACGTCAGGGCTGCCCTGACCTTCAAGCTCGGCCATGACGACCTCAGCGTCTATAATTACGTGCAGCGCGCGCTCTATGCCGGCATCATCCTGGTCGGCGTGCTGATCGTACTGTCGGGCCTGGGGATGTGGAAGCCGGTCCAGCTGCATTGGCTCGTCATGCTGTTCGGCGACTATCCGACCGCGCGCTACGTGCATTTCTTCTGCATGGCCGCGATCTGCGCTTTCCTCGTCATTCACGTCGCCCTCGCGCTGCTGGTGCCGAAGAGCCTGCGCGCGATGATCATCGGCCGTTGAGAGCATGATCCGGAAAAGTGGGAACCGGTTTTCCGACAAGATCATGCTCAAATAGATAAGCGAGAACAGTCATGGCCAAGCGCTCATTCCTGATCCCCGGCGTCGACAAGCGGCTGCTGATCAAGGACTCCATCAAGACGATGCCGGACGTCACCCGCCGCCGCTTCATCGCCGGCGGCGCCAGCCTCGGTGCGCTGACGCTGCTCACCGGCTGCGACGTCATCGACTCGTCCTCAGCCGAGGAGATGCTGAAGAGCGTCTCGAAGTTCAACGACGCCGTGCAGGATTTCATCTTCAATCCCGACGCGCTCGCGCCGACCTTCCCCGAAAGCGCGATCACCAAGCCGTTCCCGTTCAACGCCTATTACGATCTCGACGACGCGCCCGAGGTCAATGGCGATGACTGGAAGCTCGAAGTGCGCGGCCTCGTCGACAACAAGAAGCCGTGGACGCTTGCCCAGCTCTACAAGCTGCCGCAGGTGACGCAGATCACCCGCCACATCTGCGTCGAAGGCTGGAGCGCGATCGGCAGCTGGACCGGCACGCCGTTGCGCGATTTCCTCAAGCTGATCGGCGCCGATACCCGCGCGAAATATGTCTGGTTCCAGTGCGCCGACAAGGACGGCTACAATTCGCCGCTCGACATGCGCACCGCACTGCATCCGCAGACGCAGATGACGTTCAAATACGCCAACGAGATCTTGCCGCGTGCCTACGGCTTCCCGATGAAGATCCGCGTCCCGACCAAGCTAGGCTTCAAGAACCCGAAATACGTGGTGTCGATGGAAGTCACCAACGACTACAAGGGCGGCTATTGGGAAG
Organism: Bradyrhizobium sp. A5; assembly: GCF_042076515.1. Classification (NCBI taxonomy): domain Bacteria; kingdom Pseudomonadati; phylum Pseudomonadota; class Alphaproteobacteria; order Hyphomicrobiales; family Nitrobacteraceae; genus Bradyrhizobium; species Bradyrhizobium sp. A5. Next base: position 6,944,417 of record NZ_CP148990.1, on the reverse strand, counting down.
ACCAGGGGTACAATTCGTTCAGCGGGAGTTAGCCCCGCTGCCGTAGGGTGGGCAAAGCGCAGCGTGCCCACCGATCTTTATCGATGTCGACGGATGATGGTGGGCACGGCGCTTCGCGCCTCTGCTCACCCTACAGCACCGATTGTTTGGCCGGCCCCACCTTGCGCTGGCACAACGCTGCCACCGCTCCGAGCGCCAGCAACCCCGCAGACACGTTCAGCGCGTAACTCAAGCTCCCGAGCGCATCGGTGATCGCGCCGACCACGATCGGCCCCAGCGTCTGGCCGACGCCGAACGAGATCGTCATTGCCGCGATGGCGCGCGGCCAGACTTCAGGCGGATAGTTGAAGCGCACGAACGCCGTGGTCGAGCCGACCACGGCGAAGAAGGCGACGCCGAACACCACCGCCGAGGTCGCAAGCCACGCGGTCGAATGTCCCAGCATCGGCAGACCGGCGCCGATCGCGTTGGTGCCAAGGATGATTGCGGTGGCGAGACCGCCGCGGTCGAGCGCGAGCACACCGCGCCAGACCCAGGGCGTGACGAAGGCGCTGAGACCAATCAGGCCCCAGAACGCCGCCTGCGCCGCGGCGCCGCCGCCGCCGTCGCGCACATAGGCGATCATGAATGTCATGTAGGCGATGTAGCCGGCGCCGAACAGGAAGTAGCCGGCGAGGTAGATCAGCACGGGCATAATGGCGAAGGCGGCGTGGCTGCCTTCGGAGAAACGCGCGCCGCTCTCGATCCGGACCAGGAACAGCGGCACGGTCATGATGGCCGAGAGCAGTGTCAGCGCCCACCAGACGATCCACCACGAACCCGGCCCGAAATACTGCAGCGTGAACGGCGCGACCAGTCCCGATGACAGGATGCCGATGCCGGGCCCGGCATAGTACAGGCTCAGGAGGAAGTTGGCCCGCTCGGGGCGTGTCTGCGCGATTGCAGCGGCCAGCGCGCCGCCGGCGACGAAGCCGGCCGCGGCGCCAATGCCCAGCACGAGGCGCGCCAGGCTCAGCGCGACGAAATTGCCTGATAACGCGCAGGTGGCGAGCGCGGCGACACAGGCCAGGGTTCCCAGGCGAATCGTGGCCGACCAGCCGACGCGCTGGATCAGCCGGGACGCAACCAGCGCGCCCGCGAGGTAGCCGACGGCATTGATGGTGTTCATGAAACCGGCCGCCGAGTAGGACCAGCCGAGGTCCTCCCGCATGTCGGGCAGCACCAGCGCATAGGCAAAGCGACCGATGCCAAGCCCGACCGTCGCCGCCAGCGACAGGGTCAGGATCAGCCGCGCGGGATGTGCGTCGGGCGGGGGGCGATCAGGGGCGTGCAAGGGATACTCCGGCACACGCAGTGTGGCAGGCCCTGCCCGTCTTGCACAGCCGCGAGGCGGCAATGGTGTCTTGCCAAGCGCGCAACGCCGCTCTAGCACTCCGGCCGGCCGTCATTCCGGGGCGCACGCGAAGCGGGCGAGCCCGGAATCCATAACCCCGGCTGGTGCTTATGGATTCGGGCCCGCGCCAAGAGGCGCGTCCCGGAATGACGAGAGAGGATCGAGAAGGAAACGACCATGGCGACCCACAAACTGCTGCTGCTCCCCGGCGACGGTATCGGCCCCGAGGTGATGGGCGAGGTGAAGCGGCTGATCGACTGGCTCAATACGGCCGGGATCGCCAAATTCGAGACCGATACCGGCCTCGTCGGCGGCTCCGCCTATGACGCACACAAGGTCTCGATCTCCGAGGGCGACATGGCCAAGGCGCTTGCCGCCGACGCCATCATCTTCGGCGCGGTCGGCGGTCCGAAATGGGATGCCGTGCCCTACGAGGTGCGTCCCGAAGCCGGCCTCCTGCGCCTGCGGAAGGATCTCGCCCTGTTCGCCAACCTCCGTCCCGCCGTCTGCTATCCGGCGCTCGCGGATGCCTCGAGCCTGAAGCGTGAGGCGGTCGAGGGGCTCGACATCATGATCGTGCGCGAGCTCACCGGCGGCGTCTATTTCGGCGAGCCCAAGACCATCACCGATCTCGGCAACGGCCAGAAGCGCGCCATCGATACCCAGGTCTACGACACCTATGAGATCGAGCGCATCGGCCGCGTCGCCTTCGAGCTTGCCAGGAAGCGCAAGAACAAGGTGACGTCGATGGAGAAGCGCAACGTCATGAAGTCGGGCGTGCTCTGGAACGAGGTCATGACCCAGGTTCACAAGCGCGAATATCCCGATGTCACGCTCGAGCATCAGCTCGCCGATTCCGGCGGCATGATGCTGGTGAAGGCGCCGAAGCAGTTCGACGTCATCGTCACCGATAATCTGTTCGGCGACATGCTGTCCGACATCGCGGCGATGCTGACCGGATCGCTCGGCATGCTGCCCTCGGCCTCGCTCGGCGAGGTCGACGTCAAGAGCAAGAAGCGCAAGGCGCTGTACGAGCCCGTGCACGGCTCGGCGCCCGACATTGCCGGCAAGGGTCTCGCCAATCCGATCGCGATGATCTCGTCCTTTGGCATGGCGCTGCGCTACTCCTTCGACATGGGCGCGCTCGCCGACAAGGTCGATGCCGCGATCGCCGCGGTGCTCGCCAGCGGCCTTCGTACCGCCGACATCAAGTCGGAAGGCACCACGTCCGTCTCGACCACGCAGATGGGCGAAGCGATCCTGAAGGAATTGCAGAAGCTGCACGCGTAGGCAGACGCACCGCTATCGTAGGGTGGGCAAAGCGCTAGCGTGCCCACCGCTTCTATCGCGATTGCCGCAAGATGGTGGGCATGGCGCTTCGCGCCTTTGCCCGCCCTACGGCACCTGATCCCGGAGCCACCTCATGGATGCCTCGCCCCGCCCCAAGATCGCGGAAACAATCATCCATGACACGGTCCGCCAGCGCGAGGCGCAGATCGGACGCCGCTGCGAAATCCTGAGCAACACGCGCATCGAATATGCCGCGCTCGGCGACTACTCGTATCTCGGCGAGAACTGCGACGTCGCCGATGCGGTGATCGGAAAATTCACGGCCATCGCCAATTCGGTGCGGATCGGCGCGCCGAACCATCCGATGGGCCGGCCGTCCCAGCACCGCTTCACCTATTGCCCTGAATATTATGATGCGAGCGCGACCCGTGACCGCGACTTCTTTGCGGATCGCCGTGGCGACCGGGTGATCGTCGGCAATGATGTCTGGATCGGGCACGCCGCGATCCTGCTGCCGGGCGTCACCGTCGGCGACGGCGCGGTGATTGCCGCGGGCGCGGTCGTCAGCCGCGATGTGCCGCCCTACACGATCGTCGGCGGCGTTCCCGCGCGCGCCATCCGCAAGCGCTTTGACGATACCGTTGCCGAAAGCCTGCGCCGCATTGCCTGGTGGGATTGGCCGGACGAACTCATCTTCGAGCGCCTGGGCGATTTCCGCTCCGAGGCGATCGAGGACTTTTGCAGGCGCTATGATCCGGCAGCCAACGCGTAAGAAGGGCGCATCTCGCACAAACAAAAATGGCCGGGCGTGAGCCCGGCCATTTTGATTCGGAAGATCAGTCCGCTTCAGTACAGCGGAAAATTCTGCGGATAGCCGCCGACGTCGGACGGCGGGCTCAGCGGCTGGCGATCGATCGGACGATTGAGGTTTTCGCGCGCGAAGGACGGATAGCCGACGGCCGGCGGGAAGGCGTAGTCGGAGAACTTGCGATCGCCCGGATTGACCTCGGTGCCGCCATCGAGCCAGGAGCGCTTGCTCACATAGAGGCGGGTGCGGCCCTGCTGATAGACCGCGTTGGGGCCGGTCGGGCCGTAATAGTGGCGGCCGCTGTCATAGCGCTGCTTCTTGGTGTCGGCCGAGGCAGGCGTCGCGAAGCCCAAAGAAGCGGTCATGGCAATCGCGGCGCCCGCCGCAAGCCAGGTCGCCAATTTGTTCGCGGCAGAGAAATTCGAGCTCATCACGTCCCCTTCAGGCGGCACGCCGCCAGTCGATATCGTCCCATACTAGCCCGGCCGGGGTGTCCGCAACTAGGTCAATTGGGTCACACCAGCTCGGAATAATCGTGCGCGCCGGCAAAAGTTGCATGAATACCAGCCACTTGAGCTTGATGCGGGTCAAAGCGCGCCGCGCAATTGCGCGTTCGCGGCGCCCAGCAGCCAGTCGGACGAGCCCACAGGCGCGCAACCCCTGCGCCTGAGCTCGGCATGGGCGAACAATTCCGCCAGCTTCGGCTCGTTGCCGGAGGCCAGCAGCGTCAGCCGGTTCAGCGTGCAGGCGATCGCCGTGCGCCGCGCAGGCAGGGTCTCGCCCTGACAGGTGAACCCGGAGATCTGGAGCGGCGGCTCCTCGCTGCGCTTGAGGTAGCCGAGGCAAGCCTGGGTCCCTTCCGCTGCACCCGTTGGCCGGAACAGGGCGACGGGGCCAAATTTGGTGTCGATCAGGCCGGCCTGCTCGAGCGGGGTGGCCGCGCCCAGTCCCATCTGGACGGCCAGATCCGCTGTCGCCGGACGGGCCACGTCGAATTCGCCGCCCTCCCGGTAAATCTCGAGCTCGGCAACGGGCCTGTTGGCCTCGCCCGCCCAGCGCATCACATCCCTGCGGCCGCCTTCGGGATGCCGAAGGATGATGTAAGAGGCTGTTTTTTCAGATGAATCGAGGCGGCTGAGGGCGAAGGCCGGATGCGAACGGCCGGCGACACTCCACCCCGGCTTGTCCGCGGGGTCGTCGTCGCGCAGGCTGGGCAACCGGCCGAGCGCCGCAACCGCGAGGATGGCAAACAGCGCGAGCACCCCCACATAGGCGAACAGGCGCGCCAGCGTTCCGACGACCTCGTCGGCGAAGGCTGCGAGCGCCAGATGGATCTGGGTGGGGCTAACGGCCGTGCCGGCCTCAGGCGACTGCATCCACGGCCTTCAGGCAGGGGCCAACATTGTCTTGAGGCCGGTTCTCGCATAGAAGCGCTGCTCTTCCTGTTTAAGCATCAGCTTCAGGAACGGGCTTTTTCATCGGAGAGTGAACGATGGGTTACAAAGTCGCAGTCGTCGGCGCGACCGGCAATGTCGGACGGGAAATGCTCAACATTCTCGATGAGCGCAAATTCCCGGCGGACGAGGTCGTGGCCCTCGCGTCACGCCGCAGCATCGGCGTCGAGGTCTCCTATGGCGACCGTACCCTGAAGGTCAAAGCGCTCGAGCATTACGACTTCTCCGACGTCGACATCTGCCTGATGTCGGCGGGCGGCACGGTGTCGAAGGAATGGTCGCCGAAGATCGGCGCCGCCGGCACGGTCGTGATCGACAATTCCTCCGCCTGGCGCATGGATCCGGACGTGCCGCTGATCGTGCCCGAAGTGAACGCGGACGCGACGGCGGGCTTCAAGACGAAGAACATCATCGCCAATCCGAACTGCTCGACCGCGCAGCTCGTGGTCGCGCTGAAGCCGCTGCACGACAAGGCGACGATCAAGCGCGTCGTCGTCTCGACCTATCAATCGGTGTCGGGCGCCGGCAAGGACGCGATGGACGAATTGTTCTCGCAGACCAAGGCCGTCTACACCAACCAGGAGCTGGTCAACAATAAATTCCCGAAGCGCATCGCCTTCAACGTCATTCCCCAGATCGACGTCTTCATGGAGGACGGCTACACCAAGGAAGAGTGGAAGATGATGGCGGAGACCAAGAAGATTCTTGATCCCAAGATCAAGCTCTCCGCGACCTGCGTGCGCGTTCCGGTGTTCGTCGGCCACTCCGAGGCCGTCAACATCGAGTTCGAGAACCCGATCAGCGCGGATGAAGCGCGCGACATCCTGCGCAAGGCGCCCGGCTGCCTCGTCATCGACAAGCATGAGCCCGGTGGCTACGCCACGCCGTATGAAGCGGCCGGCGAGGACGCCACCTACATCAGCCGCATCCGCGAGGACGCGACGGTCGAGAACGGCCTCGTGCTGTGGTGCGTGTCCGACAATCTGCGCAAGGGCGCCGCGCTCAACGCGATCCAGATCGCGGAAGTCCTGATCAACCGCAAGCTGATCAGCGCGAAGAAGAAGGCGGCGTAAGCGCGCTACCGCAGGGTGGATTACGCCTTCGGCTAATCCACCTCTTCTGTCTCCACGGATACGAACAGCGGCGGATTACGCTTCGCTAATCCGCCCTACGCGTAACGAATTCAGACCGCGCTGCGCACGCTCTTGAATTCCTTGCTCGCCTTGTCCAGCACGAACAGCGATCCCTCCGCGACGCCGAAATAGGCGCCGTGGGTCTGCATCTGGCCTGAGTCCACCGCCTTCTGCACAAACGGGAAGGTCATCAGGTTCTCCAGGCTGCGGAACACCGCGGCCTTCTCGATGCGCTCGACGAACTGCGCCATGGTCTCGCGGTCGCGCTGCTCGACCACCTCGCCCGGCTTGATGAACATCTGCATCCATTTGCCGATGAAGTCGCCCGGCGTGAGCGGCTCGATCTTGTCGACGAAGGCGCGGATGCCGCCGCACTGCGCGTGCCCGAGCACCACGATGTGCTTCACCTTCAGCACCGTCACGGCATATTCCAGCGCGGCCGAGACGCCATGCGCGTTGCCGTCGGGCTGATACACCGGCACCAGATTGGCGATGTTGCGAACGACGAACAATTCGCCCGGCCCGACGTCGAAGATCACTTCGGGCGAGACGCGGCTGTCGCAGCAGCCGATCACCATCACTTCCGGGAACTGCCCCTTCACCGACAGTTCGCGATAGCGGGTCTGCTCGGTCGGCAGCCGCTGGGTGGCGAAGGCCTGGTAGCCTTCCAGCAAATGCTCAGGGAATGTGATCATGGCCTATGCCTAACCATAGACCGCAGGGGCGAACAAGCCTTTCGAACAGGCATGCCAGATGCTATCGGCTTCGGCCAGAATACACCTGAGAAAACCGGAAGGAACGCTTGCATGACCCGCCCGCGCCGCAGCCATCTGTTCATGCCCGGTTCCAATCCGCGCGCGCTGGAAAAAGCGCGAAATCTGGCCGCCGACGGCCTGATCCTCGATCTGGAGGATTCCGTCGCGCCCGACGCCAAGGCGGCGGCGCGCGACGGAATCGCCGCCGCGATCGCTGCCAAGGGGTTCGGCAGGCGCGAAATCCTGATCCGGACCAACGGCCTCGACTCGCCATGGTGGGCCGAGGACGTCGCGATGGCCGCCAAGGCCTCGCCGGACGGCATCCTAGTTCCAAAAGTTTCAAGCATCGAGGATCTCCAGACCATCGGCCGCGATCTCGCCGCGCTCGGCGCCGCGCCGACTGTGAAAGTCTGGGCCATGATCGAGACCGCGCGCGCGGTGCTGCATGCCGAGGAGTTGGCCGCGGCGGGACGCGATCCGAAAACGCGCCTGTCAGGCTTCGTGTTCGGCCCGAACGACATCTCGCGTGAAACCCGGATCAAGATGCTGCCCGGCCGTGCCGCGATGATCCCGATGATCACCCATTGTATCCTGGCGACGCGCGCCCATGGCCTCGAAATCCTCGACGGCCCCTACAGCGACATCAACAATCCCGACGGTTTTGCCACCGAATGCGCGCAGGGCCGCGACCTCGGTTTCGACGGCAAGACGCTAATTCATCCCTCGCAGATCGAAGCCTGCAACGTGATCTTCACGCCGCCCGAAGAGGACATCGCGCGCGCGCGAAAAATCATCGCGGCGTTCGAGCTGCCGGAAAACGTCTCGCGCGGTGCGATCCGGCTCGATGGCGCGATGGTGGAGCGCCTGCATGCCGACATGGCGAGGCGCACGATCGAAATCGCGGACGCGATCGCTGCGATGGGGAAGGGCTGAATGTGTCCCTGGCCCGTTCCGTCCTTCTGGATCTCGACGGAACGCTGGTCGATTCGAAGGCGGGCATTGTCGCGAGCTGCTCAGCCGCCTTGCGTGTGCTCGGGCATGATCCCGGCAAGGCACCAGACATAGCGATCGGGCCGCCACTCGAAGAGATCTTGCGGACGTTGCTGCAGGCATATGGCGACGACCGGGTCGACGAAGCCGTCGTCGCCTATCGTCAGCACTACGGCGAAAGTGGTCTGCTTGGAAGCGAGACCTATCCTGGAATTGGTGACTCGCTCGAGAAGATGCGTCGTGCCGGATTGGGGATCTACCTCGCGACTTCGAAGCGCGAAGTCTTTGCGCGTCGGATTCTGGAGAACCAGGATTTGGCGACACATTTCAACGGAATCCACGGCTCGGTGCCGGGCGGCAAGCTCGATCATAAGCCGGAGCTGCTCGCCCATATCCTGTCTGAACACGGTATCGCCGCATCGCGCAGCCTCATGGTCGGCGATCGCAGCCACGACATCGTTGGCGCCCGCACCGTCGGGATGCGCGGCCTCGGCGTGCTCTGGGGATATGGCAGTCGCGACGAACTCGAAGCGGCCGGTGCGGATCAACTGGTGGAGCAGCCTGCCGATCTCGCAAGCGAGGTGTTATCGATGTTGGGGCGATAGCCTCCCCTCTGTGTGAAGTCATGCACATTCATCTGCGGCGATGTCGAGCATGATCCCATTCACGCGCTGCGCGGTGCAGCTCAAGAAAACGGGATAACAACCATGACCTCTCGCGTCGCGCTTTTCGCCCTCGCTGCCATCATCGGCTTCGGCTCACTGGTCGGCTCCACCTCCAGCTAGCACGCTTACACCACCGATTTCGCGGGGCCAACAATTCAGGCTACGTCACCTGCGTGCGCGGCGTGAACCAACGTGCGCAAGCGATGCGTCCCCAAGCTCGCGGCGCATACTTGGTCGATGGCACCAGCGGCTGCAACCGCATTTTCTACGGCCGCAGCTGAGCTCCGGTTTTCGTTCGCCAATTCAAAGCACGAACCGATCGCCCGCCTTGCGCGGGCGATTCGTTTGGTGGCCAGCGAAGTCACCCGTGGTCCCGACGCGCATCAGTGGTGAGGAACGATCGGCCCAGCGACTCCAGCGTCGAGCCGTTCTTATCTCCACCCATCTCATTTTTGCTGGATTCGGTTGAGGTAGTCGATGACCGAGAGAGCCTGGGCGCGTATGTAGGCTTCCTGATCATAGGGGGCATCAACGTAATGCTCGGCCGCGTTCACGGCCCATCGCCTGCCCCAGATGGGCATGTCGCGTGAGCCGTGGGCGGCGATCTGAGTGCGCCCATCGATGACCTTGGTGATGCGGTCGACCGGAAACACGCCACCATTCTTCTTCGACAGGGACGTCAGGTCCGACGGAGCCACCTTGAGGCTCGCGGTGTAGAAGCCATTACCCTTGGCGTCCAACCCGTGGCAGATCGAGCACTGGATCTCGTACGCTTGCTTGCCGACATCTTCCACTTTTGCCTTTTGAGCGAATGCGGGAAGCTGTGAAGCGACGGATATGACGATCGCGATGGCAACCTTCCTCATGGTTCATTCCCTCCGTTTAGCTTTGATGACGCGGCTTCACCTCTTACGGGCGTATGATGTCTACAAGGCCCCGAACAGCGTTCGAGGCACACGTCGCTGCAGCCTTGATGTCGAGAACGTGCTGACCCAGTTGCGCCAAGGCAGGCTGCCTGCGCTGGCGCTGCCGCCGCTCAGTGGTGAGTGTGATCGGCGCGATCGAGCGATTCCAGCGTCGACGCGTTGGCGCAATAGCCCTGGTAATTCTCCGCAGCGGTGCCGTCGGCGAGGTCGCGATCGCACTGCGCCTTGTGCGCACAGAGCGAACAGACCCGTTCCATGTCGCGCAGCAGCAGCGGCTGTACGCGGCCTAATTTCTCCGCGCTGATGCCGAGTTGTTCTAGCATTTTCGGCAGCTCGTCGGCGGCGTGCCGGCCGTGCCGGACCAATTCTTCGAGATCATCAGGCGCGATCCTGAGATCGCCTGCGATCCGATCGAACTCGGAGCGGTCGAGCTGCCGCATCTCGTTCAGCTCACGGCGATGCTTCAGCCACGCGGCAAAGGACTCGATGAGATCCTGGACGATGGGATATGGCCTGCTTGCTGTGCTCATGAGGAGCTCCATTCGATCAGCGGAACTGGAGCAAGATTAGGCACAATGATGCAGGAGCGCGTTGCGCTGGATCAAATAGCGATAATCCGGCCGGGGCCTCCGCTTCACCTCTCCCGCGGCAACTAGCCAAACCGCTCCGTCGCCCACGCATACAGGCTGCCCGGAATCGGCTTCTCGCCACCGCGGCCCTTGGGCGAGATGTGCAGGCCGATGATTTCAGGATCGGTGACGAGGCCGAGATAGCTCGAGGGATCGAAGAACAGTTTTGGCTCGGCATGCACGGCGTAGAACGACTGCTTCGGCAGCGCGCATCCCAACTCGCCGGTGCGGCGCGCGAGCGCGGTCAGCGCTGCCGGCCCGAAGATCGCAACGCGAATATCCGCAAGACGGTTCGAGCCGCCGCGCAGGCGGTGCATCATGAAGGTGATGCGATGGCGTACCGACAGCCAGTTCGGCGTCAGTTCCTCCTGCTCCACCAGCTCCTCGAAGGCGGCAACGATGCCGTGCCCGGTCGGCAGATAGATCACGGAATTGCCGAGCTGCCGGGGGCGCTCCCAGGCAAAGTAAGGTTTCGCCGGATCGATCTCGACGGGCTTCAGCAGCAGCACGTCCGCGTCGAGCCAGAGGCCGAGGCCCTTCGCCATCAGCTTCATGCGGAAGAAATCGCTGAACTGAAGCGTGGTCCAGTCGCGCCAGCTGCCGTCCGGCTGCGGCGGCCGCAAGCGTTCGGAGAAAACGTGCGGCAGGATCGCCTCGGCATCCGCATTGTCGACGCCCGCGGGCAGGCCCGGAATGGTGTCGAAACTGTACACCGTGACCCTGTGGCCGGCCGCCAACTGCGAGCGCAGACAGGTCTGGCGCAAAGCATCCATCGGGCCATGCCAAAAGGTGACGATCTCGGGCAGCATGAGGCAGAGCTTAGAGCATGATCCGGAAAAGTGTGCAGCGGTTTTCCGCAAAGATCATGCTCAAACAAAGAGGGAGAACGAGGGCAAATAAAAAGCCCCGGCACGCGTGGCGCCGGGGCTCCAAACGAAACGCGAGATCAGGCCCAGGCGCGTTCGTGCTTGAGCTTCTCTTCGTAGCTGTCGATGGACGACTTCTTCTCCATCGTCAGACCGATGTCGTCGAGGCCGTTGATCAGGCAGTGCTTGCGGAACGGGTCGATCTCGAACTTGACCTTGCCGCCGTCGGGACCGCGGATCTCCTGGTTCGGCAGGTCGATCGTCAACGTCGCGTTGGCGCCACGCTCGGCATCGTCGAACAGCTTGTCGAGGTCTTCTTGGCTGACGCGGATCGGCAGAATGCCGTTCTTGAAGCAGTTGTTATAGAAGATGTCGCCGAACGAGGTCGAGATCACGCAGCGGATGCCGAAATCCAGCAGTGCCCAGGGCGCATGCTCGCGGCTCGAGCCGCAGCCGAAATTGTCGCCGGCGACCAGCACCTTCGCATTGCGATAGGCGGGCTGGTTGAGGACGAAATCCGGATTCTCGCTGCCGTCGTCCTTGTAGCGCTGCTCGGAGAAGAGCCCCTTGCCAAGGCCCGTGCGCTTGATGGTCTTGAGGTACTGCTTCGGAATGATCATGTCGGTGTCGACATTGATGATCTTCAGCGGCGCCGCGACGCCTTCCAGCGTGGTGAACTTGTCCATGGTTGCGCTTTCCCGGGGTGGTCAGAGGAACCGGAATTTATCGCGACCGGGGCCGGAATCCTAGGCCGAATTCGGCAGGTCTACTCTGCCTGAGCCTCAATCGCCGCCATATCGTCGTCCGACAGGCCGAAATGGTGGCCGATCTCGTGGATCAGGACGTGGCGGACGATGTGGCCGAGGCTCTCGTCGTGCTCGGCCCAGTAATCCAGGATCGGCCGCCGGTAGAGCCAGACCATGTTGGGCAGCCGCGCCACGTCGCCGAAACTCTGCTGGGGCAGGCCGACGCCCTGGAACAGGCCGAGCAGGTCGAACTCGCTCTCGCACTGCATCTCGTCCATGACCTCCTCGGTGGGGAAGTCGTCGACGCGGAGGATCACGCCCTCGCAGAGAGCGCGAAACTCCGCCGGCAGGTGATCGAAGATCTCATGCGCCGTCGTTTCCATCTCGGCCAGCGAGGGCGCTTTCAATTCGGTCCACATATACGCCTCTTAGCGCGGCTTCCCCGGCGATGCATCCGGCTTTATAGGATCGGGGCGTTGACGGCGCGCGCGAAAACGAGGAGCGTACGGCGCTTCAGGGGGATAGCTCAGGTGAGTGGTGGTGCGATGCGGGCAGGAACAGCGGTCCTGGTTCTACTGTGCATGGGGTTGTTTTCGCGGTTTTGCGTTGGCGCTGAAGCCCAGACGGTTGGCACCGAAGTCCGCATGGCCCAGGCGGCCTCGCCCGATGCTCCGCCGCCGCGCAAGCGGCGCCCGGCCCGGCTCCGCGTCACGCCCTATTACAGCCCTGATGGCGTCTATCCGCGTTACAACCCGGGGCCGGATGCTGTCCGCGAGTGCAACGCCACCTATGTGCAGGAATACCGCCCCAGCGGCACGGTGATCGTGCCGCATATGAGCTGCTACTGGCGCCGGGGCTGAGACGCCCTAAATTCGCATGTCGCGCGCCGATGATGCGGCCTGTTGCAGGCGGAGGTCGTCGTCATGACGAGATGGATCGCATTGGCCATTGCTGTCGGGCTTGCCGCAGGCCTGCCTCACGCTTCCGCTGCGCACAGAGTGACGAAGCTGTCGGATGCTGCGGCGGGGCGCGCGGTGTTCGATGGGCGACACCATGTGCGGTACAGCACCGTGCGGTACTCTCCGCGTCCTGATCCGCATTATTACGCGCGGCCCGTATTCTACCGTCCCTATCCCTACGCTGTGCCCGCGCCGTTCGTGTTCGGCTTCGGGCCGTGGTGATGACGTCACGCGCGTTGCGAAGGCGCGGTTCATTCATGAGGCGTTCACGTCGCTGTCCCTAATTTCATCTTGGGAGCGACCGCAAATGAACAGTGGTGACGCGAGCGGGAACGCGGCGCGGCAGTTCCGCTGTCCAGATTCAGGGAGAATTCCATGCTGAGAGTTTTAGGTCTCGGGACCAGCCCGATGCGCTTGCTCGGGCTCGCGGCCGTGGCCACGCTGTTGCTGTCGGCGGGAACCGCGCGTCGTGCAGAAGCGATGACGCCGATCAACCCGACGGCGTTGCCGGCGGCGAAGGCTGCAAGCGACGACATGCTCACGCAGGTGCGCCACGGCGGTGGTGGGCCTGGCGGGCATGGCGGCGGCTTCCACGGCGGCGGAGGTTTCCGCGGTGGTGGCTTCCACGGTGGCGGGGCGCATTTCGGTGGCTTTCGCGGCGGCGGCTTTCGCGCTGCGCCCGCCTTTCATGGTGGCGGCTATCGCTATGGCGGAATGCATCGCCACGGCGGATTTCACCGCTACGGAATCTATCGCCCGCACTACTATGGCCATCGCCATTTCCACCGGCGCTATTACGGCGGCTACTATCCCTATTACAGCCATCCGCGCCGCTGCCGCGTGATCTGGACCTATTACGGTCCGCGCCGCGTCTGCCGCTGGCATCGCTGGCACCATCCGTACCGCTATTGGTAAGCACGGTTTGAAATGAAAAGGGCGCCTCGACGGCGCCCTTTTTGCGTTAGTGCCTTCGGAGGAAGTGGCTCAGCGCCACTCCCTGACGTCGACGAAGTGCCCCGCGATCGCCGCAGCTGCCGCCATCGCCGGCGACACCAGATGGGTGCGGCCCTTGAAGCCCTGGCGGCCCTCGAAATTGCGATTCGAGGTCGAGGCGCAGCGCTCTTCCGGGGCCAGCTTGTCCGGGTTCATGGCGAGGCACATCGAGCAACCGGGCTCGCGCCATTCGAAGCCGGCCTTGATGAAGATCTTGTCCAGACCTTCGGCCTCGGCCTGCTCCTTCACGAGGCCGGAGCCCGGCACGACCATGGCGTTGACATGCCCCGAGACCTGCTTGCCTTCCGCGATCTTGGCGGCGGCGCGCAAGTCCTCGATGCGGCCATTGGTGCAGGAGCCGATGAAGATGCGATCGACCTTGATGTCGGTGATCTTCGTGCCCGCGGTCAGGCCCATATATTTCAGCGCGCGATGCTTGGAGAGACGTTTGGCTTCGTCCGCGATCTTGTCGGGATCCGGAACGAAGCCGGTCACCGAGATGACGTCCTCAGGCGAGGTGCCCCAGGTCACGATCGGCGGCAGCTTGGCCGCATCGAGGCGCAGCTCGTGGTCGAAATGCGCGCCTTCGTCGGAGCGCAGTTTCTCCCAATAGCGCATCGCCGCGTCCCACGCCGCGCCCTTCGGCGCCTTCGGACGGCCGCGCAGGAAGTCGAACGCCTTCTGGTCCGGCGCGACCAGGCCGGCGCGCGCGCCGCCTTCGATCGACATGTTGCAGACCGTCATGCGGCCTTCCATCGACAGCGCCTGGATCGCGTCGCCGGCGTATTCGAGCACGTAGCCGGTGCCGCCGGCGGTGCCGATCTCGCCGATGATCGCCAGGATGATGTCCTTGCCCGTCACGCCGTCCGGCAATTTGCCGTCGACGGTGACGCGCATGTTCTTCGCCTTCTTCTGGATCAGCGTCTGCGTCGCCAGCACGTGCTCGACCTCGGACGTGCCGATGCCGTGCGCGAGCGCGCCGAACGCGCCATGCGTCGAGGTGTGGCTGTCACCGCAGACGATGGTGGTGCCGGGCAGCGTAAAACCCTGCTCGGGGCCGATGACGTGAACGACGCCCTGGCGCTTGTCGAACTCGTTGTAATATTCGATGCCGAATTCCTTGGCGTTCTCGGCGAGCGCCTTGATCTGCTCGATGCTCTCCGGATCGGGATTTGGCTTGGTGCGGTCGGTGGTCGGCACGTTGTGGTCGACGACGGCGAGCGTCTTCTCGGGGGCGTGCACCTTGCGCCCGGTGGCGCGCAGGCCTTCGAACGCCTGCGGCGAGGTCACCTCGTGCACCAGATGGCGGTCGATATAGAGCAGGCAGGTGCCGTCGTCGGCTTCGTGCACCAGATGGTCGTGCCAGATCTTGTCGTACAATGTGGTGGGCTTGGACATGAGCTTGAGCTCCGGAATGTGTGTCAGCGAAGAGCGCGGGTGGCGCGCCGGGCAACAAAATCGTCAGCGCAGCTTTTAGGCTGCGCGCGTAAGCTCTGACGTTGCCGAAGTCGCGAAGCGTCCGAAGAACCGGCCAGGCAGCCGCGAGCGATCGTCGATGACGATGCGCTTGACGGGCTCCATGCTGGTCTGATCTGGAAACATTCTACGAATATATAGCAGGCGGAACCGGAATCGCGAAGGCTTTGACGCGCACGGCTGACGCAACAAAAAAGCGCGGGGTTTTGCCCCGCGCTTTCTAGAACTCGACTGTAAGCGGAGCTTACTCGTTGACGGCCTTGGCGTGCTCGGTCTTCTCGACGATACGAGCCGACTTGCCGCGCAACTGGCGCAGGTAATAGAGCTTGGCGCGACGCACCTTGCCGCGGCGCACCACCTTGATCGAGTCGATCATCGGCGACATCACCGGGAACACGCGCTCCACGCCCTCGCCGTAGGAGATCTTGCGGACGGTGAAGCTCTCGTTGAGGCCACCGCCGGAACGGCCGATGCAGACGCCTTCATAGGCCTGCACGCGGCTACGGTCGCCTTCGACCACCTTCACGTTGACGATCACGGTGTCGCCGGGGCCGAACTCCGGAATCTCCTTGTTCGCGGAGAGCTTGTCGAATTGCTCTTTTTCGAGCTGTTGGATCAGGTTCATGGGTAAATCTCCATCGGCGCGCCCAGCCTTGGAAACGGGGGCTGCGCGAAATTCGTTTATCCAGCCATTGCGGATGTGGCCGCTCCTATAAGGCAAGCCGGAGCGTTTGTCACCCGTCTGTCTTGTCTTTTGGCGTTTTTTGGCGGCCGGCCCGATTCGGGGCCTTGTTCGAGATCTTGGCCGGGATTTGGGCCCACAAATCGGGCCGCCGGGCCGCCGTCAGCGCTTCGGATTGTGCCCGCCGCCAGGCCGCAACCTTGGCGTGGTCGCCGGAGGTCAGGATCCCCGGGATCGGAGCCCCCTCGAACAGCTGCGGGCGGGTGTATTGGGGGTATTCGAGCAGGCCGTCCGAAAAGCTTTCCTCGGTTCCCGAGGCTTCCTTGCCCATCACGCCCGGCAGCAGCCGAACGCAGGCGTCGATCAGCGCCAGTGCGGCGATTTCGCCGCCCGAGAGCACGTAATCGCCGATCGAGACTTCCTCCAGGTCCCGCCCGTCGATCACCCGCTGATCGACCCCCTCGAACCGCCCGCAGACGATCAGGGGGCCGGGGCCCTTCGCGAGCTCTGTGACGCGGGCCTGGGTCAATGGCCGACCGCGCGGGCTCATCAGGAGGCGGGGCCGCTGAGGGCCGATCTCCGCGGCATCGATCGCTGCGGCCAGAACATCCGCACGCAGCACCATGCCCGGCCCGCCGCCTGCGGGGGTGTCGTCGACGCTGCGGTGGCGATCGGCGGCGGAAGCCCGGATGTCCCGGGCCTCGATCTCCCAGAGCCCTGAGGCCAGCGCCCGGCCGGCCAGGCTCACGCCGAGCGGTCCCGGAAACATCTCCGGAAACAGCGTCAGCACCGTCGCGCGCCAGAGTGAGGGGTTGGTCATTGTTTCCCGATCTCGTCGTCCCGGGGCGCGCGGAGCGCGAGCCTGGGACCCATAATCACCGCAGCCAGTTTTGCGATGATCGGAGCCGCCAGCTTAGCCAAAAACCACGGTCTTTGGTTATGAGTCGCCGCCCTCGCGGGGACGACTAGTGGAAGGATCCTCGCCCTCGATCTCCTGCGGCAGCGCGATCACGACGCGTCCGCTTGCGAGATCGACCTCGGGCACCACCGCGTTGGTGAACGGCAGCAGCATCGTTCCGCCTTTAGGTGGCGCGATCTCGATGATGTCGCCGGCGCCGAAATTATGGATCGCAAGCACGCGGCCGAGCGCCTCGCCGTCCGTGGTGACGGCGGCGAGACCGATCAGATCGGTGTGGTAATATTCGTTCGCGTCGGTCGCAGGCAGCTTGTCGCGTGCGACGTAAAGCTCGATGCCGTTGAGCCGTTCGGCCTCATCGCGGGTCGCGACGCCCTTGAACGTCGCGACCAGATGGTCCTTCGCTTCGCGCGCCTGCGCGACCTCGAACTGGCGCTTGCCGTCCTTGGACAGCAGCGGACCATAGCGCTTCACGGCAAAGGGATCTTCGGTGAAGGTCCACAGCTTGACCGCGCCGCGCACACCATGCGCGGCGCCGATCCGCGCGACGCAGACCAGCGCCGACATGGTCTGGCCTTAACCCTTCGCGGCGGCTTCGGCCTGCGCCTTGCGCTCCTTGCGCGGCACGGCCTTTTCCGGGTTGTTGCGCGCTTCGCGCTTCTTGACGCCGGCGGCGTCGAGGAAACGCGACACGCGGTCCGACGGCTGCGCGCCCTTGGCGAGCCAGGCCTTCACCTTGTCCATGTCGAGCTTCAGGCGGGTCTCGTTGTCCTTCGGCAGCAGCGGGTTGAAATAGCCGAGACGCTCGATGAAGCGGCCATCGCGGGGAAAGCGGGAGTCGGCGACGACGACGTGATAGACGGGACGCTTCTTGGTGCCTGCGCGGGCGAGGCGGATAACGACGGACATCTTAGTTCTCCTTCAAGTACGTTTTGTTCGGTTGATTGGTATTTTCGCGTCGCGCGAGACCGATGCGATCCCGTGCGACGAATTCCTCATTTCTTCTTGCCGGGAAAACCGCCGAGCCCAGGAAGGGTCGGCTTGCCGCTGAGGCCCGTAAGCCCCGGCAAATTCGGCAGGCCCGAGCGAAGACCGGGCGGCAGATCCTTCGGCAGGCTGGGCAGACCCTGTCCGCCGCCGCTCTGCATCTGCTCCTGCATGGCCTTCATCTCTTCGGGCGAAGGCATCTTCATGCCGCCGCCAAAGCCCATCGCTTGCGCGATGCCGGCGAGCGGGCCGCGCTTGCCCGAGCCCATCGCCTTCATCACGTCGGCCATGTTCCGGTGCATCTTGAGCAGCTTGTTGACTTGCTCGACGCTTTGGCCCGAGCCCGCGGCGATGCGCTTCTTGCGGCTGGCCTTGAGCAGGTCGGGATGACGGCGCTCGTCGCGCGTCATGGAATCGATCACCGCGACCTGCCGCTTCAGGATCTTGTCGTCGATACCGGCGGCCGCGATCTGGTTCTTCATCTTGGAGATGCCGGGCATCATGCCCATCAGCCCGCTGATGCCGCCCATGCTGGCCATCTGCAGCAGCTGCTCGCGCATGTCGTTGAGGTCGAACTGACCCTTGCGCATGCGCTCGGCAGTGCGCGCGGCCTTTTCGGCGTCGATGTTGGCGGCGGCGCGTTCGACCAGCGAGACCACGTCGCCCATGCCGAGGATGCGGCCGGCGATACGGTCAGGGTGGAAATCTTCCAGCGCGTCGGTCTTTTCGCCGGTGCCGATCAACTTGATCGGCTTGCCGGTAACCGCGCGCATCGACAGCGCCGCGCCGCCGCGGCCGTCGCCGTCGACTCGTGTGAGCACGATACCGGTGAGGCCGACGCGCTCGTCGAAGGCGCGCGCAAGGTTCACGGCGTCCTGGCCGGTCAGGCTGTCGGCGACGAGCAGCACCTCATGCGGGTTGGCGGCAGCCTTGATGGCTGCGGCCTCCGCCATCATGTCTTCGTCGAGCGTGGTGCGGCCGGCGGTGTCGAGCAGCACGACGTCGTAGCCGCCGAGCTTGCCGGCTTCCAGCGCGCGCTTGGCGATCTGAGCCGGCTGCTGGCCGGCGACGATCGGCAAGGTCGGAATGTCGAGATCGCGGCCGAGCACGGCCAGCTGCTCCATCGCCGCCGGGCGGTAGATGTCGAGCGACGCCATCAGCACCTTGCGCTTGTCGCGCTGAACCAGGCGGCGGGCGAGCTTTGCTGTGGTGGTGGTCTTGCCGGAGCCTTGCAGGCCGACCATCATGATCGGCACCGGCGGCACGGAATTGATGTCGATGGTCTGGCTTTCCGCGCCGAGCGTGTTGATCAGCTCGTCATGGACGATCTTGACCACCATCTGGCCGGGCGTGACCGACTTGACGACGGTGGCGCCGATCGCCTGCTCGCGGACGCGCTCGGTAAAGCTGCGGACCACTTCGAGCGCGACGTCGGCTTCCAGCAGCGCGCGGCGCACCTCGCGCATCGCGGCATCGACGTCCTTTTCGGTCAGCGCACCGCGCCCCGTCAGACGATCGAGAATGCCACCAAGCCGTTCCGACAGATTGTCGAACAATGCCGTTGTCCTTGTCCTGCTCGCGAGAAACGCGATCTTCCAAACACCTTTGCGCCCGAGGGCGCATAGCGCTGTCGGGCGTTGGCCCCTGGCCTCCAGGGCCAGTGGGCGGGTCGAAAAGAAAGCCTTTCCGAGAAAGTGGCGGGGTTAAACGCCGCTCCCGCCCAAAAGTCAAGGAAAGTTAAGGTGGCGGAGCGCAATTGGGAGGGCAAGGCATTGAAAATGCACCCTTTCCTGCCACGGGTTCCTTTTCATCCGGCCCTGCCCATATAGCCGGTGATGTCTTACCGCCGACCATCCCTGAAGCCTATCCGTGCCAATCACCCGCCGCCGTCTGTCGAACTACCTGCCGGGGCCGGCGCGCTGGTCAGCATGCCCTCCCTCTGGTGTCCCGCATGAAAACCTATGACGGCCCTGTCTCCGACCATTTTGACGGCTCGAACTTCTTCGATCCGGACGGCGTGCCGCCGAAATCGCTTGGCGAGGTCCTGCGCTGGCAGTTTGGCGGCGGACGGAAACGCGAGACCTGGCCGGAGTGGGCTCCGAGCCCCCATGCCGATACCCCACCGACGCGCGTCGAGGGCGACAAGGTCCGCCTCTCCTTTGTCGGCCACGCCAGCTGGCTGATCCAGACCGGCGGCCTCAACATCCTGGTCGATCCCGTCTGGTCGGAGCGGGTGTCGCCCGTCAGCTTCGCCGGACCGAAGCGGCGCAACGATCCCGGCATCGCCTTCGACGCGCTGCCGAAGATCGACGTCGTGCTGGTCTCGCACGGGCATTACGATCATCTCGACATCGCGACGCTGTCGCGGCTCGCCAGGAATTTCGCTCCGCGTGTCGTGACACCGCTCGGCAACGATTTGACGATTCGCAGCGCCGATTCCGCGATCAAGGTGGAGGCCTTCGATTGGCACGATCGCGTCGAACTCGGCGGCGACATTGCCGTGCATCTGGTCGCGACCCGGCACTGGACGGCGCGCGGCATGTTCGACCGCAACAGGGCGCTATGGGCGAGCTTCGTGCTGGAGACGCCGGCGGGAAAAATCTACGTGGTCTGCGATTCCGGCTATGGCGATGGCACGCATTTTCGCCGCGTCGCCGAGAAGCACGGGATGCTGCGTCTGGCGATCCTCCCGATCGGCGCCTACGAGCCGCGCTGGTTCATGCGCGACCAGCACATGAATCCGGAAGATGCGGTGAAGGCGCTATTGGATTGCGGCGCGCAACAAGCACTCGGGCATCATCACGGCACGTTCCAGCTGACGGACGAAGCGATCGATGCGCCGGCGAAGGCGCTTGTGGAAGCGCTGGATGCCGCGAAGATTCCGCAGCAGCGGTTCGTGGCGATGAAGCCCGGGCAGGTGGTGGAGATTTAGCCCCGCTGTTGCCGCACACGCAGCTCGTCGTCCCGGGGCGCGACGAAGTCGCGAGCCCGGGACCCATAACCACAGGGAGAGGTTTGGCGAAGATTCGGAGTTATCTGCGTCGTGCGATAACCACCGCCTGTGGTTATGGGTCCCAGCCCCCGTGCGCAATTGCGCACTAGGCGGGGACGACAGCGGGATTCGCAGCAGGCAGTGTGCCTCTTACCGCTTACTGCTCTTTCCCCTTGATCGCCCAGCTCACATTCACCGTCACCGACAGCGTTTCCTCGCCCGGCGCAACGGCGGCTGGCGCCATTTGCGGCGTTGCCATCCGTGCCTTGAACAGCGGGACAGGCGCGCCGCCTTCGGAGACGCTGAGCGGAGCACCCAGCGTCACGCCGGTAGCCTTGGCGTAGATCTCGGCCTTGCGGCGCGCATCGGCGACCGCCTGCTCACGCGCATCGTCGAGCAGCTTCGAGGCCTGCGTCACCTCGAAGGAGATGTTGCCGATGTCGTTGGCGCCGGCACCGACCAGCGTGTCGATGATGCCGGCCACCTTGGTCACGTCGCGAATTTTGACGGTGACGCGGTTGGAGGCGCGGAAGCCGACCACGGGGGAGGCGCCGGTGGATTTGTTCTGGCCGTATTGCGGCTGCAGCGACAGGCGCGAGGTCTGGTAGTCCTTCTCGGCGATGCCGGCGCCCTTCAGTGCCAGCAGCACCTTGCCCATCGCGGCGTTATTGGCGTCGGACGCTTCCTTCGCCGTCCTGGCGTCGTTGGCGACACCGGCGTCGATCTGCGCGAGGTCGGGCGCCACGGAGACGGTGGCCTCCCCGCTGACCGTAATGGCGGACGGAAAATCGTCGGCGCGTGCGGGCGTTGCCAGCAGCATGGCGGCGAAAGCGGCGGCGAGCAGGGCAGGCTTCTTCATCATTCTCACTTCAGCGGCACGAATACGTTGATCACGAGCTTGTCCTCCGCCGTCTTCAGGGGATCGGTGAGGTACTCCTCGACGAAGGTGTCCTTGGCTTCCAGCTTCTTGTCGTCGAGGTGATTGGTGATCGCCTCATAGGTGTTGTCCATGTTGTCGTAGGAGCCGCGGTGGACGAATTTCAGCGCCTTGCCCTCGGGCGATTTGCCGATGCTCATGTCCTTGGGCAGTTTCTGCGGGTCCTGATCGACCGGGATCTCGGCGAGGAAGGTGAAGCCCGTGTCGTCGGTCGAGGTGTAGACGATCATCGAATTGCCGGCGTGCTTGATGCCCTGCTTGTCCAGCAGCGCGTTCAGCGCCTTGAAGGCATCGATCAGTGTGTCGAAGGCCGAGTCCCAATTGGCGGTGCCCTTGACCATCACGACCTTCCTGGGCTCGAGCGTGGTCTCGAGGCCAAAGGGATCGGCGGTCTGCACCGGGGCGGGGGTGGCGGCCACGGCGGGCGGCGGCGCCGTCGGGCTGGGTGAGGCGCTTGCTGCGGGCGATGGCGAGGCTGCCGGAGCCGGCGAGGCACTGGCCGCTGGCGACGGGGTCGCCGCGGGTGCAGGTGAAGCGCTCGTGGTCGGGGAGGGCGAAGCCGACGGGGCCGGGGCTGGGCTTGTCTGGGAGGGGCTGGCCGAGGCGGCCGGCGCCGGGCTCGGGCTCTGTGCCAGAACTGCCGACAGGCCAAACGACAAGGCCGCTGCCGGGATCAGCGCGGCCAGAGCAAGACGACGAAAAACAATCATTTTATTCTCCCCAGACCTTGCCCACCAAGGCCTTAACCCGGCCGCGCATCCCGGCCCGCGCGAACCGCAATCTTCTAACACGCGAGCGCCGAATTCGTCCCATGACAGATGCGTCATGGCCTTCCACCTTGGCTGCGGACGCCAAATCTCTGGCCAAGAGGCCTAAGGATCGCCATATAAGGCGGGCGAAATTCAGGAATTTTCATGAGCGCGCTGGCCAACCACGCATTTGCCAAGATGAACGGCATCGGCAACGAGATCGTCGTTGTCGACATGCGTGATTCCGCCTCACCGGTGACGCCGGACGACGCCCGCGCGGTGGCATCCGCGCAAGGCGGCGTGCCTTACGACCAGCTCATGGTGCTGCAGAAGCCGCGGCTGGACGGCACCGAAGCCTTCATCCGCATCTACAACAATGACGGTTCCGAGGCCGGCGCCTGCGGCAACGGCATGCGCTGTGTCGTGCGCCGCATCTTCGAGAAGACCGGCCAGGCCACGGCCACGTTCGAGACGGCGGCGGGCTTGCTCAATGCCTGGCAGGGTCCGGCGCCGGATCTCTACACCGTCGACATGGGCGTGCCGAAGTTCGGCTGGCAGGACATTCCGCTGGCGGAAGAGTTTCGCGACACCCGCTACATCGAATTGCAGATCGGGCCGATCGACAATCCGATCCTGCATTCGCCCTCGGTGGTGAGCATGGGCAATCCGCATGCGATCTTCTGGGTCGAAGACGTCAACGCCTACGATCTCGAGCGCTTCGGTCCGCTGCTGGAGAATCACCCGATCTTCCCGGAGCGAGCCAACATCACGCTCGCCCGGATCGTCGATCGCGAGCACATTACGATGCGCACCTGGGAGCGCGGCGCCGGCCTGACCAGGGCCTGCGGTTCGGCGGCCTGCGCCACGGCCGTTGCGGCGGCGCGGCTGAAGCGCACCGAGCGCAAGGTCGAGATGACGCTTCCCGGCGGCAAGCTTGGCATCGAATGGCGCGAGCGCGACGACCACGTGCTGATGACGGGCACCGCGACCTTCGAATACGAAGGCAAGTTCGATCCGGCGCTGTTCGCGCCGGTCGGCTGATGCCTGTCGACATCGTCACCTTCGGCTGCCGCCTCAACGCCTTCGAGGCCGAGGTGATCCGCCGCGAGGCCGAAGGCGCGGGGCTCGAAGATACCATCGTCATCAACAGCTGCGCCGTCACCAACGAGGCGGTGGCGCAGGCGCGCCAGTCGATCCGCAAATTGAAGCGCGAGCGGCCCGGTGCGCGCATCGTCGTCACCGGCTGCGCCGCGCAGACGCAGAGCGGCATGTTCGCCGAGATGGCCGAGGTCGATCGCGTCGTCGGCAATGACGACAAGCTGCGTGGCAGCGCATGGCGGCAGGCGCGCGATGCCTTTGATCTTGGCGCCAGCGAGAAAATCGCCGTCGGCGACATCATGGCTATCAGGGAGATGGCGCCGCATCTGATCGACGGTTTTGCGGCCGGCCTGCCGCGCGTGTTCGTGCAGGTGCAGAACGGCTGCGACCATCGCTGCACCTTCTGCATCATTCCCTATGGCCGCGGCAACTCGCGCTCCGTGCCGATGGGCGCGGTGGTCGATCAGGTGCGGGCGCTGGTTGAACGCGGCCATGTCGAGATCGTGCTGACCGGCGTCGACCTCACCAGCTACGGCGCCGATCTGCCGGGCGCACCGAAGCTCGGCATGCTCACGAAGCAGATCCTGCGGCATGTGCCGGAGCTGAAACGCCTGCGCATCTCCTCGATCGATTCGATCGAGGCGGATGCCGACCTGCTCGACGCCATCGCCCACGATTCGCGCCTGATGCCGCATCTGCATCTGTCGCTGCAAGCTGGCGACGACATGATCCTGAAGCGCATGAAGCGGCGGCATTCGCGGCAGGATGCGATCGCGTTCTGCGACCAGGTCCGCCGCCTGCGCCCGGACATCGCCTTCGGCGCCGACATCATCGCGGGCTTTCCGACCGAGACCGAGGAGATGTTCTCGCGCTCGCTGGATCTGGTCGAGGAATGCGGCTTGACGTTCCTGCACGTCTTCCCCTATTCGCCGCGCCCCGGCACGCCCGCCGCGCGGATGCCGCAGGTCGCGGGGCCCGCGATCAAGCAGCGCGCGAAGCGGCTGCGTGCGGCTGGTGAAACGGTGTTACGGCAGCGGCTGCAGGCCGAAATCGGCGCGACACGCAACGTGCTTATCGAGAGCGACAGTCAGGGTCGCACGGAGCACTATCTGCCGGTGGCGATTGCGGGCCAACGTGTCGGCGGCATCATACCACTTGGGATCTGCGGCAGTGATGGCGAGCGGCTGACGCTCTAGCTGTTACGACGCCCGGACCTGCCAGAACCGCAGCGTTCGCCGCGCATCCTCCGGCGTCATCCTCGTGTAATTTCCTTGGGCTCTCGCGATATCAGCCGGCTTCATCGCACCTGTCGCGAAGCGGCTTTCGAGCACGGCGGCGGTCGTTTCCCAGCTGAGCTGCGCTGCCTTGCACGGCACCAGCAGGCCGTCTTCGCGCAGGCTCTGCATCAGCGGACGAATCACCTCGACGGTCGATCCGGCCAGCGCGGCCAGCGCCGCCACGGCTTCTTCGTAGCGTCGTTGCCTGGCGAAGCCGAGCAGCACCGCCTCGGTGAGCTGGCCGGTGGCCTTGAGATTTGCGATGGCGCGCTTGGCGCCTTCGAAATCGCGGACACCGGACATCTCGCGCTCGACACCGACGGTGACGGCGGCGATTGCGCTCTGGATTTCCTCGAACAGGTGCTTGGGCGCGCGGGACAGCAGCCGCGCCCGCACGGCATCCGTTGCCGAGCGCAGCAATTGGCGGCGCAGGTCCGACGGCAGATCGACGCGGACGCCAACGCTGACGGCGAGTTCCGGATCGCTTTCGGCTTGGCCGACGATGACGGCGAACCCTTTTCCGGAGACGCGCGCGCCGGGATTGGCGGCGAGGCGCCGGCTGACGCTGGGATAGCGGCGGGCCAGCAGCGCGTCGGTGACGATCTCCTTCAGCCACCAGCGGCCGGCGACCGCGAGCAGATGCGGCTCGCCCTTGGATGCTGCGATCTTGACCAGATCGCCATCGTCGAGGCGCGCGGATTCCTGCAGCACGGGACCGGCGATGCGGATCTCGTCGTTGTTGGCGAGGCGGCGGATCACGGACGGCGGCGCCTGGGCGATCGGCGCAAGCTGCGCGCTGATCTCGGCCAGCGCAATGCGCGCGCCCATGTCGGCGATGGCGCGCAGCTCGATCGTGCCGATCAGGCGCTCGAGCACGTCGTCGAACAGGGCGATCTGCTCGTCGTCAAAACTGCCGGCGGAGGACAGGAACAGGTCGGTGACGCGCCGGGCCGTTTCCAGGCCCTTTTCCGCCGAGCCGAGCCGAATCGCGGATTCGACTTCGTCGATGATCGATAACTCAGCCGTGGACATGACGCGCAGCTCGTCCTGAGCAGATTGACGGAAGCTTGTTCTAAGCAACCGCTATCATTAGCGACGAGCACTGAACGTTTCGTAAACCAAGGCTACGGGCGAATACGGATGCGGTTACTCCCCATTCCACCCGCAAGCCCTGAGTTTCTCGTGCATGTGGGGTGGGGCCGGCGCGACCACGCGGACCGGCTCCTTGTTTCGCGAGATCGGCACCACGATCTCGCGGGAATGCAGGTGCAGCTTCGGCTCACCGAAGCGGGGGCCGTTGCCGTAAATGTTATCGCCGAAGATCGGCCAGCCCGTTGCGGAGGAGTGCACCCGCAATTGATGGGTCCGCCCCGTGACCGGTTCCATGGCAAGCCAGGTCAGGCCGTCGCCCCGGCCCATCACTTTCCAGTTGGTGATCGCCTTCTGGCCTTCCGGGTCGGGCTTCTGCCACCAGCCTCGTTCGGCATTGAGCCGGCCGAGCGGCATGTCGATGGTGCCTTCATCTTCGGCGGGGCCGCCCTCGACCACGGTCCAGTAGGTCTTGCCGATCTTGCCGTGCTTGAACAGGAGGCCGAGCGAGGCGGTGGCTTTGCGATGGCGGCCGAGCACGAGGCAACCGGAGGTGTCCTTGTCCAGCCGGTGGGCCAGCACCGGCGGCCGGGGCAGGCCGAAACACAGCGCTCCAAAGGATGCTTCCAGATTGGCGCCGCCCTTGGGGCCGCGATGCACCGGCAGGCCGGACGGCTTGTCGATGACCAGCATCAGCCCGTCGCGATGGAGCACGCGCGCCAAAATCTCGTCGGCGGTCAATTCGGGAACATCGAGCAATTGCAGGACTTTCGGTCAAGACTTTCGTTTGGGGGCGGGAACGGCTAACACACCGCCATCATGAACGATACCACGTCAGATCCCCCCAAGCTGAGCTGGTGGCGCCGCCTGTCCGACGGGCTGAAGCGCACCTCGTCCTCGCTCGGGACCGCGGTCGCCGACCTTGTCACCAAGCGCAAGCTCGACCGCGCCATGCTCGACGACATCGAGGACGTGCTGCTGCGCGCCGACCTCGGCACCTCGGTTGCGGTGCGGATCGCAGACGCCGTCGGCACCGGCCGCTACGACAAGGCGATCTCGGCGGACGAGGTGAAGGACGTCGTCGCGACCGAGGTCGAGAAGGTGCTGACGGCGGTGGCGAAGCCGCTGGTGATCGATACGGCCAGGAAGCCGTTCGTGATCCTCGTGGTCGGCGTCAACGGCTCCGGCAAGACCACGACCATCGGAAAACTCTCGCAAAAATTCGCCTCCGAAGGCCGCAAGGTGATGCTGGCCGCCGGCGACACGTTTCGCGCGGCCGCCATCGAGCAGCTCAAGGTCTGGGGCGAGCGCACCAGGACGCCGGTGATATCAGGGGCGCAGGGCTCGGATTCGGCGAGCCTTGCCTTCAACGCGCTGACGGCGGCGAAGGAGCAGAAAGTCGACGTGCTCCTGATCGACACCGCCGGGCGCCTGCAGAACAAGGCCGAGCTGATGAACGAGCTCGAAAAGGTCGTGCGCGTCATCCGCAAGGTGGACGACACTGCGCCGCATGCGGTGCTGCTGGTGCTGGACGCCACGGTCGGCCAGAATGCGCTGTCGCAGGTCGAAGCTTTCCATCGCACCGCCGGGGTCACCGGCCTCGTGATGACCAAGCTCGACGGCACCGCGCGCGGCGGCATCCTGGTGGCGCTCGCGGAGAAATTCAAACTGCCGGTGCATTTCATCGGCGTCGGCGAAGGCGTCGACGATCTCGCGCCGTTCACCGCGCGCGATTTCGCCCGTGCCATCGCCGGAATCGAAAGCTGAGAATGGACAAGACCCAGCCGCATCCGATGTTCAAGCTTGCGACCGAGCTCGGTCCGCTGCTCGTCTTCTTCTTCGTCAATGCGAAGTTCAATCTGTTCGCGGCGACCGGCGCCTTCATGGTCGCGATCGTCGCGTCGATGATCGCCTCCTATGTGGTGACGCGCCACATCCCGATCATGGCGATCGTCACCGGCGTGATCGTGCTGGTGTTCGGCACGCTGACCCTGGTGCTGCACGACGAGACCTTCATCAAGGTCAAGCCGACCATCATCTACGGCCTGTTCGCCGCGATCCTCGGCGGCGGCCTGCTGTTCGGTCGATCCTTCATCGCCGTGATGTTCGACCAGATGTTCAACCTGACGCCGCAGGGCTGGCGCATCCTCACGCTGCGCTGGGCGCTGTTCTTCGCCGGTATGGCGGTGCTGAACGAGATCGTCTGGCGCACCCAGAGCACGGATTTCTGGGTGAACTTCAAGGTGTTCGGCGTCACGCCGCTGACGATGGTGTTCGCCATCGCCCAGATGCCGCTGACCAAGCGCTATGGCGTCGAGCCGGTGTCGCTTGAGGAGAGCGAGGCCGATGCGGGGGATGTGCGGAAGTAG
Organism: Bradyrhizobium sp. A5; assembly: GCF_042076515.1. NCBI lineage: Bacteria > Pseudomonadati > Pseudomonadota > Alphaproteobacteria > Hyphomicrobiales > Nitrobacteraceae > Bradyrhizobium > Bradyrhizobium sp. A5. The sequence goes on along the minus strand of NZ_CP148990.1, from coordinate 6,916,238 downwards.
GTCTCGAAGCGGACGCGCGAAGCGCGAGCGGAGCTAACTCCCCGCTGCCAGCGCCTTCTCCATCTGCGGCAACAGCACCGTCCGCAGATTGTCCGGCGTGATCGGCCCGACCAGCTTGTAGACGATGGTGCCTTCACGCCCGACGACGAACGTCTCGGGCACGCCATAGACGCCCCATTCGATCGAGGCGCGGCCGTTGGCGTCGACGCCGACGCGGCCGAACGGGTTGCCGTAGCGCCCCAGGAAGCGGCGCGCATTGTCGGCCGCGTCCTTGTAGTTGATGCCGACGAGCTGGAAGCGCTTGTCCTTGGCGAGCTCGGTCAGCAGTGGCGCCTCGTCGTGGCATGGCACGCACCAGGATGCCCAGACATTGACCAGGCTGACCTTGCCCTTGAACGCCGCCGGATCGAGCCCCGGCACCTGGGCGTTGTCGGCCTTCAATCCCTCAAGCTGTGGCAACGCGGTCTGTGGCGCCGGCCGTCCGATCAGCGCGGAGGGGATCCGCGAGGGATCGCCGCTGCCGAGCCGGAACCAGAACAGCAGCGCCAGCGCAATGAAGGCGATCAGCGGCAGCACCATCAGGAAGGTGCGGCGCTGCGGGGATGCGGACGTCGATTGCTCGCTCATGGTGTATCGGTCGCGCTGCGGCCCGAGCGGCGGGTGACGCCGCTGCGGTCGAGCTCGCGGAGGCGCTCGGTCTGGCTGCGATAGTCGAGCGCGATCCAGCCGATCAGGATCACGACCACGAGCGCCGCTGATGCATAGGACGTCACGATGAAGGAGGCGTAGGGACCGAGCGACATCATCATGCGGCCCCGGCTTCCTTCGATGCGTTGCCCTGACGCGAACCGGTGTCCGAAAACGCGACGCGGCTCGCCTGCATCATCTGCAGCGAGCGGACGCGCCGGCGCAAAATCTCGTTGCGCATCGCCGCCAAATGCAGCGTCACGAACAGCAGCGTGAATGCGATCGCCATCACCAGCAGCGGAATCAGGAACGATTTGTCGAGCGCCGAGCCGCCCATGCGCATCACCGAGGCCGGTTGGTGCAGCGTGTTCCACCAGTCGACGGAGAACTTGATGATGGGCAGGTTGATGGCGCCGACCAGCGTCAGCACCGCGGCGGCGCGCGCCGCGCGGGAGGGATCGTCGACCGCGCGCCACAGCGCCATCAGGCCGAGATACATCAGGAAGAGAATCAGCACCGAGGTCAGCCGCGCGTCCCACTCCCAATAGGTGCCCCACATCGGCCGGCCCCACAGCGATCCCGTGAGCAGCGCGAGGAAGGTGAAGGCGGCGCCGATCGGCGCTGCCGCCTTCGCGGCGACGTCGGCGAGCGGATGCCGCCACACCAGCGTGCCCAATGAGGCGATGCTCATCACGCCCCACACGAACATCGACAGCCACGCATTGGGCACGTGGATGAACATGATCTTCACCGTTGCGCCCTGCTGATAATCGTCGGGCGCAAGCGCGGACTGATAGAGGCCGATGGCGAGCAGGACGACGGTCGCGGCCGCGAGCCACGGCAACACCCGCGCCGTCAGCGCGAGGAACCGGGTCGGGTTGGCGAGGTCGATCAGCGTCATGGTATTCTGATAATCACAGGTAAGCGCTCACGCAATCAGCACGAAAGCCCGCAGCGAAAATTGATCGGGGTCAAGGTCAGTCGAGCCCGTGTCAGTCGAGCCCTTGCCGCAGGCTCGCCGCCGCCGCGAACGGTCCGATCACGAGGCTGACCAGCGACAGCGCGCACAGGATCGAGAACGGCGCGCCGAATGTCATGGGACCGAAGATCACCGCCTGGGAGGCCGCGACCCCGAAAATCAGGACGGGAATCGACAGCGGCAGCACCAGCACCGCCATCAACAGCCCGCCGCGTTGCAGCGTCACCGCCAGCGCCGCGCCGATCATGCCGGTAAAGGTCAGCGCCGGAGTGCCGGCCAGCAGCGTCAGGGCCACCGCACCGGTCGCGACCATGTCGAGGTTGAGCAGCAGGCCCAGCACCGGGGTTGCGACAATCAGCGGCAGGCCCGCCGCCAGCCAATGCGCCAGCGCCTTGCCGGCGCAGGCGAGTTCCAGCGGCGTCCGGCTCATCGTGATCAGGTCGAGCGAGCCGTCCTCATGGTCGGCCATGAACATCCGGTCGAGGGTGAGCAGGCTCGCCAGCAGGGCCCCGAGCCACAGGATCGCCGGCCCCAGCCGCGACAGCAGCGCCAGATCCGGGCCGACCGCGAACGGCATCAGCACCACCACGGTGAGGAAGAACAGCACGCCGATCAGCGCGCCGCCGCCGACGCGGAGCGCGATCCGGATGTCCCGGCGGATGAGGGCGGACAGGGCGGTCATGGGATGGCCCTTCCGGCGAAATGGGAGCGTTCAACGGCTTCGAGCCGCAGGCACAGTGCGCTCCCTCCCCCCTTGTGGGGTAGGGCGGGGGAGGGGGATAGCCCCGGGAGAGATGCTCGTTCGAGGCGGGTCGCCAGCAACAGAGCGCTCGCTTTCCCAGCGCTAGAACCGACAGGCCGCGTCGTGTGGCACCCCCCTCCCTGACCCTCCCCCGCAAGGGTGGAGGGAACGGACAGGCCGGTACCCAGCCGCTTAGAAAGCTGAGGGTCAGTGAATCTCACGCCATCCCCCCGATCCGCAGCTCTCGCGAATCAATCCCCAGCGGAGCGTGGGTGGCGGCGATGATCATGCCGCCTCGGCCGAGATGCTCCCGCATCAGGCCGCCGAACATGTCCTGCCCGACCACGTCGAGCGCCGTGGTCGGCTCGTCCAGCAGCCAGACCGGCCGGCGGACGGTCAGCAGCCGGGCCAGCGAGAGTCGTCGGCGCTGGCCGGCGGACAGGAAGCCGGCCGGCAGGTGGGTGGCATGGTCGAGCCCGACGGTGGCGAGGCTTTCGACGGCATCGCAGCGCTCGCCGCCGAGGAAATCGGCCCAGAATGACAGGTTTTCCGCCACGCTCAGCGCCGGCTTCAGGGCGTCGCGATGGCCGAGATAGTGGCACTGCTCCGGCAGCGTCAGCTCGGCATCGCCCCCCTCCAGCACGATTGTCCCGCCGGCGGGAACGAGCAGACCCGCGATCAGCCGCAGCAGCGAGGTCTTGCCCGAGCCGTTGCGACCCATCACCGCCACGGCCTCGCCGGACGTGGCCGCGAAATCGAGCCCGGCGAACACCTCGCGGCCGCCCCGCACGCAAACCACCCCGTGTCCAGAAAGCTGCATCCTGCCTTGGTCCGATCCTTGGTCCGATCCGCTCAAAGCAGGCCTCAGGAAATCTTGGGGTAGCGCATGGGAATTTTTGGCTCGCGAGTTGCTACGGTACGATTGTGGCTGTGGCGGCGCGGTTAGAAAGCTTCTATAAGCCCGGAACTACTTGATGCAGCAACTCAACCTGCCCCTGCAAGCGATCCAGCCGGCTTCGCTGACGGTGTTAAAATACCCCTTGCCGGGTATAACTAACAATTGGGATTTCCTACATGACCTCGCTCGACAGCTTCAAATGCAAAAAGACTCTCAAGGTCGGCGCCAAGACCTATGTCTATTACAGCCTGCCCACGGCCGAGAAGAATGGTCTGAAGGGAATTTCGAAACTCCCCTATTCGATGAAGGTGCTGCTCGAAAACCTCCTCCGCAACGAGGACGGCCGCACGGTCAAGAAGGCTGATATCGTCGCGGTCTCGAAGTGGCTGCGCAAGAAGTCGCTGGAGCATGAGATCGCGTTCCGCCCGGCGCGCGTGCTGATGCAGGATTTCACCGGTGTTCCCGCGGTGGTCGACCTCGCCGCGATGCGCAACGCGATGCAGAAGCTCGGCGGCGATGCCGAGAAGATCAACCCGCTGGTGCCGGTCGATCTCGTCATCGACCACTCCGTGATCGTGAACTTCTTCGGCGACAACAAGGCGTTCGGCAAGAACGTCACCGAGGAATACAAGCAGAATCAGGAGCGTTACGAGTTCCTGAAGTGGGGCCAGAAGGCGTTCTCGAACTTCTCCGTCGTCCCGCCCGGCACCGGCATCTGCCACCAGGTCAATCTCGAATATCTCTCCCAGACGGTCTGGACCAAGAAGGAGAAGATGACGGTCGGCAAGAAGACCGGTACCTTCGAGGTCGCCTATCCCGACTCGCTGGTCGGCACCGACTCGCACACCACCATGGTCAACGGTCTCGCCGTGCTCGGCTGGGGCGTCGGCGGCATCGAGGCGGAAGCCTGCATGCTCGGCCAGCCGCTGTCGATGCTGCTGCCCACCGTCGTCGGCTTCAAGCTCAAGGGCGCGATGAAGGAAGGCGTCACCGCGACCGACCTCGTTCTCACGGTCACGCAGATGCTGCGCAAGCTCGGCGTAGTAGGCAAGTTCGTCGAGTTCTTCGGCCCCGGCCTCGATCATCTCTCCGTCGCCGACAAGGCCACCATCGCCAACATGGCGCCCGAATATGGCGCGACCTGCGGCTTCTTCCCGGTCGACGCTGCCGCAATCGACTATCTCAAGACCTCCGGCCGCGCTCCGGCGCGCGTCGCGCTGGTGCAGGCCTATGCGAAGGCGCAGGGCCTGTTCCGCACCGCCAAGTCGGCCGATCCGGTGTTCACCGAGACGCTGACGCTCGACCTCGGCGACGTCGTGCCCTCGATGGCCGGTCCGAAGCGCCCCGAAGGCCGCATCGCGCTGCCGTCGGTCGCAGAAGGCTTTTCGCTTGCCCTCAACACCGAATACAAGAAGGCCGAAGAGCCGAACAAGCGCTTTGCCGTCGAAGGCAAGAATTTCGACCTCGGCCATGGCGACGTCGTGATCGCCGCGATCACCTCCTGCACCAACACCTCGAACCCGAGCGTGCTGATCGGCGCCGGCCTCCTGGCCCGGAACGCAGCCGCGAGGGGTCTCAAGGCAAAGCCGTGGGTGAAGACCTCGCTTGCGCCGGGCAGCCAGGTGGTCGCGGCCTATCTCGCCGATTCCGGTCTCCAGAAAGATCTCGACAAGGTCGGCTTCAACCTGGTCGGCTTCGGCTGCACCACCTGCATCGGCAATTCCGGTCCGCTGCCGGAGGAGATCTCGAAGTCGATCAACGACAACGGCATCGTCGCGGCCGCCGTGCTCTCCGGTAACCGCAACTTCGAAGGCCGCGTCTCGCCGGACGTGCAGGCGAACTATCTCGCTTCGCCGCCGCTGGTCGTCGCGCACGCGCTCGCGGGCAGCGTCACCAAGAACCTCGCCGTTGAGCCGCTCGGCGAAGGCAAGGACGGCAAGCCAGTCTACCTGAAGGACATCTGGCCGACGACCAAGGAGATCAACGCGTTCATGAAGAAGTTCGTGACCGCGGCGATCTTCAAGAAGAAGTATGCCGACGTGTTCAAGGGCGACACCAACTGGCGCAAGATCAAGACCGTCGAGAGCGAGACCTATCGCTGGAACATGAGCTCGACCTACGTGCAGAACCCGCCCTATTTCGACGGCATGAAGAAGGAGCCGGAGCCGGTCACCGATATCGTCGAGGCCCGCATCCTCGCCATGTTCGGCGACAAGATCACCACCGACCACATCTCGCCGGCCGGTTCGATCAAGCTCACCTCGCCCGCGGGCAAATATCTCAGCGAGCACCAGGTGCGTCCCGCCGACTTCAACCAGTACGGCACGCGGCGCGGCAACCATGAAGTCATGATGCGCGGCACCTTCGCCAACATCCGCATCAAGAACTTCATGCTCAAGGGCGCCGACGGCAACATTCCGGAAGGCGGTCTCACCAAGCACTGGCCCGACGGCGAACAGATGTCGATCTACGACGCCGCGATGAAGTACCAGCAGGAGCAGGTGCCGCTGGTGGTGTTCGCCGGCGCCGAATACGGCAACGGCTCCTCGCGCGACTGGGCCGCGAAGGGCACGCGTCTGCTCGGCGTGCGCGCCGTGATCTGCCAGAGCTTCGAGCGCATCCATCGCTCCAACCTGGTCGGCATGGGCGTGCTGCCGCTGACCTTCGAGGAGGGCACCTCATGGTCGTCGCTCGGCCTGAAGGGCGACGAGAAGGTCACGCTGCGCGGCCTCGTCGGCGATCTGAAGCCCCGTCAGAAGCTGACCGCGGAGATCGTCTCCGGCGACGGTTCGTTGCAGCGCGTTTCGCTGCTCTGCCGCATCGATACGCTGGACGAGCTCGATTACTACCGCAACGGCGGCATTCTGCACTACGTGCTGCGCAAGCTCGCGGCCTGAGCGCGAATTTGTGAACGGTGGCTCACTGCGACGTGAGTAGAAGGTTAAACGAGGGCGGCCTATCACAAGGCCGCCTTCGTGCGTTACGGCGCGCTTTCGATGGCCCCGCCCGGCGGAAAGCCTCGCCCTGGACGGTTTGATGCGCGATGCCCGTAAGACTACGGTGACCATCAGGCGATAGGATATTCCGCAACGCGTGCGAGGTGTGACGTTCGACATGACTGCAATGATGGCCTCTAATCTGGTTTCGCGCTGGTCCGGTGCACTCTGGTCGGGAGCACTCGGCATCTGCGCTATCGTCGCCGTCATTCGTCCCGCGCACGCCGATCCTCGTGCCGTTGTCGAATTGTTTACCTCGCAGGGCTGCTCGTCCTGCCCGCCCGCCGACAAGATCATCGGCGACCTCGCCAACGATCCCTCCGTCATCGCACTGAGCATGCCGATCGATTATTGGGACTATCTCGGCTGGAAGGACACGCTGGCGGATTCCCGCTTCTCGGCGCGGCAGCGCGCCTATTCGCGCATGCGCGGCGACCGTGAGGTCTACACGCCGCAGGTCGTTGTGAACGGCTCCACGCATGTCATCGGCAGCGACCGCGCCGGCATCGAGAATGCGATCGGCAAAACTGATAAGGGCACGGGCGTGATGAGCGTGCCGGTGACGATGTCGCTCTCGGGCAAGCAGATCAACGTCTCGGTGGCCGCGAGCAATGAGCCGGCGGTATCGCATGGCGAAGTCTGGATCTGCTCGATCGCCAGGTCGGTGCCGATCGCGATCAGCCGCGGCGAAAATCGCGGACAGCAGGTCACCTATCACAACGTCGTGCGCAACCTGCTGAAGGTCGGCGACTGGACCGGCCGTCCGGAGAGCTGGACCGTGCCGATCGAGAACCTCACGCGCGACGGCGTCGACGGCGCGGTGGTCTATGTCCAGGACGGCAGCCGCGAGAAGCCGGGGCCGATGCTCGGCGCGGCGTACACATCGCTGCACTGAAGCGTAAAGATCGTCACAGAAAAAGCAGCCTCTCGTCATTCCGGGGCGCGCCTCTTGGCGCGAGCCCGGAATCCATTTCTCAGCTCACATTGTTGATCGATGGATTCTCAGGTGCGCAATTGCGCACCATAGCTCGCGCTACGCGCGCCCCGGAATGACTGCAAATCGAAACATCCCGACACAAACAAAAAAGGACCAACTTGCGTTGGCCCTCCTTGTCGTGCGTACAGACCCGATCCTGTTCGACCCCGGGGGGCTGGGGGCTGAGGAATCCGGAACCGAAAGGACCGGGCCAACGCACACAGCTCTTTTCGCAATGCAGGGCGGCGGGCGCTTGGCGGAAAAGCGGCGATACTATGATTCCTGCTAACGATCCCGTGACGGTTCGTCGCGACAGAGTTCCACTCTTGCGTGTGCTGTGATTCGCACGCGATTCAATGAGTTGAGTGAGGAGCCTCTTGCGGCCGGGAACAGTTGGCGCGATCATGCAATTGTCATGATCCGCGGTTCCGGGGACGGTCTTCGCGGAGGCGATCATGTTGATGCGACAGGAGGCGTTCCATGAGTCTGTCGGAGGATGCCGATCCGAGCGAGCAGCGCGCGGCGGCGCGCCCCGCCGCTGCGAACACGCAGCTGACCCGGGTGACCTTCAACCGGCTCGAGCTGCACCGTATTCTCAATCTCTACGGCCGCATGGTCGCCGACGGCGAGTGGCGCGACTACGCCATCGACTTCCTGAGGGATCGCGCCGTGTTCTCGGTCTACCGACGTGCCTCGGAAGTGCCGATCTATCGCATCGAGAAGGATCCGCGGCTCGCGCGCAAGCAGGGCATGTACAGCGTGATCTCGGCGACCGGCCTGATCCTGCGCCGTGGCCACGAACTCGAGCGCGTGCTGCTGGTGATCGATCGGAAATTGGCGGTGGTGTAGCCGCCATCGGAATGACAATCCTACTTCCCCGGTACCGTGCTTGCGCCCTCGCCGAGGTCGCGCTGCATCATCACCGTGTCCAGCCAGCGGCCGAATTTAAGCCCGACACTGGGATGCGTGCCGATCATCTTGAAGCCGCCTTTGGTGTGCACGCCGATCGAGCCGGCATTGGCGGAATCGCCGATCACCGCGATCATCTGGCGGAAGCCGCGCGCCTCGCATTCGGTGATCAGCCGCTCCAGCAGAAGCCCCCCAATGCCGCGGCGGTGGAAGCTGGGGTCGAGATAGATCGAGTTCTCGACCGTGAAGCGATAGGCCGGCCGCGGCCGGTAGGCGCCGGCGTAGGCGTAGCCGGCGAGGCGGCCGTCGAGGATGGCGACGAAATAGGGGTAGCCACCGTCGATCAGCGCGCGATAGCGCCGCGTCATCTCGGCGAGGTCAGGAGGCTCCAGCTCGAACGTCGCGGTGCCCTCGCGGACAGCCTGCTGGTAGATGGCGGTGATGGCGGGGAGGTCGGCCTCGAGCGTGGGCCTGATTTCGGGTGCGGACATGGGGCAAGATTAGAGCCTTCCCGCGACGGCTGGAAGAGGCAACGACGCTGCCCCACCCGTCATTGCGAGCGCGGCGAAGCAATCCAGAAATGCGTCCGCGGAGGGACTCTGGATTGCTTCGTCGCAAGAGCTCCTCGCAATGACGGTCGCTTGTGGCCGCGCCCGGCCCAAACAAAAACCCCGGCCTCTCGGCCGGGGTTCGTGTCCGTTCTCTCAGGCTGGCGCTTAGTCGCGCTGGCCGAGGAGCTGCAGCAGCAGCGTGAACAGGTTGATGAAGTTCAGGTAGAGCGACAGTGCGCCGGTGATGGCCGCACGCTCTGCGATGTCGCCGCCGGCCGAAGCGTAGCCGTAGATGTAGTCGTTCTTCAGCCGCTGGGTATCCCAGGCGGTGAGGCCCGCGAACACCAGCACGCCGACCACCGAGACGATGAACTGCAGCATCGTGCTCGCCAGGAACAGGTTGACCAGGCTCGCGAGGATGATGCCGATCAAGCCCATGAACAGGAACGAGCCCATCCCGGTGAGATCACGCTTGGTGGTGTAGCCATAGAGGCTGAGCGCGCCGAAGGTCGCTGCCGTGATGAAGAACACCCGAACGATCGAGGTGTGCGTGAACACCAGGAAGATCGAGGACAGCGAGATGCCCATCAGCGCCGCGAACACCCAGAACAGGATCTGGGCGGTCGACGGGGCCAGGCGGTTGATGCCTGCCGAGATCACGAACACCATGGCGAGCGGCGCGAGCATGAACAGCCACTTCAGGGGGCTGACGAACATCGCGTAGCCGAACGGCGTCAGGAACAGCTTGCCGACGCGGACGGCTTCCGGGGTCGGAACGTCGGTCACGGCGGCCATGTAGACGCCGAGCGCGGCCAGGCCGGTGATGGCCAGGCCAATGCTCATGTAATTGTAGATGCGCAGCATGTAGGCGCGCAGGCCGGCATCGACCGTCGCGGCGTCAACACGCCCGGCGGCCCTGCCGAAAGGAGAAGCGTAGTTACGGTCTAGGTCCGACATGGTCGAATTCCCATTGGTTGGTCCGGTCCGGCACGAGGGTCGCCATGCCGCCGGTTCGTCAAATTCTATCTCGGATACCGCTGTGGGCCGTCATTAAATTTGGCTCACAATCGGGGCTCCGAACCCACTCGATATGTGGGAAACTAACACATTCGCCGCAACGGTCCACGCGCGGCTGAATGTCGCCCTCTCCTGCAATCTCGGCGAGCGGACGTGGTTAATCGCAGGAATCGTGCGATTTCGCTCCCACAAGGCCAGCCGCTACCATTTGTCACAAATTGCGCAACACCGTGGCGGGCTTTTTGTTCAACGCCAGGAGCGTGCCGGCGAGCCCAAGCCCGACCGTGACGATGAGGGCGGCCGCGACCACGCCGGCCGCGCTGCCGGCCTGCCAGACGAACGTCAGCGTCATCAGCCGCGTCACGATCATCCAGGCCGCGACGCTGCCGGCGATCACGCCGAACACCGCGGTCGCGAGCCCGATCAGGAGGTATTCGAGGGCGTAGGCGCCGAGCAGGCGCAGCCGGGTCGCTCCCAGGGTCTTCAGGATCACCGCATCATAGACCCGGTGGCGATGGCCGGCGGCGAGCGCCCCGCCCAGCACCAGGATCGCCGAGATCAGGGTCACGGCGCTGGCGCCGCGGATCGCGAGCGCCAGATTGGTCACGACCGCGCCGACCGTCTCCATCACCTCGCGCACGCGCACGCTCGTCACCATCGGATAGGCGTCGGCGACCTGCTTGATGATCTTGCCGTCGCCCGCGGCAGTGCCGCCGGATTCCGTCAGGGTCGCAATATGGGTGTGCGGCGCGCCCTTGAAGGCGTTCGGCGAGAACACCAGCACGAAATTGATGCCGAGCCCCTGCCAGTCGATGGTGCGCAGATTGCCGATTTTGGCGGGAATGTCGCGGCCGAGCACGTTGACCACGACCTCGTCGCCGAGCTTCAGGCCGAGGCCGTCGGCGATCTTCTTCTCCATCGAGACCAGCGGCGGGCCGGAATAGTCGGCGCGCCACCATTCGCCCTCGACCACCTTGGAGCCCTTCGGCAGCTCGGCGGTATAGGTCAGGCCGCGGTCGCTCTGCAGCACCCACTCCGAATCGGTGGTCGGCTTGAGCTCTTCGGCGCGCAACCCGCGCGCTCCGACGATCCGCCCGCGCAGCATCGGGACGTCCTCGACCTTCGCACCGGGCGCGATCCGGCGCAGATAGCCGTCGAACTCGGCGGCCTGCGTGCTCGGGATGTCGATGAAGAAGAACGACGGCGCCTGATCGGGCAGGGCCGCGAGAAACTGCCGGCGCAGATTGCCGTCGATCTGCGTGATGGTGACGAGCACGGCGAGCCCGAGCCCCAGCGACAGCACGACGGAGGGCGTCAGCGCGCCCGGCCGGTGGATGTTGGCGATCGCAAGCCGCAGCATCGGCAGCCGCGTCCGCGGCAGCCGCCGCGCGATCGTCATTAGCAGCGCGGCGATGCCGCGGAGCAGGGCGAACACGACGACGGAGGAGGCCACGAACACCGCGGCGATCCGCTTGTCGAAGGAGAGGCCGATCACGACCGCGATCAGCAGCGCGACCACGACGGCCATGAAGACCAGGTAGCTCCAGCGCGGCCGGTGCCAATCCGAGCTGATGGTGTCGCGGAATAGCGCGGCCACCGGCACGTCGTGCACGCGCCCGAGCGGCCACAGGCCGAAGGCCAGCGCGGTCAGGATGCCATAGACGAAGGACAGCGCGAGCTCGTCGGCATGCACCGCCGCCACCACCGGTAGCGGCAGCAGCTTGCCGAACAATCCGACGATGGCGAACGGCATCGCCGCGCCGAGCGCCAGGCCGATCACCGAGCCGATCGCGGCGAGCAGGATGACCTGCGCCAGATAAATGCCGAACACGTCGCGCCCCGTCGCGCCGACCGCCTTGAACGCCGCGATCACCTCGAGCTTGCGGTCGATATGGCTCTTCACGGCATTGGCGACGCCGACGCCGCCGACCAGCAGCGCGGCGAGGCCGACCAGCGTCAAAAACTGCGTGAAGCGGCTGATGTTGCGCTCGAGCTGCGGCGAGGCATTGGAGCGGCTGCGGATTTCCCAGCCAGCCTGCGGCGCGGCGTTGCGCGCGTCCGCGATGAAGGCGTCGGTGGCGCGCTCGCTGTTGGCGGTATCGGGCAGTTTCACCCGGTAGACCCAGCGCACCAGGCTGCCGGGCTGGATCAGGCCGGTGGCGCGCAGGCCCGCCTCGCTGATCAGGAAGCGCGGTCCGAAGCCGATGCCGCCGGCGAGCTTGTCCGGCTCGGCCTCAACCGCGCTGCGGATCTGGAACGTCGCCGAGCCAATGGTGACGCGGTCGCCGGTCTTGAGGGAGAGGCGGGCGAGAAGGGTCGGATCGGCGGCCGCGCCGAACGCGCCGTCGCGCTCCGCGAGAATCTCGGACATCGGCAGTGGCGGCGCCAGCGTCAACTGTCCGAGCATCGGATAGGTGTCGTCGACGGCCTTCATCTCGACCAGCGCCAGCTGGCCGTCGGCCGCGCGCGCCATGCCGCGCAGGGTGGCGGCGGCGGAAACGGCGCCGCGGGAGCGCAGGAAGGCGACCTCCTCGGGCTTGGCCTCGCGCTGGAACAGCACGAAGGAGACATCGCCGCCGAGCAGCGTGCGGCCTTCGCGGGCGAGACCGTCGCTGAGGCTTGCCGACACCGAGCCGACGCCGGCGATCGCCATCACGCCGAGCGCGATGCAGGCGATGAAGACATAGAAGCCGCGCAGGCCGCCGCGCAATTCGCGCAACGCGTAACGCAGCGATAGCGCGACGCCGCTCGGCCGCGCGAACGGTTCGACAGCAGCGCTCATGCCGGCGCAGACTGTGTGTCGATGCGCCCGGAGCGCAGCCGGATCACGCGGTCGCAGCGATGCGCGAGCGAGGAATCGTGCGTGACCAACACCAGCGTCATGCCGCGCTCGGCATGCTTGCCGAACAGCAGGTCAACGATCTGTTTTCCCGTGGTCTCGTCGAGATTGCCGGTCGGCTCGTCGGCGACGAGGATGGCGGGATCGGGCGCCAGCGCGCGGGCGAGCGCGACGCGCTGCTGCTCGCCGCCGGAGAGCTGGGTCGGATAATGATGCAGGCGGTCGCCGAGCCCGACTGATTGCAGCTCCTGCGCCGCGCGCCTGGCGGCATCGGGATTGCCGGCAAGCTCGAGCGGCACGGCGACGTTCTCCAGCGCCGTCATGGTCGGGATCAGATGGAAGGACTGGAAGACGATGCCGACCTGGCGGCCGCGGAAGCGGGCGAGCGCGTCCTCGTCGAGGGCATTGAAAGGCGTGCCATTGACCACCACCTCTCCGCTATCAGGACGCTCCAGCCCCGCCATCACCATCAGCAGCGTGGATTTGCCCGAGCCTGACGGGCCGATCAGGCCGATCGTCTCGCCCGAGCCGACGCGCAAGCTGATATCCTTGAGGATGTGAACGCGTGCCGCCCCCGTTCCCAATGAGAGATTGACGTTGGAGATGGCGATGGTGTCCGGCGTGGTGCCGGCGAGCGAAGAGGATTCGATGCGAGTGTCCATGGTCCGGTCATATGGCAACTCCGATAGCGCGGTCGAGAGGCGTTACGGATTGTTCATGCACATAGCCGTGTTGATGCTCGCTTTGATGACAATTGCGACGACAGCGTCGGCACAAGCACAGCCGGCCGCCAAACCGATCAAGCTCGTGGTCCTCGGCGATTCCTTGAGTGCCGGCCTCGGCCTCCCGGCCCAGGAGGCATTCCCCACGAAGCTCCAAAAAGCCTTGCAGGCCAAAGGCATAGCCGTCGACATGACGAATGCCGGGGTGTCCGGCGATACTTCCTCCGGCGGCCGCGACCGGCTCGACTGGTCGGTGCCTGATGGAACCGAGGGCGTGATCATCGAGCTCGGCGCCAACGACGCGCTGCGCGGCATCGATCCCGATTTGACGCGTGCCGCGCTGACCGACATCGTCACGCGTCTCAAGGCGCGCAGGATTGCGGTGATGCTGTGCGGCATGCTGGCGCCGCCGAATTACGGCGCCGAATACGCTGCGCGCTTCAATTCGATCTATCCTGATCTGGCGAAAAAATTCGACGTGCCACTCTATCCGTTCTTCCTCGACGGTGTCGCCGCCGACGCCAAGCTCAACCAGGCCGACGGCATTCATCCGACCGCGGCAGGCGTCGACATCATCGTTGGCAACATCATGCCCACCACCGAGGCATTTTTGCGCACCATAAGCGAGCAACGGAGTTGAAAAGCAGGCAGCGCTAACCCTAACCCCAAGGGTTATCCCGTGAGTTCACGGGTCGTGCTTCGCAGAGTCACACAAACGCGATAGGAATCAGGGTACCGGTGATTCGTCGCCGGCTCTAAAATTTGGATATGATCCTTCCCAGGGGTCATGCCCAAGCATCGGGAGTACGAAACGATGCCGCGTTTGTTCACAGGTCTGGAAATTCCGGCCGAGGTCGGCCAGACGCTTTCCAATTTGCGGGGCGGCCTTCCCGGCGCCCGCTGGATCGATCCCGAAAATTATCACGTCACCCTGCGCTTCATCGGCGATATCGACGGCATGTCCGCCAACGAGATCGCCTCGATGCTGTTTCGCGTCAACCGCAAGCCGTTCGAGGTGAAGGTGCAGGGGCTGACGAGCTTCGGCGGCCGCAAGCCGCGCGCGGTGGTCGCCACCATCGCGCCGAGCAAGCCGCTGATCGAATTGCAGGCCGAGCTCGAACGCATGATGCAGCGGATCGGACTCGACCCGGAGGGGCGCAAGTTCATCCCGCATGTCACGCTGGCCCGGCTGCACGACGCCACCGACCGTGACGTCGCCGACTATCTCTCGCTGCGCGGCTACTTCCCGAGCAAGGCATTCACGGCCGAACGCTTCGTGCTGTTCTCGTCGCGAGCCTCGACCGGCGGCGGCCCGTACGTGGTCGAGGATGCCTACGAGCTGTGTGAGTGAGTCTTCATCGCGCTCCGGCTTGTCGCGTCGTTATCGCGGCGCCACGCCAGGGCGAGCGACGTCTGTCTTCGCGAAGTCCGCGCCCTTGAACAACAGCGGCTCGCTGCGCGTAATCGCCAGCGCATAGGAGAAGCAGTCGCCATAGTTCAGGGCCGCAACGTGACGTCCCTTCCCATAGCGCCGCCAGGCGCGCCGGGCCGCATCGGTTTGTTCTGCGTCGACCGGGACAATCTCGGCGCCGATCTTGAGTAGCCAAAGGTCGAACTCGCGACCTCCCGCGTCACCCATCCGCGTTTCGATCACCATCGTGGTTTCGAGCACGGTTGCGGCAGAGACCAGCCGGACCGGATCGTCTGCGATCTGCTGCTCGATCTCTGCTGCATCGGCTTCATTGAGTGCGATTGCAACGATCGCCGATGTGTCGATCACCATCAGCGCGGCAGTCCGTGCTCGTCGTATCCGAGAATCTGCTCCGGCATGCGGTCGTCCACGACTTGCATCTCGCTCCAGCGTCGCCTGATCTCGGCCATGTCTTCCAGCAGCGTGTCTTTGCGAGTTTGACCGCCGAGCCGGCGCAATCGCTCCTCGATGGCTCGCTTGGTCGCGGTCGTGATGTTCTCGCCGGTCAATTGCGCCAAGCTCCGCGCCAACTGCTCGGTTTCCGGGTCCTTGATACTTAGAGCCATGTAAGGTTCCTTGGTTCCTATTTAGGTGTCTTCTACCTCCTATCCAGGCGCGGATACAGTTGAAACATATGTAGAACATGCGGTTCAGAGCTGGTCATCAACGCCGAATCGTAGGGCTCCGGTAAACTGCTTCCTGCGGGAGGAAATGCGCATGGAAGACCCCGACGAACTCACCATCCATCTGCGAAGCAGGTCCGACAAGACCTACGTTGGTCCTTCCTTTCCGACCTTGAGCGGCCAACGGCTTCGGATAGCCAACAAAATAGACGGCGGCGAGGCCTACGAATTTACCACCGTCAAAGATGAAGTTGTTCTCCGCAACACCCCGGCTGGCCGGCTCCAAATAAAGGCGACCTTCATCGAGGATGATCGCTCATTCCGCACCGTTACCATTCAGAAATTCACTGGTAGTGGCCGGGCGCGCGAATATTTCACCTTGCTACCAGCCGAGGTCGCAACGCTTCTGAAATTCCTCTCCAACATCAAGCGCATCCACTTTCCAAACGAAGGAAAGATCAACGTCACGGGTTCCGACCTAGAGGAGCTTCTCCTCAGCCCCGCCCAGATAAAGCGGCTCGCCACTGACCATCAGGAATTGCTGGCGGCTCTGGCGCGCACTGAGGTTACCAGCGAGGATATCGTCGCGCTTGGCTATCGGCGCAACCAGTTGCGTATTTTCAAACGGTTGCTGACCGAGCCTTCGTACTTCGAAGAGGCCCTGCGCCAGCATCCAAAAGGTCCTGAAGACGTTTGGCAGAAATTTTTCGAGGCTAATCCGTGGATTTTTGGCTGCGGCTTGTCGCTGATCTCGTTTGGCCCGTTGGATGAACGCAAGCTCGAACAGGCTGTGCGAGGGTTCGATCTCACCGGGCCGGGCAAACGCGTTGATGCATTGCTGAAATCACACGCGATACTGAGCACGACCTGCTTTGTGGAAATTAAGCGTCACAATACAGACCTTGTCGCGGAGAGCAGCTACCGCGCCGGCGTGTGGCAACCGTCCAAAGAATTGTCGGGAGCCGTCGCCCAGATACAGGGAACGGTGTCGGCTGCCCTCGGGCTATGGCAGGCGCGCGAAACGATCATGGGCACGGATGGCAACCCGACCGGAGAAACCCTGTTCACGACGGAGCCTCGATCATTCGTAATCTGCGGCAACCTTGGTGAGTTTCAGGCAGAACACGGCATCAACGAGAGAAAATTTCGCTCGTTCGAAATGTACCGCCGGAATCTGATTCGGCCTGAAATCATCACATTTGATGAACTCTATGAACGCGCCCGCTTCATCGTTGAAACTGAGCACAATAACGCTGTCGGGACGGCCTCGTGATCCCTAACCAGAGACGCTCGTATCGAGCTGTGATCAGATATGGAGGGCCATAGGCCGAATATGATTGTCCTGAAATCAATCGCGAGGGGGAAAGGAAACGCATAGCGCCTACATCAATTCCCACCTTGCAATTTCCGCCGGTCTCTGGCGGTAAAGGGCCATGCTCTCCACCCCCAGTTCCACATTCCGCGAGGCATACCAGGCCGAGATCGCCTCCGGCGCGATCGAGCCCGATGCCGCACAGGCCGAGGTCGCCGAGGCCTATACGGCGCTCGACCAGCGGCTCGCGAATTACAAGCCGCAGCGCAAGCAGGGCCTGCTCGCGCGCCTGTTCAGCAGCGACAAGGACGAGGCGCCGCGCGGGCTCTACATCCATGGCGAGGTCGGCCGCGGCAAGACCATGCTGATGGACCTGTTCTTCCAGCACTCCACTGTCGAGCACAAGCGCCGCGCGCATTTCCACGAATTCATGGCCGATGTGCACGAGCGCATCTACGACTATCGCCAGGGCATCTCGCGCGGCGAGATCGCCGATGGCGACGTCATCGCACTGACCGCGACCGCGATCTTCGAGGAGAGCTGGCTGCTCTGCTTCGACGAATTCCACGTCACCGACATCGCCGACGCGATGATCCTCGGTCGCCTGTTCGCAAAGCTGTTCGAGCTCGGCACCGTGGTGGTCGCGACCTCCAACGTCGCACCGGACGATCTCTACAAGGGCGGCTTGAACCGTTCGCTGTTCCTGCCCTTCATCAAGCAGATCACCGACCACATGGACGTGGCGCGGCTCGATGCGCGCACCGACTTCCGGCTGGAGAAGCTTCAGGGCGTGCCGATGTGGCTGACGCCGGCCGACAGCGATGCGGACGCCGCGCTCGACCGCGCCTGGTCGAGGATGTCGGGCGGCGCCAGATGCAAGTCGCGCGATATTCTGATCAAAGGCCGCATCCTGCACGTGCCGTGCTCGGCCCATGGCGTGGCGCGGTTCTCGTTCGCTGATCTGTGCGAGAAGCCGCTCGGCGCATCTGATTACCTCAGGCTGGCGCACGACTATCACACCATCCTGGTCGACCATATTCCAGTGATGGACGTCTCCCAGCGCAATTCCGCCAAGCGCTTCATCACGCTGATCGACGCGCTCTATGACAATGCCGTGAAGCTGATGGCCTCGGCCGATGCCAACCCGATCTCGCTGTACCTCGCCCACGAGGGCAACGAAGCCAACGAGTTCAAGCGGACGGCCTCGCGCCTGATCGAAATGAGCTCGGAATCCTATCTGGCGCTGCCTCACGGCCGCAAGGATTCCACCGCCAGCGGCTCGACCAAGGGTCTCGTGGAGACTTAAGTCCTATTTCACCATTTTCTCCGGTGTCGTTCCGGGGCGCGACGAAGTCGCGAGCCCGGAATCCATCGCGCCGCTAACTCTGCCGCCCGATGGATTCCGGGCCTGCGCCTATCGGCGCATCCCGGAATGACGGCCGGGGTGTGCTGGCTCCCATCTCGGCAAGCTCGACAATTGGGCATCCGGCGACTTGAACGGGGAAAGCGAAAGGGATAACCACCCACTCAGTTTTCCCTCCTGGATGTCTAGAGGACAGGTTCACATGGCGCGCGACAAGATTGCTTTGATTGGCTCCGGTCAGATCGGCGGAACGCTGGCTCACCTCATCGGCCTGAAAGAACTCGGCGACGTCGTGATGTTCGACATCGCCGAGGGCGTGCCGCAGGGCAAGGCGCTCGACATCGCGCAGTCCTCGCCGGTCGACGGTTTCGACGCCCACTACACCGGCGCCAACTCCTACGAGGCGCTCGACAACGCCAAGGTCTGCATCGTCACCGCCGGCGTGCCGCGCAAGCCCGGCATGAGCCGCGACGACCTCCTCTCCATCAACCTCAAGGTCATGGAGCAGGTCGGCGCCGGCATCAAGAAGTACGCCCCCGACGCCTTCGTCATCTGCATCACCAACCCGCTCGACGCGATGGTCTGGGCGCTGCAGAAGGCCTCGGGCCTGCCGCACAAGAAGGTCGTCGGCATGGCCGGCGTGCTGGATTCGGCGCGCTTCCGCTACTTCCTGGCCGACGAGTTCAACGTCTCGGTCGAAGACGTCACCGCCTTCGTGCTCGGCGGCCACGGCGACACCATGGTGCCGCTGGTGAAGTATTCCACCGTCGCCGGCATCCCGCTGCCCGACCTCGTCAAGATGGGCTGGACCTCGCAGGCGCGCCTCGACGAGATCGTCGATCGCACCCGCAACGGCGGCGCCGAGATCGTCAACCTGCTCAAGACCGGCTCGGCCTTCTACGCGCCGGCGGCCTCCGCGATCGCGATGGCCGAGAGCTATCTGCGTGACAAGAAGCGCGTGCTGCCCAGCGCCGCCTACCTCAACGGCGAATACGGCGTGAAGGACATGTATGTCGGCGTGCCCGTCGTGATCGGCTCCAAGGGCGTCGAGCGCGTCGTCGAGATTGAGCTCGCCGGCAAGGACCGCGAGGCCTTCGACAAGTCGGTCGGCGCGGTGCAGGGCCTGGTAGACGCCTGCAGGAAGATCGCCCCCGACCTTCTCGGCCGCTAAGGCGCAAACAATCCCGCCGAAGATCGAAAAACGGTCTTCGGCGGTTTCATTTCCGGGGCCCGCCAAACCTTGTTCAAGGCTGGGCGGGTTCCGGTTCGAAAGTCCAGAGATCTCGATGTCAGAGAATCCGGGTTGCAGTTCTTGTGGTATATGGTATGCCAGACACAAGACTGAGGTGGGCCTCCGAGGTCACCGCCCGCGGGTTCAGGGAGCGACCATATGAATATCCATGAATATCAGGCCAAAGCGCTGCTCAACGAGTTCGGCGTGGCGATCTCCAAGGGCGTTCCGGTCCTGAAGGCGGCTGATGCGGAAGCCGCCGCCAAGGCGCTCCCGGGCCCGGTCTGGGTGGTGAAGAGCCAGATCCATGCCGGTGGCCGCGGCAAGGGCAAGTTCAAGGAAGCCTCCGCCGGCGACAAGGGCGGCGTCCGCATCGCCAAGTCGGCCGCCGAGGTCACCGAATTCGCCAAGCAGATGCTCGGCGCCACGCTGGTGACGATCCAGACCGGCCCCGCCGGCAAGCAGGTCAACCGCCTCTACATCGAGGACGGCTCCGACATCGACAAGGAATTCTATCTCTCGATCCTGGTCGACCGCGAGACCTCGCGCGTTTCGTTCGTGGTGTCGACCGAAGGCGGCGTCAACATCGAGGACGTCGCGCACAACAGCCCTGAGAAGATCGTCACCTTCTCGATCGATCCCGCGACCGGCATCATGGGCCATCACGGCCGCACCGTCGCCAACGCGCTGAAGCTCACGGGCGACCTCGCCAAGCAGGCCGAGAAGCTCACCGCGCAGCTCTACGCGGCCTTCGTCGCCAAGGACATGGCGATGCTGGAAATCAACCCGCTGGTCGTGACCAAGCAGGGCCAGCTCCGCGTGCTCGACGCCAAGGTGTCGTTCGACGACAATTCGTTGTTCCGTCATCCCGACGTGCTCGCGCTGCGCGACGAGACCGAGGAAGACGCCAAGGAAATCGAGGCGTCGAAACACGACCTCAACTACGTCACGCTCGACGGCAACATCGGCTGCATGGTCAATGGCGCCGGTCTCGCCATGGCGACGATGGACATCATCAAGCTCTACGGCATGGCGCCGGCGAACTTCCTCGACGTCGGCGGTAGCGCCAGCAAGGAAAAAGTCGCGGCCGCGTTCAAGATCATTACCGCCGATCCCAATGTGAAGGGCATCCTGGTCAACATCTTCGGCGGCATCATGAAGTGCGACGTGATCGCCGAGGGCGTCACCGCCGCCGTGCGCGAGGTCGGCCTCAGCGTGCCGCTGGTGGTCCGCCTCGAAGGCACCAATGTCGAGCTTGGCAAGAAGATCATCAATGAATCCGGCCTGAACGTGGTGCCGGCCGACAATCTCGATGACGCCGCGCAGAAGATCGTGAAGGCCGTCAAGGGAGGCTGAGGCCATGACCCAGGACCATCTCGCCGCATCGTCCCCGCTTGCAGAGCACGCGCGTCTCGCCGCGTTCGCTGGCGAATGGGACGGTGAAGAGGTGGTCTTCCCCTCGCGCTGGACGGAGGGCGGCCCCGCCACCTCTCACGTCCACGCGCGCATGGACCTCAACGGATTCTATCTGATCCAGGATGCAATCCAGATGCGCGGTGGCAAGCAGAGCTTCGCCACCCACGGCCTCTTCACCTACGACCGCGACGACCGGACCTACAAATTGTTCTGGTACGATTCGCTCGGCTACACGCCGCCATCGCCCGCCTCCGGCGGGTGGGTCGGCAAGACCCTGACGCTGGTGCGCGGCTCGCTGCGCGGCAATGCGCGCCACGTCTACGAAATCATCGACGACAATTCCTATTCGTTGAAGATCCAGTTCTCGCCGGACGCGGAAGGCTGGGCCGACGTGCTCACCGGCGTCTACCGCCGCATCCACTGACCTCTCACTCGTTAGTTTCGCGAAAGCAGACCTCATGTCCATCCTGATCGACAAGAACACCAAGGTCATCTGCCAGGGCTTCACCGGCAAGAACGGCACCTTCCACTCGGAGGCCGCGATTGCCTACGGCACCAAGATGGTCGGCGGCACCTCGCCGGGCAAAGGCGGCTCGACCCATCTGGGCCTGCCGGTGTTCGACACCGTTCGCGAGGCGCGCGAGAAGACCGGCGCTGACGCGTCGGTGATTTATGTGCCGCCGCCGGGTGCGGCCGATGCGATCTGCGAAGCGATCGACGCCGAGATCCCGCTGATCGTCTGCATCACCGAAGGCATTCCGGTGCTCGACATGGTGCGCGTCAAGCGTTCGCTGTCCGGCTCCAAATCCCGTCTGATCGGGCCGAACTGCCCGGGCGTCATGACCGCCGGCGAATGCAAGATCGGCATCATGCCCGCCAACATCTTCAAGACCGGCTCCGTCGGCATCGTCTCCCGCTCCGGCACGCTGACCTATGAAGCAGTGTTCCAGACCTCCCAGGAGGGCCTCGGCCAGACCACCGCGGTCGGCATCGGCGGCGACCCGGTCAAGGGAACCGAGTTCATCGACGTGCTGGAAATGCTGCTCGCGGACCCCAAGACCGAATCGATCATCATGATCGGTGAGATTGGCGGTTCCGCCGAGGAAGACGCCGCCCAGTTCCTCAAGGACGAGGCCAAGCGCGGCCGCAAGAAGCCGATGGTCGGTTTCATCGCCGGCGTGACCGCACCTCCCGGCCGCCGCATGGGTCATGCCGGCGCGATCATTTCGGGCGGCAAGGGCGATGCCGGTTCCAAGACCGACGCGATGAAATCGGCAGGGATTACAGTGTCCCCGTCTCCCGCCCGCCTCGGTCACACGCTTGCCGAAAAATTGAAGAGCTAATTCACTCCTTCGTGCTTTTCCGGGCGAAGTTTCGCAGCAAATAGGGTAAAGGGTGCCTGTCGCGTCGAGCCTCTGCCGGGGGAGCTCGGCGCCAGCGCCGTTTGTTATGCGCGAACCGAAATCGCCAGGAACTCAAGTATGTCTCGCCAGGACGCGAACGCAGCCTTTGCCTTGTCATCATTTTTGCAGGGCACCAACGCCACCTACATCGACGAAATCTACGCCCGCTACGAGAAGGACCCGTCCTCGGTCGACGCCGAGTGGCAGGAGTTCTTCAAGAGCCTGAAAGACCAGCCGGACGACGTCCGCAAGAATGCCCAGGGCCCGTCCTGGGAACGCGCCAACTGGCCGCTGACCCCGCAGGACGACCTGACCTCCGCCCTCGACGGCAACTGGGCCGAAGTCGAGAAGGCGGTTGGCGCCAAGATCGCCGCCAAGGCGCAGGCCAAGGGAGGCGACAAGGGGGCTGATTTCTCCTCCGCCGACCTGCTGCAGGCCACGCGCGACTCCGTCCGCGCCTTGATGCTGATCCGCTCCTATCGCATGCGCGGCCACTTCCACGCCAAGCTCGATCCGCTCGGCATCGAAGCTCCGCGCAATCGCGAGGAGCTTGACCCGCGCACCTACGGCTTCAGCGAAGCCGATTTCGACCGCAAGATCTTCCTCGATCACGTGCTCGGTCTCGAATACGCCAGCTTGCGCGAGATCACCGCACTTTGCGAGCGCACCTACTGCCAGACGCTCGGCGTCGAGTTCATGCACATCAGCAACGCCGCGCAGAAGGCCTGGATCCAGGAGCGCATCGAGGGGCTGGACAAGGAAATCTCGTTCACCCGCGAAGGCCGCCGCGCGATCCTGATGAAGCTGGTCGAAGCCGAAGGCTTCGAGAAGTTCTGCGACACCAAGTTCACCGGCACCAAACGCTTCGGCCTCGACGGCGGTGAAGCGCTGATCCCCGCGCTCGAGCAGATCATCAAGCGCGGCGGCAATCTCGGCGTGAAGGAAGTCGTGCTCGGCATGCCGCATCGCGGCCGCCTCAACGTGCTGACGCAGGTGATGGGCAAGGCCCATCGCGCGCTGTTCCACGAGTTCAAGGGCGGCTCGGCCAACCCTGACGCGGTCGAAGGCTCGGGCGACGTCAAGTACCATCTCGGCGCGTCCTCGGACCGCGAGTTCGACGGCAACCGCATCCATCTGTCGCTCACCGCCAACCCCTCGCATCTCGAGATCGTCGATCCCGTGGTGCTCGGAAAAGTCCGCGCCAAGCAGGACCAGCACGGCGATCCGCCGGACCAGCGCATCTCGGTGATGCCGCTGCTGATGCACGGCGACGCCGCGTTCGCGGGCCAGGGCGTGGTCGCGGAATGCTTCGGCCTGTCGGACCTGAAGGGCTACCGCACCGGCGGCTCCGTGCACTTCATCGTCAACAACCAGATCGGCTTCACCACCTATCCGCGCTACTCGCGCTCCTCGCCCTATCCGTCGGATGTGGCGAAGATGATCGATGCGCCGATCTTCCACGTGAACGGCGACGATCCGGAGGCCGTCGTGTTCGCGGCCAAGGTCGCGACCGAGTTCCGGCAGAAATTCCACAAGCCCGTCGTCATCGACATGTTCTGCTATCGCAGGCATGGCCATAACGAGGGCGACGAGCCGGCTTTCACCCAGCCGGTGATGTACAAGAAGATCGCGGCCCATCCGTCCACGCTCGAGCTCTATTCCCGGCGCCTCGTCAGCGAAGGCGTGATGACCCAGGGCGAAGTCGACAAGGCCAAGGCCGACTGGCGCGCCCGGCTCGATGCCGAGTTCGAGGCCGGCACCTCCTACAAGCCGAACAAGGCCGACTGGCTCGACGGCAAATGGGCCGGCTTCAAGATCGCAGACCAGGAAGAGGACGCGCGTCGCGGTGTCACCGGCGTCGACCTGCCGGTCCTGAAGGACATCGGCCGCAAGATCACCAAGGTGCCGGACGGTTTCCGCGTCCACCGCACCATCCAGCGCTTCCTCGAAAACCGCTCCAAGGCGATCGACGGCGGCACGGGAATCGACTGGGCGACCGGCGAGGCGCTGGCGTTCTGCACGCTTCTCAACGAGAACCACCACGTCCGCTTGTCGGGCCAGGATTCGGAGCGCGGCACCTTCTCGCAGCGCCACTCGGTCCTGATCGACCAGGAAGACGAGAGCCGCTACACGCCGTTCAACCATCTCGGCAACGAGCAGGGCCATTACGAGGTCATCAACTCGCTGCTGTCGGAAGAGGCCGTGCTCGGCTTCGAATACGGCTACTCGCTCGCCGAGCCGAACACGCTGACGCTGTGGGAAGCCCAGTTCGGCGACTTCGCCAACGGCGCGCAGGTCGTGTTCGACCAGTTCATCTCCTCGGGCGAGCGCAAATGGCTGCGCATGTCCGGTCTCGTCTGCCTCTTGCCGCACGGCTATGAGGGCCAGGGACCGGAGCACTCCTCGGCGCGTCTCGAGCGCTATCTGCAGATGTGCGCCGAAGACAACATGCAGGTGGTCTACCCGACCACGCCGGCGAATTACTTCCACGTGCTGCGCCGCCAGCTGCATCGCGAGATCCGCAAGCCGCTGATCGTGATGACGCCGAAGTCGCTGCTGCGTCACAAGCGGGCGGTCTCGCGTCTCGAGGAGCTCGCCAAGGGCACGACGTTCCACCGCATCCTGTATGATGACGCCCAGATGCTTCCGAGCGAGGCGGTCAAGCTCGTCCCCGACGAGAAGATCCGCCGCATCGTGCTGTGCTCCGGCAAGGTCTATTACGACCTCTACGAGGAGCGCGAGAAGCGCGGCATCGACGACATCTACCTGATGCGCGTCGAGCAGCTCTATCCGGTGCCGTTGAAGGCGCTGGTGGCTGAGCTGTCCCGCTTCAAGAAGGCGGAAGTGATCTGGTGCCAGGAAGAGCCGCGCAACATGGGTGCGTGGCACTTCATCGAGCCGTATCTGGAATGGGTGCTGAACCAGGTGAACGGCGTCAGCCGGCGTCCGCGTTATGTCGGTCGCGCCGCTTCCGCCGCGACCGCCACTGGTCTGATGTCCAAGCATCAGGCGCAGTTGAAGGCGTTCCTGGACGAAGCACTGAGCTGAACTTTTTTGAACTGCGTCATGCCCCGCCTTGTGCGTACTTGCGCACTGGAGCGGGGCATCCAGTACGCCGCGACGTCCGTGCCGAGTACGAACGTCCGGTTTGCGGGATGGCCGAGATTTTCGCTCGCCGATGACACCTGAAAATTCACGACCGCATTGGCGATCTCCTTAAGGAAAAGACCATGACTGAAATTCGTGTGCCGACGCTCGGCGAATCCGTCACCGAGGCCACCATCGGCCGCTGGTTCAAGAAGGCCGGCGATGCCGTCGCCGTCGACGAGCCCTTGGTGGAGCTCGAGACCGACAAGGTCACCATCGAAGTCCCGGCACCCTCCGCCGGCACGTTGAGCGAGATCATCGCCGCCGATGGCACGACCGTCGCGGTCGGCGCGCTGCTGGGCCAGATCACGGAAGGTGCCGCCGGCGCTGCAAAGCCCGCCGCTGCGCCCGCCAAGCCGGCCGCTGTTGCTCCTGCGGCTGCGGCTGCTCCCGCGCCTGCCCCCGTGGCGCCGAAGGCGCCGCCGGCCGACGCGCCGCTCGCCCCGTCCGTGCGCAAGCTGTCGGCCGAGACCGGCGTCGATGCCTCGACCGTGCCGGGCTCCGGCAAGGACGGCCGCGTCACCAAGGGCGACATGCTTGCCGCGATCGAGCGCGCGGCCTCAGCTCCGACCCCGGTCAATCAGCCCGCCGCCGCAGTGCAGGTTCGCACCGCCTCGCCGGCCGATGACGCCGCCCGCGAAGAGCGCGTCAAGATGACCCGGCTGCGCCAGACCATCGCGCGCCGGCTCAAGGACGTCCAGAACACCGCCGCGATGCTCACGACCTTCAACGAGGTCGACATGACCAACGTCATGGCGCTGCGCGCGCACTACAAGGATGCATTCGAGAAGAAGCACGGCAGCAAGCTCGGCTTCATGGGCTTCTTCACCAAGGCCGTCGTGCAGGGCCTGAAGGACATCCCGGCCGTCAACGCCGAGATCGACGGCACCGATTTGATCTACAAGAACTACTACCACATCGGCGTTGCCGTCGGCACCGACAAAGGCCTCGTCGTCCCGGTCGTGCGCGACTGCGACAACAAGTCGATCGCCGACATCGAGAAGGGCATCGCCGATTTCGGCCGCCGCGCCCGTGACGGCCAGCTCAAGATCGACGAGATGCAGGGCGGCACATTCACCATCACCAATGGCGGCATTTACGGCTCGCTGATGTCGACCCCGATCCTGAACGCACCGCAGTCCGGCATCCTCGGCATGCACAAGATCCAGGAGCGGCCGATGGTGATCGGCGGCAAGGTCGAGGTCCGCCCGATGATGTATCTGGCGCTGTCCTACGATCATCGCGTCATCGACGGCAAGGAAGCCGTGACCTTCCTGGTGCGCGTCAAGGAAAGCCTGGAAGATCCGGCGCGTCTGGTGCTCGATCTCTGATCCCTAGTGCTTTGCGAGCGCCGTCGCCCTTTGGCGCGACGGCGCGTGTCGAACCATGGAGGCGCGCGTGACGGATAAAGTCGTTGTCATCACCGGCGGCAGCCGCGGCATCGGTCGTGCGACCGCGATTGCGGCGGCCGCGCGCGGCTACCGGGTCGTGGTCGGCTATGCCAGCAACAAGAAGGCCGCCGACGAGGTCGTCGGCCTGATCGAGGCCAGCAACGGCAAGGCCATCGCGGTAAAATGCGATGTCGCCGAGGAACGCGACATCGTCGACCTGTTCAAGCAAGCCGACAAGTTCGGCACGCTCGGCGCGCTGGTCAACAATGGCGGCATTGTCGGTACAAGCGGCGTGCGCGTTGACGAGATGTCAGCCGAGCGCATCCAGCGCGTCATGGCGGTCAATGTCACCGGCTCCATCCTCTGCGCGCGCGAGGCCGTGAAGCGGATGTCGACCAAGCATGGCGGCAAGGGTGGCGTCATCGTCAACCTGTCGTCGGTCGCGGCCAAGCTCGGCGCGCCCAACACGTATGTCGACTATGCCGCGTCCAAGGGCGCGATCGATTCCTTCACCACCGGCCTCGGCTATGAGGTCGCAAACGAAGGCATTCGCGTTGCGGGCATTCGCCCCGGCCTGATCGATACCGAAATTCACGCCTCCGGCGGCGAGCCCGACCGGCACCATCGCCTGGCGCATATGGTGCCGATGAAACGCGTCGGCACCGCCGACGAGATTGCCAACGCCATCATTTGGCTGATGTCGGACGAGGCGTCCTACATCACCGCTGCCACGCTCGATGTGTCCGGCGGACGCTGACGCGCCGCGCGGACGCTGACACGTCCTCTCACGCAAAACTTACGGGACTTTCTCTCATGGCATCCTACGATCTCGTCGTCATCGGCACCGGACCTGGCGGTTATGTCTGCGCGGTGCGCGCGGCCCAGCTCGGCATGAAAGTCGCCGTGGTGGAAAAGAACGCCACGCTCGGCGGCACCTGCCTCAATGTCGGCTGCATGCCGTCGAAGGCGCTGCTGCACGCGTCCGAAATGTTCGAGGAAGCCGGGCATTCCTTCGCCAAGATGGGCGTGTCGGTTTCCGCGCCGAAGCTCGAATTGCCGGCGATGATGAACTTCAAGCAGCAGGGCATCGACGGCAACGTCAAGGGCGTCGAGTTCCTGATGAAGAAGAACAAGATCGACGTGCTCAAGGGCACCGGCAAGATCTTAGGGACCGGCAAGGTCGAAGTCTCCGCCGACGGCAAGTCGCAGGTCGTCGAGACCAAGAACATCGTGATCGCCACCGGCTCGGACATCGCGCGCCTCAAGGGCATCGAGATCGACGAGAAGCGCATCGTGTCGTCGACCGGCGCGCTGTCGCTCGACAAGGTCCCCGGCAAGCTCCTGATCGTCGGCGCCGGCGTGATCGGCCTCGAGCTCGGCTCGGTCTGGCATCGTCTCGGTGCCGAAGTCGTCGTCGTCGAATTCCTCGATCGCATCCTGCCCGGCATGGACGGCGAGATCGCCAAGCAATTCCAGCGCATCCTGGAGAAGCAGGGCTTTGCGTTCAAGCTCGGGGCGAAAGTCACCGCCGTCGACACCTCGGGCAAGACGCTGAAGGCGACGATCGAGCCTGCTGCCGGCGGCGCCGCCGAGACGTTAGAGGCCGACGTCGTGCTCGTCGCGATCGGCCGCGTGCCCTACACCGATGGTCTCGGCCTCAAGGAAGCCGGCGTCGCGCTCGATCCCCGCGGCCGCGTGCAGATCGATCCGCACTTCGCCACCAGCGTGAAGGGCGTCTATGCCATCGGCGACGTCGTCGCGGGCCCGATGCTCGCGCACAAGGCTGAGGATGAAGGCGTTGCGGTTGCGGAGATCATCGCAGGCCAGGCCGGCCACGTGAACTACGATGTTATCCCAGGCGTCGTGTATACCACGCCGGAAGTGTCCTCCGTCGGCAAGACCGAGGAGGAACTGAAGCAGGCCGGTGTGGCTTATACGGTCGGAAAGTTTCCCTTTACCGCCAACGGCCGTTCCAAGGTCAACCAGACCACCGACGGCTTTGTGAAGATTCTCGCAGATGCGAAGACCGATCGCGTGCTCGGCGTGCACATTATCGGCCGCGAAGCTGGTGAAATGATCCATGAAGCGTGCGTTCTCATGGAATTTGGCGGCAGTGCGGAGGATCTCGCGCGGACCTGCCACGCGCATCCGACCCGCTCCGAGGCCGTCAAGGAAGCCGCGCTTGCAGTCGGCAAGCGGGCCATCCATATGTAGACCACGCGCCGAGCCGAATCGGGCGGGACAACATATGCTGCGCCGCCTACTTCAACCGGTCTGGGTCCTGCTGGCGATCATCTTCCTGATCGAAGCTTGGCTGTGGGACCATCTCGAACCGATCGTCGCGCGGATTGTCGCAATCATTCCGCTCGCACGCTTCAAGCAATGGCTGACGGAGCGTGTCGATGCGCTCCCGCCGGCCATGACGCTGATCGTGTTCGCGGTGCCGATCCTTCCGCTGTTTCCGCTCAAGCTGGTCGGCCTGTATCTGCTCACGCATGAATACTGGCTCACCGGCATGTCCACGTTCTTGTTCGCCAAGATGGTCGGCGTCGGCGTCACCGCCTTCGTGTTCGACGTCACGCGCGACAAGCTGCTCGAGATGCGCTGGTTCGAGCGGATCTACGATCTCGTGCTGAAGCTGCGGGCCAAGGCGTCCGAGCTGGTCGACCCGATCAAGCGGCGCATCCGGGAGCTGATCTCCGGCAACGGCGAAGGCTGGTCCTCCCGCACGCTCCGCCTGATCCAGCGCTTTCGCAAGAGCGTGCACGAAGCGCGCTGAGTGCTTTCACTTCTATCCCCGTCACCCTGAGGCGGCCGCTTCTTCAGCGGCCCTCGAAGGGCGACGGCCTGGCTGCGTCTCGGCCGTGCATCCTTCGAGGCTCCCTCTGCGTCGCTTCGCGCCGCATAGCTCGCACCTCAGGATGACGGGATTAACGGCGCGGCCGTTGCGCCCCCCTCAATGCAAATGCAGCAGATGCGGCCACCACAGGCCGAGCGCAGTCATGAGGATGCCGCCCAGCGTCAGGATGCCGGCGACATAGGCGAGTGCGAACATGCCGGTGATGATGGTGGCCGAAGCCAGCACGATGCCGATCTGGAAGGCGGCCGACGCCAGCTCGAAGTGATGGTACTTTGCGGTGGCCTCGTCGCGCTCGTGCTCGGCATGCTTGGCCTTCTCGGCGAGCTGCTCGGTGCCTTCGCCGGTCTCGGGCTCGGAGCGGTAGCGCTGCGCGGTCTTGGTCCAGTCGTCGATCTGCTTCTGCACCACGGCCTTCATGGCGTCGTCGGTGGTGCCAGCCAGCGTCAGCTTGCCCTGCTCCGCCGCGGTCACCACCACCGTGCGGCGAATGCTCTTGGCCTGGAAGAACGCCCAGAGATTGGCGCCCTCGACATTCTTGCTGATCGATTCGGTCTGGGCGCCCTTGCCGAGCGTCTCGGAGATCGCCAGGAACAGCGCCAGCACGGCGATCAGGAGGGCGATCTTCTTGTTGGAGCCGGACGCGTGCTCGGCGTGCTCGGCATGCTCCATGCTTTCATGTGCGCTCATGATTTCCCTCCTGTTCGGTTCCCCACGATTGACCGAACCGCAGGCACCGCGCAAGAGGCATGCTTGCCATGACAGCTTCGTGTCAGGAAGCAGCGGCGATTCACCGCCGCGGATGCGCGCTGGCATAGACTTCCAGCAGGCGCTCGGAATCGATGCCGGTATAGATCTGCGTGGTCGAGAGCGAGGAATGGCCGAGCAATTCCTGGATCGCGCGAAGATCGCCGCCGCGCGAGAGCAGATGCGTCGCAAAGGAATGCCGCAGCGCGTGCGGCGTGGCGCTATCGGGCAATCCGAGCGCGCCGCGCAGCCGCTCCATCGCGAGCTGGATGATGCGGGGACTGAGCGGACCGCCGCGCGCGCCGAGGAAGATCGGCCCCTCCGCGGGCAGCGGATACGGGCACATCGAAACATAGTCCTGTACCAGTGCGAGCACGTTCTGCAGCACCGGCACCATGCGGGTCTTGTTGCCTTTACCCGTGACGATCAGCACGTCGCCTTCGCCGGGCCGCGGCACCTCGCGGCGCTTCAACCCGAGCGCTTCGGAGATGCGCAAGCCCGAGCCGTACAGCAGCGCCATCACCGCGGCGTCGCGCGCCAGGATCCAGCTCTCGCGATCCTCGCCGGCACGCTCGTCGGCATCCGCCAGGCGCTTTGCCGACGCCATCGGCAGCGGCTTTGGCAGGCTCTTTCCGATCTTGGGCGCGCGGATCGCCGACAATGCGCCGACCTTGCCTTTGCCCTCGCGCTCGAGGAAGCGGCCGAACGAGCGCAGCCCCGCGAGCGCGCGCATCAGCGAGCGGCCGGCGATGTCGTCGGCGCGGCGCATCGCCATGAAGGCGCGGATATCGGTGGCTTCCAGCGCGGCGAACCGCTTCAGCGTGACGCGCTCGCCCCAATGCGCGCAGAGGAAATCCAGGCATTGCCGCAAGTCGCGGGCATAGGCCTCCAGCGTCTTCGGCGACAGCCGCCGCTCGGCGCCGAGATGCGACAGCCAGCGTATCATTTCCTGCGCGATCGAGGGATCGGCGCTGGCGAGCTCGAGGGGTGGGGCGGCCGCTTTGCTCATGCGCTCTGGACGTGGTGATTCCACTCAGTATATCGCATCACACTCGTTTACTGTTCGCTAAGGCGCGCCCGTGGCGCTAGCCTCCAAACGTCAGGTTCCGATTCTCCCTCCAAAGACCGTTGATGGATCATACGTCGCGCAGCAACGCCGCCCCTACCCACGCGACCGGCATGGTCGACGTGCTGGTGCCGGTCGCGCTCGACCAGACCTATTCCTACAAGGTGCCGCGCGGCATGGAGCTGAAGGCGGGCGATCTCGTCGGCGTGCCGCTCGGGGCCCGCGAGGTGCTCGCCGTGGTCTGGGCGGAAAACGCCAACCCCGATCCGCGCCTGCACAATCGCCTGAAAGAAGTCAGCGAGAAGCTCGATATCCCGCCCCTCAAGCCCGAGCTGCGCTCGGTGGTCGATTGGGTCGCCAACTACACGCTGAGCCCGCGCGGCATGGTGCTGCGCATGTGCCTGCGGATGGGCGAGAACCTCGGCCCCGAGCGGACGCGCGCCGGCGTGCGCCTGGTCGGCGATCCCCCCAAGCGTCTGACGCCGGCGCGGCAGCGCCTGCTCGATGTGCTGTCGGACCGGCTGCTGCACGGCAAGTCCGAAGCTGCCAGGGAAGCCGGCGTCTCCGCCGGCGTGATCGACGGGCTCGTCGACGAGGGCACGCTCACGGTCGAGCCGATGCCGCCGCCGCCACCGCCGCCCGCGCCCGATCCGGATTTCGGCCGGCCGGATTTCTCGCCGCTGCAGCGCGCCGCCGCGGATACGATGCGCGCGCTCGCGGCCAACGGCTCGTTCCACGTCGCGCTGCTCGACGGTGTCACCGGCTCGGGCAAGACCGAGGTCTATTTCGAGGCCATTGCGGAGTGCATCCGCCGCGGCAAACAGACTCTGATCCTGATGCCGGAGATCGCGCTCACCGGCCAGTTCCTTGACCGCTTCGCGCAGCGCTTTGGCGTACGTCCTCTGGAGTGGCATTCGGAGCTGACGCCGCGCACCCGCGCGCGCAACTGGGCCGCGATCGCCGAGGGCACCGCGCCGGTCGTGGTCGGCGCGCGCTCGGCACTGTTCCTGCCTTACGGCAATCTCGGCCTCATCGTCGTCGATGAAGAGCACGACCAGGCCTACAAGCAGGATGAGGGCGTGCATTATCACGCCCGCGACATGGCGGTGGTGCGCGCGCATATCGCCAGGATCCCGATCGTGCTGGCGTCCGCCACGCCCTCCGTCGAGTCCGAAGTCAACGCGCGAAAAAACCGCTATCAGCGCATCGCGCTGCCCTCGCGCTTCGGCGGCCAGCACATGCCGCATATCGAAGCCATCGACATGCGCCGCGAGCCGCCCGCGCGCGGCCGTTTCATCTCGCCGCGCCTGGCCTCCGAAATCAGGACCGCGATCGAGAAGCGCGAGCAGGCGCTGCTGTTCCTCAATCGCCGCGGCTATGCGCCGCTGACGCTGTGCCGCGCCTGCGGCCATCGCTTTGCCTGCACCATCTGCGACGCCTGGCTGGTCGATCATCGCTTTCGCCAGCGGCTGGTCTGCCACCATTGCGGCTTCTCGATGCCGCGCCCACAGACCTGCCCGCATTGCGCAGCCGAGGAATCGCTCGTGGCGGTCGGGCCCGGTGTCGAGCGTTTGCAGGAGGAGGCCGCCGCGCTGTTTCCGGATGCGCGCACCATGGTGCTGTCGAGCGATCTCATCACCTCGATCGAGACGATGCGCTCCGAGCTCAACGAGATCGCCGAAGGCCGTGTCGACGTCATCATCGGCACGCAGCTGGTGGCGAAAGGCCACAATTTCCCGCGGCTCAATCTGGTCGGCGTGGTCGATGCCGATCTCGGCCTGTCCAATGGCGATCCCAGGGCGTCGGAACGCACCTGGCAATTGCTCAACCAGGTGATCGGCCGCGCCGGACGCGAGCAGGGCCGCGGCGTCGGCTATCTCCAGACCCACCAGCCCGATCATCCCGTGATGAAGGCGCTGATCGCCTGCGACCGCGAGGCCTTCTACGACAGCGAGATCGACTTGCGCGAGCGCACGCTCTATCCGCCGTTCGGCCGGCTCGCGAGCCTGATCATCTCGGCCGGCGACCGCCCGAGCGCGGAAGGCTTTGGCAGGAGACTCGTTGCGCTCGCGCCGCGCGACGAGCGCGTGGTGGTGCTGGGGCCGGCGGAAGCGCCGCTCGCGGTCATCAAGGGCCGCTATCGCTTCCGCATCCTGGTGAAATCGGCGCGCGGTTTCGACCTGTCGGATTATTTGCGCAACTGGCTCGCGGTGTGTCCGAAGCCAAAAGGCAATCAGAAGCTGGAAGTGGACGTCGATCCGCAGAGCTTTTTGTAGCTCTCTGTCATTCCGGGGCACGCGAAGCGTGAGCCCCATCGGGCGGTAGAGTCGGTGGATGAATGGATTCCGGGCTCGCGACTTCGTCGCGCCCCGGAATGACAGCACGTAAAAAAGCCCGCCGTCCCCCAAGACGGCGGGCTTGTTTCGCTCGCTCTGATCTCGCCGCTCACATATCCGCAGACAATGACGAGAACTGCGCTTTGACGCTTGAGCGCTTAGGAGATGACTTCCGCGGTGACGCGGCCGACGCCGGCGCCGGTGAGACCGATGGCGCGGGCTGCGCCCGTGGAGAGGTCGAGCACACGGCCGCGAATGAACGGGCCACGGTCATTGATGGTGACGATGACGCTCGACCCGCGATGGGTGACGCGGAGCTTGGTGCCGAACGGCAGCGAACGGTGTGCGGCGGTCATGGCGTTCTGGTTGAAGCGCTGGCCCGACGCGGTCCTGCTGCCGGACTCGTTGCCGTAGAAGGAGGCCATGCCGGAGAAGCTGTGCCCGGAGCCCGACGACGGCGTCATTGCCGCGTTGGCATTGCGCCAATCCGAGCCGGAATTGGAATCGGTCTGGGCGTGATGATGGTGATGGTGCCTGTGATGCCTGGATTTGGCGGAAGCCTCGGTGGCAGTTCCACCAACGAGGATAGTTGCGGCAATAAAAGCGATCGCCGTACGCGGCCGGGTCACGGAGCCCAGCGTCAACAAAGACAGCATTTAGTGGTCCCTAATCTAGTATTGCCACATATGTGGTCAGTGGAGCCCCCTTCACTCGTGAGCGGATTGCGTTTCCTTTCGCAATGAGGCGTGAATTGGGCAGTATTTTAGGTATGTGTCGCGATGAAACATCTTGTGACCCGTAGCGATATTCAATCGGCATTCCATTGTATTTTGATTTAACGATTTATTAACTGAATTATTACTTATGAATACTGTAAAACAAAGTCATCGCTCCCTCAGTTAAGAATTGGGTAAGTATTCAGCAGCCCGCGCGCGGGGCGTCGAATTCACGGCTCTGCGATCCGTGTTCATAGCCGCTATGCGCTGAGGGCAGGAACGAAGGGGCGCTATGCCGGCCTCAGGCTCGCGCCAATTCCGTGGCGTGGCAGGTCGTCGTGCGGATCATCGCGAAGGCGTCGCGAGCTGCGACGAACTGGCGACAGAACCTCGTGCCTTTAATTTGGCGTCATGTTGCACGTGCGCGCCTGCTATGTTAGCAAAGCCGCGATTTTAACGGACCCGGCACGTCCCGTGCCGGCCGAAAATCGAAGTCCCGCTTGAATTCCAAGGGCTTGGATCGCTAGGCGCCGCTTTGTGGCGACGGTTTTTCCCTTGCGAGTTTGACAGCAAAAAGAGCGCGTCTGTGGCTGCAGAAGATACGTCCGTTTCAGGTGTGTCGGGCCGTTATGCAACGGCCTTGTTTGAACTGGCCCGCGACCAGAAATTGGTCGACGAGGTCAAAGCCGATCTCGAAAGATTCGAGGCTCTGCTGAACGAGAGCGCCGATCTGAAGCGCCTCGTCCGCAGTCCGGTATTCGCCGCCGAGACCCAGTCCAGGGCCCTCTCGGCCGTGCTGGACAAGGCCGGCATCGCCGGCATCTCCGCCAATTTCCTGAAAGTGTTGACCGCAAACCGCCGCCTGTTCGTGGTGACTGACGTCATCCGCGCCTACCGCGCCCTCGTCGCCAGGTTCAAGGGTGAAGCGACCGCGGACGTGACAGTGGCGGAAGCGCTCTCGGACAAGAATCTCGATGCCCTCAAGGTTGCCCTGAAATCGGTGACTGGCAAGGACGTCGCGCTGAACGTGAATGTCGATCCCTCGATCATCGGTGGCCTCGTCGTGAAGCTTGGCAGCCGCATGATCGATAGTTCGCTTCGCACCAAACTCAATTCGATCAAGCACGCGATGAAAGAGGCAGGCTGATGGACATCCGCGCCGCGGAAATTTCCGCGATCCTCAAGGACCAGATCAAGAATTTCGGCCAGGAAGCTGAAGTCTCCGAAGTCGGACAGGTGCTGTCCGTCGGCGACGGCATCGCCCGTGTCTACGGTCTGGACAACGTCCAGGCCGGTGAAATGGTCGAGTTCGAGAACGGCACCCGCGGCATGGCGCTGAACCTCGAGACCGACAACGTCGGTATCGTTATTTTCGGTGCCGACCGCGAGATCAAGGAAGGCCAGACCGTCAAGCGCACCCGCGCCATCGTGGACGCGCCGGTCGGCAAGGGTCTGCTCGGCCGCGTCGTCGACGCGCTCGGCAACCCGATCGACGGCAAGGGCCCGATCCAGGCCGACAAGCGCATGCGCGTCGACGTCAAGGCGCCCGGCATCATCCCGCGCAAGTCGGTGAACGAGCCGATGGCGACCGGCCTCAAGGCGATCGATGCCCTGATCCCGATCGGCCGCGGCCAGCGCGAGTTGATCATCGGCGACCGTCAGACCGGCAAGACCGCGATCGCGCTCGACACCATCCTGAACCAGAAGCCGCTCAACGCGCAGCCCGACGAGAACATCAAGCTGTACTGCGTCTACGTCGCGGTCGGCCAGAAGCGTTCGACCGTCGCCCAGTTCGTGAAGGTGCTGGAAGAGCAGGGCGCGCTCGAGTACTCGATCATCGTCGCCGCCACCGCTTCGGATCCGGCGCCGATGCAGTACATCGCGCCCTTCACGGGCTGCACCATGGGCGAGTACTTCCGCGACAACGGCATGCACGCGGTCATCATCTATGACGATCTGTCCAAGCAGGCCGTCGCCTACCGCCAGATGTCGCTGCTGCTGCGCCGCCCGCCGGGCCGCGAAGCCTATCCGGGCGACGTGTTCTATCTGCATTCCCGCCTGCTCGAGCGCGCGGCCAAGCTGAACAAGGACCAGGGCTCGGGCTCGCTGACCGCGCTGCCGGTCATCGAAACCCAGGCCAACGACGTGTCGGCCTACATCCCGACCAACGTCATCTCGATCACCGACGGCCAGATCTTCCTGGAAACCGACCTGTTCTTCCAGGGCATCCGTCCCGCGGTGAACGTCGGTCTGTCGGTGTCGCGCGTCGGCTCCTCGGCGCAGACCAAGGCCACCAAGAAGGTCGCCGGCAAGATCAAGGGCGAGCTCGCGCAGTACCGCGAAATGGCGGCGTTCGCGCAGTTCGGCTCCGACCTCGACGCCTCGACCCAGCGCCTGCTGAACCGCGGTTCGCGCCTGACCGAACTCCTGAAGCAGCCGCAGTTCGCGCCGCTGAAGATGGAAGAGCAGGTCTGCGTGATCTGGGCCGGCACCAACGGCTATCTCGATCCGCTGCCGGTCAGCAAGGTGCGCGCGTTCGAGGACGGTTTGCTCTCGCTGCTGCGCGGCAAGAACGTCGAGATCCTCAATTCGATCCGCGACACCCGCGACCTCACCGACGACACCGCTGCCAAGCTGAAGTCGGTGGTCGAAGGTTTTGCCAAGAGCTTTGCGTAAATAAAGAGCCGTCATGGCCGGGCTGGAGCGCGAAGCGCGTCTTCGCATTGAAGTCCCGGCCATCCACGCCTTTTCGCGTGGAGACGAGTATGTGGATGCCCGGGACTAGCCCGGGCATGACGACAAGACAGGGTCGCGATCGAGCCGCAAGCTGATCGCTGGGGACGAAGAATGGCGTCACTTAAAGACATGCGCGTCCGCATCGCCTCCACCAAGGCGACGCAAAAGATCACCAAGGCGATGCAGATGGTTGCTGCGTCCCGGTTGCGCCGTGCCCAGCAAGCGGCAGAGGCGGCGCGGCCCTATGCCGACAAGATGAGCGCGGTGATCTCCAACATCGCCAGTGCTGCCGCCGGTTCGCCCGGCGCACCGGCGCTGCTCGCCGGCACCGGCAAGGACCAGGTCCACCTGCTGCTGGTCTGCACCGGCGAGCGCGGCCTGTCCGGCGCCTTCAACTCGTCGATCGTGCGCCTCGCGCGCGATCGCGCCAACGCGCTGATGGCGCAGGGCAAGGAAGTGAAATTCTTCTGCGTCGGGCGCAAGGGCTACGAGCAGCTCCGCCGCCTGTTCGACAAGCAGATCGTCGAGCACCTCGACCTGCGCAGCGTTCGCCAGCTCGGCTTCGTCAACGCCGAGGACATCGCCAGGAAGGTTCTCGCCCGTTTCGACAACGGCGAGTTCGACGTCTGCACGCTGTTCTATGCGCAGTTCAAGTCGGTGATCGCCCAGGTCCCGACCGCGCAGCAGATCATTCCGCTGACGGTGGAAGAAAAGGCGGCGAACGCGCCGTCGACCTCTTATGAATACGAGCCGGAGGAGGACGAGCTCCTCTCCCGCCTGTTGCCGCGCAACATCGCGGTGCAGATCTTCCGTGCGCTGCTGGAAAACAACGCCTCGTTCTACGGCGCGCAGATGAGCTCGATGGACAACGCCACCCGCAACGCCGGCGAAATGATCCGCAAGCAAACCCAGATCTACAACCGAACCCGTCAAGCCCAGATCACCAAGGAGCTGATCGAGATCATCTCCGGCGCCGAGGCGGTCTGAGGCATCAACCAAACGACGGTCGTTCAAGTACAGAATTTCGCAAGTACAGAACTTCGAAGGAGAGCTAATCATGGCCACAGCAGCTAACCAGGTCGGTCGCGTCACCCAGGTCATGGGCGCCGTCGTCGACGTCAAGTTCGAAGGCCACCTGCCGGCCATTCTGAATTCGCTGGAAACCAGGAACGGCAATATCCGCCTGGTGCTCGAGGTCGCGCAGCATCTCGGTGAGTCCACCGTGCGCACGATCGCGATGGACGTGACCGAAGGTCTGGTGCGCGGCCAGGAAGTGACCGACACCGGTTCGCCGATCCG
Source organism: Bradyrhizobium sp. A5 (assembly GCF_042076515.1). NCBI lineage: Bacteria > Pseudomonadati > Pseudomonadota > Alphaproteobacteria > Hyphomicrobiales > Nitrobacteraceae > Bradyrhizobium > Bradyrhizobium sp. A5. The sequence continues at coordinate 6,877,808 of NZ_CP148990.1, read as the reverse complement.
CGTCCCGGTCGGCGAAGGCACGCTCGGCCGCATCATCAACGTCATCGGCGAGCCGATCGACGAGGCCGGTCCGGTCAAGTCGGAAGGCCTGCGCGCCATCCATCAGGAAGCGCCGAGCTACACCGACCAGTCGACCGAGGCGGAAATTCTGGTCACCGGCATCAAGGTCGTCGACCTTCTCGCTCCTTACGCGAAGGGTGGCAAGATCGGCCTGTTCGGCGGCGCCGGCGTCGGCAAGACCGTGCTGATTCAGGAGCTGATCAACAACGTCGCGAAGGCGCACGGCGGTTACTCCGTGTTCGCCGGTGTCGGCGAGCGTACCCGCGAGGGCAACGACCTCTATCACGAGTTCATCGAGTCCAAGGTCAACGCCGATCCGCACAATCCGGATCCGAGCGTGAAGTCGAAGTGCGCGCTGGTGTTCGGCCAGATGAACGAGCCGCCGGGCGCACGCGCCCGCGTCGCGCTCACCGGTCTGACCATCGCGGAAGACTTCCGCGACAAGGGCCAGGACGTGCTGTTCTTCGTCGACAACATCTTCCGCTTCACCCAGGCCGGTTCGGAAGTGTCGGCGCTGCTCGGCCGTATTCCTTCGGCGGTGGGTTATCAGCCGACGCTCGCGACCGACATGGGCGCGCTGCAGGAGCGCATCACCACCACGCAGAAGGGCTCGATCACCTCGGTGCAGGCCATCTACGTTCCGGCCGACGACTTGACCGACCCGGCGCCCGCGACCTCGTTCGCGCATTTGGACGCGACCACCACGCTGTCGCGCTCGATCGCGGAAAAGGGCATCTATCCGGCGGTTGACCCGCTCGACTCGACCTCGCGCATGCTCTCTCCGCTGGTCGTCGGCGAGGAGCACTACGCCGTCGCCCGTCAGGTCCAGCAGGTGCTGCAGCGCTACAAGGCGCTGCAGGACATCATCGCCATTCTCGGCATGGACGAGCTTTCGGAGGAGGACAAGCTGACCGTGGCCCGCGCCCGCAAGGTCGAGCGCTTCATGTCGCAGCCGTTCTTCGTCGCCGAAATCTTCACGGGATCGCCGGGCAAGTTCGTCGAACTCGCCGACACCATCAAGGGCTTCAAGGGCCTGGTGGAAGGCAAGTACGATCACCTGCCGGAAGCCGCCTTCTACATGGTCGGCACCATCGAAGAGGCGGTCGAGAAGGGCAAGAAGCTGGCGGCGGAAGCTGCTTAAGCTTTTTCACCTCGTCATCGTCGGGCAAAAGCGTGAAGCGCGTCTTTTCGTAGAGTCCGGCGATCCATTGAACAAAATTTCGATAGATGGACCCGCGGGGCAAGCCCGCGGGTGGCAAGCGGAAAACAACGGATAGCCCATGGCCACCTTCCACTTCGATCTCGTCTCGCCGGAAAAGCTCGCATTCTCGGGTGAGGTCGATCAGGTCGACATTCCCGGCGTCGAGGGTGATTTCGGCGTGCTGGCGGGACATGCGCCGGTCGTGGCTGCGATCCGCCCCGGCATTCTCACCGTCACCACCGGCGGCAAGCACGAGAAGATCATCGTGCTCGGCGGCCTCGCCGAGGTTTCCGAAAAGGGCCTGACCGTGCTCGCCGACGTGGCGACATCGCTGGCCGAGCTCGACCGCGCCCAGTTCGCCGCGACCGTCTCGGAGATGGAAGAGGGGCTGAAGGAGCACGAAGGCAACGAGCTCGATCAGGCCATCGCGCGGCTCGACCACTTCAAGAGCATCCAGCAGCAGCTCAACAGCACGGCTATGCATTAAGCCCCGGGGCACCGCTCCGGGGCTCAAGCCTCAAATTCCTGAACAGGTTCAGCGCTCGCCACGGCCGTGGCGGGCGCTGAAACTTTGTTGCATCGCGACGCCGATAGCGGCATTCTGCGCGCGCGGATAGGCGCCTGTGATCGCGGCGACAAGTCCGGCGCCGATGGCTTCGCCGCCGGCCGCATCCGGTGGCAAATTCCCGGCCGACATGGTGCCGTTCGTCGGCGAGCGCGTGCGCGGCTATCTCAACGGCGAATATTCCGCCGCCGGCGACTACAAGGCCCTCGCAAGCGGGAGAGGGCGCGAGAGAATGGTGCGCCCCTCACGCCCCAATTTCCGCCGAAAAATTCTCTAGAGCATGTTGTTTTTTACCGGAATCGGGATTCCCAGGGGAGCCGATTTCTGATTCAAAGTTCATGCTGGAGGACGGAGGCCAGCATGGATGACGCGACCCTATTCGGAAGACCTTCGTGAACGGGCTCTGGCGCGGGCTGACGCAGGGGAGACGGTTCGCTCGATTGCAGAGGCGCTTGAGATCAGCCCGTCCTGTGTAACGAAGTGGAAGAATCTGAGGCGGGAGACTGGAGGCGTTTCGCCTGGCAAGATTGGTGGTCACAAGAAGCCGGTTCTATCCGGTGCCCATGCCGACTGGCTACGCAAGCGCGTTCTCTCTGGGCCATTCACCTTACGGAAGCTGACACAGGAGTTGGCAGCACGCGGGATCAAGACAGATGTGCGGGCCGTGTGGACGTTTGTGCATGCCGAAGGGCTGAGCTTCAAAAAAACGATCCTGCCGGCCGAACAAGATCGCCCCGATATCGCTCGTAAACGGACGCGCTGGAAGGCCCATCAAGGCAAGATTGACGCTTCACGCCTGATCTTTATCGATGAGACCTGGATCAAGACCAACATGGCACCACTGCGCGGCTGGGGTCCGAGTGGACAGCGGCTCCAGGCATCCGCGCCTTTCGGTCATTGGAAGACCATGACTTTCATTGCAGCGCTGCGGCACGACCAGATCAGCGCACCTTGGGTCATCGACGGCCCCATCAATGGGGAACTCTTCACCCTCTATGTCGAGAAGGTTCTGGTGCCAACGCTGGCAAAAGGCGAGGTCGTCATCCTCGATAATCTCGGCAGTCACAAAGGCAAGTCCGCCCGCAATGCCATCCGCGCCGCCGGAGCGCATCTGCTCTTCCTGCCGCCCTACAGTCCCGACCTCAATCCGATCGAACAGGTCTTCGCCAAGCTCAAACATCTGATGCGAGCTGCAGAGCCGCGTGACGTCGAGGCAACCTGGCGCAAGGTCGGTGAACTGCTCGACCTCTTCTCCGCGCAGGAATGCGCCAACTATCTCAAAAATTCAGGCTATGTTTCCGTATAAAAACAGCACGCTCTAAGGATTTCAACCCCCATTCTACTGTGCATGGGGTTGTTTTCGCAGCTTCAGTTTCCGAACGGCGCAAACTGCTGCGCCACCGCGCGGTAGACGTCGCGGCGGAACGGCACCACGAGATCGGTGACGCGGTCGAGGCGCTCCCAGCGCCATGCGTCGAATTCCGCGGGCTGGTCGTTGCGCGGCGTCAGCGGATCGATCTCGTCGTCCTTGCCGGTGAAGCGCAGCGCGAACCACTTTTGGCGCTGGCCGCGGTACTTCGCTAGCCGATGCGTTTGCGGTCCGTCATAGGGAGGGAATTCGTAGGTGAGCCAGTCGGTCTCGCCGAGAAAATCAGCGCTGACGACGCTGGTCTCTTCCCAGAGCTCGCGCATCGCGGCGTCGCGCAGATTCTCGCCGTCATCGACCCCGCCCTGCGGCATCTGCCAGTCGAGGCCCGGCAGGATGATCTCGGGTCCGTCGCCCTTGAAGCGGTGCCCGATCAGAACGCGGCCATCGGCATTGAACAGGGCGATGCCCACATTGGGACGGTAGGGCTTTTCATTCGTCACGTGCGGATCTTCCGTGTCATTCCGGCGATGCCTTAGCACCGAACCCGGAATGACAATTTGATTTATTCATCCGCCAGCGCGGAAAATTCCTTCACCACGCGCTCGTAGACCGGGCGCTTGAAGGGAATGATCAGCCCGGTCAAATTCTTCATCGGTTCCCAGCGCCAGCTCACGAACTCGGCCTTGTGGCCGCCGCCGGGGTGCTCGACGTTGATCTCGCTGTCCTCGCCAGTGAAGCGCACTGCGAACCATTTCTGGCGCTGGCCCCGGTAACGGCCCTTCCAGGTACGCCCCGCGACCGTGCGCGGAATGTCGTAAGTGAGCCAGTCCGGGACCTCGCCGAGCCGCTCGACCGAGCGCACGCTGGTCTCCTCATAGAGTTCGCGCCTGGCCGCGTCCCAGGTGTCCTCGCCGGGATCGACGCCGCCCTGCGGCATCTGCCAGACATGGCTGTCGTCGACATGCTCGATGCCGCCGGCGCGGCGGCCGATGAACACCAGTCCCTTCCGGTTGATCAGCATCACGCCGACGCAGGTCCGGTAGGGCAAATCCTCGTAACGCGCCATTCCGCCAGGCCTCTCGCGTGCTTTTGGCGGGCATGCCGGCCCCCGCGGGACCCGTGCCGTACCAATCCGTTGATTTAGCTGGATTTTGATTTCAGCATCGCGGTTGTCAATGGCACCAAAAGGATACCCCGGTCGCTCAATGTCTTGGTCCATGCGCCGATGCGCTCGATCGAGACCGGCAGGGCCGAGGCGGTGCCCACGGCCGTGCCGCGCTCGCGCGCCATCGATTCGAGCTTGTTCAGGGCGCGGTCGATCTCGACCGGGGTCGGCACCACGTCGATTGCGATGTCGCCCTTGCCGAACGGCATCGCCGCACTGGCCGCGGCCTGCGGCGCGATGCTGCGGGGCGAGGAGCCGTCGTCGAAGAAGCCGAGGCCGCGCTTGGCCGCCTCGCGGATGATCGGCTGCATCGCCGGCTCCGTCGCCACGAAGCGGGCGCCCATGAAATTGGTGAGGCCGGCATAGCCCTGCATGCGGCTGAGGTGCCAGTACAGGCGGTCCATGTTCTGGTCGGTGGTGAGCGAGGTCAGCAGCGTCTGCGGCCCCGGGTCGTTGTCCGGGAAGTCGTAGGGCTCCATCGGGATCTGGAGGAAGATCTCGTGGCGCTGGGCGCGAGCCCGTTCGGCCAGCTTGCCGGGGTCGGCACCGTAGGGCGTGAAGGCCAGCGTCACCGCCGGCGGCAGCCGCATGATCGCGTCGGTGGTCTTGGCGGCGCCGACGCCGAGGCCGCCGATCAGGATCGCGACCACGGGCATCTTGGCGGCCTTGGCGCGGTCGGCATCCGCGGCATAGACGTTGAACGGCTTCAGGTCTCCCGCCACCACCGGGATCATGCCGTAGCGCGACTTCTCCAGCAGTTTCGGGTCGATCCCGGCCATGACGGGCGGCGGCGCATTCGCGGCCGCCGCTTCGCCCTTGTCCGCCGAGTCCCCGCCACCGATCACCACGTCGTGGCGCGTGCCGGTGGAACCGTCGATCATGGTGACGGTCTTCTGCTCGCCCGCTTGCTTCGGCGCTTCCTTGGCCTCGTGCCTGCTGTCCTGCTTGCTCTCCTGGCCATGGCCGGCAGCGGCGGGTTTCTCGTCGGTGGCTTTGGGCTCGCGGATCGCGATCCGCGTCATCGGCTCGCCGCCGAGCGGATCCTTGTTGAAGATGGCAAAGCCGGCAAAGGCGGCCAGGAACAGGCCGAGCATGACGGCCAGCGCCTGCATGGCCGTGAACGGCAGCCGCAGCCGGCGCTTTCGGCGCGGCTTGTCCTGTCCGAGCGGGGCGCTCAGATCATCGGCCGTTTCAGTCATGCGAGATCCCGAATCACTCCCGCCGACGATACCACGCCGAGGTCAAGCGGCGGCAGGCCGGGATGCGCCGGGGATTGCGCAAGACCAAGCAAAAAGGGCGGCTCCGGGAGCCGCCCTTTCGCTGGATCGCGTGATGCGCCCGACTTAGTTCGCCGCTTTGGGCTTGTCGGTGGTCGCGCCCTTGTTGTCGCCCGGCGTGGGCGCCGCGGAGGCGCTGTTCTTGATGCCGTGGAGCAGGTCGCCGGCGAGCTTGAGCGCCTTGTCGTCCTTGGCGTCCGGCGGAACATAGGACTGCGAGCCGGTCTTCTCGTCGCCGTCGTTCTTCAGATGGCCGCGCAGCGAAGCCTCGCCCTTGGTGTCGGTGCGTGACTTCAACTCGTCCGGCACGTCCTGCAGCACTTCGATGTCGGGCACGATGCCCTTGGCCTGGATCGATTTGCCCGACGGCGTGTAGTAGCGCGCCGTGGTCAGACGCAGCGCGCCATTGCCCGAGCCGAGCGGGATGATGGTCTGCACCGAACCCTTGCCGAACGAGCGCGTGCCGACGATGGTCGCGCGCTTGTGGTCCTGCAGCGCGCCGGCGACGATTTCCGACGCCGAGGCCGAGCCGCCATTGACCAGCACGATGACCGGCTTGCCCTTGGTCAAATCGCCCGCATGCGCGGTACGACGCTGCGTCTCCTCGGCATTGCGGCCGCGAGTCGAGACGATCTCGCCCTTCTCCAGGAACGAGTCGGAGACGGTGACCGCTTCCTCGAGCAGGCCGCCCGGGTTGTTGCGCAGGTCGATGATGTAGCCCTTGAGCTTGTCGCCGATCTGATTCGAGAGGTTGGCGACCTCGCGCTTCAGGCCTTCGGTGGTCTGCTCGTTGAAGGTGGTGATGCGGATATAGGCGATGTCGTCGGTCTCGACGCGCGCGCGCACCGAGCGGACGCGGATGTTGTCGCGCACCAGCGTGACGTCGATCGGATTGTCCTGGCCCTTGCGGATGATCTTCAGCTTGATCTTGGTGTTGACCGGACCGCGCATCTTCTCGACGGCCTGGTTCAGGGTCAGGCCCTGCACCGCCTCCTCGTCGAGATTGGTGATGATGTCGTTGGCCATGACGCCGGCGCGCGAGGCCGGCGTGTCGTCGATCGGCGAGACCACCTTGATCAGGCCGTCTTCCATCGTCACCTCGATGCCGAGCCCGCCGAACTCACCGCGGGTCTGCACCTGCATGTCGCGGAAGCTCTTGGCGTCCATGTAGCTCGAATGCGGATCGAGGCCTGTGAGCATGCCGCTGATGGCGGATTCGATCAGCTTGGTGTCGTCGGGCTTCTCGACATAGTCCGAGCGCACGCGCTCGAAGACGTCGCCGAAAAGGTTGAGCTGGCGATAGGTGTCCGCGGTGGCGGCCCGTGCGCTCGAGCCCATGAAGACCGCGCGCGGCTGGGTCACGAACAGCGTCAGCGCCGCACCCGTGGCCGCGCTGAGGAGGATAACTGAAGTCTTGCGCATCATCCGCGAACCTTCTCGCCTTCATTTGCGGCCCACCATGGGCCTGGATCGATTGGAGTGCCGTCCTTACGGAACTCGACATACAGCACAGGTTGACTCGCGTTCGTGGCGAGAATGGAGGCGACTTGAGAGGTCGACCCCATGGTCGCGACCGGCTCCCCCGTGAGCACAAACTGTCCGATGTTGACCGAAATGCGCTCCATCCCGGCGATCAGGACATGATACCCGCCCCCGGCATTGAGGATCAAGAGTTGTCCATAGCTGCGGAACGGGCCGGCATAGACCACCCAGCCATCACACGGCGTCGTGATCTGGGAGCCGGGCTTGGTGGCCAGCGAAATGCCCTTCTGGACCCCGCCGACCCCGTCGGAACCGCCAAAATCCCTGATCTTGTTACCGTTAACCGGGAGCGGCAGCAGGCCCTTGGCCGAGGCGAAGGCGATGGCCGGAGTGGTCCGGGACCGATCCTTGAAAGCGCCGGGGCCAGGCTTGGCGCTGGCGGACGCTTTTGCCTCCGCCAGCCTTGCGGCCTCGGCCGCCTTTTCAGCGGCCTTGGCGGCGCTCTGCAGATCCTGCTCCATCTTGGCGATCAGCCCCTGGAGATCGCCGACCTGCTTCGACAGCGTGATCGCGCGCGAGCTCTCGGCGCTGAGGTCCTTTTCCCGCGACGCCTGCTGGCGCTGCCGCTCATCGACGAGGGCCGTAAGCCGAGTCTGGTCGTTACGAATCCTGTCGCGGTCGGTGGCGAGCTGGTCGCGCTCGGCGGCGATGTTCCTGCGCAAGGCCACGAGTTCGCCGAGTTCGCCCGCGATCCTCTCTGCGCGGCCGCGCAGTTCCGGCACCACCGCGCCGAGCAGCATGGCGGTGCGCAGCGATTGCAGTGCGTCCTCCGGCCGCACCAGCAGCGCCGGCGGCGTCCGCCGGCCGGCGCGCTGCAGGGCGGCCAGCACCTCGACGATGTCGGCGCGGCGCGAATCCAGCGAGGTGCGCATCTGCTGCTCGCGGCCGTTCAGCGACCGCAGCCGCGCTTCGGCTTCGTCGATCTTGGTCTCGACGGCGCGCACATTGGCGGCGGTGTCGATCAATTGCTGGTTGAGCTGGGTGCGATCCTGGCCGAGCGAGATGATCTCGGCCTTGAGTTTGGCCTGCGCCTCTTCCGCGCTCTTCTGCCTGGCGCGCGCGGCTTCCAGCTCCTGCTCGCGCTGCTTGACCGCATCGGGTGAGACGGCCGCGGCCTGCTGTGCCGGCGTTGTCGTCTGAGCCTGCGCGAGGCTTGCGCCCAACACGCTTGCGCCCGAGACACTTGCGATCAGCAGCAGGTTGATGACGGGCGCTTGCATCGCTTTAAGCAAAGGTGCTCGTTGTGGCGCGCATCACGCGCGGTGATAGGGGTGGCCGGCCAGAATGGTGGCGGCCCGATAAAGCTGTTCCAGAAGCATGACGCGGACCATTTGATGCGGCCAGGTCGCCGAGCCGAACGCAATCGCGAGCTTGGCCTTACGGCGCAATTCGGGCGAAAGTCCGTCCGCCCCTCCGATCACGAAGATAGTATGACCGGCGCCCTCGTCGCGCCAGCGCCCGAGATTCCGTGCGAATACGGTGGAATCGAGGTTCTGGCCGCGCTCGTCCAGCGCCACCAGGATCGACTTGTCCGGAACATGCGCGGAGATCGCCGCGGCCTCTTCGGCCATCCGTGTCGCGGTGTCGCGCGCGCGGCTCTCGGGAATTTCGTGGATGGCGAGCTCGCGGAATCCGAGCTTGCGTCCGGCCTCGTCGAACCGCTCGAAATAGCGGTCGGCAAGCTCCCGTTCGGGGCCCTGCTTCAGCCGGCCCACCGCAATGACTGCAACACGCATGATGTTTTCAGGGTCGTGTTTTCAAGGCCGCGCGCAGGTTGCGCGCGCACGACGCTAGCATGCGCGTCAGCCGATTCGAAATCGGCCAGTCGCCTCTAGATCGCCTTCGCCGCGATCGCTTTCGCCGCCCCTGGGCCCTGCGTGTACAATCGCTCGAGATTGTAGAATTCGCGGACCTCGGGTCTGAACACGTGCACGATCACATCGCCGGAATCGATCAGCACCCAGTCGCAATTGGGCAAGCCCTCGACGTGGATGTTCTTGATACCGTTTTCCTTGAGGCCCTTGGCGACGTTTTCCGCGATCGCGCCAACGTGCCGGTTCACCCGGCCGGTGGTGACGATCATGTAGTCCGAGTACGCCGATTTGCCGCGAAGGTCGATGGTGACCGTCTCCTCCGCCTTCATGTCGTCGAGGCGGGAGAGGATCAGGCTCAGCGTCTTGTCGGCGTCCGGTTGCGCCTTCAAGGCCGCAGCTTTGGTCGATGTTTTACGCGCCGGCTTTGCGTTGGGTAAAACAGACTTCGTTGAAGCTGTCTTGGACAATACAGATGTGGTCAGGGACCATTCCTTTCACTGTATCGCGAACGCCGAATCCAGCGTCCACTGGTTACACTACATCATGTGGGGTTAAGGGTTTCAATATGCCAGAGAGCCCGAAATCCACACGCCGTCCGCACAGTCTGACTCACTTCGTACCTTTCCAGCTCCCGTCCGGGTTCCGCAAGCCCGTCGAGGAGAGATTCAGCTTCAATCCGGTCAGGAAAACCCAGGCCGGCGCCGGCTGATCCGCAAGCAGTGCTGCCTTATTCTCGGGCAGGCGGTAGCGCGCGAGCGCCTTGGCGGCGGGAGAGGCGAGGGCACGAAAACTCTGCGGGGGGCGATCGATGACCGCAATCGGCACCTGGCCGGCGATGCGGCGCCAATCCTGCCAACGATGGAATTGAGCGAGGTTGTCGGCGCCCATGATCCAGACAAAGCGCAGGCCGCGGAGGCGGCGGCGCAGGGTGTTGATCGTGTCGATAGTGTAGCGCGTACGGATGACGGATTCGAGACAGCTCACCTCGATCCTGGGGTCGTTGGCGACCTCGCGCGCAGCCTGCATCCGCTCACCGAGCTCATGCAGCGTGCCGTTCTCCTTCAGCGGATTGCCCGGCGTCACCAGCCACCACACGCGATCGAGTTGCAATCGCTTGAGCGCAAACTGGCTGATGGCGCGATGGGCCTGATGCGGCGGATTGAACGAGCCGCCGAGCAGGCCGATGCGCATGCCCTCCGTATAGGGCGGGATCGCTTGCGCCGGGAAACGCGGCACGACGAAATTGTTACTCAAGGCCCGCGCCCCACGACGTTGCTTACGGCCGCGTCTGCCCGGTGCCGTGAACGCGATACTTGAAGCTGGTCAATTGCTCGGCGCCGACAGGACCGCGGGCGTGGAAGCGGCCGGTGGCGATGCCGATCTCGGCGCCGAAGCCGAACTCGCCGCCGTCGGCGAATTGCGTCGATGCGTTGTGCAGCACGATCGCGGAATCGACTTCGCTGAGGAATTTCTTCGCGGCGGCCTCATCCCCGCTCACGATCGCATCGGTGTGATGCGAGCCGTGGGTCTGGATGTGCGCGATCGCGCCGTCGACGCCGTCGACCACCTTCGCTGCAATGATCGCGTCGAGATATTCGGTATTCCAATCGTCTTCGCTCGCGGGCTTGACGCGCGCATCGATCTTCTGCACGGCGTCGTCGCCGCGGACCTCGCAGCCGGCCTCGATCAGCATCTCGATCAGCGGCTTCAGGTTTTTGCCGGCGGCAGCGCGATCGACCAGCAGCGTCTCGGCGGCACCGCAGACGCCGGTGCGGCGCATCTTGGCGTTGAGCACGATCGACTTCGCCATGGCGAGGTCGGCGCTGGCGTCGATATAGACGTGGTTGACGCCTTCGAGATGCGCGAACACCGGCACGCGTGCCTCGGCCTCGACGCGCGCGACGAGGCTCTTGCCGCCGCGCGGCACGATGACGTCGACGGCGCCGTTCAATCCGGACAGCATCATGCCGACCGCCGCGCGGTCGCGCGTCGGCACCAGCGTGATCGCGGCTTCGGGCAGGCCGGCTTCGCGCAGGCCCTGCACCAGGCATTCATGGATGGCGCGGCAGGAGCGGAAACTGTCGGAGCCGCCGCGCAGGATCACGGCATTGCCGGATTTCAGGCAAAGCACGCCGGCATCGGCGGCAACGTTCGGCCGGCTCTCGAAAATCACGCCGACGACGCCGAGCGGCACGCGCACGCGTTCGATGGTCATCCCGTTCGGCCGCTGCCAGCTCTCGGTGACGATGCCGACGGGATCGGCGATGCCCCGCACGATGCCGATTCCCTCGGCCATCGCTTCGACCCGCGCCGGCGTCAGCGTCAGGCGATCGATGAAGGACGCTGTCATGTTGCTCGACGCGCGGGCCTCCGCGACGTCCTCGGCATTGGCGGCGAGAATCGCTGCAGAGCTCGCGCGGATCGTCCGCTCCATGGCTTCCAGCGCCCGGTTCTTCTGCTCCGGCGGCGCCAGCGCCAGCACGCGCGCGGCGGCGCGGGCACGGTTGGCGAGATCGGACATCAGCGCCAGGAGATCGCTGGTACGATCGGCATTGCCATCGACGGCTTTGAGGGGGGCGGCCATTGGAATTTCAACCTTCTGCTAAGGCAGTGTCCTAGCACGGAAATCCCGGGTTTGGCGAGGCTGGGAATCACCCCGGCAGGGGCCGCTGTGGCCTCGATCGGGACTTTGGGGTCGCCGGCGTCAGGCTCGGTCGGCCGCCAAAGCGAGGCGGGCGGAACCGAGCGGCTCTGTGCTCCGCGTGCACCAGCATGGAGGAAATCATCGCGTGAGACGCTGAGCGCATTGTCCGCATGGACAACCTGTTACCCCTCGGCGGCGTCTTGCGACGTCGCGTGCCCGACCTGCTGGCAGGCGCTGCAATGCTTCTGCTTGAGGTTCGCGACATTGAAGTCCACCGGACTGCCGCTGCGCTTCGCGCTGCTCGCCACCACGCTCGGTTTCGCCTGCGAGGCAAACGCAGCCACGCTGTTGGTGACGACCACGGCCGATAGCGGCGCCGGGAGCCTGCGGGCGGCGATCACCAGCGCCGGCAATGGCGACACCATCATGTTCCAGACCGGTGGCACCATCACGCTTGCGAGCGAGCTGCCTGTCATCACCAGGAATCTGACCATCGACGGCAACGGCAACAACCCCGTCATCAGCGGCGCCGGGACCTATCGTCCGTTCTTCATTGGCGATGCCGGGACGACCGGCTCGACCTATTCGGTCACGATCGCAAATCTTTCCATCGCCAACGCGGCGGCTCAGGGCGGCCGGGGCATCGACGGTGGTGGCGGCGGCGCCGGTCTCGGCGGCGCAGTGTTCGTGTCGAGCAACGGCGCGCTGACGCTCAGCAATGTCAGCCTGAGCAACAACCAGGCGAGCGGGGGTGCGGGCGGCGCCTTCACCAACAACCTCGCCGGCGGCGGCGGCGGCATGGGAGGAAACGGCGGAAGCAGCTCAAGCTCAGCGGGCAATGGCGGCGGCGGGCTGGCCGTCGGCAGCAATAGCGTGAGCGGGCTTGGGACCAACGGCGGCGGCACCAACGGTGGCGTAGGCACGATGACCGGTGGCGGCACCGGGGGTAACGGAGGGTTCGGTGGTGGCGGCGGCGGTAGTGAGACCAGTTTTATTGCAACTGCCGTGCAAGGCGGCAACGGAGGGTTTGGCGGCGGCGGTGGCGGCGGCGGTAACTTCTTCAGTGGCCAAGGTATCGGCGGCGCGGGTGGGTATGGCGGCGGTGGCGGCGGGGCAATTAGCGGAACCAGCGCCGCTGGTGGCAATGGCGGTTTCGGTGGCGGCGGCGCCGCCGTTTACGCAATGACGCGCACCGGCGGTGCCGGTGGCTTCGGCGCCGGAGCTGCGGATGTCAGCCTGTCCGTTCCGGGTGCCGCGGGCGGCGGCGGCGGGCTCGGCGCCGGCGGCGCGGTCTATGTCCAGACCGGCGGCACCGTCACGGTCACCGGCTCGTTGACCGTCAATGGCAACGGCGTTGCCGGCGGTGGTGGTGGCGGCGGCTACGGCGATCCGGGCAGCGCCTTCGGGTCCGGGATCTTCTTCCAGGGCACCGGCGGCATCCCGACCACACTCGCCTTTGGCGCCGGCAGCCAGTCGATTGCGAACGGAATTGCCGACTACATCGGCTCGGGCGGCACCAATCCCGGCGGCGGCGCCAACGCCGCGGACCAGGGCGGCAGCGTCGCGCTCACCAAGAGCGGCGGCGGCACTCTCACCCTTGCTGGCCCCAACACCTATAGCGGTGGCACCACCATCAACGAGGGCACGACGCTCGTCGTCGGCAATTCCGGCGCGCTCGGCAGCGGCGCGCTGACGCTCAACGGCGGCATCACCGGCGTCACCGTGAACTTCAACGGCAGCTTCACTATCGCCAACGACATCACGGCAACAGGCGATCCGACCTACAACGTTCTCACCGGCAATACCGTCAACCTGAGCGGCGTACTGTCGGGGTCGGGCGACGTCGTCGTCAACAACCAGAGCGGCTATGCCGGTACGCTCGTTCTGTCGGGTCTGAACACTTATACCGGCCCTACCGTGGTCGAAGCCGGCAGGCTGCAGGCCGGCTCGACCAGCGCCTTCGGCAACAATTCCGCCATGACGGTCTTGGGCGGCGCAGTGCTCGACCTCGGCGGATTCTCCAACGCCGTGGGATCGCTGGCCGGCGCCGGCACTGTAACAAATAGCGGCGGCGCTGCTGCCGTCCTGGCTGCCGGCGGGGACAACAGCTCGACGGTGTTCTCCGGTACGATCCAGGACGGCGCGGGAGCGATGGCACTGACCAAGACCGGAAGCGGTCTGCTGGTGCTGACGGGCGTCAACACCTACAGCGGGGCAACTCTTGTCGGCGGCGGCGAGCTGCGGGTGAATGGCTCGATTGCGTCGTCGAGCCTGACCACGATCGGCAGCGGTGCCATCCTCAGCGGCAGCGGCACGCTCGGCAATACGCTGATCCAGGGCGGCGCGATCTTCGCGCCCGGCTCGGGTACGCCGGGCAGCGCAACGACGATCGCCGGCAATCTCGCCTTCCAGTCGGGAGCGGTCTATCTGGTGCAACTCAATCCGGCCGCTACGACCGGCGCCATCGTCACCGGCGCTGCGACGCTCGCGGGCAGCGTGACCGCGGCGTTTGCGTCCGGAACGTATCTCACCCGCAGCTATTCGATCCTGCATGCTGGGGCGATCAGCGGCAATTTTACCGCCTTCTCCACTGTCGCCCTGCCGGCCGGATTCAGCGCCGGCTTGCGGACCACGGCAACCGACGTGCTGATCGACCTGACGGCGCAGCTCGGTGCGCTCTCCCCCGGTGGGTTGAACCGCAATCAGCGAAACGTCGCCGATGCGCTCAACGGTTTTTTCAACCGCGGCGGAACGCTGCCGCCCGGCTTCGTCGCACTGTTCGGGCTGACCGGCACGCCGCTGGCGGGCGGGCTGACCCAGCTCTCCGGCGAAACCGCGGCCGGCGCGCAGCAGGCGACCTTCGATGCCATGGACCAGTTTCTCGGCGTGCTCACCGATCCCTTTGTCGACGGGCGCGGTTCGCGCGGCGCGGACGCCGATGGTGCGATGGGCTATGCCGCCGCTTCTGGCAAGCGCCGTGGCGCCGAGCGCGAGGCCTACGGCATGATGACCAAGGCACCGTCGCGCGCGAGCTTCGATTCGCGCTGGAGCGTTTGGGCCGCAGGCTTTGGCGGGTCGCAGACGACCGACGGCAATGCGGCGACCGGCTCCAACACCGCCACCAGTCGCGTGGCCGGTACCGCCGTCGGTGCGGATGTGTGGTTGTCGCCGCGCACGGTTGCCGGCTTCGCGCTGGCCGGCGGCGGAACGAGCTTCAACGTCGCCGGCGGCGGCGGCGGTCGCTCCGACCTGTTCCAGGCCGGCGCTTTCGTGCGGCATACCGCCGGGCCGTCCTATGTCACCGCGGCGCTCGCCTATGGCTGGCAGGACGTCACCACCGACCGCACCGTCACAATGAGCGGCAGCGAGCGGCTGCGGGCACAATTCGATGCCAATGCCTTTTCCGCGCGAGCCGAGGCCGGCTACCGTTTCGCGACGCGATGGCTCGGCGTCACGCCCTATGCCGCGGCACAGGTGACCGCGTTCGATCTGCCCGCCTATGCCGAGCAGGCGCTGGCCGGCTCCGGAACCTTTGCATTGAGCTACGCGCCGAAGACGGCGACTGCGACGCGCAGCGAGATCGGCCTGCGTACCGACAAGTCGCTCCTGATCGATCAGGCGGTGCTGACCGTTCGCGGCCGTGCCGCGTGGGCGCACGAATACGGCGTCGATCGCAGCATCGTCACCACCTTCCAGACCTTGCCCGGGGCAAGCTTCGTCGTCGACGGCGCATCGCCCAGGCCCGACGCCGCGCTGACCAGCGCGTCCGCCGAGATCGCGTGGCGCAATGGCGTCTCGATCGCTGCGTCGTTGGAAGGGGCCTTCTCGGACGTCGTCAGGAGCTACGCCGGCAAAGGCAGCATCCGCTATGCGTGGTAGCCATGATCGTCAGATGGGATCGGTCGGGTGCTACCCGCCCATCACCAGATCGTCGCGGTGGATCATCTCCGAGCGGCCGCTGATGCCGAGGATCGCCATCACGTCCGGGGAGGAGCGGCCCTTGATCCGCTCGGCGTCGTCGGCGTCGTAGGCGATCAGGCCGCGGCCGACCTCGCTGGTGTCGGGGCCGCGCACGATCACGGCGTCGCCGCGGGCGAACTGGCCCTCGACCTTGATCACGCCGGCCGGCAGCAGGCTGGCACCGGCGCGCAATGCCGCGACCGCGCCGGCGTCGATGGTCAGCGTGCCCTTCGGCTCCAGCGAGCCCGCGATCCAGCGCTTTCGCGAGGTGATGGGATTGGCCGGCGTCAGGAACCAGGTGCAGCGGCCGCCATCGGCGATCGCCTGCAGGGGATGCGCGCGGTCTAGGACCTGTACGCCTCCGCCGAGGAGAATCGGCGGGGCTTCGGGTGTGGGACGCTCCGCTGCGCCGCATCCTTGAGGTCGAGCAAGGGCGTGAGTTTGTTCCCGTCTGCGTAGGGAACTGGCAGCGCGGAGCGTGGCAGAATCGAAGTACGTCGAGAGGTGACTATATCAGGAGCTCTTTTCCTCTGACGGCGACGGCTCCTCCTCAGGCGGCGGCTTCTCAACAGGAGCCGGCACATCAGAAAGAATGTTATCCGGAACAGTGCTTTCGTGCGCCACCGTAGCGAAGATCGCGTCCACCAGGCGACCTGCAGCAGAGGTCGAGCGTGCGAGCGCGCGAATTTGCTGCAGGCACGCTACACTTTCCGTTTTATGAGGGTAGTTGAGCGTGTGATCAACTTCACCCCACGTCTCCTCGGTTAGAGTGCGCACCTGCAACTCACAGGTCATCTTCACCCCGGGCATCTGATCGGAGATAACGTAGTGGACACTGGTGTAAAGGTTTTCGCTTCGCTTTGTTTTGAAGCCCATGTCCTTAAAGGTTTTCTCGTACTCGATGTCCCAGGTGCGAGCGATCGGACCCTCGTGAAATTTGTAGCCGCAACTCTTTAGAAGATTCGTTAGATGTTCGTCGATCTTCTTCGCCTGCGCAGTATGGAGATGCAAAATTCGAATGCCCGCGAGATCGTTGATCTTTGCATGCAGATTATCGGTCGTGATATCGAACGCTTTGCCCGCCCTTTTTGGGTCGCGCATCTTGCGAAGAAGCTTATCTTGAAGGTGATCTCTATCCTTAATGCGTGCGCGAATGGAATGGATTAGCGGCTTCAGCTCTTTTGAATTTGCGATTGCGTTTCGAAGCGCATCGTAGAAATGATTTAACAGATGAAGTTTCTCATCGAAGCACTTCAGCAGCGGTTCAATGACGGGAGACTCTTCGTCGGTAGGGGTGAGCATCTCCGCTAGCTCGTCCGTTGTATGATGCTTTTTGCGATAAGCTTGAACGAATTGGCGGCCTCGCTGCGTTGTGTGGGAGTTCCCGCCGCAGTTTCCGACAGCGGGCTGCCTTCTCGTTGCGATGCGGGGACCAACTGCCCAAAATCTTTGACATCGCCCAGCTTGTGGATCTTGCGCGGCGGTATGGCGTCCACCTCGCGCAACACATTCACTACGTCGGTAGTTATACCCTTGTCCAAAAGGCCAACGTAGCGCGCCTGATGCGAAGCGACGCCGCCCCGATACACTGAGTAATTTTGCGGGATGTAACCAAGGAAGCGTGGCGTGCCCGGCAACGACGGGGCATCTTTTGGCTTGCGAGAGAGAATGGTCTTCCAGTCCGTTATCCAATCGAACAATGACCTGCCAAGAGTTCGAAGCGCACGAACCGAAAAGAGGTCGTAAGCCACCGGCACGGCAAAGAAATCGCAATCCAGCAGAATTGCTCGATTAAGAGCGCCAATGTTCGGGCCCGTGTCGAAGAAGACGAAGTCGATGTCCTCGTTGTGGCATATTGTGTCAACTAATTTGCTTATAGCTGTCGTGCCTTTAAAGCCGTGCGTTTCCCGCTGCAGACACTCAAGCCAATATGCCGCAAGTTTATTTTCGAAGTCAGAGAGTCGGATATCGCCTGGAATAAGAAAGAGCCTGTTTCGAATTTCCAGCGGGTCGATTGTCTTCACGCCACCGTCACCATCGACAACCGGTTTGACGGCTGACCACAGCGTGGCGCCTTCATCAGCATCATCTGACTTATCAAGCAAATCGTCGAGGACGGATGCTTCGATCAGGTAGGCAGATAAATTGCATTGAGGGTCGGCGTCGACCAGCAAAACTTTATGACCAAGATCTGCCAGTGCTGCAGCAATATTGAACGTGAGTGTAGTTTTACCCACGCCGCCCTTGTGGTTGAAAATTGAGATGCGTTTAGCATCTGCCCTTAGTCTTACTTGCCGGATCATTTGCGCCGCGCGTTCTTTCGGTGACGCAATTGCGCCATGATTTTTGCGGCCGCATCGCGGTCAGGCAAAGCGGACACGAATTGCTCGCCCCATGCGGTTATCTGCTTCTGCCCTTTTGCGACTGCGGCCAGAAGACCAGCCTTAGTTGCGTTCTCAGTCGCATAAGCCGTGTTTGAGAATTTGATCTGGGCTGCCTCGGTATTGAGCTTTGCAAGATCTAAGGTTTTCACGTGAGGTGTGTTGCGAAAGTGCAGCAAGTAGAACGCGAGGCACGCAATTCTCTCGATGTCCGTTTTCGGCTGTTTCTCAAATAGAAACTCCTTCGGAGACGGGGCCCTATCGTCCGAGAATGCCGGACGCGCCGGTTGCTGCGCTGCGGGCTGCTCCGCTATTGACTGCTCGCCGCCCCGATGATTTGCGGCCTCGTGTCCATAGAAGGTGATGACCGAATTCAGGACGCGGGCTCTAGATTTGCTATCAAGCTGATCAAGAAGCCGCACAACAGTGCTCAGCGCCTCCGAAACAGCGCGCGAGCTATCTTTCGCCATCAACAAGTCTCCGAATCATCTCGTCGTCTAGGACGGGTCATTGTAGACGGTGCAACTTGATTGCGCCGCAGGGCCTACCCAACCAGAGGTAAAAGAAGGTTATTGTAGACCGAAGCTCGTCTTGCTCAAAGCGCTCGGGCCGACTTACCACTGGCTAATTTGTCAATGGCTGTCGAGTTAGGGGCGCCTCTCGCCGACGAAATGGGCTCTGCGCGCGTAGCTCGCCTCGATAATCCGCGCACTAGGTGGCATGGCATCCTTTGTGCGCGGCCCCCGGACCACTCTTGCGGCAGCCAGCCCAGGGACGGTCCTTGGGTGCAGATGACGTAAAAGCGCGGGCTCGGACGGACTAGCAACCGGGCTTGATTGGGCCACCCATGTCCTTGCGTGCCCGAAGACCTTGGACACTCGGGGCCCGTTTACGCCAAGGTTTCGCCGGGCACTCGATCTAGGGTCAGCGAAGCCTCAGCCAAGACGGCAAGCCCGGACATGACCGCAAAGTCCTACCCGCCCATCACCAGATCGTCGCGGTGGATCATCTCCGAGCGGCCGCTGATGCCGAGGATCGCCATCACGTCCGGGGAGGAGCGGCCCTTGATCCGCTCGGCATCGTCGGCGTCGTAGGCGATCAGGCCGCGGCCGACCTCGCTGGTGTCGGGGCCGCGCACGATCACGGCGTCGCCGCGGGCGAACTGGCCCTCGACCTTGATCACGCCGGCCGGCAGCAGGCTGGCGCCGGCGCGCAGCGCCGCGACCGCGCCGGCGTCGATGGTCAGCGTGCCCTTCGGCTCCAGCGAGCCCGCGATCCAGCGCTTTCGCGAGGTGACGGGATTGGCCGGCGTCAGGAACCAGGTGCAGCGGCCGCCATCGGCGATCGCCTGCAGGGGATGCTCGATCTTGCCGGAGGCGATCAGCATGTGCGTGCCGCCCGTGGTGGCGATCTTGGCCGCCTCGACCTTGGTGCGCATGCCGCCGCGCGACAACTCGGACTCGGCGTCGCCTGCGACGGCCTCGATTTCCGATGAGATGCTCTCGACCACCGGAATGAGTCTGGCGTTCGGATTGTTCTTCGGCGGCGCATCGTAGAGCCCGTCGATGTCGGACAGCAGCACCAGCAGGTCCGCGCTCGCCATGGTGGCGACGCGCGCGGCGAGGCGGTCGTTGTCGCCGTAGCGGATTTCGTTGGTGGCGACCGTGTCGTTCTCGTTGATCACGGGGATCGCGCGCCATTCCAGCAGCTTGCCGATGGTGGAGCGGGCATTGAGATAGCGGCGGCGCTCCTCGGTGTCCTGGAGCGTGACCAGGATCTGGCCGGCGCCGATGCCGTGCGCGCCCAGCACCTCCGACCAGATCCGCGCCAGCGCGATCTGGCCGACGGCGGCGGCGGCCTGGCTCTCTTCCAGCTTCAGCGGGCCGCGCGGCAGCTTGAGCCGGCTGCGACCGAGCGCGATCGAGCCGGAGGAGACGACGAGGACGTCGCGGCCCTCGCGATGCAGCCTGGCCATGTCGTCGGCGAGCGCGGCGAGCCAGGACGCCCGCACCTCGCCCTTGTCGGAATCGACCAGCAGTGCGGAGCCGACCTTGACGACGATGCGGCGGAATTGGCTGAGTTCGGGGCTGGTCATGGCTGTATGTGTTGGCGCGTGTGACGAATTGCTCTGCACTGGAAGCGGCGGAGCGACAGGCGGCGCCGGTTGAGGCCTGCTTTTGCAGCAGGACGATGGCCGGCGCAAGGCGGCCGGAATGGTAAACGGCACCAATGTCGGCCTTGTGTCGGGCGCCGGGCCGGCTCTAATTGCCGCCAACGAAAAGGGCGGAAAGAGGAAACGAATGGATCGTCGCAATTTCATCGCCGGATGTCTTGGTGGAGGTCTTGGGCTGCCGCTACTGGCGCAAACGGCCGGAGCGCACGCACAGGCCGGGCTGACGAAGATCATCTTCCCGTTCGCGGCGGGGGCGGGCGGCGACACGCTGTGCCGGCTGATCGCGCAGGAGATGGCCCCGTTGCTGCAGCGGACCATCGTGGTCGAAAACCGCACCGGCGGCGACGGCCTGATCGGCATCAAGGCGGTGAAGGGCGCAAGCCCCGACGGCAGCATGGTGCTGGTGACGACGGGGCCCACCATGTACCTGCTGCCGATGGTGGAGAAGACGCCGAGCTTCGACACGGCCAAGGACTTCATGCCGGTGTCGCTGCTGGCGCGGTTCGAGTTCGCCGTCGTGGTCGGTCCGGCGGTCGATGTCGCCGATTTCAAGGGATTTGCCGCCTGGCTGAAGGCGCATCCCGACAAGACGTCGTTCGGCGTGCCGAGCAACGGCACCATTCCGCATTTCATGGGCTCCCGGCTGGAGAAGGATCTCGGCATTCTCCTGACCCGCGTGCCTTATCGCGGCAGCGCGCCAATCCTCAACGATCTCGTCGGCGGCCATGTCTCGTTCGGCATCACGACATTGGCCGACGCGCTGCCGCAGCATCGCGCCAAGGGTGTGAAGATCATTGCGGTGTCGAGCGCGGAACGCTCGCCGTTTGCGCCCGATGTCCCGACGCTGAAGGAGAGCGGCATCGATCTCGTTGCGGACGCCTGGTACGGCATGTGGCTTCCCACCGGCAGCCCGCCCGACTTCGCCAGCAAGCTCGGCGCTGCCGCGAGCGCCGCGCTCGTCAGGCCCGAGGTGAAGGAGAAGCTCACCGCGATCGGCCTGATCCCGGTCGGCAGCAATGCGGAGGGGCTTGCCAAGGAGCTCGCCGCGAATACGGCGTTCTGGCAACCGATCGTGAAGGCGACGGGATACAAGATCGAGAATTAGATCCTCGCGCGCCACTCTATCCCCTCATCCTGAGGAGCGCGCTCTTGCGCGCGTCTCGAAGGATGAAAGGCCCCGCTGTTGCATCGGGGACTGCATGGTTCGAGACGGCGCTGTCGCGCCTCCTCACCATAAGGGTTTTAGAGTTTCGCGCGCTGTTCGATCCCGTCCTTGATCGACGCCAACTCCTTCTCATCCCAGATGCCGATCAAAATCCCGCCCTTCACCTGCAACTGATTGTCCGCATAATTCGCGATCTTCTCGCGCGACGTCGTGATGTGGTCGTTCGGGTGCAGCGCCCAGTCGAACAGCTCGGCCTGCAAGCGTGCGATGATGGCGGCACACTCTGGATCATCCCCGCGATCCAAAAACTCGTCCGGATCGGTTTCGAGATCGTACAGCATCGGGCGGAAGCCGGAAGCATGGATGTATTTCCAGCGGCCGTCGAACACCATGAACAAGCGGCAGCGCTCGATGGGCTGGTTCAGCTTCAGCCGCACATCCTGCATGGAATAGTCGTATTCGGAGAACGCCACCTTGCGCCAGTCGCCCGGCGTTGGCCCACGCAGCAACGGCAGCAGCGAGCGTCCTTCGAGGATGTGGCCCGGCACCTTGCCGCCGAAATAATCGACGAAGGTCGGCGCGAGGTCGATGGCCTCCACCAGCGCATCGCTCCGCATGCCGCGCGTCGCATCGGCTTCGTTGGACGGATCGATGACGATCAGCGGAATCTTCGCCGATTGCTCGTGGAACAGATCCTTCTCGCCCATCCAGTGATCGCCGAGATAGTCGCCATGATCGGAGGTGAACACGATCATGGTGGTGTCCAGCAGGCCGCGCGCTTCCAGAAACTTCATCAGCACGCCCATCTGGTCGTCGATCTGGGTGATCAGGCCCATATAGGTCGGGATCACCTTCTCGCGGGCGTCGTCGCGCGCCATGTTGCGGGAGTAGCGCATGTCCATATAGGCGCCGAACACGGGATGCGGATTTTGCCGCTCGCGCTCGGAGCGGATCACCGGGATCATGTCCCCGGTCGAATACATGCTGGCGTAGGGTTCTGGCGCGATATAGGGCCAGTGCGGCTTGATGTAGGACAGATGCAGGCACCACGGCCGGCCGTCGGTCTCGGCTTCGCTGATGAAGTCCATCGCGCGCCGCGTCATGTAGGGCGTTTCGGAATGCTCGTCCGGCACGCGCGCGGCCTTGTCGGCGTGCACCAGCAGCCAGCCGTTCTGCAGCGAACCGTCGTCGGCCGCGCCGGAATTGGCCCAGTGCTCCCAGGGGTTGGGAGCTTCAAAGCCCTGCTGGCGCAGATACTCATCGTATTTCGGTCGCGGCCGGCCGGTCGGATGCAGTCCGTCGTCACGCTCATAGGGCTCGAACCCGCATTCGGCGACATGCACACCGATGACAGATTCCGGCGGGATGCCGAGCGCCTTCATGCCTTCGAGATCGGGCGCCATGTGGGTCTTGCCGACCAGCACGTTGCGCACGCCGATCTTCTTGAGGTGGTCGCCGAGCGTGGGCTCGCCGACGCGCAGCGGCCAGCCGTTCCAGTGCGAGCCGTGCGAGCGCATGTAACGGCCGGTGTAGAACGACATCCGCGACGGCCCGCAGATCGGCGACTGCACATAGGCCTTGCTGAACAGCACGCCGCGCCTCGCCATGGCGTCGATGTTCGGCGTCTTCAGCGTGGGATGGCCGGTGCAGCCGAGATAGTCATAGCGAAGCTGGTCGCACATGATCCAGAGAACGTTCTTCGCGCGCGCCATGCTTCCTCACTCCGGCATTTCTTGATTTGCCGGATGCTGCGCTATCAATGGCGCGAAGACAACCTCTCCCGGAGGGAGACGTGTGGAGAGAGGCGGTGCTTACTTCAGGCTGACCAGGGCTCCGCCTCGGCTGTGCTCTTGGCCTTGGCGGACACCGGGGCCTCGCCGATCACCTCGACAAGCGCGCGCAGTGCTTCCTTGACGCCCTCTCCGGTCGCGCCTGACATCAGCAACGGCGTCTTCTTGGCGGCGCGCTTGAGCCGGTCCTTCTGCTTCTTCAACTCGTCCGGCTCGACCGCGTCGATCTTGTTCAGCGCGACGATCTCGATCTTGTCGGTCAGCAGCCCACCATAGGCGTCGAGCTCCTTGCGAACCGTCTTGTAGGCCTTGCCGGCATGCTCGCAGGTGGCGTCGACGAGATGCAGCAGCACGCGGCAGCGTTCGACATGGCCGAGGAAACGGTCGCCGAGGCCAGTACCTTCATGCGCGCCTTCGATCAGGCCGGGAATGTCCGCCAGCACGAATTCGCGGCCGTCGGCATTCACGACGCCGAGCTGCGGATGCAGCGTGGTGAAGGGATAGTCGGCGATCTTCGGCTTGGCGGCGCTGACCTTGCTGAGGAAGGTCGACTTGCCGGCATTGGGCAGGCCGACCAGGCCGGCATCCGCGATCAGCTTCAGCCGCAGCCAGATCCAGCGCTCTTCGCCGGGCTGGCCGGGATTGGCGTTGCGCGGCGCGCGGTTGGTCGAGGACTTGAAATGCGCGTTGCCGAAGCCGCCATTACCGCCCTCGGCGAGCACGAATTTCTCACCGACATCGGTGAAGTCGTGGATCAGCGTCTCGCGGTCTTCGTCGAAGATCTGCGTGCCCAGGGGCACTTTCAGCACGATCGACTTGCCGTTTGCGCCGTGGCGGTCCGAGCCTGAACCGTTCTCGCCCTTCTGGGCCTTGAAATGCTGCTGGTAGCGGTAATCGATCAGCGTGTTGAGGCCGTCGGCGACCTCGATGATGACATTGCCGCCGCGGCCGCCATTGCCGCCGGAAGGACCGCCGAATTCGATGAACTTCTCGCGGCGGAACGCCACGCAGCCGTTCCCGCCGTCACCGGAGCGGATGTAGACCTTTGCTTCGTCGAGGAATTTCATGGGCCATAGGTAGGCCAGCCGGTCCCGCGCGGCAACCCGGGCTTACCCCTGAATCGGCCGAATTTCCGCGAATGTCGGCCCTTGCTTAACCCCGAGACGACATCAGGCGGGCCGGCGCCGGATCAGGAATTTCTGCATCCCCTCCAGCACCAGCTCCTTGCGCTGATTGAACACGGTGCTTTTGAGCGTCACTACGCCGGTCGTGCGTCCCGGCACCAGTTCGGTGACCTCCAGCGCCGGGTAGATGGTGTCGTCGGCGAACACCGGCTTGAGGAACCGGCTCGATTGCTCGAGGAAGCCGAGCAGGGAGTCCTCGACCATGAATGGAAACAGGCCGGCGCCGGGCGCGGTGTGGATCAGGGTCTGGAAGCCGTGGGCCAGCAGATGCGGCATGCCGCGGCTGCGGCAATACTCGACATCGTAATGCACCGGATGGGTGTCGCCGCTCGCGGTCTGGAACGCGGCGAACACCGCCGGGGTCTGGGTGCGGCTCGGGATCACGAAGCGTTCGCCGACGACGAAATCCTCAAACCAGCGTTGCGCGGGGATCATGCGATGCTGGGCAGGGTCGAAGTCGGTCATGTCCATCTCTTTCGTTCGCAGGCGCCTATCGCTACCGCGACGCGAAGAGTGCGACAATCCGTTCAATTCGTCTTGCGTGGGCTTGTCGCGGGCGCCAGCGCGATTAAAACGGCGCCAATGCCCCTCTTCAAGAATCTCTCCGCCTATGACGAGCGCTCCGCGCGCCTTGCCGGCATTGCGCTGATGGTGCTGTCGATCTTCATGTTCTCGTTCGGCGATGCCATGGGCAAGTTCCTGGTCGGGACTTATTCGGTGGGGCAGCTGCTGTTCCTGCGCGCCTGCGCGGCGCTGCTGCTGTTGCTGCCGCTGATCTGGAAGCAGCGCCATCAGTTCCTGCATCTGGAGCGGCCGCGCCTGCAGCTGTTTCGCGTCGTGCTCTCGACGCTGGAAGTGGCGGCGTTCTTCCTCGCGACGGTCTATCTGCCGCTCGCGGACGTCATCACCTATTATCTCGCCGGCCCCATCTTCGTCACCGCGATGTCGGCGATCTTCCTGCGCGAGAAGGTCGGCTGGCGGCGCTGGACCGCGATTCTGATCGGCTTCTGCGGTGTGCTGATCGCGCTGCGGCCGTCGGCGCAGACCGTCAGCCTGCCGGCCCTGATCGCGCTCGGCGGCAGCCTGTCCTTCGCGACCTTGATGCTGATCACGCGCAGCCTGCGCAAGACGCCGGACATCGTGATGGCATCCTCGCAATTCGTCGGCACGTTCCTGCTCGGCGCCGTGCTGTCGGCCTTCCACTGGGTGCCGCCGACGCCAGGCAGTCTCGTGATCTTCGCGACGGCCGGGCTCATTTCGGTGACCGCGCTGTTCTGCGTCAACCGTTCGCTCAAGCTCGCGCCGGCCAGTGTGGTGGTGCCCTATCAATATTCGATGATCGTCTGGGCCGTGATCTTCGGCTTCGTCGTGTTCGGCGACGTCCCGCAGGTCGCCACCATCGTCGGCGCCGCCATCATCATCGCCGCAGGGTTCTATATCTATCTGCGCGAGCGCGATCTGGGACGCCCGAGTGCGGAGGTGAATCCGCCGGTGTAGCTCTTACCCTCCCCTGGAGGGGGAGGGTCGATCGCGCGCAGCGCGAGCGGGGTGGGGTGATCTCTCCGCACGGGCACTGTTGGACGGGGGGGAGACCGTCACCCCACCCCGTCTCACATCTTCGCTGCGCTCGATGTGAGCCGACCCACGGGCGAGCTACGCTCGTCCCGGACCCCTCCAGGGGAGGGTAAGCGCGCCCTACCTCACCCTTCGCGCGCTGCTCCAGCTCTTCAGCGACGACCACACCCCGCGTGACAGCCGGAAGCAATCGACCGGCGTGGAGGAGCCCAGCGCCAGGAAGCGGTGCAGCTGCACGCCGCTCCACTGGAAGCCGCACTTCTCCAGCACGTTGCGCGAGGCCGGGTTGGTGACGCGCGCGCCGGCATAAAGATGATCGTCCTCGAACTCCTCGAAGAAGAAGTCGATCGCGCCGCGCGCGGCCTCGGTGGCAAAGCCCTGGCCCCAATGCTCGACGCCGAGCCAGTAGCCGAGCTCGGCATTGCCGGGTGTGGAGCAATCGATCCCGACCATGCCGACCGGCCCGCTGTCGTGCTCGATCAGGAACGCGGTCTCGCTGCCGAGCGCGGCGGTGGCGCGGATGAATGCGACGGCGTCGTCCTGCGAATAGGGATGCGGCAGCCGGCGGGTGTTTTCGGCGACGCGGCGGTCGTTGGCGAGGCGGGCGATGGTCCTGACGTCTGCGAGGGTCGGCCGCCGCAAGGTCAGCCGTTCGGTGGCGACGACGCTTGGTCTCGCCGCCTGCAAGGTCGCGCTCGAGAAATCCTGCAACATGTCCGGCTCCGTCAAAGTCACTAAGTCAAAAGTGAACTCGTCAAACGAAAGGGGAGGCCGGTTTCCCTGCCTCCCCTGGAGCCTTCGATCGCGATGATCTCTGGACTCCGCCGGTTCGGTCTGGGACCCCGGCGGACTCCAAATTTGATCCGCCGTCTATTCAGCCGCCTCTGCGAGCGGGAGTACCGATACGAAAGTGCGACCATTGGCTTTGGCCTGGAACGTGACGCGACCCTCGATCTTGGCGAACAGAGTGTGGTCGGTGCCCATGCCGACATTAAGGCCGGGATGCCAGGTGGTGCCGCGCTGACGCGCGATGATGTTGCCGGGAATGACGACTTCCCCGCCGAACGCCTTGATCCCGAGGCGCTTGCCCTTGGAATCGCGACCGTTGCGCGATGAACCGCCTGCTTTTTTGTGAGCCATGGCTCGTCTCCAAATCCTGCGTAGTTCTAGATCAATTCCTTGACGGAATCATTTCACAATTTCTCACGCATCAATTCGTGAATTGGCGTGATCAATTTATGCGGCGTCGGCTTCTTCCTTGGCCGTCTCCTTGACGACCTTCTCCCGCTTCGGACGCGGCCCCTTGGTGGGCTTGGCGCCGTCGGTCAGGATCTCGCTGATGCGCAGCACCGTGATCTCGTCGCGGTAGCCGCGCTTGCGGCGCGAATTCTTGCGGCGGCGCTTCTTGAACGCGATGACCTTCGGTCCGCGCTTGTGGTCGAGCACCTCGACGGCCACGGTGGCGCCTGCCACCGTCGGCAGACCCAGGACCGGCGTGTCGCCGCCGACCATCAGAACCTCAGTCAGCTGAATGATCGTGCCGACTTCGCCTTCGATCTTGCCTACTTCCAGGACATCATCCGGAACGACGCGGTACTGCCGGCCGCCGGTTTTGATGACTGCGAACATCGTTGTTTTCCTTCGTGTTCATTCCCGGCCTCGCGACAGTTTGTCGGGGCCGGCTTTTTGTCAGTCGCTATGGGTTTATTGCGAGTTTTGTGCGGGCGGGAGTTATCCCTTTGAAAAACCACGCAAAAACAAGCGGCGCGAGAAACGCCCCGCGCCGGTTGTGGGACTTATAGCCGCCGATCGCCGGGAGTCAAGGAAAACTGCCGAAAACGGCCCGGATTTGAAGGATTTGGGCGGTTTGCGGGGCCGGCCGAATCCACCCCGGAGCTTTGCAACCAACGGGTTCCCTCGCCGTTGTCTCCGCGAATTTGGACACGGGCAAGAAACGGGCAAGGGGCTTTTCATGGCAACCGACGAGCTGGTCAAGACGACGACGGGAATCGCCGATCACGGTGCCGAGCGGCTGCCGTCGGTGGACGTCGACAGTTTCAACATCGAGATGAAGGACGAGGATGGTTTCCTCGGCGACCGCGCCAGCAAGGGCGCGTTCCGGGACATGCTCGACCGCTGGCGCAAACCGCTGCGCAAATCCGGCGAGGACCCTTTCGGCGACGAGCCCTCGGAGGAGATCAGCAAGAAGACCCTGGATGCCATCCTGGCCGGTGACGACGTCAAGGCAGCCGCTCTGGTCCACAGCGCGATCGAGGAGTTCGCCCAGGAGCTCGCTTATGTCACGCGGCGTTTCCTCAAGACCAAGGCCTGGGCCAAGACCGAGCGCATCGTCGTCGGCGGCGGCTTTCGCGACTCCAAGCTTGGCGAGCTCGCGATCGCGCGCACCGAGATCATCCTGAGGCACGAGGACCTCAAGATCGAGATGGTGCCGATCCGCCATCATCCGGATGAAGCCGGCCTGATCGGCGCGCTGCATCTGGCGCCGTCGTGGATATTCGAGGCCCATGACAGCATCCTCGCGGTCGATATCGGCGGCACCAACATCCGCTGCGGCCTGGTGGAAACCAGCTGGAAGAAGGCAAAAGACCTGTCGAAGGCCAAGGTCGTGAAATCCGAGCTGTGGCGCCATGCCGACGACGAGCCGACCCGCGAAGGCGCAGTGAAGCGCCTCACCAAGATGCTGAAGGGGCTGATCACCGAAGCCGAGAAGGAAGGTTACAAGCTCGCGCCCTTCATCGGCATCGCCTGTCCCGGCGTGATCAACGCAGACGGCTCGATCGAGAAGGGCGCGCAGAACCTGCCGGGCAATTGGGAGAGCAGCAAGTTCAACCTGCCGGCGAGCCTGATCGAGGGCATCCCCGAGATCGGCGAGCACGACACCGCGATCCTGATGCACAATGACGGGGTGGTTCAGGGCCTCTCCGAGGTGCCGTTCATGCAGGATATCGACCGCTGGAGCGTGCTCACCATCGGCACCGGCCTCGGCAATGCCCGCTTCACCAACCGCCGCAAGGACAGCGGCAATGGCAAAGACCGTGACACGACGGAAACCGGGAAGAAAAAGGGCAAGTCCGACAAGGAGTAACCTTGACTGGTTAGGTTAAGGGACGGATTGCGTTGCGGCGCACAGGGCGCACGCTACGGTCGAATCGTCGCCTCACCTGGCCGGCGAAGCCGCCCTTCCCAGCCAGTATTTCAATGAGCGGCACCGGGACCGCCAGTGTTTACCGCGTCTGGCGGTCCCACCCCGTCTTGGCACGACTATCGCGTGAAGAAAAACGTGCAGGCAGCTCGCTTGCCGCCATCCTTCGAGACGCCCGCCTGCGGCGGGCCCTCAGGATGAGGTCTCGTTGTGCGGCGAGATTCTGGATCCTCCGAGATTTCAGACCCTCATGGTGAGGAGCCCGCGCAAGCGGGCGTCTCGAACCATGCAGGCCGAGTTCGCCCTGCAGCCTCCAACCGCTTGGCTCAGCTCCAGCCGATCTGCTGAAAGAACGCCGCGATCTCCGCGGCCGCGCGATCCGGATCTTCCCGATGCGGGAAGTGGCCGACATCGGGAAACATCGCGACATCGACATCGCTGAACGTCTCGCCAAGCCGGTCGGTCCAGGCATAGGGAAACAGCGGATCGTGCTCGGCCCAGCGCACGCAGGTCGGCACGCCGATCGGCGGCAATCGCGGCGCCTCGCCCTTCATCATCGCGACCCGCCCGGCATGCGACGCGCGATAATGCGCAAAGCCGCCGGCGAGGTTGCCATCCTCAAAGAAATTGTCGGCGAAGGCGTCGAGCACATCGTCGAAGGCGTCCTTGCGATGCGCCCAGCCCTTCAGGAAGTGGCTGATATAGAGCCGGCAGCTCTCGCGGCTCGCGCCGACAAGCTGCGGCGCCATCTCCATCTGGTGGAAGGACTGATACCAGATGTGGTTGAGCCGATCGGGCGCCGCCATGCGCGGCCCGATGCCGGGATAGACGAAATCGAAGAAGAACAGTCCCGCCAGCCGCCCGGGTGCCGCTCGAGCCAGCGGCTGCATCACCGCGCCGCCGACGTCATGGCCGACCACGGCGAATCGCGCGATGCCGAGCCCGTCCATCAGCGCCAGCATGTCCGCCGCATGGCCGTCCGGACCAAACGGCCCGTCCGGCTTGTCGCTGTCGCCGAAGCCGCGCAGATCGGGCGCGATGAGCATGAAGCGGTCGGCTAGCCGGGCCATGACCGGCTCCCAGGTCAGCCAGAATTCCGGCCAACCATGCAGCAAAAGCAGCGGTTTGCCGCGTCCGGCCCGGACCAGGTGGAAATCGGCGCCATTGGCCTGTAGCGTCAGGTGCTCCATGGCAGTTCCCTCCCGGCGAAGCATTTTCGAGCGAAGTGGACCCCAATGCGCCCAAGAAAACGCGTCAAACAAGAATCTGGCTGGTGCGGGGCTGAAACAGGCAGCGGATTTTCCCCTTTCGCGCCTTGTCTGGCCAGCCATCCTCGCCTATTAACGCCCCCAACCACAGGGGCCGCAGCTCCTACCATGGCGCCTTCAGGAGAGGTGGCAGAGTGGTTGAATGCACCGCACTCGAAATGCGGCATAGGTGCAAGCCTATCGGGGGTTCGAATCCCTCCCTCTCCGCCATAATAGCTGCGACGTACGAAAAACCCAATAAAACCGGGCATTTCTAGAGCCATCGGGTACTGACGGTGGAGACCCGCGATTCGGCCAACCTGCCATCTCCGACGCCGGCGGAAGCTCCTTCCTCAATTCCGCGCGGCCTTGGTGCGATTCTCCGGGACAGCACGAGTGAGCCTCATCCGCTCCCTAGATTGCCATGTAAGGTAGCGTCGGCGATCTGATTCCACTGGTCGCGTCGACCGCAAGTGCCGTTTCGGCATGCGCGCCTTCGGGTGGCGCAACGATTGATCGCGGTCGATCTGTAGTTCGCTTTGCAGGGGCACGATTTGAGGATCAGGCATATCGAAATCCGCAACTTCCGCGGCATCAAATCTTTCGCTTGGACAGTCTCCGGGGACTTGAACTGCATCATCGGATCCGGCGATGCGTGCAAGACGACGATCTTAACGGCATTGGATTTTGCCTTGTCGCCGCGCACGGCGCTCGTGTTCGATGACGCTGATTTCTTCAATCAAGTCGTTGATCACGACATCATCATTCAGGTCACGCTCGCCGGATGGGATCCGGCGCTGCCGCACATAAAGGGTTTCTTTCAAGAAAGCACATTCGCACGCTACCAGTGCGGCCTGGATCAGAATGGGCCGAAGCCCGAGCCTGATGCGGCCCCGGCATTTTCAATCAGCCTGCGGGTCGACAAGAGCCTTGAACCCAAGTGGTTCGCCGTAAAGGGGCGCGACGAGGGAGATGAGGTGGAACGGAAGCCCATCTATGCCGCGGAACGCGCATTCATAGGGCTCAGCCGTTTGGATTTCTTCTCTGACGCCAACTTTACATGGGGTCGAAATTCGATTCTGACCCGCCTCAGCGAGGGTTCGAAGAGCGGACTTCCAAGCGTCGTATCCGAACTGGCTCGTGAAATGCGCCAGAGTGATATCTCTCGCCACCCAAGCATCGCGCAATGCACAGTCGTAGCCGAGGGAGTGCGCGTTGAAGCGCGCAAAACTGGCGTCAATCTTGCGGAACTTACGCCGAGGATTGATGTGCAGCGCCAATCCATCGGTGCCGGGGTCATTTCCTTGCACGAAGGCCAAGTTCCCCTCCGCAACAAAGGCAGTGGGTCCAAGCGGCTCGTGGGAGCCGCTATGCAAATGAAGCTTCACAATGGCAAGAACATCGCCGTCATCGATGAGATCGAGCTCGGCCTGGAGCCACACCGGATTCGTGGCTTGCTCTTCAAGCTCAAGAGCTCGCAGCAACAGGTGTTTGCCACGACGCACTCCGCCGCTGTGATCCGCGAGCTCGATGCCACGAAGGATGAGCTTTGGGTGTGCAAGCGCGACAGCGCGGGGGTCGTCACCCTGAGGAGCCTCGGAACGGTGCCCGGCATTCAAGGCCCCGCACGCGCCAATGCAGAGTCACTCCTTGGCAATCGGATAGTCGCTTGCGAAGGAGTGACGGAAGTCGGATTGCTGCGCGCTTATGACATGTTCCGCTTCGATGCCAACAACGCCCCGGTGTGGAGCCTCGCCACCGCCTATTTCAATTGCGACGGTGCTTCCAAAATCCAGGCCAATGCGGAACGGCTCGCGGCGCTCGGCTATAGGACGGCCGTACTTTGTGACAGCGATGCTCCGGATCATCTCAGCCGCGAAGATATCGAGAAACTGAAACGCGATGGCATCCACGTTACCGAATGGGAATCCGGCAATGCGACCGAGCATCAATTGTTTGCTGAATTGCCGTGGCAGCACATCCCCACGCTGTTGACGAACATCGCTAGAGATCACGACAGCATTGAACTCGCGTCGATGGTCAATTCGATCATCAGGGAGCCCCGGGTCGCGACTCTCAATCTCGCGAACGATCCTCGACGTTGGTCTGATACACCGGCATTGAGAAAAGCGCTTGGCGACTTGGCGCATAAACAAAAATGGATCAAGCGCCTGGATTATGCGCGAAAGGCTTTTGAATTTGCGCTTCCGCAGCTTCCCGACGATGGCGCGCTCAAGACGCGACTGGCGTTGCTATGGGATTGGGTTCAGTCGGATGAGTGAGGCTGTCTATCAGGCGATAGGGCGCGCCCGGGCGGGATTTGTGGAAGCGCCAGCTGGCTGCGGAAAGACCGAGGCTATCGTCAGGACCGTCGGCGCGTTCTGCGACGGCTGTCAGCTCGTCTTGACGCACACGCATGCCGGTGTGGATGCGTTGCGGCAGCGCTTCCGCATGCACGGCGTTGCACGCGCCAAGTACCACGTCGATACGATCGCCGGTTGGGCTTGGGGCTGGGTCCGAATGTATCCGAGTAACGCCGCCTATCGCGGCCCGGTGGACATCGCCGCGTGGGGCGATGTTTATTCGGGAATGTGTAACCTGTTGCACAAGGATTTTGTCCAGCAAGGCATCCTGAATTCGTACAGCGGTGTTATCGTCGACGAGTATCAGGACTGTACCGCCCAGATGCATTCGGTCATCGTCGAACTCAAGCGGCTCCTGCCATGCCGCGTGCTCGGTGATGACCTTCAGGGCATCTTCGGCTTTCGCGACGAAGAGCCGATTGGCTGGTCCGACGTTCGGGCTGAATTCTGCTCCGATCTCGGCGCGCTTGAAACGCCCCATCGCTGGATCAAGGCAGGCAACGAAAGGCTCGGCCGTTGGCTTCTGGATTCACGCGATGACTTCCGGGCAGGGCGCGAACCGTCCTATCGCAATGCGCCCGTCGAGCGTCGGTCTATGACCTATAGTGACCTCAGCAAGAAGCTCATCGGCATCGTTCGCGCCAAGCAAGGCCGTATGTGCGTCATAGGGCACAAGGCGCGTCCGCTTCCGGCCGGCATCGAAACCTCGTTGGTAAGCCACCAGTTCCGCGTACTGGAACCAAATGACCTCAGTGTGCTTCAGGAGCTTTTGCGTGCGATCTGCGACGGCGAGTCGGTCAAGGCACCCAAGGCGGTCATGACCTTTTTCAAGCGCGTATTCGGCGCGCTCGGTCCCGACGACAAGCTATTCTTCCAGCGCATCCTCAGCAACAAGCCTCAGCGCGTCCTGCGCGCGGATCGGCGAGACCTTTGTAAAAAGCACAAAGAGGGCATAACGCCACGCCTGCTGTTCGATCTGCTGGAGTATGTCGGAAGCAATCCGGGCATTCCCTGCAAGCTTAAAGAGTCCGTGAGTGCTTTGCAGTGCATTCTTGAAGCGCATCTCGAGACCGGTGCCAGCCTCAAGACCCTCTACGCCGACGAGATCTCACGCCGGAAGTACCATAGCCGAAGCAGCGCCTATCGCTGCATTGGTAGCACTCTTCTGGTCAAAGGCCTTGAGTTCGACCACGCGATCGTCTTGAGGGCGCCGGACTGGCAAGACGGCTGGGGCACGCACAAGGACGTCTACGTCGCACTTACGCGGGGCGCGAAGAGCGCTACGCTCATCGACTTGATCAATCTCTCATAACGACGCGCCCCGGCCGGGGCTCGCCAAAGTGGGGTAACCGTTGCGCTCGCCAGTTACACACCCTACCATGATAACATGGTGCGCCTGTTTTGCCCGACGAATCAAACGACGCACGGCGTCATCCGAAATCCGCCGACGCTACGATCGTCGCTATCTGTACTGACCTTCGGAGCGTGACCGGAAACAGGCGGCGCTATCGGCAATAACGCGCTCAAGCATCGATTCAGACCCGTCACCACTCACCCTGCGCCGCTCTCCGACTTTTATCAGCCGCTTCAGATGCTTCGTCTGATCCAGCGGCCGCCGCGCCGGCGACCGCCGTCTACTGTGCATGGGGTTGTTTTAGACATTTTGTTGTCCGGTCACCGAAAGTACCCGCAGAGCAGTCGCAGCTTGAACCTGCTACCGCTACGCTCCGACCAACAGCATCCCGCCGTCCGGCAGGGAGACAGGTAACCCACGACGATGTTCGACAAGACCTACCGGCAGCGCCTCGAGGCTGATCTGGCGCAATGGGAGGCCGATGGCGTGATCGCGCCGGCGGCCGCGCTCTCCATCCGCAATGCGCTGCCGCCGCTGGCGCCCGGCATCAACATCGCGGTGGTCGTCGGCATCGTCGGCGGGCTGCTGATCGCCGCCGCCTTCCTGGCCTTCGTCGCGGCGCACTGGACCGAGATCGCGCGGCTGCTGCGGTTCGCGATCCTGCTTGCCGGCATGGTCGTTGCCGGCGGCCTCGGGGCGTGGTTCGCCGCGACGGGCCGCAGCGTGCTGGCCGATCTCTGCGCCAGCATCGGCGCCATCATCTTCGGTGCGGGCATCGCGCTGGTCGGCCAGATGTATCATCTCGGCGACGATTTTGCCGGCGGCATGCTGCTGTGGTCGATCGGCGCGTTTGCCACCGCACTGCTGACCGGCTCGCGCGGCGCGCTCGCGGTCGGCCTCGTCGCCGCCTGCATCTGGAGCTGCATGCGCATCCATGATGCGCCGGATGTGCTGCATCTTCCGTTCGTGATGGTCTGGCTGATCGCCGCCGCGCTTGCGCTGGCGTGGAATTCCCGCGTCGCCGCCCACCTCGTCGCGATCGCCGTGCTGCCGTGGTGGATCGCGACGTCGGTTCGATTCGACTTCGACGGCGCCCAGCCGTCCTTCCTGCTCGCGAACGGCGCGGCGCTGCTGTTCGGCGCCGGGCTCGCAATCGCGGCTGCGCCGTCGCCGCGGACGCTTCGGCTCGGGAGCGTTCTGTCGATCTACGGCGCGTTTGCGCTGGCCGTCGTCGTCTTCCTGGAGGTGGTCACGGTCGACGACCTCATCCGTTTGCGGACCGGCACTGATGCGGCCCAGCCGTTGTGGGCGATCCTGTGCGGAGCCGCGGGCGTGATCCTTGCGCTCGCGTCCGCCGCGCTCACCAGGCGCGCCGGTGAAGTTCTGGCGGGATGTTCGATCGGGCTCGTCCTGCTCGCGGCGCCGATCTGGCCGGCCTCCGCGGCCGGCGAACCCTGGTTCGCCTATGCCGCGCTGCTCTGCGCCATGCTGTGCCTCGTCGTCTCCGGCATGCTCGATGATGTCCGCCCGCGCATCGTCGCCGGCTGGCTCGGTATTGCCGGCGTCATCGCGGGCATCACCTGGGCGGTGAAGGGCTCGCTGCTGCGCCGCTCGGCCTTCCTTGCCGCGGCCGGCATCGTCGCCGTCGTGTTTGCCACCGCGCTCAATCGCGCGCTGCCGAGGGCTGGGCGATGAATGAGATGATCGCATCCGTCACGAGGCTCTGGCAGCGCATCCCGAAAGCCGTGCTGTTCGGCGCCGCCATCCTGCTGCAATGCCTGCTGCTGGTCCTGATGGTCGCCGATCGCATGCAGATCCTGCGCGAAGGCCGCGAGGTGACCCTGCAGACCCAGCCGGTCGATCCCCGCGACCTCCTGCGCGGCGACTATGTCGTGCTGCGCTACGACATCTCGCAACTGCCGGCAGGCGCGCTCGCCGGCACGCCCGCCTCCGAGCGCAAGCCAATCGTGTTCGTCAAGCTCGCGCCCAATGCCAATGGGCTTTACGAGGCCGTCTCGGTGCATGCCGCGCCTGTCCCGGTCACGGCGCCGGAAGTGCTGATCCGCGGCCGCGTCAATTATTCCTGCGGGTCCGGTCGCACCTTCTGCGACAAGCTGACGATCAAATACGGGCTCGAAAGCTATTTCGTGCCCGAAGGCGAGGGCAAGACGCTCGAGCAGGCCCGCAACCAGCAGAAGCTGCTTGTGGTCGCCTCCGTGCTGCCCTCGGGCCGCGCCGCCATCAAGCGCCTGCTGCTCGACGGCAAGCCGGTGTACGAGGAGCCGCTGTACTAGCCGCCGTTCATTTCGGCTGCGTCTTCAACGCCCGCCGCAGCACGTCCCACATCCGCGGGTCGTTCATGTGCGCCACATTGAACCGCATGAAGCCTGATGCCGTCTGCGCCACGCTGAACACGTTGCCCGGCGCGAGCACCACGTCCTCCTCGAGTGCGGCGCGCGCGACTGCAGTGGCGTCCCGCCCGCCCGCGAGACGGCACCAGAGGAAGAAGCCACCGTGCGGCATCAGCCATGGCTCGATGCCGAGCGCCTGAAGTTTTCGCGCGACGTCACGGCGCGTGCGGGTCAGCTTTTGCCTGAGCTCGTCCATGTGCTTGCGATAGCTGCCGCCGGCCAGCACGTTGGCGATGATCTCGGTCGCAACCGGGCTCGGGCCTCCGAAATGAGTTGCGACCTGGAGGTCGACGAGGTGTTCGATCCAGTCGGCGCGCGCGGCGATGTAGCCGCAGCGCACCGAGGCCGACAGCGTCTTGGAGAAGCTGCCGATGCGGATCACGCGGTTCAATCCATCGAGCGCGGCAAGGCGCGGCGAGCGCTCCGGCTCGAAGTCGCCGAAGATGTCGTCCTCGACGATGGTGAGGTCGTGAGTGGCCGCGGCAGTCAGGAGCCGGTGCGCGGTCTGAAGCGAGATCGTCGCGCCGGTGGGATTGTGCAGCGCTGAATTGGTGATGTAGAGCCTGGGACGTTCGCTGCTGAGGATCTGCTCGAAGCGCGCGACGTCCGGCCCCGACGGCGTGTAGGGCACGCTGACGATCCTGGCCTGATGCGCCCGCAGCAGTGCGCGAAAATTGAAGTAGCAGGGATCGTCGACCAGCACCGTGTCGCCGGGGCGGAGCAGGAAGCGGCAGATCAGGTCAGTTGCCTGCGTGCCCGAGCCCGTCAGCATCATCTGGTTGATCGAGGCCTCGATCTCGTCCTCGGCGAGGCGCGCAAGCAGCAGCCGGCGCAACGCGAGGGAGCCCGATGTCGAGCCGTAATTGGTCAGCACGCTCGCGTCGCTGCGGGCCAGCGCGCGGGTGGCGCGGCGCAGCGCCTCCTCCGGCATCCACTCAGGCGGCAGCCAGCCGCAGCCGGGCTTTGGCACGGCCGCGTCGGTGTCGAGCGATTGCCTGGAGACCCAGAACGGATCGACCGCCCGGTCGCGGCGCGGCTCGACTTCAGTCAACGCAAGCGGCGCAATGGCCGTCGGCGAAACATAGAAGCCCGAGCCGCGGCGGGCGCGGATCAGGCCCTCCGCGGCGAGGCGATCATAGGCTTCGACCACCGTGGACGGCGAAACACTCAGCGTCGCGGCCAGGCTCCGGATCGACGGCAGGCGGTCGCCGGCGCCGAGCGCGCGGCCGGCGACCTTCGCGCGGACCGCGCTCATCACGTCGATGGTCCGCGTTCCGCCGCGACCTTGCGTTTGAACCTCGTCCTCCAAAGTGTATGACCTTCCATACCCATACAGTTTTGCCGGATTGTACTGAAGTGTCGCTGGCGTGACCACCCACGAAGGCCGACTATCGCGACCTAAACGAGCGGGACGGACATGCAATCTGCGGGCGGCGGCTGGGGCAACGGGCTTCCAAATGGTCTCTTGGGCGTCATCATCTTCAGCGGCTCGCTGCCGGCGACGCGCGTCGCGGTCGGCGGCTTCTCCGCGTTGTTCCTGACCTCGGCGCGCGCGGTCATCGCGGCACTGATCGGTTTGGCCGTGCTCGGCCTGCTTCGTCAGGTGCGGCCGCAGCGAGGCGATCTCGTCTCGCTCGCCATCGTCTCCATCGGTGTCGTGGTCGGCTTCCCGCTGCTGACCGCGCTCGCGCTTCAGCACATCACCTCGGCGCATTCGATCGTCTTCATCGGCCTCTTGCCACTGTCGACTGCGATCTTCGCCGTGTTGCGTGGCGGCGAGCGGCCGCAGCCGATGTTCTGGCTGTTCGCGGTTCTCGGCAGTGCCACAGTGGCGGGCTTTGCGCTGTCGAATGACGGCACGGCCTCACTTACCGGCGATCTCCTGATGGTCGCCGCGATCGTGCTGTGCGGCCTCGGCTATGCCGAAGGCGCGGCGCTGTCACGCCGCCTCGGCGGCTGGCAGGTGATCTCCTGGGCGCTGCTGCTCGCCTTGCCGCTGATGCTGCCGGTCGCGGTCTGGAGCTGGCCGCCGACATGGAACGGCGTCAGTGCGCCCGCCTGGATCGGGCTTGCCTACGTCTCGATCTTCAGCATGTTCGTCGGCTTCATCTTCTGGTATCGCGGGCTCGCGATCGGCGGCATCGCCCGCGTCGGTCAATTGCAACAGCTTCAACCATTCTTCGGCCTCGCGCTCGCCGGCTTTCTGCTGCACGAGCCGATCGCATGGAGCATGATCGCCGCGACTGCGCTCGTGGTGGTCTGCGTCTTCTTCGCGCGGCGATATGCCTGAGGCCGCATCTCACGCCTGTCCCATCACCGTCTTCGTCAGCGCGCCTCTTGCAAACTTCTTCAGCGGCATCGGCTTGCCGAACAGAAAGCCCTGCACGAGGTCGAAGCCGAGCTCGTTCGCGGACACGAGGTCGGCGCGACTCTCGACGCCCTCGGCGACGGCGCGCACGCCATAGCCATGTGAAAGCTCGACGATGTGACGGCACACCGTGCGCTTGAGGCGGTCACTGCCGCTGCCGGTGACGAAGTGCCGGTCGGCCTTGAGCTTGATGAAGGGAATCTTGTCCAGATCCATCAGCGACGGCCAGTTGGCGCCGAGATTGTCGATCGACAGGCCGATATTGTGCAGCCGCACCTCGCGCGCGACCTCGGCGAGGAGATCGAGTTCGCGGATCGCCTCCTCGCTGTCGATCTCGATCGTCAGTCCGCCGAAGGCCGGATGCGTCGGTACGCGGCGGCAGAGATCTCGCACGGCCTGCGGCTCCTTCAGATACGACGCGGGCAGGTTGATCGAGAGATCGACCTGGCTCTGCTGCTCCAGCAGATAGTGCCAGTCCTGCACGGCGCGCTCGATCACGAACTCCGAGAGGTCGCGCAGGTGCGGATCGTGCTCTTCGGGGATGAAATAGGCCGGCGGCACCACGCCCCAGGTCGGATGCCGCATCCGCACCAGCGCCTCGGCGCCGCAGCGGATCAGCGTGCGCGCGTCGATCTTGGGCTGGTACCAGAGCTCGAGCCAGCCGGCATGCAGGGCCTCCCCGACATGCACGGCCGGGCTCGGCGCCGGCTCGTCCGGCAGCAGCATCGCGACGCGATCGCGCAGCGTCTCCGCGGCAAAGGGCGTTGTCAGCGGCGGCAGCATTGCAAGGCCATATTCCTCGCCGACCTGCTGCACCGCCCTGACGATGATCGACTCGCGGGCGCCCACGGCCAGAACCTTGCCGTCGAACGCCTCGCGCACCAGCGTCTGCAGAAACTGTCCGGGCTCGATGCCGTCGGCAGCAATGCCGAGCAGGATCAGGTCCGGCAGGTCGCTCGTCAGCACGGCCTGCAGCTCGTCGGCGCTGGCGCATTCGCTGGTGACGAAGCCGAGATCCTCCAGCACCTCGGCGAGGAACGCGCGCAGATGGCGCTTGCCGTCGGCGACGCATGCGCGCGGCGTTACCTTTCGCCGTCCGAAGGTTTTTGGCCTCCGTCCGGCGAGCTCAACAATTTCATCGTTCATCGCAAACCACTCCCGTTCCGCGACCGGTGTTAGCGATGGGAGCAGTTTCAAATATGGAGGGCTTCAGCCGTTCACTGGATTATCTGGGTAACGTTAAAGCCCGCATCACTTCTAAAATTGTCCGGATCTCGTTGCAGAAGTTTTTACGTCTGCCCGCGTGCCGGCGCGCCGGCATGTGACAATCATGTGAGATTTTCGTGCGGCGCAGTTTTCCGGCGCATGTGCGCAGTGTCCTGCAATTGGACGGGGCGGGGCGCGCTTCGCCCAATTGAATAATGCCCGCCTCAATTGCTGGTCGTCTTGTCGTGCTGAGCGGTGCGGCCGCCTGATCGCCAGACTTATTTCACGCGATGCGGCGTTGCGCGTGACGGATCCGCGACAACGCATCCGGGCGTGCGGGCGCAAATGTGAAGCACATCACATGCGTATTGCTGCACCTGCGCTAATGCTCAGCGCAGCCGGTGGTGGGCTGTCGAGGACTACAGCTATGTCGATGCGGCGAGTGATGTATTGGTGGTTCAGATTCGTGCTGTCAGGGCGATTTCTCGATCGCTTCCTGTGCCTGCCGCGTTAGCTGTGCGGTATCAGGTCTGCCCGATCAATTTGCGAAACGCCGCCGCGCCATCCTGCACAGCGTCGCGTCCCTTCCAGGCCAGATAGGACAGCTTGCCGCCAAGCGTGTCGTGACTGCGCAGCCGGCGTGAGCCGAGAATGTGTCCGACATTGGAGGGGAAGCGGCTGACCTCGGCGGACACCAGCGTCGCGATCGCGTCCATCAATTGCTGCAGCCGGACACCCCATTCGCAACTCTCGATGCCGTCGATGCGGACCTTGAGCGCATATTCGGTGTCGTAGATTTCGGTGAGCAGGTCGCGGGCGACCAGCACCCGGTTGTGCCGGAGCGCGACCCTGAGAGCGAGGCGCTTGTCGTCGAGCCGGTCGAGCACCATGGCAACGACGCAGGCATAGGGCGTGGCGGCGACGTCGGCCGCGCTCTTGCTTGCCGCGGCTTTGGTGGCGAGGCGCACCAATTGCCATGAGGTCTTGAGGCGCCTCGCCACCAGCGCCAGCGCGAAGGGCAGCGCCTCGGGATGGGACTTCTTGAAGGCGTCGAGCTGTGCCGTGATCTGGGCAACCTGGCCGTCGTCGAACTTCGCGATTGTCGCGGGCAGCTTCTCGTTGAACTTCGGCAGCGCGTCGCCGGCGCGCAGCACATGTTGCATCTTCCTGACGTCGTCGAAGGCGGTGCGCGAAGCCGTGTACTGCGCGAGCTTGGCGCGCGCGAACTCGGTGCTCTCCGCTGATGCGAGGGTATTCTCGAGGACCTTGATGACCTTGGTCTGGAAGGTCGAGGCGGTCTTCAGCACTTCCTTCGGGTTGTTGGCCGCGACCTGGTCGTTGATCGCCTTGATGTAGTCGCGCGCCATGGTCGGCAGCAGGTCGCGGCAGATCCACTCCCAGATCGGGGTGAGCGTGTTGCGCGAGATCCGACCCATATTCGAATGCTCAGGCGCGCCGTCGATCAGCAGCAGCTCGAGCGGGGCGAAGAAGTAGCGTGAGGGGCTGGCGGCGCGCGCCTGGGTTGATCCGTCCTTGCGGAACTCGGCGCGCAAGCGGGCCTGGACGGCGGTCGAGCCCGGCATGTCGATGCCGCACAGCTCGAGCCGCTCGAGCTCGCTGAGCAGACAGCTGCGCGACAGCGGCGTCAGCTTCTGCAAGAACTCCGATAGCTGGTCGATCTCGTTCATGGCACGCAATCTTCTGCAACGATTCCAGCAGACCTACCGGCCTAATGCGTGGAGGCATTTGCGCGCTCTCAATTGTGACATAGAGAAGCAAGTCGCCGTTAATTTATCCGTAAAATCCGGAGCCCGCGGACGTCCGGTCTGGAGGCGACTGTTAAGGAGGCTTTCGCCTGATTGCCCATGATTTGGGCACATTTATCAACCCTGACATAGTCAGCGGCGCTAGCGCACAAGCACAAATTGTGCCCTCTCCAACTTTTTAGCACAGAACTGCCAAAATTACCGTAGTCTTACGGAGAAAAAAGTTAATCACAGAATGCACTGAGTTCCGCTAAACGAGTCACATGGGGTCACAGAACGATACGGCCACTGATTCGCGACCGTCGGAATGGTTCGAAAGCAGCACCGCTCCGACCGAAGAGCTCGACTACGTTCGCCTGAACGCGGCTCGCGCCAAGGCTGCCGACGAAATGGCCGCCGCCATCGCCCGTGAACTCAACGGCCCCCTGACCGCGCTTCTGCTCTACATGGGTGAGATCAAGCATCACAGCGATCAGCTCGCGCCCGTGACGGGCGACCGCGCCTATCTGCAGCGGGTGATCGAGAACGCGCTGGCGCAGACCGAGCGCGTTTGCGGCGTGGTCAAGCAGCTTGCCGGTCCTCACAAGGCCGGCTTGCCGATCCCGTCCAGAACCGAGGACGCCGAAACGCAGGTCGTCCGTGCACCGCAGCCGCAGCGTACGCCTAACGCGGAGTTGTCGGGCCAGAAGCGGCTGACCAAGCGCGAACGCGAGGTGCTGAGGCTGATCAGCGAGGGCTACTCGAACAAGCAGGGTGCGCTGCGGATGCAGATCAGTCCGCGTACCTTCGAGAGCCATCGCGCCGAGGCGATGCGCAAGCTCGGTGCGCGCAACACCGCGGACCTCGTCCGTGCGGCGCTGCTCTATTCGATCGATTGAAGGTCAGTTGTTGCGCCGCCGCTGGCGGCGCAGGCCGGCTCCGAACCCGCTTGCGCTCAGAGATAGTCTTCGGCGAAGGGACGCGACCGCGAGCCGGGCCGCAGCGGCTTGATCGCTTCCTTCGGCGCGTTCGGGATGATCGTGATGGTCCAGCGCGGAGGGGTGCTCGATTCCTGCTCCAGCACCGAGCGCACGAAGCCTGTCACCGTCGACTCGCCTGCCTTCACCGTGGCCATCCGGCCGTTGAACTGGGCGATGCGGAAGCGGCGAACCTCTTTCTGGTCCGCGGTCTCGTAGGTGAACATGGAAACCCTCCTGGTTTCCGGTGAATATCGCCGGCCATGATTAGCCATCTGTGAAAATCCCAAACCGTAGAAGTACGGCGGGTGTTGCACGCGTTTCGCTAGACCTGCGGCTCCTGGACGCGCCCGGCGGCATAGGCGGCATCCATCAGATCGAGGAGATCGCAGAATTCGGTCTCGCCGAGCGCCTCTGCGGACGCCTCCAGTCGCAACGCCAGCGCTGCCAGCCTGAGATAGCCGAACGTCCCGGCAGCGCTCTTCAGCGAATGCGCTTCGCGCGCGATCCTGGCGTGGTGCTGCGCGAGCGCGAGCGTGCGGAACAATTGCAGGCGCGCGCTGGTCTCGCTCCAGAACACGGCTCGAACTTCGCTGGCGCCGTCGTCGCCGATCTCGCGCACCAGCGCCTGGTATGCGCCCGGCTCGCGCGCGGGTTCGGCATCGAGCGCCATTTGCGCGGGCGCAACGGTCACTTCAAACATGGCTCTGTCGATCTTGATCACGGTTGGTCTGTCGCGCCGCCCGTCCGGCGCGAGGCACGCCCATGTCTACGACATTCGGATTTCAGTTCCGGTAGCAGGACAGCAGGTGTTTGCGGGCTCGCGTTAGCTGCCGGTTTACCACGCAGCCCTGCCGGTCAGCGCGCCCCGAGCAGCCGGTCGTACTGGCCCTTCACGGTGGCGTAACATTCGCACGCCGTCTGGCGCAGGCCCTCCAGGTTGAGGATCTGGATGTGCCCGCGGCTGTAGTGAA
Source organism: Bradyrhizobium sp. A5 (assembly GCF_042076515.1). NCBI lineage: Bacteria > Pseudomonadati > Pseudomonadota > Alphaproteobacteria > Hyphomicrobiales > Nitrobacteraceae > Bradyrhizobium > Bradyrhizobium sp. A5. The sequence continues at coordinate 6,834,135 of NZ_CP148990.1, read as the reverse complement.
TGAAATTCGCCTGCTGCAACGTATTGGCGACCAGTGACACGCTGTTGCGCCGCGCCCCGATCATCTGCGCCATCGCCTCCTGGGTCAGCAGCAGCCGGTAGTCACCCGACAGGTCGTGGGTATGCAGCAGGCAGCGCGACAGCCGCGATTCCACCGGATGGGCGGCGTTGCAGCCCGCGGTCTGCTGGACCTGCGCGTAGACCGCCAGCCCGTGACGCGTGAGCAGCGTCCGCAGGGTGCTGCTCTGGTCGGCTATGACTCGCAGCCGGTCGAGGTCCATCACGGAGGCGACGCCCGGAACCAGCACGACCGCCGTGTTCAGCGCGCAGGCATCGCCCATGGTCGAGAGCGTGCCAAGCAGGCTGTCGCGGCCGACCATGGCGACCTGCACATTTTCGCCCTTGGCGAGTTTCACCACCAGCGAGATGACGCCGCGGTGGGGAAAGTAGGCGCGCTTGAGCGTTTCGCCGGTTTCGACCAGGACCGCTTCATGCGGCAGATCAATCGTGCGCAGATGCGGGCGGATCAACTCGTAATCGTCCGCCGACAACGCGGACAGGAAACCGTTGGGTGGGCGCACTATCGTTTCCAAAGCTGCCTCCCGTCTCGTCAGCGAAGCGGAGTTTGACGATCTCCTGCACTGGTAAGTTTCATCATGTTCACGACGGGATATATTGGCAATTGGTACTTTGTTATCCGGGTAATTACGCGATCGTCAGATGCTGCCTGTGTGCACGGCGGCATGCAGCCGGGTGCGTCCTCCGCCAGCGTCATTGCCGGATTCCGATCAAGGCTGCGTGGCGGGCCTTTACGACCGCATGACAATTACAGGACGTCGTCTCCAACGCGCGCAGGTCGATGATCTCGATCTGGCCGCGGGTGTAGTGAATGATGCCGGCGCGCTGGAGTGCGTTTGCGACGAGGGAAATCGCGTTGCGCCGTACGCCCATCATCTGCGCCAGTGCCTCCTGAGTCAGCGGGAGGACTTTGCTGTCGGAGAGGTCGTGTGCGCGCAACAGCCAGCGCGCCAGCCGGGCTTCGACCGGATGCAGCGTATTGCAGAGCAACGCTTGCTGCGCGTGCGCGAGCATGACTTGTTCATGGCGAATCATCAAGTTGCGGAACCGCGCGCTTGCGGCGGCGACCGCGCGGAAAGCCGCGATCTCCAGCATGGCGGCAGCACCTGGGAACAGCACGATGGCGTCTGCCGGAGCGACGCCATCGGCGAGTGCCGCCCCGCCGCCCACGACGCTGTCGCGGCCCAGCATGGCAACCTCGATCATCTGTCCTTCGGAAAGGCCCACCGTGATCGAGACGGATCCGCTGTGCGGGAAGTAGACGTGGCGTAACGTAGCGCCAGCTTCTCCCAAGGCAGCCCCCCTGACCAATTCAACCGTTTCCAGGTAGGAGCGCAGCAGATCGAAGTCTGCAACGCCGAGCATTTGCAGCAACTGGTTTGGCGGCTGGCTTGCGCTCATGCAGAGATCCATCTGGTGCGTTCATCGACAAATCGATGCCGCGCATCATCTTCGTGATCCAGTTGCACGTCAATCCAACCATATTGTAAAGGTTGTAGTGTCGTCGATATACCCTGTTGGGGGGGCAGGCAGACCGTCGCATCTACGGCGGAAATAAGAATGGCGCGCTGATTCTCTCATGAACTCGGAGCGTCCGTCCCGTTCGGGTCGGCGGGATAAAGCGGCAAGGGGGCAAACGGGGACAGGAGATCTGCACCATATTCTCGTTGTCGACGACGATCCGATGGTGTGCATGGCCATCGAGATCTATCTCCAGCGGAACAATTTCCAGGTGACGATCGCCGAAGGAGGAGAAGCCGGATTGCGCGCTCTCGAAGACGGGCGGTTCGATCTCATGATGATCGACATCTTCATGCCCCACATGCGAGGTTTCGAGCCGATCCGGATCTTCCACGAGCGCGCGCGGCCATTCCGCTCATCGCGATGTCCGGCTACGCCTTCGCGAATCTGAACTCGCCCGCTCCCAACTTCCTACGAATGGCGCTGGAGCTCGGTGCGGCGCGTTGCCTTCGCAAGCCGTTCACGCCGGATGCGTTGCTCGCCGCCATCAATAATTGCCTTGCCGAGCACCGCGCCGCCGCCGCGCGACTGGGTTAGCGCGTTATCAATCGCGACTTCCGCGAAATAAGTTTCCGTTTACCGCAAGCGCGTGTCTTGCGGATCTCGGCAAGTGGCGGCGCGAGCGCCTCTGATTGCGGGTGATTTGATTCAATTCGCGCGGTCCGTGCATATGCTGCCGCGATGACAGGATTTTTCGGGCACGTCGAAACGCCGTTATCGGTGCGTTTACCCAGGGCGCCGATGCGAGAGACGTCGCGCGGCTCCCGCCGGAAAACGCTATCGGATGCGGTCGAACGGCAAACTTCGCTTCAATATCCGTATTAGCACGGAGGCTGAAATTAACGGGACCGTGAAAGGGGATGTCTAACGATCCAGTCGGGGACTTCCGTCTGATCCATGTGCGGCACAGGCACCGAAGTCCAGCTCAGTTAAGGCGTAGCTCATGGATGATCTGTTGCGGGAGTTTTTGACGGAGACCAGCGAGAGCCTGGACACCGTCGACAATCAACTGGTGAAGTTCGAACAGGAGCCGAACAACGCCAAGATCCTGGATAACATCTTCCGCCTGGTCCACACCATCAAGGGCACCTGCGGCTTCCTCGGACTGCCGCGGCTGGAAGCGCTGGCGCATGCCGGCGAGACCCTGATGAGCAAATTCCGCGACGGCATGCCGGTGACGGCGGACGCGGTGTCGCTGATTCTGGCTTCGATCGACCGCATCAAGGAGATCCTGGCCGGCCTCGAGGCGACCGAAGCCGAGCCCGAGGGCACCGACCGCGATCTCATCGACCAGCTGGAAGCGATGGTCGAGCAGGGCATGGCGGCGATGTCAGCGTCGGCTTCGCCGATCGCGTCAGGCTCGGCGCAGCCGATGCCGGCGGCTGCAGCCGCTGCTCCCGTGGCGGAAGCGCCGCCGCTGGTGCCGGAAGCGCCGGCCGCCGCTGCGCCTGCGCCCGCAAAGGAGATGACCTCGGGCGCGCTGATCGACCAGACGCTGGAGCGTCCGCTGCGTCCGGGCGAAGTGTCGCTCGACGAGCTCGAGCGCGCCTTCCGCGAGACCGCGATCGAAGCGCCCGTTGCCGAGGTCAAGGCCGAGCCCGCCGCTGAAGCGCCGGCGCCGGTTGCCAAGGAAGTCACCAAGGAAGCCAAGGCTTCTAACGAAAAGGCGCCCAAGGAAAAGGCCGCGAGGAAGCCGGCCGCCGACGAGACCGCAGGCGAGGGCGACCGCGTCGCCAACCAGTCGATCCGCGTCAACGTGGATACGCTGGAGCATTTGATGACCATGGTCTCCGAGCTGGTGCTGACCCGCAACCAGTTGCTGGAGATCTCCCGCCGCAACGAGGACACCGAGTTCAAGGTGCCGTTGCAGCGCCTGTCCAACGTCACCGCCGAGCTGCAGGAAGGCGTCATGAAGACGCGCATGCAGCCGATCGGCAATGCCTGGCAGAAGTTGCCCCGCATCGTCCGCGACCTCTCGAGCGAACTCGGCAAGCAGATCGATCTGGAGATGCACGGCGCCGACACCGAGCTCGACCGCCAGGTGCTCGACCTGATCAAGGACCCGCTCACCCACATGGTGCGCAACTCCGCCGACCATGGCCTCGAGACCCCGGCCGAGCGGCTGGCGAGCGGCAAGGGCGAGCAGGGCACCATCCGCCTGTCCGCCTATCACGAGGGCGGCCACATCATCATCTGCATCGCCGACAACGGCCGCGGCCTCAACACCGACAAGATCAAGGCCAAGGCGATCTCTTCCGGTCTCGTCACCGAGGCCGAGCTCGAGAAGATGAGCGAAGCCCAGATCCACAAGTTCATCTTCGCGCCGGGCTTCTCGACCGCGGCCGCCATCACCTCGGTCTCCGGCCGCGGCGTCGGCATGGACGTGGTCCGCACCAATATCGACCAGATCGGCGGCACCATCGACATCAAGTCGGTGGCCGGCGAGGGCTCCTCGGTCACCATCAAGATCCCGCTGACGCTTGCCATCGTCTCCGCGCTGATCGTGGAAGCGGCCGGCGACCGCTTTGCGATCCCGCAGCTCTCGGTGGTCGAGCTCGTCCGTGCCCGCGCCAACAGCGAGCATCGTATCGAGCGCATCAAGGACACCGCGGTGCTTCGCCTGCGCAACAAGCTGCTGCCGCTGATCCACCTCAAGAAGCTGCTCAAGATCGACGACGGCGCGGCCAGCGATCCCGAGAACGGCTTCATCGTGGTGACGCAGGTCGGCAGCCAGACCTTCGGCATCGTCGTCGACGGCGTGTTCCACACCGAAGAAATCGTGGTCAAGCCGATGTCGACGAAACTGCGTCACATCGACATGTTCTCGGGCAACACCATTCTGGGCGACGGCGCCGTGATCATGATCATCGACCCCAACGGCATCGCCAAGGCGCTCGGCGCCGCCGGTTCCTCGGCTCACGAGATGGGCGACGACGCCTCGGCCCACCACGCCTCCTCGGGCGAGCAGACCACCTCGCTGCTGGTGTTCCGCGCCGGCTCCAGTCAGCCCAAGGCGGTCCCGCTCGGGCTGGTCACCCGCCTGGAAGAGCTTCCCGCCGACAAGATCGAGTTCTCCAACGGCCGCTACATGGTGCAGTACCGCGACCAGCTGATGCCGCTCGTCGCCATGGAGAGCGTCACCATCGCCTCGCAGGGCGCCCAGCCGATCCTGGTGTTCTCCGATGACGGCCGCTCCATGGGCCTGGTCGTCGACGAGATCATCGACATCGTCGAGGAGCGGCTCAACATCGAGGTCGGCGGCGCCAGCCAGGGCATCCTGGGTTCGGCCGTGATCAAGGGCCAAGCGACCGAAGTGATCGACGTCGGCCACTTCCTGCCGATGGCGTTCTCCGACTGGTTCACCCGCAAGGAGATGAAGTCGTCGATGCACTCGCAGTCGGTGCTGCTGGTCGACGACAGCGCGTTCTTCCGCAACATGCTGGCACCGGTGCTCAAGGCCGCCGGCTACCGCGTCCGCACCGCGCCGACCGCGCAGGAGGGCTTAGCTGCGCTGCGTGCGCAGAGCTTCGACGTAGTCCTGACCGACATCGAGATGCCCGACATGAACGGGTTCGAGTTCGCCGAGACCATCCGCTCGGACAACAATCTGGGCTCGATGCCGATCATCGGCCTCTCCGCCCTGGTGTCGCCGGCGGCGATCGAGCGCGGCCGTCAGGCCGGCTTCCACGACTATGTCGCCAAGTTCGACCGTCCCGGTCTGATCGCGGCGCTGAAGGAACAGACCGCGGGCGCCGCCGGTGCCTCCGAGCTGAACCGGGCGGCGGCGTAACCGCATGATCCGGAAAAGTGTGAAGCGGTTTTCCGAAGAGATCATGCTCAAACAAGAGAGCCGGGATCAGGAGATACGCACATGACCAGCAAGACACAAATCGGCGAAGGCGCCATGGTCGAATACGTCACCGCGATGATCGGCGGGCAGCTGTTCGGGCTGCCGATCTCCCGCGTCCAGGACGTGTTCATGCCCGAGCGCGTCACCCGCGTTCCGTTGTCCTCGCGCGAGATCGCGGGCGTGCTGAACCTGCGCGGCCGCATCGTCACCGTGGTCGACATGCGCGCCCGGCTCGGCCTGCCCAAGCCGGAGGACGGCAAGACCCCGATGGCGGTCGGCGTCGACCTCCGTGGTGAATCCTATGGCCTGCTGATCGACCAGATCGGCGAAGTGCTGCGGCTCGCCGAAGACGGCAAGGAAGAGAACCCCGTCAACCTCGATCCCCGCATGGCGAAGCTTGCCGGCGGCGTCCACCGCCTCGACGGACAGCTCATGGTCGTCCTCGACGTCGATCGCGTCCTCGAGCTCAAGACCGAAGTGCAATTGGCTGCCTGAACTTTCACAAAAGAAATTTAAGCGGGAGATCCAAGATGAAGACGTGTTTGGTAGTTGACGACTCAAGCATCGTGCGCAAAGTCGCGCGTCGTATCGTCGAATCGCTCGGCTTTCAGGTCATCGAAGCGGAAGACGGCGTCGAGGCGCTGGTCCACTGCAAGAAGGCGATGCCGGAAGCCATCCTGCTCGACTGGAACATGCCGGTCATGGACGGCTTCCAGTTCCTCGGCACGCTGCGCCGCATGCCCGGCGGCGACGAACCCATGGTCGTATTCTGTACCACCGAGACCGGTATCGACCACATCACGCGTGCGATGGGCGGCGGTGCGAACGAATACATCATGAAGCCGTTCGACAAGGACATCGTGATGGCGAAGTTCCAGGAAGTGGGGCTGATTGCGCTCGGCGAAGAAACTGCTGCCTGAAGCTCATTCGCTAACGCCAAGAGGTCTTCCGTGAACCCGACCGAGTACGAGTACCTGCGTAAGTTTCTGAAGGATAGTTCCGGTCTGGACCTGTCTGCTGACAAGCAGTATCTAATCGAAAGCCGCTTGCTGCCGCTCGCGCGGAAGGCCGGACTCTCCGGCATCGGCGAACTCGTGCAAAAGCTTCAGGCCGGCTCGAGCGCGCTGGTCGGCAGTGTGGTCGAGGCCATGACCACCAACGAGACCTTCTTCTTCCGCGACAAGGTCCCGTTCGATCATTTCCGCGACACCATCGTGCCCGAGGTGATCAAGGCGCGCGCCGGCAAACGCAGCGTGCGCATCTGGTGTGCCGCCGGCTCGACCGGGCAGGAGCCCTATTCGCTGGCGATGTGCCTGAAGGAGATGGGGGCGGCCCTCACCGGCTGGCGCATCGAAATCATCGCGACCGACCTGTCGCAGGAGGTGCTGGAGAAGGCCAAGTCCGGCATCTACAGCCAGTTCGAAGTGCAGCGCGGGCTGCCGATCCAGATGCTGATGAAATATTTCAAGCAGAACGGCGAGACCTGGCAGATCAATCCCGAACTGCGGGCGATGATCCAGCACCGGCAGCTCAACCTGCTGCACGATTTCGCCCAGCTCGGCACGTTCGACGTCATCTTCTGCCGCAACGTGCTGATCTATTTCGACCAGGACACCAAGATCAACATCTTCAACCGCCTGGCACGCCAGATCGAGCCCGACGGCTTCCTGGTGCTCGGTGCGGCGGAGACCGTGGTCGGCCTGACCGACACGTTCCGGCCGCTCCCCGAAAAGCGCGGCCTCTACAAGCCGAACGACCCGCGTGCGGCCGCAGCCAGGCCGGCTGCCGCCGCTGCCGGGCCGCCGCGCATCGCGGTGATGGCAGGACGATAAGCATGGCCGAGGATGGCAAGGGTGCGGAGCGCGTCACGTTCAGTCGCGGCTATGATGTCTGCATCATGGCCATCGACGGCACGTGGCGGCGCGACTGCAAGCTCAACGCGATCTCCGACACCGACGCGATCCTCACGGTAGAAGGCTCGATCCAGGGATTGAACCTGAAGGAGTTCTTCCTGCTGCTGTCGTCGACGGGGCTGGCCTATCGCCGCTGCGAACTGGTGCGCGTCAACGGCGCCGAAATGGACATCCAGTTCCTGCGCGGCAAGAACCGGAAGAAGCGCGGCGCCGCCGGCGGCCGTGACGAAGCGGCGTGATCCTGACGCAGCCCGCGTCGCCGCTCTCCGAGCCGTTGGTTCACAATTGCTGAAATTTCCGGGTGAATTCGCCGCGTCGGCTTTACGTCGCCTAAGCGCGATCCGTGTATCCATGAATGGTCTCAATCCCAGGATACGGAAATGCCCAGAAGTTCCCTCTCCCCCATCCCGTCAAACCTGCCTGACGTCGCCGAGCGGCGCGCGCTTCAGCTCCTTGTCGTCGACGACGACGCCACGCAGCGCAGCCTGATCACTGTCGCCGCCAAGCACGCCGGCCACGAGGTCACGGTGGCGCCGTCCGTCGCGGAGGCGATCGAAAAGCTCCGCGCCTCGCGCTTCGACTGCGTGACGCTCGATCTCGTGCTGGAGGATGGCGACGGCATCGAGGTGCTTGGCGAGATGGCGAAGGTGAAGTTCGCCGGCGCGGTGATCGTCATCAGCGGCATGGATGGCAAGCGCCGCAGTGCCGCCCGCAGCTTCGCCCGCTCCGTCGGCATCGAGCTCCAGAGCCTGCCGAAGCCGCTGGATCTCGCGGCCCTGCGCATCAGCCTCGCCAATCTCGGAAAGACGGCGATGGGCCTTCCGGCGATACACACCTGGGGCGGCGTCGCCACCGACGCGATCGTGGGGCGGCACCGGGCCTGACGCGCGGAGATGCGATGCAGTCAGCTGCGGCAGGTCAGCCGCGCTGATTGCGGCTTAAGCCGAGTTGCTCCGATAGTTGCTGCAGGGCGCGGCCAAGCCCCGTCCGGCAGACGTTGAGGGTGGCGCTCGCCGTGGCATAACGGGGCGTCACGTCGTCGAGCACGACCACATCGACGGAACCTGCGGCACTGCCTGTATCGTCCCGCTCCATGGCTGCGTCGATCAGGCGCATGCTGATATCGATGCGCGCGATCAGAGAGCGAAGGTCCGCTGCGATCAACTGACGGCTGTCAGTTTCATGCGCCGCGACGAGCGAGGGTGTGCCAGCGGAATTTAGCATGGATATTCTCCGTGTCCCGCAATTAGGCCTCCTGCCGCTACTTGTGCGTTAAGTCCATGTCCCGTACAAATACGGGTGGGCCGAATCTGCGCCGAACGCCATAACGAAAGGCGCGGACGCGAGTCCTTTAATGTCGGATGGACATGGCACATGGTCGAACAAACCTCCCGTGGTGAGATCTTCGTGGTCGATGACGACCCTGCCGTTCGCGACACCTTGTCGATGGTGTTGAAGGCGGCGGGCTATGAAGTGATTTGTTTTGCGGACGGCGCGGCACTGCTCTCCGTCGCGCGAAGCCGCACACCGGCTGCGATCCTGCTTGACGTGCACATTCCCGGAAAGTCGGGTCTCGACATTCTCAAGGAGCTGCACGGCGAGGACTATCCGGCGCCGATCTTCATGATCTCCGGACAGGGCGACATCACGATGGCGGTGGGTGCGATCAAGAGCGGCGCGCTCGATTTCATCGAGAAGCCGTTCCGCGGCAGCGAGATCGTCGGCCGGCTCGACGAGGCGATCGGAGCCTATGCACGCAGGCAGGCAGAGAGTGCGTCGCCGAAATTCAACTCGCTGCATTTCCCCGGACGCGAGCCATTGACGCGGCGTGAACGGGAGGTGCTCGAACAGTTCGCTTCCGGTGCGTCCAACAAGGAGGCCGGCCGCACGCTCGGCATCAGCCCGCGCACCATCGAGGACCACCGCGCCAACATCATGAAGAAGCTCGGCGCGCGCAATGCCGCCGACCTGATCCGCATCGTGATGACCGCGGCCCAGCGCGCGTCGTAACTCTGTCCGGGCTACTGCGCATCACCCCTGCAGCGCCTTGCGGATGATCCGCGCCAGATCCGATTTGCGATACGGCTTCGCGAGCAGCAGCACGCCCAAATCGAGCCGGCCGTGATGGATGATCGCGTTCTCGGTATAGCCGGACGTGAAGACCACCCTGAGATCGGGGCGCGTCTTCAAGACTTCGTCGGCCAGCTGCCGTCCGTTCATCTTGCCGGGCATGATGACGTCGGTGAACAGGAGGTCGAACGGCTCTCCGCTCGCGACGATCGCGAGCGCTTCTGCGGCATTCGCGGCCTGCAAGGTGACGTAGCCGAGCGACTCCAGCTGAGCCAGCACGTACTCGCGGACCAGTCGATCGTCCTCGACCACGAGGATGGTCTCGTGTCCACCCTCGACCGCCGCCTGGGTCACGCCTTCGCCCACAGCCGTAGGCGTCTTGCCCGGCGGCAGGTACATCTTGATCGTGGTGCCGTGGCCCTCCTCGCTGTAGATCTTGATGTGGCCCGCGGACTGCTTGATGAAGCCGTAGACCATCGAGAGCCCGAGCCCGGTGCCCTTGCCTGGTCCCTTCGAGGTGAAGAAGGGATCGAACACCCTGGCCAGGATGTTGGCGGGAATGCCGGTGCCGGTGTCGCTCACGGCGATCAGGACATAGTGGCCGGGCCGGACGTCGTTGACGCTGGCATAGGCCTCGTCGAGATAGGCGGCGCCAGTCTCCACGATCAGCTTGCCACCTCCGGGCATGGCGTCGCGGGCATTGAGCGCGAGATTGAGCAGCGCGGTGGTAAGCTGGTTGGGATCGACGATCGCGACGACGCTTTCGTCCTCGAACACCGATTCGATGTGGATCTGCTCGCCCAGAGTCGGCCGCAGCAGCTTCGCGGTGTCGATGATCAGCGAATTGATGTCGATCTCGCGCGGCTGGAGTGGTTGCTTGCGCGCGAAGGCGAGCAGGTGCTGGGTCAGCTCTGCGCCGCGCCCGGCGGCCTCGTCGATCATCTTCGTGATCGCCGCAAGCTCCGGCTCCTTCGCCACCGCGTCGCTCAAGATCTCGATCGTCCCGGTGATGACGGTGAGAATGTTGTTGAAGTCATGCGCCACGCCGCCGGTGAGCTGGCCGACCGCCTCCATCTTCTCGGCGTGGCGGATGCGCTCCTCGGACGCGATCTTGTCGGTCAGGTCGCGGTAAAACACGTTGAACAGGACGCCTTCGCGGCGCCGCAGCGCGGTGACGCTCAGCTCGGCCTTGAAGTCCTTGCCGTCGCGGCGGCGGCACATGAGCTCGCGGCGGCGATTGAGTGTCTGGCCCTCCCCGGACTCGAGGAACCGCGCGAGGCCGGTCGTGACCCTTTCACGCTCAGCCTCGGCGACGATGAGATCAATCGCGTTTCTGCCCAGCACCTCGTCGCGGCGCCAGCCGAACAGCTCTTCGGCCCGCGAGCTCCAGCTCAGGATGGTGCTGCGGTCGTCGGTCTGGACGAAGGCGTCGAGTGCGGTCTCGACGATGTTGCGGGCGAGATGCTCGCTCTCACGCAAGGACTCCTCCGCGAGCCTCGCTTCGGTCATGTCGCGCCCGACGAAGAAGAAGCGCCGGGCCTGATCCGACCAGTTGCCGAGCCATGATAGCCAGACTTCGTGTCCGTCCTTGTGGAAGCAGCGGGTGTCCGCGAGCTTGGGAGAGCCGCCGTGCCGGAGCTCGCGCATTTCCTCGCGGGACTGCTCGAGATGGGCAGGATGGATGAAATCGGCGCCGCTGCGGCCGATCATCTCGTCTGGCCGGTAGCCGAGAATGGTCTCGCTGCTCGGACTGATCTGCACGATATGGCCCCGCGAGTTCATGATCATGATGAGATCCTGCGAGGCGTCGAACAGCTGCCGCCGCTCCTCGAGCTGCTGCTGCAAGGCCCGTTCGGTCCGCCGCGCGTCGGTGAGGCGGCGCGCAGAGCCGGACGCGCCGATGATCTCGCCCGAGGCCCCCCTGATCGGTGAGAGGCTGACCGAGATTTCGACCGGACTGCCGTCCCGGTGCAAACGCATGGTCTCGAAGTGCTCGATCCGCTCGCCCCGCGAAATCCGGCCAATGTAGTCCTTGCCCTCCTCGCGGCGCTCGGCCGGCAGGATGATCGAGGTCGGTTGTCCGACCGCTTCCTCGGCCGAATAGCCATAGAGCCGCTCGGCCGCTCCGTTCCAGCCGATGATGATGCCATCGAGCGTCTGCATGACGATCGAATCGTCGGAGGACTCGACCGCCGCGCTGAACAGGCGCTCGCGGACGGCAAGCTGGTCGCGTGCGGCCTCGGTGCGCCGCCGCTCTTCGACCTCGTGCTCCAATGCCGATGTCTTCGCCTTGGTCTCCTCGACCATACGGGCAAAGGCCCGCGCCAGCATGCCGGTCTCGCCCGAGGCGTCGATCGGGATGTTCGCGGGCTGGCCGCGCCCGATCGCCTCGACCGCGGTCGTGAGCCGTCCGATCGGCCGGGTCAGCGACCGCGCCAGCAGCATGGCAAGCACGGCAGCGACCATCACCGCGATGAGGCCGATCGTGATGGTGGTTCGTTCGATGATGACGGCAGGCGCCATGAAGACGGCGTTAGGCACGACGCGGATGATGGCGGCCCACTGCCCCTCGGCCAGGATCGCGGGCGCGATCGCGGTCCCGCTCGGCCTGCCGTCGCTGCCTGGCACGACCTGCGTAGCAGTCAGGGTCGATCCGGTGGTCGCAGCAAAATAGGGGAAGTCGTCCTGCCAGCGCGTCGGTGTCCCCAGTTGCGAACCGAACTCGCGGGTACGATCCGGATGTACGAGGTAATCGCCGTTGCGGCCGACGACATAGACCGACTCGCCCCGCCGGACCGATATGCGAATGCGATCGAACACCTGGCGCATGTCGATATTGACGACGACGATGCCGAACAGCCGGTGATCGGGCCCGAACAGCGGTCCCGCGACGCGCAATGTCGGAACATGCGGCATCTGAATGACGCCGTCGTCGACGTTGAGATCGACCGGAGAGACGTAGATCTGGTCCTCGGACAGTTTGATTGCGTCCTGGAAGAAGAAGCGATCGTCCTTGCTCTGCAGAGCCTCGTCGGGAACGATGCGCACCGATCCGCCCGGTCCCGATCGGTCGACGCGCAGATATTCGTGGCCGTCAGCGCCGATCACGCGGAACTTTGCGTAGGCCGGATGGGCCCCGACGTCGGCCAGGAGGCGCGTCAGCAGCCGCTCGCGCCAGGTCTTTTCCGAGAGGCGATCGATCGGATCGACGCCGCCGTTGAAATGGGCATCGATCATGCCACGCACGGCGGCATGGGCGCGGAATGTCACGATGTCGGCATGCGCGCCGGCGGTCTGGGCTTCGAGTTGGGAGGCGAGCAGCTGTGATTGGCTCTCGATGCGTTCGAGCACGCGCGGCAGGAAAGCTCGCTCCAGGCTGTAATGGCTCAGCCATCCGACGGCAGCGACCGCAACCGCGACCAGCAGGATCATTGCGATGGCCAGTCGGGTTGCGAGGGTCATGTCGGCCTTTGCGCCGCGTCGAGAACAGTCTGGAAGTCTCTGCCGCGCTGTAACATGGAGCTTTCAGCCATCAGCAGCCGCAGCCGGCATTGGGTTGCGGCGGGGACGACGATTGCGCCGATCCGAGGCAGCTGTCGACAGCTGCAAGCAACGCGTCGGGCCGAAACGGCTTTTGCCGGCTGGCCACCGCGTCGAGCTTGGTCGCCATCTTCAGGAAGTCTACCAGTCCCGTGCGGCCATCGCCGGCGATGCTGAGGTGATGACCGGCCCTCTCCAGGATCAGCCGGATCGTCAGCTGCACGGCCGGGTCGTCATCCACGATCAGGATGTTGGCCACGTCTAAAATCCTCCGGGTCGAACGGAGATGTTCCCGCCGACCAAATCAAAGTTTCAAATGAGAAATTGTTGCGCGGATTGTGCCCATCCTGCAAGCACTTCGCGGCCGATGCAGCGTTCGCTTCGCGCGATTCCGACGGCGGCGCTCATATGCATGTTTACGTGCACATGGGGTTCCGGGCGGACCTAGTCGGTCAGGTACTCCGGATGATGGCTTCGGATCCTGTCGAGCTCGCTGAGCGTGCCTGACAGGTGCTTGCGCAGATGCTGCTGCGCCGCATCGGCGTCTCCGGCCTCGATCGCGCTTGCGATCAGCTTGTGATGGCGGACGATGTTCTGGGCCTTGCCGGGCGAGGGCAGATGCAGCCGGCGAAGCCGGTCGATATGTCCGCTGCGGCTGCGCACCAGCGTCCAAAGCTCCTGCTTGCCAGCGGCGGCGTAGAGCTGGGCATGGAAATCATTGTCGCCGGCCATGAACGCCTCGAAGTCACCGGCCTTGGCAAATTGTTGCTGCAGTACGATGGCGTGATCCAGACGGGCCACCAGCGCGGCGTCGCAGTTGCCCGCGAGCAGACGCACGATCTCCAGCTCCAGCGCCTGGCGCAGGAAGTGCGCCTGCTCGGCGCGGCTGATGTCGATCCGGCTGACCACGGTCGCGTGCTGCGGAAAGACGTCGACCAGGCCTTCCTCCTCGAGCCGCATCAGCGCATCGCGCACCGGCGTCAAGCTGACGCCAAACTGCCCGGCGAGTTCGGCGCGTGACAGCGGCGCGCCCGGCGGCAGCTCCAGGGCGATGATCGCATTGCGCAGGCGCTCGAACACCTGCGGCGCGGCCTGACGGGCACGATCGAGCCGGGCCGCGCGAGGCGCGGTATGGGTTGCTTCCATGTCGGGTCCCGCGGGCTTGCCTTCGATACGCTAATATATTAGTGCATCACCGGGGTCAACGCGGCGCGACGCTGGCCGGAGGAAACACACAACAATGATCAAGTATCTTCGTAGCAGGCTTGCGGTTGCCGCCCTGATCGCCGCGGCCGCCACATTATCCGCGGCACATGCGCAGCAGAAGTCTGAGATCTCGCTGTCGCGCCAGCCCGGCATTTTCTACATGCCGAGCCACATCATGGAAAAGCAGAAGCTTATCGAGAAGCATGCGGCCGCTCTCGGTGTGCCAGGTGTCACCACCAAATGGGTCACCTTCTCGGGCGGCGGGGCGCAGACCGATGCGCTGCTGGCCGGCGGCGTCGACATCCTCAACACCGGCACCGGCAATCTGCTGCTGCTGTGGGATCGAACCCGCGGCGGGGTGAAGGGCGTCGTCGCGACCTCGGCGCAGCCGATGACGCTGATCAGCCGCGATGCCAACATCAAGTCGATCAGGGATTTCGGCCCGAGCGACAAGATCGCGGTCCCGACGGTGAAAGTCTCGACCCAGGCGATCGTGCTTCAGATCGCGGCGGCCGAGGCCTTCGGCGCCGATCAATGGGCGAAGCTCGATACCAACACCGTGCAGCTCGGTCATCCCGACGCCTATGCGGCGCTCGCCAATCCCAAGCACGAGGTGCACACCCATTTCTCGATTCCGCCGTTCACCTTCCTGGAGCTGAAGAACGTGCCGGGCGCGCACGTCGTGCTGTCATCGCCCGACGTGATGGGCGGCCCGCTCAGCCAGGCGCAGTTCTTCACCACGACGAAATTCGCCGATGCCAATCCGAAGATCATCCAGGCCGTGCGCGACGCGACCAGGGAAGCGCAGGATCTGATCCGTAGCGACACCAGGCAGGCCGTCGAGATCTACAAGGAGATCACCGGCGACAAGACTTCCGTGGAAGAGCTGCTCGATCTCCTCAAGGAGCCCGGCATGATGGAGTGGAATCTCGAGCCGCAGGGCACGATGAAGTTCGCGGCGCACCTGTTCAAGACCGGCACGCTGAAGAACCAACCCAAGGCCTGGACCGATTATTATCTCCCCGTCGCGCACGATCTGAAAGGCAACTGATGGCGCTGCTCGACGTGAGCGGGGTAACGCTGCGCTACAAGACCTCCAGCGCGGTCGTCACCGCCACCGAAAGGGTGAGCTTCACTGTCGACAAGTCCGATCGCTTCGTGCTGCTCGGGCCCTCCGGCTGCGGCAAGTCGACTTTGCTCAAGGCCGTCGGCGGTTACATGACGCCGAGCGAGGGCCGCATGAGCATCAACGACCGCGAGATCCGTGGTCCCGGCGCCGACCGCATGATGATCTTCCAGGAGTTCGACCAGCTGCTGCCCTGGAAGAGCGTGCTTGCGAACGTGATGTTTCCGCTGCTGACCGCGCGAAAGCTGTCGCGCAAGGAGGCCGAGGCGCGGGCGCGGGCCTATATCGAGAAGGTCGGCCTCACCCGTGTCGTCGATGCCTATCCGCACACGCTGTCCGGCGGGATGAAGCAGCGGGTTGCGATCGCGCGCGGCATGGCGATGGAGCCGGACATTCTCCTGATGGACGAGCCGTTCGCGGCGCTCGACGCGCTGACGCGCCGGACCTGCCAGGACGAGCTGCTCCAGCTCTGGAGCGAGACCCGGTTCACCGTTCTGTTCGTGACCCATTCGATTGCGGAGGCGATCCGCATAGGCAACCGCATCCTGCTGCTGTCGCCGCATCCCGGCCGCGTCAAGGCCGAGGTGGTCGACGTCGACAAGGTCTCCAGCGACGATGGCAGCGCCGGCCGGCTGGAGAAGGAGATCCACGATCTTCTGTTCGCTGCCGAAGCCACGGCGCATTGAAGGAGCCTCTCATGGGCGAAGCAAGAATATTGCTGCGTGACGCGCCGGTTGCGACCGCGAGCGGCGCAGGCGAGGTCGAGCGCAAGCTGAGCGTGCCTGAAATGCTGTGGAATGACGGTTTCGTCCGCAAGACCGTCATCATCCTGTTTCTCGCCGCGGTCTGGGAGGCCTACGGCGTCACTCTCGACAATCCCCTGCTGTTTCCGACGCTGCACGACACGATCGTCACGCTCTGGGACCGCGTCAGGGACGGCTCGATCCCGATGCGAGCCTGGGCCTCGCTCAAGGTCCTGTTCATGGGCTATTCGGCCGGCATCGTGCTCGCCGCCATCTTCACCGTGCTTGCGATCTCGACCCGCATCGGGACAGACTTCCTGGAGACGGTCACGGCGATGTTCAACCCGTTGCCGGCGATCGCGCTGCTGCCGCTAGCCCTGATCTGGTTCGGTCTCGGCAATGGCAGCCTGGTCTTCGTGTTGATCCATTCGGTGCTGTGGCCGGTCGCGCTCAACACCCATTCCGGCTTCAAGAGCGTGTCCAACACGCTGCGCATGGTCGGCCGCAACTACGGCCTGCGCGGATTGCCCTATGTGGCGAAAATCCTGATCCCCGCCGCCTTCGGCTCGATCCTTACCGGCCTGAAGATCGGCTGGGCCTTTGCCTGGCGCACGCTGATCGCAGCCGAGCTGGTGTTCGGCGTGTCCTCGGGGCAGGGCGGGCTCGGGTGGTTCATCTTCGAAAACCGCAACCTGCTCGACATACCTGCGGTCTTCGCAGGCCTCTTGACGGTAATTATCATCGGGCTCTTTGTCGAGAACCTGATCTTCCGCGCCATCGAGCGGAACACCGTGCAGAAATGGGGCACCCAATCATGACCAAGACCAAGAAGAAGACACCCGACCAGCTCCGCAGCGCCCGCTGGTTCGCGCCCGACGATCTCCGCTCGTTCGGCCACCGCTCCCGCGCCATGCAGATGGGCTATGCCCCCGAGGAATGGAAGGACCGCCCGATCATCGCGATCCTCAACACCTGGTCGGATGCGCAGCCCTGCCACATGCACTTCAAGTCGCGCGTCGACGACGTCAAGCGGGGCATCCTGATGGCGGGCGGCCTGCCGCTCGAATTGCCGGCACTGTCGCTGTCGGAATCGCTGCTGAAGCCGACCACCATGCTCTATCGCAATCTGCTGGCGATGGACGCCGAGGAGCTGCTACGCAGCCATCCCGTCGATGGCGTGGTGCTGATGGGCGGCTGCGACAAGACCACGCCGGCGCTGCTGCTGGGTGCCACCTCGATGAACATCCCGGCGATCTACCTGCCGGCAGGTCCCATGCTGCGCGGCAACTGGAAGGGCAAGACGCTCGGCTCCGGCTCGGACGGCTGGAAATACTGGGACGAGCGGCGCGCAGGAAAAATTTCTGAAAAGGACTGGCTCGATATCGAAGCCGGCATTGCCCGTAGCTACGGCACCTGCATGACCATGGGCACGGCCTCGACCATGACGGCGATCGCGGAAGCGATCGGCATGACCTTGCCCGGCGCCTCCTCGATTCCGGCCGCCGATGCCAACCACATCCGCATGGCCAGCGAATGCGGCCGCCGCATCGTCGAGATGGTGTGGGAGGACCTGACGCCCAGGACGATCCAGACCCGCGAAGCCTTCGAAAATGCCATTGCGGTGGCGATGGCGATGGGCTGCTCGACCAACGCGATCATCCATCTGATCGCGCAGGCCCGCCGCGCCGGCCAGGACATCGGCCTCGACGATTTCGAGATTGCGAGCCGCAAGGTGCCTGTCATTGCCAACGTGCGGCCGAGCGGCGATGCCTATCTGATGGAGGACTTCTTCTACGCCGGCGGCTTGCCGGCGCTGATGGGCCAGATCAAGCAACATCTGCATCTCGGTTGCGTCACGGTGACCGGCAAGACTGTTGGCGAGAACATCGAGGGCGCCGAGGTCCACAACGGCGACGTGATCCGCTCGGTCGACAATCCCATCTACAAGGAAGGCGCGCTCGCCGTGCTCAAGGGCAACCTCGCGCCCGACGGCTGCGTCATCAAGCCCTCCGCCTGCGCGCCGCGCTTCCTCAAGCACACCGGTCCTGCGCTGGTGTTCGACGACTATCCCTCGATGAAGAAGGCGGTGGACGATCCCGATCTGGACGTCACCGAAGACCACATCCTGATCCTGCGCAATGCGGGGCCGCAGGGCGGGCCGGGCATGCCGGAATGGGGCATGCTGCCGATCCCGACCAAGCTCGTGAAGCAGGGCGTGCGCGACATGGTGCGCCTCTCGGATGCGCGCATGAGCGGCACCAGCTACGGCGCATGTATTTTGCACGTCTCGCCCGAGTCCTACATCGGCGGTCCGCTGGCGCTGGTGCGGAACGGCGACCGCATCACGCTCGATGTCGCCGCGCGCACCATCAACCTCGACGTATCAGAAGCCGAGCTCGACAAGCGCCGCGCCGCCTGGAAGCAGCCCGAGCGCCGCTTCGAGCGCGGCTATGGCTGGATGTTCACCAAGCACATCAAGCAGGCCAATGAAGGCTGCGACTTCGACTTCCTCGAGACCGATTTCGGCGCGCCGATCGGCGAGCCGTCGATTTACTAACCCCGTCATTCCGGGGCATCGCGAAGCGATGAGCCCGGAATCCATCGTGCAGCAGTCTGTGCCGCCCCATGGATTCCGGGTTCGCGCTACGCGCGCCCCGGAATGACAAGAGAGAGTGTCCCATGACCAAACTGTCCGAAGCCACCCGCACCAAGCTCAAATCAGTCTCCACCGCCACCGTCGCCACCGCGCTGTTCAAGCGCGGCCTGCGCATCCAGATGATCCAGGATGTGCACCCCGTGGGCGCGGACCAGCCGACCATGGTCGGAGAGGCCTTCACGCTGCGCTACATGCCGGCGCGCGAGGATCTCAACACCATCGATGTCTTCAAGGACCGCTCGCATCCGCAGCGCAAGGCGATCGAGGATTGCCCGCCCGGTTCGGTGCTGGTGATGGACAGCCGCAAGGACGCGCGCGCGGCTTCGGCCGGCGCAATCCTGGTGACGCGGTTGATGAAGCGCGGGGTTGCCGGCGTCGTCACCGACGGCGGCTTTCGCGATTCCGCCGAGATCGCAAAACTCGGCATCCCCGCCTACCACCATCGCCCCTCGGCGCCGACCAACCTGACGCTGCATCAGGCGATCGAGATCAACGTGCCGGTCGGCTGCGGTGACGCGCCGGTGTTCCCCGGCGATGTCATCCTCGGCGATGCCGACGGCGTCATCGTGATCCCTGCGCATCTGGCCGACGAGATCGCCAACGAGACCTTCGAGATGACCGCGTTCGAGGATTTCGTCACCGAGGAAGTCGGCAAGGGTCGCGGCATCTTCGGTCTCTATCCGGCCACCGATCCGCAGACGCTCACCGACTTTGCGGAATGGCGGACGAAGAACGGTCGGTAGCAGGCGCCGGCCGCGGAGCGATCACAGCATCCCGGGCCGGAACAGCTTCCTGTACTTGCGTGTCTCGGCGCCGGAGATCATGAACTCGCCGTCGCCGCGATAGTGGATGGTCTTTGGCAGCTTCGGCGCCGTCGCCACGTGCGCCTTGACCACCTCGAAGACGAACATGTTGTACTTTTTCACCTGGCTGGCGTCGGCAAGCTGGCATTCGAAGCTGGCATAGCACTCGTCGATCAGCGGCGCCCGGACATGCGTGCCCGGCTTGGGCGTCAGGCCGAATTCGCCGAACTTGTCGATATCGCGCCCGGAGCTGTTGCCGATTTTCACGACCGTCGTTGCGAGGTCGGCGGTCGGGATGTTGATCACGCATTGGCGGCTGCTGCGGATCAGATCGAAACTGTGGTTCGCGCTCGAGATGATGCAGGACACCAGCGCCGGCGAGAATTCCATCATCATGTGCCAGCCCATCGTCATGATGTTGGTCTCGTTCTTGTGGGCCGAGCTCACAAGGACGATGGGCCCCGGCTCGAGCAGGCGGCGGACGTTCGAGGTCGGAAAATCCCGCTTAATGTAACGCCGCATGCTCACTCCTGCGAATCTACGCCTGCGCCATTCCCGCCGCCCACAGCGCGAACGCGTAGACGATCGCGACCTCATCGAGCCGGTCGAAGCGCCCCGACGCGCCGCCGTGCCCGGCGCCCATGTTGGTGCGCAGGAGAACCGGACCGCCGCCGCTCATCGTGGCGCGCAGGCGGGCGATCCACTTGGCCGGCTCCCAATAGGTGACGCGCGGATCGGTCAAGCCGCCCATCGCCAGGATAGCCGGATACTCCTTGGCGGCGACGTTGTCGTAAGGCGAGTAGGACAGGATGGTGCGAAAATCCTTCTCGCTCTCGATCGGGTTGCCCCATTCCGGCCATTCCGGCGGCGTCAGCGGCAGCGTGTCGTCGAGCATGGTGTTGAGCACGTCGACGAAAGGCACCTCGGCGACGATGCCCGCGAACAGCTCGCCGGCGCGGTTCGCCACCGCGCCCATCAACATGCCGCCGGCCGAGCCGCCATGCCCAACGATGCGCTTTGCGCTGGTGTACTTCGCGTCGATCAGTGCGCGGGCGCTGGCCGAGAAGTCGTCGAAGCTGTTGGTCTTCTTCTCGCGCTTGCCGTCGAGATACCAGCCCCAGCCCTTGTCGGCGCCGCCGCGGATATGGGCGATGGCGTAGACGAAGCCGCGATCGACCAGCGACAGGCGGTTGGCATTGAACGAGGCCGGCATCGCCATGCCGTAGGAGCCGTAGCCGTAGAGCAGCAGCGGCGCCGATCCGTCGAGCTTGAGGCCGCGACGATAGAGGATCGACACCGGCACCTCGGCGCCGTCATGCGCCTTCGCCATGATGCGCGTGGTGACATAGTCGGCCGCATTGTGGCCGGACGGAATCTCCTGGCGCTTGCGCAGGGTGCGTGTGCGCTTGGCCATGTCGTAGTCATAGACTTCCGACGGCGTCGTCATCGACGAATAGGCGAAGCGCAAATTCGTCGTCTCGAATTCGTAGGAGCCCATCGTGTCGAGCGAATAGGCCGCTTCGTCGAAGGCGATGGCGTGCTCTTCCCTGGTCGTGAGATCGCGGATCACGATTCCCGGCAGTGCATTGGCGCGCTCCAGCCGCACCAGATGGCCGGCATAGAGATCGAGATCGATGATGTAGATACCCGGACGATACGGGATCAGGTCGCGCCAGTTCGCGCGCTCGGGCTGGCTGAGCGGCGCGGTGACGATCTTGAAGTCGATGGCGTCGTCGGCATTGGTGAGGATGAAGAGCTCGTCGCCGCGGTCGGCCAGCGAATATTGCACGCCTTCCTCGCGTGCCGCGACCAGCCGCGGCGGCGCTTCGGGATGGGCGAGATCGATCAGCCGCTGTTCCGAGGTCTCGTGGTCGCCGCCGGCGATCACGCAGAAGCGGCCGCTGGCGCTCTCGTGCAGATGGGTGAACCAGCCGGCATCCTGCTCTTCGTAGACGAGCGTGTCATCGGCCTGCTTGGTGCCGAGCTTGTGCCGCCACACCTGCATCGGCCGGTGATTGTCGTCGAGCTTCACGTAGAAGAAGGACTTGGCATCCGCAGCCCAGACCACGCCGCCATCGCTCTCCTCGACGACGTCGTCGAGATCCTTGCCCGTGGCCCAGTCGCGGACACGGATCGAAAAATATTCGGAGCCCTTGGTGTCCGCGCTCCAGGCCTGCAGCTTGTGATCGTTGGAGTGGCGGCTGCCGCCGAACTTGAAATAGGTGTGGTCCTTGGCCAGCGCGTCGCCGTCGAGCACGATATGACCCTCGCCGCCGTCGCGCGGCATGCGGCCGAACAGCTCGTGCTGCCCGCCTTCACGGAACTTGCGGAAATAGGCGAAGGGCCCGTCCGGCGAGGGCACGCTGGAATCGTCCTCCTTGATCCGCCCGCGCATCTCGCGCACCAGAGTCTTCTGGAGGGCTCCGGTATGGCCGAGCAGACTCTCGGTGTAGACGTTCTCTTCATCGAGATATTTTCGGATGTCCGGATCGAGCACCTTGGGTTCGCGCAACACCTCCTGCCATTTCTCGTCCTTCAGCCAGGCATAGTCGTCGGTCACCGTGATCCCGTGCCGCGTAAAGGAATGCGGCCGGCGCGGGGCGACGGGGGGCTTCGAAGGTGTCTTGGTCTGGGTCACTCGGTCCTCATCATCTCGTATTCGCGCGGCGCCGTTCTTCACCTCTCCCCGCGTGCGGGGCGAGGGAGAAGTCTGTCCTGCCTTATATCGTCCTGATTCCACCAATTGCCAGCGGGGCTGCGCCGGGGACTGCGCCAAGTCGCCGGGTTGTTGATCGCCCGCTGGTATGCTTTAGGGACGATATCCCGCCGCCGGTCCAGCCTGATGCTGTTCAATTCCTATCCGTTCATCCTGCTGTTCCTGCCGGTCGTGCTGGCCGGGTATTTCTGGCTCGGGCGGCGCAGCAATCTGGCCCCGGTGATCTGGCTGGCGGCGGCTTCGCTCGCCTTCTACGCCATCGGCAGCTGGCAGTTCGTGGCCCTGTTGCTGCTGTCCATCGCCTTCAACTACGGCGTCGGCCATCTCCTCATCGTGGCGAAGCTCACCCCGCCGCAGCGAAAGGCCGCGCTCGCGCTCGGTGTCGTCGGCGATCTCCTCGTGCTCGGCATCTTCAAATATGCCGGCTTTGCCACCGACAACATCAACGCGCTGTTCGGCACGCATGCCGCAGTCCACATCCTGCTGCCGGTCGGCATCTCCTTCTACACCTTCACCCAGATCGCGTTCCTGGTGGACGCATACCGCGGCCAGGTCGCAGCCTATGCGCTGCCGCATTATGCGCTGTTCGTGACCTATTTTCCGCATCTGATCGCCGGGCCGATCCTCCACCACAAGGACATGATCCCGCAATTCGAGCGCGAGGAGTCCAAGCATCCGGACCCGCATCTGATCCTGTGCGGGGTCATCATCTTCGCCATCGGACTGTTCAAGAAGACCTGCCTTGCCGACGGCATCCAGCCGCTGGTCGCGCTCGCCTTCGACGCGCGCGCGCCGAGCTTCGACCAGGCCTGGTGTGGCGTGCTCGCCTACACGTTCCAGCTCTATTTCGACTTCTCCGGCTATTCCGACATGGCGATCGGGATCTCGCTGATGTTCGGCATCTTCCTGCCGGTCAATTTCAACTCGCCCTACAAGGCGACCAGCATCGTCGAGTTCTGGCGGCGCTGGCACATGACCTTGTCGCAGTTCTTGCGCGACTATCTCTACATCCCGCTCGGCGGCAACCGCCGCGGCCGCGTGCTGCGTTATGTCAACCTGCTGCTCACGATGCTGCTTGGCGGGCTCTGGCATGGCGCGGCCTGGACTTTCGTCATTTGGGGCGCGCTGCACGGCGCCTATCTCTGCGTCAACCATGCCTTCAATGCGCTGGTGCCGAACGTCCCGGCGATCCTTGCGCGGCCTGTTCGTTTCGCCGGCGCCGTGCTGACTTTCCTCGCCGTCGTCGTCGCCTGGGTGTTCTTCCGCGCCGAGCGGGTCGATTGGGCGCTGCGGATCCTCCACGCCATGGCGGATCCCGCGACTATCGTGTTCGGGCGCGAGGAGATCGCGGCACTCGTGATGATATCGATCTACGCGGCGCTGGTGTGGCTGGCGCCGAACACGCAAACGATCATGGAATATGATCACGGCAATCGCCGGGTCGGCCAGGCCTTGCGGGCAGGCCGAATGCGGTCGCTGGTCCTTTATGGCGCATCGCTGGTGCTCGCGCTCGGGATTCTGGGCATCCAGAGCCACAGCGAATTCATCTACTTCCGGTTTTGATGCGCAGCGCCTTCACCAGTCTGAAGCGTCTCATCCTCGCGAGCATCGCCTGCGTGCTGGGCGCGGCTGCGCTCACGTTCGTGGTCGATCCCCTGCAACTGTTCCGCCCCTCGCGTCTCGTCGCAGCCGGTTACTCCGAAGACACCCGCGTGCAGAATGCCGGGTTAATCCGCAGCCAATCGTTCGACACTGCCTTCATGGGCACCTCGCTCGCGATCCATTTCCGCCAGAGCGACATCGACCGCGCGCTCCGCGTTCGTTCGCTCAAGCTGGCGATGACCGGTTCCAACTCGCGCCAGCAGGGCTTCGTGCTGGAGCAGGCGATCGACCGCGGCGCCCGGCGCGTGATCTGGGCGATGGACGATTTCAGCTTCATCGATGCGGCCGATATCGAGGCCGATCCGTATCTCTCCGTCGATCTCTATCGCAGGACGCCGAAGGGCATCGCGTCCTATCTGTTCAGCGCCGCGATGGCGAAGGAATCCCTGTTCGCACTGCTGCGATCGATTCCGCCGCTACGGGACCCGCTGACACGAGTTGCACCTTATCTCCCCGTCAAGTTCGCGCTGTCCGACGTCGACGACATCTACGCGCTGCCGCGAAATTTCGACGTCGCGCGCGGCTACAATGCGGAGAGGACGCTTGCCGCCTTCGCCTATATCACCGATCCCGTCCGCAGCCGCTTCTTGGGCGAAGGCTATGGCTATGAGGCCATGGTGCGGCATTTCGAGCGTGACGTTGCAGGCCTCGTCACGCGCCATCCGGATGTGACCTTCGATATCTACTTCCCGCCCTATTCGATCCTGCAATTCGTCGCGATGCGCGATGCCTCGCCGGCGACGCTGAAGATCGTCACCGATCTCACCGCACACATCGCGCAGCGCCTGTCGCAGCTTCCGAACGTCCGGCTCTACGACTTTCGCGCGATCAAGGCGGTGACGCACGATCTCGGCAATTACAGCGACGTCATCCACCATTCGCCGGTGGTGGATGCGATGGTGCTGGGGTGGCTGGCGAGTGGGGAATATCGGGTCGATCCGAAGAAGCCGCTCGCGTCGTTGGAGGAGCTAAAGGCGCAAGTGGAAGCGTATCAGGTGCCGCAGCCTTAGCCAAACACTCCGCTATCGTCCCGGACAAGCGAAGCGCAGATCCGGGATCCATAACCCCAGGGAGAAGTTTGGTGATGACTCGCAGTGAAACGGCTTTCGGTACTGCGGCCGTGCTCCATCGAAAGATCACGCGGTATGGGTCCCTGCTCCCCGTGCGCAATTGCGTACTAGGCAGGGACGACAGCGTTGGCTTGCGCCTACGCCGCCACCTCTTCACCGAGATACGCCACCGCGGCCTCAAGCCCGCCCTTGCCGTGCGGGATCTTCAGCGCGTTCAGGCCGACCTCGATCACCCCGAGCGTGCCGAGCAGCATCGGTGCGTTGACATGGCCCATATGGGCGATGCGGAAAGCCTGGCCCGAGAGATCGCCGATGCCGGTGCCGAGCACGACGCCGCACTTCTCCTTGCAATAGCGCTGCAGCACGGCCGGATCGTAGCCGTTGCTCATGGTCACCGTGGTCACGGTGTTGGAGCGTTCGCTGGCTTCCGCGATGTTGAAGCCGAGCACCTGGCCTTCCGACCATGCGGAGACCGCGCGGCGCGTGGCTTCGCCGAGCAGGCTGTGGCGGCGGAAGGCGTTCTCCAGCCCTTCCTCGTGCAGCAGGTCGATCGCCTGGCGCAGCGCGAACAGCAGATGCACCGGCGCGGTGCCGGCATATTTGCGATAGTGCTCGCTGCCCTCGCGCTCGCTCCAGCTCCAATAGGGTGTGCTCATATTGGCCTTCTTCTGCACCTCGAGCGCGCGCGCATTGGCGGCAACGAAGCCGAGGCCGGGCGGCGTCATCAGGCCCTTCTGCGAACCGGACATCGCGACGTCGACGCCCCATTTGTCCATCTCGAACGGCATGCAGCCGAGCGAGGCCACGGTGTCGACCATGTACAGAGCGGGATGGTCGCTCGCCTTGATCGCCTTGCCGATCGCCTCGATGTCGTTCTGCACGCCGGACGCGGTGTCGACCTGAACGACGACGACGGCCTTGATCGCGTGCTCCTTGTCGCGGCGCAGGCGCTCCTCGACCTCGTGCGGCCGCACCGCGCGGCGCCAGTCGCCCTTCAGCACCTCGACCTCGGCGCCCATCAGGGCTGCCGCATGGCCCCAGCCGATCGCGAAGCGCCCGCTTTCCAGCACCAGCACCTTGTCGCCGCGCGACAGCACGTTGCTCAGCGCGGCTTCCCAGGCGCCATGGCCGTTGGCGATGTAGATGTAGGACTTGCCCTTGGTGGCAAACAGGCCCGAGATGTCGCGGAGCAGGCCCTCGGTCAGATCGGTCATCTGTTTGGAGTAGATGTCGATCGCCGGACGATGCATCGCCTGCAGCACGGCGTCGGGCATCGTGGTGGGCCCGGGGATGGCCAGAAATTCCCGGCCCGCGCGAACGGTCATTGCGGTCAGTCCTTGTTGCTTGAGAACAGGGTGGTGGGTCGCTGATTCATGCTTTTACGCGGCGCTGCGATGCAAGAAAAGCGCCCAAAACGCAGGTCTGGGGCTCTATCTCTTCGTTTCGCGGCAGCCGGCGGCCTCCGCCTCTTCCACCGAGCAGAACCAGCGGGTGCCCTTGCTGATCCGCATCTTGATCTGAGTGTACCAGCGGCTGGTCGGCTGGTGAAAAATGCACTCGCCGGCGCTGTTGACGTTGCCCTTGATGGTGCAGTCCGGCGAGGGCGCGACCGGCCCCGAGGCCGAGGCGAGCAGCACCGCATGCGCCCCGTCCGGCGGCTTGGTCGCGCCTAATATCGTCGTCTTCTTGTTGCGCACGCGCCAGTCCCAGGGCGCAATGAAAGCCCCCTGCCACATGCCGGCTTTTGCCTCACGCGCGGCGGCCTCGTCGGCGTCGTAATCATGCGAGACGCGGGTGTAGGACAAGGCCCAGCCGCTGCGCACCAGCCATTTCTGGATATCCTCGCCGCCGACCTCGCAGCGCGCCACGGTGCGGCCGCGCCGGTCGATCGCGCGGGCATGGCAGAGCCAGTTCTTGCCTTCGGCATATTTGGCGAGCTCGTCGCGGGCGGCGATGCCGCAGGTCCAGCGCTCGCTCTTGGTGTTGAGGCAGAGCTGGTCGACCTGCGGCGCGTCGATGCCGCCGAGCCGGACGCGTGTGTTGCCGATCACGACGGCATCGCCGGAACGCACCTTGGCCGTGCCGGAGATGTCGGCGGCCTCAGCCTGCGAGGGCAAGGCGAGCTGGGACAAGCCGAGCAATGACAGCGCAATCAGGAATTTTCGCAACATGCCGGTCCGCGTGTGAAGACAATCTCGATAGAGCCCGCAATTGTGGTCGGCTTTTGTCCGCCCGGCCAGCGCCTGCCTAACAACTATGCTTTCAACTTCCCGTCATTGGAGCGCGTCTTTCTTACCCTCCCCTGGAGGGGGAGGGTCGATCGCGCGCAGCGCGAGCGGGGTAGGGTGACCTCTCCACACGGGCACTGTTCGATGCGGAGAGACTGTCACCCCGCCCCGTCTCACATCTCGCTGCGCTTCATGTGAGCCGACCCTCCCCCTCCAGGGGAGGGTAACAGACACCTACCCCCGTCCCGCCATCGCCCGCTTTGCCAGCGCCAGTCCCATCAGAACGAACGCCGACGTCACCTCCGGTCCGCCCACCAGAATCCGTGTCGGCGTCTTCATCTTGTTCCATTCATAGGCGCGGAACGGGCCGCGGCGGCCGCCTTCGCCGAGGCTGGCGACGATCACGTTCAACGCCGGCGCAAACGCACGCGGGTCGGCGCCGAGATGGCCGAGCGCGATCAGCGCCAGCGCCGCGTCGAACACGTTCATCTCCGCGGCCATCAACTCGCCCTTGACGTAGGAGAGCACGCGGTGGCGGATGAAGTCGAAATCGCCGTTGGGGTCGATCGCGGCCTGCGCCGCCAGCGGCAGCGCCAGGAAGGCTGCATAGCAGCGGCCGAAATAGGCGCTGTAGAGCTCCGGCAGATAATAGATGTGCGAGCGCGGATTGGCGAAGGCGCCGCTGGCGGCGAGCCGCTTCTGGAAACCGATGATGCGATGCACGGTGGCCAGTCGCGCCGGCGTCTCCAGGATCTTCCAGCGCGCAAGGTTACGAAAGCTCACTTCGAGAATGTCGAGATTGAGCGTCGGATCGAGATCGTTGCCGTAGGGCCGCTCGCCTTTGAGATTGTCGATCCAGGTCGCGACCCCGCCCTCGTAGTCGATGTTGTCGTTGATCGGGACCGTCACGCGCGGCTCGTTGACGCCGGCGCGCACCTGGTAGCCCGAATAGAAATCCAGCAGCGGCTGGTCGATGATCGGATCGGTGCAGCCGGCCTGCGTCGCCGCCGAGATCGAGCACGCCGTGGTGTCGCAATCCGGCACATAGATGCCGAAGCCGAGCTCCTGCTTGATCTGCGCGAAGAAGCGCGAAAAGCGCGGATGCGGCGCCGGCGCCAGTGCGGTGATGACGTTGAACCGCGCGCCGTCCAGGCCCTCGACCTCCTCGCGGCTGATGTTGACGCAGAAATCCACCATGTCGGCGATCGCGCGCTCTGCCGCGATCTTGTCGGCCGGCGAGGCGAGGCCGGTCTCGGCATAGCTCAACAGCGCCTCGATGAAGAACGCGTCGTAATAGGCCGAGCGGTGCCGGATCTGCACCGGCTCCCACATCGGCTCGGCGATGCCGGTCCAGGGCGGATTGATGACGGCCCGTGCCGGCGATCGCGCGATGAAGACACGGGCGAGGTTGAACAGCAGCGAGGAATTCTTGTAGCCGCGCGCGTTCAGCCCCGTCAGCGCCATGGTCAGCTCGCGCCCGCGAAAATCGGGGTCGCCGATCAAATTGAAGGCGGCATAAGTCGGCAGAAAGCCGTTTCGGCGGTACGAGCCGAGCAGATGCTGCGCGCAGTCGCGGATCACGCCGTCGATCTGCGCCAGCGGGGGCGCCAAGCCGGTGAACATTGCGGGGGGCGGTTTCGGATGGTCGAGCGCGATGCTGTCGACGAGATCGGCGACGGGCTGGCCGACCGCCGCCCAGTCGGGCTCGGCCTCGTCGCGGGCGTGCGCGAGCGCCGCGCGCAGTTTGCCGAGCTTCGCCTCGTCACGCAGCTCGGGCAGGCCGGCACGTCGCAGCAGCACCCGCAGTGCGGGATTGCCGAGCGCGGTCTTGTAGAACTTGGCCAGATGCGGATCGCCGCTGGTGGTCGCAGACAATACGGGATCGCAGACGTCATAAAGAGAGGGGCCGTCCTTCGGCGCCAGCAGCGCCCGGCAGGCGGCGCCGGCAAAATAATGAAAGCTCATGAAATACCTGGTCGCGGGGCCTCGGCCGGGGGCCGGCCGGCACGCTCCCACCTGCGTGCCACCCCCTGCAAGTCTTTGAAAAGGCTACCCGGATTCGCAGGAAATACAAATGTGAGGGATCTCACGGCAAAACCCGGCACGAGGGCTGCATATTTGACCCCCGGAAGGCTACGGGGATCGGGAAAATGCGCAAATTATGTTCGCTGAATTAATTAATATATTCAGTGGCTTAACTCAAATTTTGGGCAATCTATTGCCGGGAAGGCGATATCCGGTTAAGGGTTTGTTTGGTGCGGCGCCGCAAATTGCGCGCAATTCGGGGGCACACCCCCGGCCAATCCCTCAAACCTGAAGACGCTATCGCGCTACTTAAACTGTGTGCGCGCGCTTGGCTGGTCTTTGGCACTGACAGGAATGAAGCGAGATGAATGTAAGGCAGCTCGACATTTCCCGACGCACGATCGCGGTGGCCGCAGCCCTCATCGGGACGGTCTCGCTCGTGATCGGCGCCCATGCTGCCCTCAACATGCGCGCGCTCGATGCCGCCAAGGCTGTTACGACCGACCAAGTCACCGGCTCGATCGGCCATGCTTCGCGCCTCGCCCTCGTCATCGGCAATGGACATTATCCCGACGCCGGCGCGCCGCTGACGCAGTCGATCAACGACGCCCGCGCGCTGTCCTCGTCGCTGCGCAAGAACGGCTTTGACGTCGACATGGTGGAAGACGCGACCAGGGACGACATGGTCCGTGCCGTCAACCGCCTGAAGTCCCGGATCAAGCGCGACACCGTCGTCATGCTGTTCTTCGGCGGCTTCGGCGTGCAGGCCGGCCGCCAGAGCTACATGCTGCCGGTCGATGCCGTGATCTGGAAGGAAAGCGATGTCCGCCGCCAGGGTGTCTCCATCGACGGCGTGCTCGACATGATGAAGGAGCAGGGCGCCAAGGCCAAGCTCGTCGTCGTCGACGCCTCCCGCCGTAACCCTTACGAGCGCCGCTTCCGCTCCTACAGCCACGGACTCGCGCCGATCAGCGCGTCCGACAACGCGCTGA
Organism: Bradyrhizobium sp. A5; assembly: GCF_042076515.1. Taxonomy (NCBI): domain Bacteria; kingdom Pseudomonadati; phylum Pseudomonadota; class Alphaproteobacteria; order Hyphomicrobiales; family Nitrobacteraceae; genus Bradyrhizobium; species Bradyrhizobium sp. A5. The sequence goes on along the minus strand of NZ_CP148990.1, from coordinate 6,803,937 downwards.
TCCTCACCTCGGCCTCGCCCGGCAAGGTCGCCGACGACGGCAAGGGCGAGCACAGCGTTCTGGTCAGCGAGCTGCTCGGCAATCTCAATGCGCAGGGCAGCGCCGAAAGCGTCTTCAACAAGACCCGCGTCGCCATCTCCCGCGCCTCCGAAGGCGACCAGGTTCCGACCGTCTCCTCATCGCTGCTCGAAGACGTTCATTTCGACGCAGCCGGCGGCTAGTCGAAAATTGCAGGGCGGGCAAAGGCGCAACGCGCCGTGCCCACCATCTTTCCAAAATCGCGAACAGAATTGGTGGGCACGCTTCGCTTTGCCCCCCTACGGAGTCGTTTGCTACTTCGCCGCTTCCGCAGCCATCACCGGGCGCACCGGATCGCCTTCGCGGAGCAGCGCGCCGGCGCGGGCGACGACGATATCGCCTTCGTTGAGGCCTTCCCGCACCTCGATATTGCCGCCTGACATCAAACCGATCTCGACGCGCTTGGTCTCGACGCGGTTGCGGCGGATCACCTGCACCACGGTGCCGGCGGTCGAATATTGCACCGAGGTCAGCGGCACCGCGACGTTGCAGCTCTGTCCGGTCTTGATCAGCGCACGTCCGCTCGCATTCAGCAGCAGCCGCTTCTGCGAGGAGATGCCGATATAGACCAGGCCCTGCTGGATGTTGGGCTCGACGGTCGGCCCGATGCGGCGCACCTTGCCGTCGATGTCGCCGGCACCGGCAATGCGCACGGTCGTCGGCTGATTGATCGCCAGCTTCCTGATATCGGTGGTCGCCACCAGGCCGACCAGATCGTATTCGCTGCGCGCCACGATCGTGAACAGCGCTTCGCCCTTGGCCGAGGCGAGGTTGCCGATCTGCGCGGTCGATGTCGCGATCACACCCGCCACGGGGGCGGTGACCTGAAGCGAGCCGCCTTCCGGCAGCGCCAGCCGCGCCAGCACCTGGCCGGCCGTGGTGGTGTCGCCGGCTTCCGCCAGCAAGTCCGTGACCTTCAGGCCCGGACGCTCGGGCCGCACCGAAGTCTCCTCGCGCGCGATGATCGTGCCGGTCGCCTCGACGATGTCCGAGAAGCAGGATTTTGCGACCTTCAGCACCGTGACCGCCGGCCCCTTGGGCGCGTCGTCATCGGCGGCGAGCACGGGCTGGGCGGACAGCAGCAGCCCGGTGAGAGCAACGAGATGTCGGGAAAAGGAACGCGCAGGCAATGGACGCATCGGTCATTCCGGTTGGGGCCTTGACGGCCTCATCGTTAGCAGAAGCGACCGCGGCGGGCCATGGTCCGGCCGGATGAGAATGCCGCAGCAGCAGGCGGCGCGATGCCACCTGTTGAATTAGTCGCCGCCAAGGCCGAGAGGTTCGCTGGCGGTGCCGCCCAGCAAACCCGTCATGCCCGGGCTTGACCCGGGCATCCACGTCTTTGGCTCCATTTATGCCGAACCGCGTGGACGGCCGGGACAAGCCCGGCCATGACGACGCGGAGGGACTGTGCCCCCTCACGGCAGGCTCAAGAACTCCACCCAGTTCGGCTTCTTGCCGGTCGGATAGGATTTCAGCCTGGCCAGTGCGCCGCTGCTCTGGTCGATGGCATAGACCGTCATGCTGTCCGACATCTCGCCGACCGCGGCGAGATAGCGCCCGGAGGGATCGATGTGGAAGCCGCGCGGCTGCTTCTCCGTCGGAACGCTGCCGATCAAGGTCAGCTTGCCGCTTGTCCCGTCGACCTTGTAGCCGGTCAGCGTGTTGGTGGTGCGCTCGGAGGCATAGAGGAAGTGGCCGTCCGGCGTGATGTGGATGTCGGCGGCCCAGGGCTTTTTACCGGACTCTTTTCCATTGAAGCCTTCCGGCAGCGCGGTGCTGCGCTGGATCTCGTCCCAGGCGCCGCTTTTGGCATCATAGGCAAATGCCGCGACGTCGCCGTTCAGCTCGTGGATGAGATAGACGAACTTGCCATTGGGATGGAACACGAAGTGCCGCGGCCCGGATTTCTCCGGCAGCTTGATAACAGGCGGATCGTTCGGCGTCAGCGTGCCGGCTGTCGCGTCGAGGGCGAAGGCCAGCACCTGGTCGGAGCCGAGATTGGTCGCGAACACGAAGCGGTTGTCGGGCGAGGGCAGGAAGGCGTGCGCGTTGAGTCCGGTCGGGATCACCTGCTTCGGCTCGCCCACGACGCCGTTGGCCTGCAGCGGATTGAGCGCGACCTTGTTGCCGCCATAGGAGGCGCTGAACAGGAATTTGCCGCCGCGATCGAGTGCGATATTGGCCATGCTGTCGGCGAGCGGCCCGTTGCCGATGTGGCTGAGCTGGCCCGTCCTGGGATCGATCGCAAAGCTCACCGCGAGAAAGGGCTGAGATCGGACGCCGGCAACCAGCACGCGGCGGTCGGGCGTGATCGCGAGCGGCGTCGAGGACCCGGGCTTCTCGACGCCGGTGAAGGCGGCGGTCTGCACCGGCGTCATCTCGCCGCTCTCGGCCATCTTGAACACGCTGATGTCGTTGCTGTCGGCGTTGCCGACATAGGCGAAGGTGTCGGCCATGCCGGCGCGGACTCCAGGTACGAGGGCAAGGAAAGCGAGGGCGGTGACGATCGCAGCGCGTGATGCGGTGCGGCGTGCCGGTCTGAACATGGATCTGAACATGGGCGTCCTCCTCGAGCCGGTGCGGGCTTGTTATTTTGCCGGGGAGGATAACTGCAGGCGTGCCGCCGCACCAAATTCCAAAGAGGATCGATCGATACCGAAATCGTATCGGTCGCGAGTGCTAGCGCACCGCTGCGGTCAAGTCGCGGGAGGGCGGACGCGGACCGGTCGGGTGGTCAGGCGGTCCGAGCACTGTCCACACGGCCACCGCGACCAGGGCCGAGGTCAGGATGGTCCAGGCGACGAGTCGGTCCCGCATCAAGCCAAATCCGTCGGTGAAAGCTCGCGCTATCGTGCGCTGCAAATAGTGGCGACCCTATGAACTCGTTCACAGCCGAAAACAGCGCAACCGATGCGAACAATTGCCGCGCCGGCGCATTGACCCCGCATGTCCCGTGACAACGATCTCGAAGGCAAGCCAGACATGGGCGGCAAGCATGGCGGCCAGGCCGGCCAGCCCAAACCCCCGCCGCGCCCGCGCGAAGGCGCGCGGGATGGAGACGTCGTGGCAAAGCGCCACACCGGTCAAACCGATCGCACGTTACCGCCGACCAACAAAAAATAGCGCCGCGCTTCGCCCGCACCACGTCGTGCCGCAATCGCGCCGGGAACGGCAGCCTTGCCTTGCCGTTACCTTGATCCCGCGGGCGGTGGAGATCGAACGGAGGCTGGTAGATGTTTTGGATTTATTGGAACACCGCCTGGTCGCTGATTATCAGCGGCATCATGGTCGCCACCATCGTCAGCCATCCCGACTCCGAATTCGCCGAAGTGCGTGCCGCAAAGCAGCGGCTGATGTGAACTTCGAGGCCTCCTGAGACGTTAGCTGACCGATCGCTGGCCTCGCCTTCGCGGTGAGGTCACGGTCCGAGGTCCGGTTTGGATTCGCCTCCGTTTCCGGGCCTCGTCCCCGCCGGGGTGACGTGACATTTTAGCAGCGGCGCGATGCCGCGCCGATCCCCGACCGCTTGGAAGCGATCGGTCTTTGGCCGGAAGTCCGCGATAGGCCAGTTTCGGCTAGTGGTGATGACGCCAGTTGCCACGTCCCCGGTACCAGCCATAATGATGGCCGCGATTGCGGTGCCAGCCGCCATGGCCGTGACCGTGGCCATGGCCGCCCCGGACCTGGATCACCGCGTCGCTCTGCGTGTCGTTCAAGGGGGCGATTCCCAACCGTGCCGAAGCCGGCGATGACAGTCCGATCGTCGCCATCACGACCGCCGTTGCGGCCAGTCCCAAAAGTCTCATGGTCGTTCTCTCCTGCTGCTCTTCTGATCCCGGGTCACATCGGGCACGCGGGGCCGGGTCCCCACGTATTCGAATTTCGGTCTCACCAGCGGCCAAAGAATTCGCGGTGTTCGGAAGCCAAACGCCGCTCCGATGCGCCGCGGGCGGATCGAGAGGAGCGGCGGGCGTGCCGTGGCTTGGTGACATGTTCGGTGACGGCGCGTATCGGCTGCGTCTCGGTCGCGTGGTCCTGCGTCATCATCGCAAGCGCTTCACGCGGCGGCTGCTCGTCGTGCGCGATGTCGGCGGTCACGGAAGCCGCAGGGAGGGGTGGACGATGCGAGACGTCGAACACGATCTTTTCAGGGACAGGGCGGGTCGAGTTGATCCGGATGATGCTTCTGTCCACCTCGGCGGCCGAAATCGGCTCTACAGCAGGCGGAAGAAAATGATCGGCGGCGAACAGCAGCGACAGCAATAGTCCGCCGACGAAGACGAGATATTTGACGATAGGCATGAACACCCGCGATCGCGTCCCATGAAGCAGGACGCGGTCCTAACGGGAAAAACATGCAATCGTTCCGAACGATCATGTTGAGGGCAGTGAATAGTGCTGACCTTCCCGGCCAAATGGGAACTTTATTGATATCCCGGTCGTTGTCGGGAAAAAGATGTAAATATCCCTGAACGCGGGGCGGCACCGCCTGGATACGACAACAGATTCAATTGAATGATGGACGACAAGAAATCGATCGAGGATATTCTTTCAGGCCTGCGCACAGACTCCTCGGCCAGACCCGCCCAGGCCCCCGTCAGGAGTTTCGAGCATCTCAGCGATGAGGGCGTCCTGCGTCTCTACGACGGCATCCGCCGTCAGGTTGACGCCGATAGGGCACTCGGAGACAAATATCGCCTGGTCGGTACCGCCGCCAGGGAGCGAGCCGAGCGGCTTCGCGAGGAAATCGTCGAACGCGGGTTGAAATTCACCCCGATCGCCTGGTAGCCGCCGCTACACGCGTCTCGAAGGCGCGCCGGCTCTCTTGATCTAAATCATCCGCACACGGCCGATTTGATGGAGAATCCGCGAAACCAGAGAGGTTCACGTGTCCTTTGATCGTTCGCGCATCGCGTCGCCGGCATTTCGCTCGAAAATCATGTCGGCCGATGATGCCGCCGCGCTCGTGCCGCACGGCGCGAATGTCGGCATGAGCGGCTTTACCGGATCCGGTCACCCGAAGGCGGTCCCGACGGCGCTGGCGCGCCGGATCGAGCGGGCGCATGCGCGCGGCGAACAGTTCCGGATCGGCGTGTGGACCGGCGCTTCGACCGCGCCCGAGCTGGATGGTGCGCTGGCCAAGGTCAACGGCGTCGAGCTGCGCTTGCCCTACCAATCCGATCCGATCACGCGCGAGCGCATCAATGCCGGCGCGATGGATTACGTCGACATTCACCTCAGCCACGTCGCGCAGTTCGTCTGGTTCGGCTTTCTCGGACATCTGGATGTCGCGCTGATCGAGGTCACGGCCATCCTGCCGGACGGCAGCCTGGTGCCCTCGAAGTCCATCGGCAACAACAAGACCTGGCTGGACCAGGCCGATCGCATCATTCTCGAGGTCAATTCGGGGATGAGCACGGCGCTGCAGGGCATGCACGACGTCTACTACGGCACCCGGCTGCCGCCGCATCGCAAGCCCATCCCCATCATCGCGCCCGGCGACAGGATTGGCGAGACCACGTTTCGCTGCGATCCCGCCAAGGTCATTGCCGTGGTCGAGACCAATGCTCCGGACCGCGACACCAGCTTCGCTGCATCTGATGCGACATCCGAAGCGATCGCCGGTCATATCCTCGAATTTCTGGGGCACGAGGTTCGCCGCGGCCGGCTGCCGCCGGAATTGCTGCCGATCCAGTCCGGCGTCGGCAACGTGGCCAATGCCGTGATGGCGGGACTCGAGAACGGCCCGTTCTCCGGGCTGACCGCTTATACCGAAGTGTTGCAGGACGGCATGCTGAACCTGGTTCGCTCCGGCCGGATGGTGCTCGCCTCCGCCACCGCGCTGTCGTTCAGTGCCGACGCGACCCGGCAATTCGACCGCGACATCGAAAGCCTCAAGACGAAAATCGTGCTGCGCACGCAGGAGATCTCCAACCATCCCGAGGTGATCCGGCGGCTCGGGGTGATCGCAATGAACGGATTGATCGAGGCCGACATCTACGGCAACGTCAACTCGACCCACATTCGCGGCACCACCATCATGAATGGGATCGGCGGCTCCGGGGATTTCGCGCGCAACGCCTATCTCTCGATCTTCATGACGCCGTCGACCGCCAAGGGTGGATCGATCTCGGCGATCGTGCCGATGGTGACGCACGTCGATCACACCGAGCACGACGTGCAGATCATCGTGACCGAGCACGGTCTTGCCGATTTGCGCGGCCTGTCGCCGAAACAGCGGGCCGCGGTCGTCATCGGCAATGCAGCGCACCCGTCGTTCCGGCCGGCACTGAAGGATTATTTCGACCGTGCGTGCCGGCTCTCGCCGGGAAAGCACACGCCGCATCTGCTGGACGAAGCCTTCCGCATGGTCGATCCCTTGCGCTGAAGAGCGGAGCCGCCGGGGCGGCTGCGTTCAGCTCGCGGGTCGTGCGGTCTGCGGCAGGCCGGGCTTGCGCTCCGGAAGCTTCTTTTTCGGAGGCGCGGGAAGCAGGCCTTCCCTGATCATCTGCTTGCGAGCGAGCTTGCGGGCCCGACGAATGGCCTCGGCTTTCTCGCGCGTCTTCTTCTCGGAAGGCTTCTCGTAGGAGCGCCGCTGTTTCATCTCGCGAAAAACGCCTTCGCGCTGCATCTTCTTCTTCAGAACACGAAGCGCCTGATCGATGTTGTTGTCGCGGACGAGGACCTGCAATTGAAATTCCTTGCTGGGCTGCGAAATAAGGCAGTCCTGCACGCAGCCGATTGCGCAGGAGTTTCATTGCGATCGTGAGGGTGACAGCAACGGCGATCTGGTCCGCCGGCCTCGAACACGCGAGCGACTTGGCATCGCGATACAGTTCGGGGGCGACGTGAACACTCCCGGGCGGCCGTGTCAATCGATAAGGCGTTCCTGGACGTCAATTCGCGGTCCGAAACCCGCACGGGGCGCGGCGAGGAGCGCTAGGCAGCCGCCGCCTGCGCGGCCAGCAATTGTTTCAGTTTCGCGGCCGGAACCGCCGGGCTGAACAGCCAGCCCTGCATCTGGCTGCATCCGAGCTGCCGCAGCACGTCGCGCTGGGCTTCGGTCTCGACGCCTTCCGCGGTCGTCGCCATATGGCGGGCGGCGGCCATGTGCACCACCGCCTGCACGATCGCGGACGAGTCCTCGGGCTCGCCGATGTCGCTGATGAAGCTCCGGTCGATCTTGATCTTGTCGAAGGGAAAACGATGCAGATAGCTCAGCGAGGAATAGCCGGTGCCGAAATCGTCGAGCGCGATGCGCACGCCGAGTTCGCGCAGTTGCTGCAGGATCGTCAGCGCCTCCTCGTCGTCGCGGATCAGCACGGTTTCGGTGACCTCGAGCTCGAGCCGGCCGGGCGCGAGGCCTGATTCCGCGAGCGCGGCGGCGACCTTGAGCGCCAGCGTGCGGGCGCGGAACTGCACCGGCGAGACGTTGACGGCGACATGGATATTGCCCGGCCAGCTGGCGGCTTCGGTACAGGCCTGCTTCAGCACCCATTCGCCGATCTCGCCGATCAATCCGGTCTCCTCGGCGACCGGGATGAAGTCGGCGGGCGAGATCATGCCGTGCTCGGGATGGCGCCAGCGCAGCAGCGCCTCGCAGCCGGTGACGACATTGGCCGCAAGGTCGACCAGCGGCTGGTAATGCACCTCGAATTCGCCGCGGGCGAGCGCCTGGCGCAAATCGAGCTCGAGCTGCCGGCGCAGCCGCGCCTTGGCGTCGTATTCGGGCACGAACAGGCGGAAGGTGCGGCGGCCCTCCGACTTCGCCGCATACATCGCCAGATCGGCGCGCTTGAGTAGGTCGTCGAGATTGTCGCCATGGTCGGGCGCGATCGCGATGCCGATACTGGCGTCGGTCGGAATCTCCTGGCCCTTGCAGTTCACGGGCGAACGCAGCGCCTTGAGGATATCTTCAGCCAATGCCGTCAGTTCGGCCGGGTCGCTGGTTCCGGCCTTGACGATGGCGAACTCGTCGCCGCCGAGACGCGCGACGAGATCGTTGCCGCTGACGCAGGCGCGCAGGCGGCTCGCGACCTGGCGCAGCAATTCGTCGCCGACCTCGTGGCCGAGGGAATCGTTGACGCCCTTGAACTCGTCGACGTCGATATAGAGGATCGCGAACGGCTTGCCCTGGGCCAGCTCCGCCACGCGGCGCTCCAGATGGCCGCGCATCAGCACGCGGTTGGGCAGGTCGGTCAGCGCGTCGTAATGCGCCATGTGCGCGATGCGCTCGTCGGCGCGGATGCGCTCGGTGACGTCGTCATGGGTGGCGAGCCAGCCGCCGGAAGCGCCGGGCTGGTTCTTGATCTCGATCAGGCGGCCGTCGGCGGTCTCCACGATGGCGCTCTGCGTGAGTCCGACCTGGCTCAGGATCCCGTCGCAATAGGCATCGACGTCGCCTTCGAACGAGCCGGTGTCGTGGCGGTGCCGGATCACGTCGCGGAAATAGGCGCCGGGCTTCACCACGTCGGTGGAGAGGCCGTACATCTCGACGTAGCGCCGGTTACAGACGATCAGCTGCTCGTCCTGATCGAACATCAGAAGGCCCTGCGTCATCGTGTTCATGGCGGTGTCGAGCCGCTGCTTCTCGATCGACAGCCGGCGTGTCATCTGGCGGAAGATCAGATAGAGCGTGAGCACGAGCAGGCCGATCGACAGCACGGCGACGGCGACGAAGAATTTGGTTTGGGTGTGCCAGGTGGCGAGCGTTGCGTCCAGCGATCGGGTGGCGACCACGACCAGCGGTTCGCCGGTCAGCATGCGCGAGGCGACGATACGGTCCTTGCCGTCCATCGGGCTGGCGAGCTGGGTCGTGACGAAAGTTCGCTCGAACACCGCCATCTGCTCGGGCGTGCCCTTGCGGTAGTTCTGCCCGATCATCGCATCGACATGCGGAATGCGCGCGAGCAACTGGCCGTTCTGGTGATGCATCGCGATCGAGGAATCCTCGCCGAGCCCGCTCGATGCGAAGAAGGATTCCAGTTGCTCGGGCGCGATCGCGCGCGACACCATGCCGAGGAATTCGCCGTGCGGACCGGAGATGCGGCGTGCGAACACGATCGCGGGTCCGTCGCCGAACCGGCCGGGCACGACCTCGATCTCTTCCTGTGCGGCGGGATCGTTCATGAGGCGGTTGAAATAGCCGCGGTCCGATACCGAGATGTCGGCGACCGGCCAGCGCTTCGACGAATTGATCAGCACGCCCCTGGAATCGAACACGTTGGCGCCGGCGACATCGGACCAGCCGCTGGCCTTGGCGCGCAGCGCCTCGTGCATCGCGAGGGTGCCCATCTCGCTGCGGAAGATCTCGGCGGATTCGATGCCGTGGCTTTCGAGCTCGGCGATGATGCTCTTCTGGAGCACCGCGAAATCCTCGAACTCACGGTCGAAATGCCGGGCCAGCAGCCGCACGGCGCTCTCCAGGCTGTCGCGGCCGCTCACGATCGCATTCTGCCGGAAGCGGTCGACGGTCAGCGCGGTGCCGATGGCCATCGCGATCATCAGCACGACGCCGCCGGCGATCAGCCACGTCAGCGGCGCGCCCTGCCAACGCCGGAGCAACGCGCGCATGCGCGCGGTCCATCGGATCGATGTGCCCATCCAGCCCTCCCGTGGGATGCAAGATGCAGCAAAACCGCCAAGACCCCGTTACCAGCAAGGGTTAGGAAATGATGAATCGGAACGGAATCAGCGGGTTGGTGCACCGGCCGGCGCGTTCACCGCTTGATCTCCCATTTCAGCGCTTCCGCGTTCCCCTTCGCGAACATCTCCGGCACGTCGAACTTGCCGGTCGTGAGGTCGTAACGGCATTTCCAGTCGGCGAGCCCCTTCACGGCGACGTTCTTCGGATGCTTGTCCATTTCGCCTGACAGCGAGATCACGAGGTAGCGGTTGGCGGGCCAGTCGACGCCGAGCCAGCGATAGGCCTCTTCGCTGCCCTTCATCAGATTGGCCGAGATATGGAAGTCGAGCTTCATCTTCTTGGTGTCCGGCCGGCTGTGGAAATAGGCCCAGGCGAGATCGCCGAGCGACGTCTTCGTCGCGTTCACGAAGGCGCCGTTCTCGACATGGTAGAGAAACAGATCCTGTTCGCCGGAGCCGGTCTTCTGCATCCGCACCAGCCATTGCGAGTCGGGGGTGAAGCGAAAGCCGGCCGGATAATCCTGCTCCGGCTTCAGCTCGGTCATCCGCTCGCCGTGCCGTGCCCAGGCCTGCCATTTGATATCAAAATCCTTTCCCTCCCTCATGTACTGCTCGATCCCGGTGGCGCCGTCGGGCGAGGTGAAGGCGAGATCGGCTTTGTCAGTGAGGACGTAGTCCGGCGGCGGGCCGGATGCGGCAAGCGCGGGGGAGGCGGCGAGCGTCAAGGCGAGCGCCAGCCATGGCGCGGTGCGAAAAAGCGCGGTCACGGGAAAATCCTTGAAAAATGCCGCAGCGCGGCCTCGCTCATTTGACGCCGAGGGGGCCGCGCCGGTTCATCCCATCGACCGTCTTGCTGCCGCAGCCAAATCGGCGCAATTTGCCGCCTTCGGCCGATTTGCCAGCCAAGGTTCATGTCCTGATGATCACCGCGTCCAAGGCTTTCATTGCCTTCTGTCTGCTCGCATTGGTCGGCACCGTGCTGGTGATCGGCCCCCTTGAGCTGCGCCGCCTCTTGCCGGGCGGGACGAAGACCGAGATTGCGGCGGCCACGAAGCCGGAAGTCAGGCTGGAGCCGAAGGCCGAGGCCAAAGTCGAAGCCAAAGTCGAAGCCAAGCCAGCAGCCAAGCCCGACGAGCCGAAGCTTGCCGCCACGGCGCCGCCCACGCCGAAGGCGGATGCGATGGCCGAGACGCAGAAGCAGGTTACGGCGCTGGCCGATCTCGTGCCGGCCAAGCCGCCGGCGGCCGCGACCGACGCGGGCCCCCGCTTCGACGTCGCGCGCGTCGACGATCATGGCGAGGCGGCGGTGATCGCGGGCGTGGCCGCGCCGGGCGCCAGGGTCGAGCTGCTGCGCGACGGCCAGCCGCTCGACACCGTGGTGGCCGATGCGTCGGGCCAGTTCGTGATGACCCCGCCAAAGCTTCCCGCCGGTTCCTATGAACTGACCCTGCGCGCGAAATCGCCTGACGGCACCGTCACGCAGTCCGCCCGCACCATGCCGGTGACCGTCGCCGAAGCCGCGCCGCCGCCCGCGCGCCCCGCGCCGGCCGCCCGGCCGGAGGCGAAGCAGGCCGAGAAGCCGGATGAGAAGTCGGATGTCGTCGCGGCTCTTCCGGGGCCGCGCCTGCCTTCCGCATCGGAGAAATCAGCGGCGCGGCCGAGGCTGACCGGCGTATCGAAACCGCGGTTGATGGCGCATGCGCCAGCCGCGCCGACGCCCACGACGGTCGCATCGGCATCTCCGGCGGACGTCTTCAACACTGCGCCCGCAGGGACCGGCAGCCGGGTGATCACCCGCGGCGACAGCCTGTGGACCCTCAGCCGGCTCGCTTACGGCGACGGCGCCCGCTACGCCGTGATCTTCAAAGCCAACCGCGACAAGATCCACAATCCCAATCTGATCTATCCCGGCCAGACCTTCGTGCTGCCGCAGAAGGCGGAGTGAGCTGCGGCCTTGGTGGGCGCGACGTCCCTCTCCTGAAGTCTTGCCGCAAAACGCGACCTCATCCTGAGGGCCCGCCGCAGGCGGGCGTCTCGAAGGATGGCCGCAAGCGAGCGGACCTCACGGCCCGCGACGCTTTGACCACCGCCGCTCCGGAACCTTTGGTTCCGCTCCGCGTCTCTTTCCTGCGACGCGATGCGCGCGGAGGGCCAGGACGTGGTCAACTCTTTGGTCAGCTCGATATCACGCATGCGGCTGGCGCTGGCGGCTGCGGCCCTCGCGAGTCTGGCTCTGTTGCTGCCAGGCAAAGCCGAGGCGCAGTTCGGGATCCGCGGCGGTCCGCTCGGCGTCGCACGTTTCGCCGTCGGCCACGTCATCGGCCTCTCGCGCCTGCGCCATTCCCGCATGGCGGTACGCGGCAGCCGCTACCGCGCCGCCGCGTTGCGGTCGCAGGATCCCCGCGGTGCCGAGCGCGGCCAACTCGCCAATCCTTACGTTCTGCGTGCCGCACTCACGGCGCAGGCCGCGCTGTCCGGCTGGCATGGTGGCCGCCGACCGCAGGGCTGGTGGCGCCATCCTGACGGCAGCTATGGCTGGGTCGGCCCGGTGTTCTGGCCGTTCGCGCATGACGATATCACCAATGCAATCATCCTTGGCGATGCGACCAGCCTCTCGCTCTACGGCTATGGCGACATCTATGCCGCGATCTTCGCGCCCTATGCGGCGACCGAACTCGCCGCCTACGCCGCGCCGCCAGTCAGGCGCGGGCGAAGGGTGCCGACCCTGGACGCCGTCTGCGATGCCAGCGACAGCGGCGGCCTGCCGGTCGACCGCATCGCTAGCGCCGTGCAGCCGAACGAATTGCAGCGCGCAGTGCTGGACGAGCTCGCAGCCGCCTGGCGTTTTGCGCGCGACACCATCCGCACCGCCTGCCCGGCGCGGCCGCCGGCGAGCGCAACGGAGCGCCTCGGCCTGATGCAGACGCGCATCGAGGCCATGATCAAGGCGGCGGACGCGATCGCCCCGCCGCTGGCCAAATTCGAAAGTCTGCTCGACGACGGCCAGAAGGCAAAGCTCGAGGCGATCTCCAGCGAGCGCCTCGCAGCGCTCAGCGCGGGCCAGCGCAACGACGAGAAAGGCCCAAGCGCCTGCGCGTCCGGCTATGATCCTCGCTACGACGTGCAGGCGCAGCGCCAATACGAGCAGCTCGTGCAGCAGCAATGGCCCGCCGCCGAGATCGCGTCCACGCTTGGGCTCGACGAGGTCGCCCGCGCGAGGCTCGACGTGCTCCAGGACACCACGCTGCGCACCATGGAAACGCTCAGCGCCTGCCCGACCAAGCCCGCCGCGACACCGCAGGCCCGTCTTGCCGCGGTAAAGGCGCGGCTGGAGACGATGCTGCAAGCCGTGAAAGGCGTCGGCGACGCGCTCGACGATTTCGAGGTGGATTTGAGCGACGTGCAGAAGGCCGGGTTCGAGGCGATCGGGCCGAAGCGCGGGGTGTGAGGCTCGCGGACGCAAACGCACCAACGCCTGACGACACGAAGTCCGGGGCAATCACCCGATGATGTCATTCTGCCAGTGTTTTGCCCGACGCGTCAACGGAAAATTCGTTAAATCCGTAGCGCTCAGAGTTTCGCTAGGCCAGCCAGTGGCTTGCCTACTGTGCATGGGGTTGTTTTCGACGTTTCTGTTTTGGCTACCCGCGCCGCCGCGCCGCCGCAGCCGCATCCACCACGTTCTCCACTTCCTCGCGCCAGTTCAGAATCTCCATCGCCAGCACGGGATGATTGAAGCCCTTGAGCTGGAGATCATCGAGTGCGCGCGCCTCCACCCAGGGCTCGACGATGCCGTAGACGCGGCGGCTGACGACGATCTGGTTGGGCTTGGCCTCGCCGCAGAGGCGCGAGGCGAGGTTGGTGACGCTGCCGATCGCGGCATATTCCAGCCGCTGCTCGAAGCCGACCTGGCCGAGCGTGGCATACCCGAGCGCGATGCCGATGCCGAACCCGAGGCTATGCCCGCGGTTGCGCCAGCGCTCGGTCAGCGGGCCGATCGTGTCGCGCATCTCCACCGCCATCTTCACGGCGCGCTTGGTGTGGTCCTCGAACTGGATCGGCGCGTTGAACAGGATCATCACGCCGTCGCCGGCATATTTGTCGAGCGTGCCCTCGTATTTGAAGATCAGCGTGCCGAGCGCGGCGTGATATTCGCGCAGCACGTTCATCGCCTCTTCCGGCTCGGTCGCCTCGGTGAAGGCGGTGAAGCCGCGCAGGTCGCAGAACACCACGGTCACTTCGCGGCGCTGGCTGGTGAGCAGTCCCTCGGGGCTGTCGGAGGAGGCGATCAGCTGCGCCACCTGCGGCGCCAGGAATCGCTCGAGCTTGCGGATGCGCTCGATCTCGCCGAGCTGGGTCTCGACACGCTCCTCGAGCGACTTGTTCCAGTCCTTGAGCTGCTCGGTCTGCTCGCGCAGCTTGTCGGCCTGGGCGCGAACGGTCTCGTTCGCGGCCGCAAGCTCGCGGCCCTTGTGGTCGACCTCGGTGAACAGCCGCGCGTTGCGCATCGCCAGCACCGCCTGGTTGGCGAAGGTGCGCATCAACCCGATGATGCTGGCGGCGAATTCCCCACTGGCGCGGCGCAGCACCACGAGCGAGCCGAGCGTGCCCTGCTGGTCCACCAGCGGCACCACCAGCACCGAATGGAAGCCGGCATCGACCGCGACGTCGCGCAGCGGTTGCCCGGCGGCCTGGTCGAGATCGGCCAGCGCGATCGGCTCGCCGCTTCCGGCGGCATCGCTCAGGATGTTCTCGCCTTCGTCGATGGTGACATGGGCGCCATCGGCCGATCTGTCGATGCCGCCCGCTTCGACCAGGTGGAAGCGGCGCGTCGCGGCATCATAGCCGTAGATCAGCACCGCATCGGCATGGGTGATCTCGATCGCGCGCGCGGCGATGGTCGGCAGCACGGCGTTGAGATCGAGCGAGGACGCGACGGCGCGGCCGACCTCTTCCAGCACCTTCAGCTCGTTGATCGACTGGGCGAGATCGCGGGTGCGCTCGTCGACCTTGGTTTCGAGATTTGAATAAGTTTCCTGGATCTGGTCGGCCATGCGGTTGAACTGGCCGGCGAGGTCTTCCAGCTCGTCGGAGGTGTGCACGTCGATGCGGTGGCTGAAATCGCCCTCGCCGAGCTTGTGCGCGCCGTCGCGCAGCGCGGTGATCGGGATGATCATGCGGCGGGCGAGCAGCGTGCCGGCGAGGATCGCGACCAGCAGGCCCATCCCGATCAGCAGTGCAATGCGCACCAGCTGGTCGCGGATCGGCATCAGCGCCTGCGTGGTCGGCTGCTCGAACATCACGTTCCAGCCGAGCTTCGGTACGGTGCTGGCGGCGCTCATCACCGCATGGCCGTTGAAATCGGTGCCCGATGTGTCGGGCGCGCGCCCCGGCGCGATCGCGGCCGCCACCTGCGGCAGCTTCGACAGATCCTTGCCGACATCGGGCCCCTTCGACGACGTCGCCAGCACGCGGCCGCGCGGATCGACCACATAGGCGAAGGCGGCCTTGCCGACCTGGGTGTCGGACAGGAAGTCGGAGAGGAAGTTGAGGTCGATCTCGGCCACGGTGACGCCGGCGTTGAAGCCCGAATGCGCCACCGAGATCGACATCATCGGCGTGCGCTCGACGAACCAGGCCGGCGCATAGCTGACGCCGCGGGCGACGGTGTCGGTAAAGCGCATGTCGCGGGACAGGTCGGCATTGCTGCCGGTCGTGGTCGACTGGCGCGAGACGCGCAGCACCTCGCGTCCCTCGCCGTTGAGCTGGAACAACTGGTTGACGACCGAGACCTGGTGCAGCAGTGCGGCGTAGTCGGCGCGGCGCTTCTCCAGCGTGTCCTGGCTCGCCCGCGTCACCCAGCTGATCTGGCGCTCGAGCTCGGAGATCGACTGCTCGATCCGCCTCGCGGCTCCTTGCGCCTTGTCCTCGAGCCCGTCGGTCAGCTGTGTCTTGGTGGCGCGATAGGAGATCCAGGTCTCCATCGCGCCGTTGACGGCGAGCACGAACACGACGAGGCCGACGAGGGAGACGACGTATTTGGCGAACAGGCCCTCGCGCAGAAACCGTGTCTTGTCTTTCGCTCCCGCCATCCGGATCCTCTCGCGCCGCCCTCGACGCCGGCGCTACGGGCCGTACAGGCCCGACCGCCCTTCTACCATAATTTGAGCCAATGGACCGTCCCGGACCGGCGGACCGGCCGGCGTGGTTACCCGTTATGGACGCCGGGGGAGGCCGAAATGGTGGTGAATTGTCGCAGCCTCATCCGTTCGGATGAAGCGGCGGGCGGGGAAGCCGATGTAAGGGACTGGCGTGGAGTCCAGCACGTTGGTCCGCCAATCATCGATTGTTAAAGAGCTGCCGCAGCACGTCGTTCATCGGCTGGCTGTCCTGCTGCGCCACCGCCGGGTCATCCTGGGCCGGGGGCGCGGGAGAGGCCTGCGGCGCGGGGTTGGTCGGCGTTGCCGGCAGGCTGCGGCTGCGGCCGGTGCCCGTCGCGGTGCCGGCGTTGGCGCCCGTGCCGCTGGAAAGCCCTTGCTGGATCAGGTTTCCGATCGCTTCGCCCAAGGGGCCGCCGAGCAGATTGTTCTGTCCCGGCTGCTGAGTCTGCGGATTGACGTTGCCGGGAGCGGCACTGCTGCCACCCGGCGCGGCGGTCGCCCCGCCAAGGCCGAGGCTGCCCAGAATGTTGCCGAGCCCGGCGCCGTCGGGGCCGAACAGGCCCTTGCCCATCTCGCGCAGTTTGGCGTAGGCGGCGTCCGGATTGTCCAGCATGCCGGCCATGTCGGGGTAGATCCGCGGCTGCGACCAGGCCCCGGTGATCATCACGGGGATGCCGAAGCCGACCGGCTCGGAGGCGCGGCCCTGGCCTTCGGTCGTCATCACCAGCTTGGGCTCGACGCGAAAACCCATCATCTTGGTGTCGAGCGCGATGGTGCCGGCGCCGGTGACGCGCACCAGCGGCCCGATCAGATTGAGGTCGGTCGTCACCGCCTGGCCCTTGTCGATGCGGAAGGACGCCGAGAGCTGCGACAGATCGGTGCTCTGTTCCTGGCTGCTGTTTTGGTTGTCCTGCCAGCCGGACAGCGTGCCCGACGTCAGCGAGCGGATCATCTGCGCGACATTGATGCCGCGGATGGCGCCGTCCTGGAAATTGACGAAAGCAGTGCCCTGCATGTTCGCCATCAGCGCGCGCTGGCTGGTGCCGGCGCTGCGCAGCGCGAGCTTGGCTTGCAGCTTGCCGTCGATCCGGTCGAATTCGGCGAGGCCCTGGAGCAGCGGCAGCGCGCGCACGCCGACGAGGTCGGAATGCATGGCAAAGCTCGGTGCGCCGGTGGTCGCGTCCAGGATCACTTCGCCCGAGACCTGGCCGCCATAGGCGCCGAGATTGGCGGTGCCGGCTTTCAGCACGCCGCCGGCGAGCTTCGCATCGAGCGCGAGCGGCGCGAAGCGCGCATCGCCGATCACGGCCTCGTTCGCGGAGATCCTGATTTGCGCGTCGACATAATTGAGCCCGGACACGTCGATCGGCGCGTTGCTCCAGGGTTGTCCCGACGCGCCGTCGGGCGTTTTCGCCAGCGGAATCGCGAGACGCTGGAAATCGAGATCGACCTTGACCAGCGGCTTGCTCGCGATGTCGACCGAGGCCCAGCCGTTGAAGGCGCCGTCGCCGAGCCGGCCGTTGACGCCGTTGATCATCACGACGTCGCCGTTCAGGCGCATCTCGGCATGGCCGGTGAGCTGGGACTTCAGCACGTCGGGCATGTCGATGGCGAATTCCACCGGAACGGTCGGCCGGTCGATCGGCGGCGCCGGCATCGCCGCCTTGATGTCGAACTTGGTCGGGTGCTCGCCGACGCGCGCAGTGCCGGTGATGTTGACCTTGCGGTCGCGGCCAACGATCGCGTCGGCATTGATGGCGCTGATCCGGCCCTCGACGCGATCGCGCACGCGTGCGAACGCGACCTCGCCGTCATCGACCTTGACGCGATCGATGCTCACGCCGTCGGTGTCGAGCGCGAGCGGCTTCGACGAGGTGCCGGCGTTCGGCAGGCGCTCGCGCAGCAGCGGCTGGTAGAGCATGGGATGGGTGACGACGAGCTCGCTGATCTTCGGACGGCCCGACCACACGCTCGAGAGCGACATGTCGGCCTGCACGCGATCGATCGTGAGGCGCGTGATGCCGCTGCGGTCTTTGGGGTCCTGCAACGTGAGGTCGTTCAGCGTGACGTTCAGCGTCGGCCACAGGCTGATCCTGGTAGTGCCGTCGATCGACAGGCGATAGCCGGTCGCGCTCTCGACCCGCGACGCAATCGTCGAGGTCAGGAAGCCCGAGGGAATCCCGACCACCAGCAGGAGCGCGATCACGATGATGACGGCGGCCACAGCCGTGCCGGCGAATTTCACTGCTCTCATGTCGACTTTCCAACGACGGACGAGCGGCATCGAATCCGGCAAAGTACCGTCCTTTGCATCCGTCCTTTGCGCCTGAGTTTATCCCCGGACGGGAAGCGGCTCCAAGCACGTAAAAATAGTCCGGGGGAGCTGCAAAGTTATGTGACTTATGACACACTTCCCCGACGCGGTTTTACGCGATCCTGCTTTCGATGGTTCCAAGCGATTTGCCAAGGAGATTGGCCGGGTTCACTGGCCAAGGAAAAGTTCACAAGGAAGTTGAAATGAGCAAGCAGGCCGAATTTGCGGTCATCCTGAAAATGAACGCGATGTTCGCGGATCTCGGCACTGACGAGCTCCAGCGGTTGTCCAATCTCTGCCACACCCAGCATCTGGGGAACGGCGAGGTGCTGTTCCAGAAGGGCGATCCGGGCGACGCGCTGTTCGGCGTACGCCGCGGCCAGGTCCGCATCGAGACCGGCGCCTCCGACGGCAGCCGGTTGACGTTGAATTTCATGGGCCCGGGCGATCTGTTCGGCGAGGTCGCGGTGCTGGACGGCCAGAGCCGCACCGCGGACGCGACCGCGGGCGAAGCCAGCGAATTGTTCGTGCTGCGGCGCGAAGATTTCCTTGCCTTCCTCGAGCGCGAGCCGAAGGTCGCGATCAAGATCATCGCGCTGCTCTGCCAGCGCATCCGCTGGCAGAGCGAGCGCATGGAAGAATCCATGCTGCAGCCGCTGCCGGTGCGGCTGGCGCGGCGACTCTGCGCGCTCGCGGCCGATTTCGGCTCCGAGGTGCACATCTCGCAGGAGCAACTTGGCGTCTTCGTCGGCGCCGCCCGCGAGAGCGTCAACCGCCAGCTTCAGACCTGGCGCAAGGAAGCGATCCTCGATCTCCAGCGCGGCCGCATCCTGCTGCGGAACATGACCAAGCTGACCGCGATCGCTCGGAACGAGTAGAGTCAGGTGCGTGCTTCACGGCCGTGCCAGAGCCGCGTGATAAGGATATCGCCGGACTCGGGAACGATGACATATCGCACGATGTAACCGGATTAGCCGAACTGGACGATGATCTGACGGATATCGCCGTCATTGGTCGGCTTACCCAAGGATGGAAATTCCAGCAGCCGGTCGATGGCCTTCCAGATCATTGCTAAGGCGCGGCTTGCCGCCCCGGGGTTCACCGTGTCGAGGAAAGTTCGCAGCCGCTCGATATCTTCGAGAGCGGCCGGCGAGAGCAGGATCATCTGACCTTGCGTGGCTGCGGTCGAGGCAGCTCGTCGACAGAATCCCAGCTCGCCACCCATGTCTTGACGTCGTCGAGCGGGACGGCGAGCCCAGTGCGCTTGAATTCCTCGTAACGATTGCGATCTTCTTCGAGGTCCGGGCCAGAAAGATCGATGACCGAATCCAGCAGCGCGACAGCCTCGGCGAGCACCGTTGCGACATCCTTCCCGCGCTCAGAGGCAATTTCCCTGAGGCGGGCATCGGTGCTTGCGTCGATCTCAAGCGTGCGGCTGACGAGGTTCATGCCCAAAAGATAGCACTTTACTTACTCGTGTCGAGCCCAGCTCGCGGGCAAATTCTTACTCCGCCGCCGGGTGCACGATGCTCTTCGGCGCTGGTAGCGCTCCCGCGGGCGCAGCGCCGACGGGCGGGGCGGCGTGATAGTCGCCGCTGTCGGCGTCCTCGCTGTGCACGACCAGCCGCTTGCCGAAGCGCCAGATCAGGGCGCCGAGATCGTCCATCACCATGAACATCGCGGGCACGAATACCAGCGACAGGATGGTCGAGAAGATCAGGCCGCCGATCACCGCGAGGGCCATCGGCGAGCGGAACTCGCCGCCGGCGCCGACCGCAAGGGCGCTCGGCATCATGCCGGCGGCCATCGCGATCGTGGTCATCACGATCGGGCGGGCGCGCTTCATGCCGGCGTCGATCATCGCCTCGTCGCGCGGCTTGCCGGCGTGGATCGCTTCGATGGCGAACTCCACCAGCATGATCGCGTTCTTGGTGACGATGCCCATCAGCATCAGGATGCCGATCCAGACCGGCGTGGTGAGCTGCTTGCCGGTGACGAGCAGGGCCGCGATCGCGCCGCCGATCGAGAGCGGCAGCGAGAACAGGATGGTGATCGGCTGCAGGAAGGTGCCGAACAGCAGCACAAGCACCGCATAGACCATCATCAAGCCCGCCGTAATCGCGGTAGCGAAACCACTCGACAACTCGGCCAGGCTTTCGGCGTCACCCGAGGGATTCACCTTCACGCCCGGCGGCAGGCTCTTCTTCACCGGCAGATCGTCGATCATCTTCGTGGCATCGCCGAGCGCGGCGGAGCCGACGAGGTCGGCGGCGACGGTGGCCTGTCGCTCACGGTCGTAGCGGTTGATGCTGGTCGGACCCTGGTCGAGCTTGACGTCGGCGATCACCGAGAGCGGCACGCCACCCTTCTCGCCGTGCTCGCCGAGCGGGACGCGCAGCTGCTCGAGCGTCTTGAGATTGCCGCGCGCGGCGTCCTCGAGCTGCACGCGGATCGGCACCAGGCGGTCGCCGACATCGAACTTGGCGAGCGCGGGGCCGACGTCGCCGATGGTCGCGACGCGGATGGTCTGTGACAGACTTTCGGTCGAGACGCCGAGCCGCGCGGCGAGATCGGCGCGCGGCTCGACGCGCAGCTCTGGGCGCTCCAGCGAGGTTTCCGAGATCACATTGGAGATGATCGGAATCCGCTTCATCTGCGTCGCAAGTTCGCTCGCGACGTTGTTGACGATGTTGGCGTCGGCGCCGGTGACCACGAGCGCGATCGCGCGCAGCCCGTTTTCGTCGAGGAACCAGAAGCGGATGTCGGGAACGTTCTCCATCTCCTTGCTGATCGAGAATTCGAGCTCGCGCTGGGTGATGTCGCGGTCGGCCTTGGGCACGTAGTTGATGATCAGGGCGGCGCGCCGGACTTCCTGAGTTCCCGGTGGAACGCGCCCGCCGTCGACGAAGATGCTCTTGACCTCGGGCCGCTTGCGCAGGCGCGCGACGATGTCCTCGGTGACCTTTTCGGTATAGGCGAGCTGGGTGCCCGGCGGCAGTTCGAGGGCAAGCAGCGAGCGCGCGCTGTCCTGCGCCGGCAGGAAGCCCTGCGGCAGCAGCGTGATGCTCCAGATCGAGGCGGCGAAGACACCAAAGCCGATCAGCACTGTGATGAAGTAGTGTTTCACCGACCAGGCCACGATCCTGTGATAGGACCGCAACACGCGGCCGGGCGGCGGCTCCTCATGCGTATGGTGCTTGAGGAAGTAGGCGGCCAGCACCGGCGTGACGAAGCGCGCCGCGAGCAGCGAGAAGAACACTTGCACCGACACGGTGATGCCGAACTGCTTGAAGAACTGTCCGGCGATGCCGGACATGAAGCTCGCGGGCGCGAAGATCGCGATGATGGTCAGCGAGATCGCGATGACAGCGAGGCCGATCTCGTCGGCGGCCTCGAGCGCGGCACGGTAGGGCGATTTGCCCATATTCATGTGCCGGACGATATTCTCGATCTCGACGATGGCGTCGTCGACGAGGATACCCGTCGACAGCGTGATGGCGAGGAAGCTGACGAGGTTGAGCGAGAAGCCGAGAATGTCCATCGCCCAGAAGGCCGGGAAGATCGACAGCGGCAGCGAGATCGCGGCGATGATGGTTGCGCGCAAATCGCGCAGGAACAGCAGCACGATGACGACGGCGAGGATGGCGCCTTCGAACAGGGTCGAGATAGCCGCCTCGTAATTGCCCTTGGTGTATTCGACCGATGTGTCGATCACCTTGAGGTCGACGTCGGGATAGGCGGCTTTCAGCGCGGCGACGCGCTTCTCGACGGCCTCGGCGACCTTCACGTCGCTGGCGCCCTTGGAGCGCTTGATGCCGAGCGCGACGATCGGCTCGCCGTTAAAGCGGGCGAAGGTGCGGCGGTCGGCGATGGTGTCGGTGACGGTGCCGAGATCGTCGATCCGGACCTCGCCGCCGCCGAACAGCGGGATCATGGTGCCGGCGAGGTCGCTCAACGTCTTGGCACCGGCCAGCGTGCGGATCGCCTGGTCGTTCTTGCCGATCTCGGCGCGGCCGCCGGCGACGTCGACATTGGTGCCGCGCAGGCTCTGGCTGACGTTGACAGCGGTCAGCCCCATCGCCTGCAGGCGGTCGGGATCGAGCGAGACCAGTATCTCGCGCTCGACGCCGCCGATGCGCTCGACCTGGGCGACGCCGCGCACGCCCTGCAGCGCGCGCTTGACCACGTCGTCGACGAAATAGGAGAGCTGTTCCGGCGTCTTGCCGGGCGAGATCGCGGCATAGGTGACGATCGGCAGGCCGATGACGTCGACTCGCTGGATCAGGGGCTCGGTGACGTTCTGCGGCAGGTTGGAGCGCACGCGCGTCACCGCGTCCTTGACGTCGTTGAGCGCGCGGTCGGTGTTGGTCTCCAGCGCGAACTGGATGGTGGTGACCGACAGGCCGTCGGTAATCTGCGAGGTGATGTGCCTGACGCCCTCGACGCCGGAGACCGCGTCTTCAACCGTCTTGGTGACCTGGGATTCGAGCTCGGCGGGCGCCGCGCCGAACTGCGACACCGCGACCGAGATCACGGGAATGTCGGCCGAAGGCAGCCGCGTCACCGCGAGCTTGGTGAAGGACACCCAGCCGAGGATCAGGAGGATGATGGAAAAGACGACCGACGGCAGCGGATTACGGATCGACCATGCCGAGATATTGAGAGCCATCAGCGTACCCGCGTGCGATCGAGTTCATCGGCGAACATGGTCTTGATCTGGTCGCCGTCATGGAGCGAAGAGCCGGCGTCGGCCACGACGATTTCGCCGACGTCGAGCCCTTCCAGAATTTCGGTCGCGCTGTCGGACGACAGTCCGACCCGCACCTTGCGCGTCTCGATCGTGTTGCCTTTGACGACCTGTACGATGAGATGGTCGATCGCGGTCTTGGGGACCGCGACGCCGCAGCTCCGCTTGGCGTCGATCGAGGCACGGGCGAACACGCCGACCTTCAGCGACGGATTGTTGGTGACACTGATGCGGACGCGGCCGAGCTGGGTGGCGCGGTCGATCTCCGGCGCAACCAGCCGGACCCGTCCGATCAGGTCAGTCGCGTCGTCGCGGCTGATGCGCACGGTCGCGCCGGGGCTGAGCTTGGGCATGTGCACGGCGGGGACCTGGGCGTCGAGCTCGATCTCGTTGTTGACGGCTATGCGGAACATCGGGCCGGCCTGCGGTGAGGCGGGCGCGCCGACGATGGTGCGAACTTCGGTGATGAGGCCCGGCGCAGGTGCCTTCAGCGAGACCGGGCCTTGCGGACCAGGCCGCTGCGGCTGGCCCGGGATCTGCGGTGGCGCCGTCAGGCGTGCCAGTTCCTGATTGTCGGTGACCATGGCGCCCTCTGTGACGAAGAGGTCGGTGACCCTGGAGCCTTCCTGGTCGGCGACGACCACGGCCTCGCGGCGAGGCACGAAAAAGCCGGTGACCCGCACCAGGTCGGAGAAGCAGGCATTGGTCGATTTCGTCACAATGACGAGCGCCTCGCTCGGCGTTTCCTTCGCCTCGGGGCGATGCCGATGCTCGAACAGATAATAGCCGACGCCGAGCGCAACGACGAACACTACGGTTCCGGCAGGCTTGAGATATTCGGAGACGTTCATCGCCGGATTGTCCTGGCCTGGCTCACGGCCATCCGCACGAGGCCTGCTGAGAGTGTTTCCCTGAAATGAAGCGGCGTCCCGCAAGGCTGCGGGACGCGCTCTGGTAGCAAGACTTTACACCACATCACGACTTGTCACTTCGATAGGATTGGGTCGTGCTTACTTCGATGCGGTGGTCTTGTTTTCCATGTTGACGACCTGCACGCGGCGATTGACCTCCGCCATCGGCTGGCTCGGGTCCTTCAGCTTGCTCTTGCCGTAGCCGACGGTGACCAGATCCGTCGCCGAGATGCTGTACTTGTCGACGAGGTAGCGCTTGATTGAATCCGCGCGGCGCTCGGACAGGTCCTGATTGTAGCCCTCGCTGCCGGCGGCGTCGGTGTGGCCGGCAACCACGAAGGTCGAGCCCTTCAGGTCGGGGCTGGTCAGCGCGCGGCCGAGCGCCTGCACCGAAGCCAGCGACTTGGCGCTGATATTGGCCGAGTTGTAGTCGAAGGTGATTTCGAGATCGATGTTCGGCTTGTCCTTGGCGGCCGAGGCGATCTCCTCGCGCTCAGTCGACGACAGCGAGCGCGTCGAACGGCCGCGCACGGACTGGATCAGCTTGGTCTCAACCGCGGTCGGCGCGGGATCGGCCTGCGGGGCAATCGAGAGGCCGCGGGTCAGCGGCTTCTTCGGCGGCGGCGCCAGTGCGCGGACGATCTCGTCCTCGGTGACGTTCTTGCTGTTGCCGTCGTCGCCGGCGAATGCTGGGGAGGCCGGCAGCGACAGGGCGGCGCCGATGGCCATGATGGACAGGATTGCGGTAAGTCCTCTTGCAGCCGATCTCATTGCCAGTCCCTCCTGCGCAGCCGACCTGCGCGGTTCTAAAATTCCTGCAATAGGCCCCCGAAAAGGCCGCCTGCGGCATCCGATTGTTAGTCTTCGCAGGGCCGCCGAGGGTTCGAGGCGTCGTCTGCCTCATTTCAAAAAAATACTAGCGTACTCCGTAGCTTGCGAATTCCTGAACGATGTTCGGGTCCATCGCCTTGGCATTGGCGATGTCGAGCGCGCCTTCCTGGACCGAGCCGTTGCGCTGCTTGGCGATTCCCCGCCCGAAGAGCGAGGAGGTCAGGCGCGGGTTGATCCTCAAAGCCGCGTCGAAATCGGCAATGGCGTTCTTGACCGCGCCCGATTTCAGATTCACGAGCCCCCGGCTGTCCAGCGCATCGACGAAATTCGGGCGGAGCCGCAGAGCCTCGTTGCAATCCTTCAGGGCGCCCTGGAGGTCGCCGATCACGGTGCGGGTCCAGCACCGGTTGTTGAGTGCCTCGACGTCCTTCGAGTTGATGCGGAGCGTGTCGTCGAAATCCTTGATGGCGAGGTTGTAGGCGCCCTTGCTGGCATAGACCTGGCCGCGCCGGTATAGCGCGTTCACGTCGTCCGGGTTGGCCGCGATCTTGGCCGTCAGGCCCTTGATGGTTGGGTCTTCCGCCAGCGCGGCCGCGCTCGGCCCGCTATCCATGCTTGGAGCGGGGGGGGTCTCGGCCGGTTTCACCGGCGGTGGCGGTGGCGGCGGAGGCAGGGCGGCCTCGACCTGCGGTTTCGGCGCCGGGGCCGGTGCGGGAGGAGGGGCAGGCGCCGGTGCAGCCGCCGTATCGGCCGCCTTCGGCGGCGAAGGCGGTGATGGCGGCGCGGCCGGAGCCGGAGGCGGGTTGTTGGCGACGACCGGCGGCGGGGGAGGCGGCTGTGTCGTCGCCGGTGGGCGCGATCCGCCGGCTCCCGGAATGAACGAGAAGTCTTCGGCGAGCGACGAGGATATCCACGGCACCTGCTCGCCGCGGGAAGCGCGGGTGACGCCCATCTTGGTGCGGTTCAGCGTCTCCTCCGCCATCAGATCGGGGACTCGGATTTCCTTCAGGAGCTCCTGGACGAACAGGCTGTGGTCGCCGCCGGCGTCGGATACCACCGAGGCCAGCGCCGCCGAGTACATCACCAGCGTGCCATTCGGCGCGATGACCGGGGTCAGGCCGGCCGAGAAGCTGCGGAACCGGCGCTCGAACGGGTTGCGCCTGGAGGCGTCGATCAGCGCGATCTTGACGCCGGCGCCGCGGGTGTTGAGCTCGCCGAGCACGGTTTCGAGGCTGATGCCGTCGCGGCGCACGTCGGATTCGGTCCAGATCTGCGCATCGACCGGCAACATGTAGCTCTGGCGCGCCGACTGGATGCCGAAGCCGCTGAAGAACACCAGCGCCACCGAGCCCGGCTTGATCTTGCCGTAGAGCTTGTCGAAGGCGCGGCGCATGCCGTCGCCGGTCAGGTTTTCGCCGATCTCGACGGAGAAGCCGTCGCGCTTGAGCTCGTCGGCGACGTCGCGCGCATCGTTGAGCGGTTCCTTCAGCGGGGCATCCGCATCAGGATATTTCGCGTTGCCGATCACCAGCGCAAAACGGTCGCTGGCGGCCAGCGACGACGCAGTCGGAACGAGCGAAACGAGCAAGGGCAGAAGAAAAAGGAAGCGAATTTTCATAATGAGCGCGGTCCAGCCAAAAAGGCGCCGTTACCAGCTTGCGCCGCGGCGACCTTAACTTACGCAATGTCCATTATCAAACCGGGGAAGGGGGGCGTCAACCGCTTGGAGATTCGGCGGTATCGCGACAATAGACTGCGACCCTCGAGAACGCTGCGAGGGGAATAATAGAGGGATTGTCACTGTTGCGCTCGACACGCTTGGGGTTGGGTCTTGCGGCGGACTTGCGAGGGCCGCCAAATCTTGAGGCAGCTACGTTTTAGGGCCGTTTTGGCGAAGCCAGTGTGATTGGTCTCACATTGCAGCTCTGCCCTTGTCGCAACGCGCGGTGTTTGACCTTTGCGGCGGACAATGGCTTGGTGCGCGCGATCATCCCGCACGATCCAAATTCAGAAAAAGAAAGACCATGGGAAACGCCTACGAAATCTACGCCCTGCGCTATGCGACAATGACGCCGCGCACCCCCAACATGAATTTCCTTCAGCCCGATCCGCACGATAGCGCAGCGCAGGACCTCGACTACTTCGTCTGGCTGATCCGCGGCGGCGGCCGCGATATCCTGGTCGATACCGGCTTCAATGCCGAGGAGGCGAGCGCGCGGGCGCGCAAGCTGACGCTCAATCCGGTCGACGCGCTGGAGCGCTTCGGCGTCGCGGCGCCGGCCATTCGCGACATTATCGTGACACATCTGCACTACGATCATGCCGGCAATCTCGACCGCTTCCCGAACGCGCGCTTCCATCTCCAGGAGCGCGAGATGGCTTACGCGACCGGACGCTGCATGTGCAACGGACTGTTGCGACATCCGTTCTCGGTCGAGCACGTCACGCAGATGGTGCGCCACGTCTATGGCGAGCGTGTCACCTTCTACTCCGGCGACGGCGAGGTCGCGCCCGGCGTCACCGTGCATCGTGTCGGCGGCCATTCGGACGGTTTGCAGGTGGTCAAGGTCGAGACCGCGCGCGGGCCGGTGGTGCTGGCGTCCGACGCTGCGCACTACTACGCCAATCTGCAGCGGCGCAGCCCGTTCCCGATCGTCCTTGATATCGGCGACATGGCGCAGGGCTGGGAGACGATCGAACGTCTCGCGGGGCATCCTGACCGGTTCATTCCCGGCCATGATCCGATCGTCACGGAGATCTATCCACGCGCCAGCGACAAGGTCGACGCCTGGGCGCTGCACCTGCCGCCGTCGCGGTCGTTTGCGAAATGATGCGATAGCGTCATTCCGGGCTCGCCGCTTTGCGGCGCCCCGGAATGACAGCGGAGACTAATACGCCTGCTTGGCGTCCGCCTCTTCGCTGGTCTGGATCAGGTCGAGGCTGTCCTCGATCTTGCCGAGCAGAGCCGATAGCAGCTTACGCTCTTGCGCGGACAGGCAGGCGAGGATCTCGTCTTCCCGCCGCAGCAATTGCGGGAACAGCTCCTCGTAGAGGGCGCGGCCCTTGGCCGTCAGTTGCAGGCGGAATTCGCGGCGGTCGGCCTCGTTCTCGACCCGCTCGATCAGCTTTTCGTGCAGCAGCGTCGTCACCGCGCGGCTGATGGTCGATTTGTGCGTGCGCGTGCATTGCGAGATGTATTGCGCGCTGCATGCGTCGTTGCGGAAGCCGAGCGTGGCGATCACGCGCCAGGCCGGAATGTCGAGGCCGTGGCGCTCCTGATACTCGACCGAGAGCGCGGCGCTCACCTCCGCGGCGAGCCGGTTGAGGCGGAACGGTACGAACTTGAACAGATCGAGCCGGGTTTTTTCTCGCGGAGAAGCCTCGCGAGCCTGCCGTGTCTTCAGGGCGATGTCGCTGGATGTCCTCGCCAAGCAGAGCGCTCCGAATTCCAGTTGACGGCCGGCTGGCTCCGGTCCAAAATAGTTGCACGTGAGACTATCTAGCAGATCAGTCTTGTTCTGACCAGAGCCGAGGTTAGTGTATGGCGCCGGCCAATACGGATCAGGCCAAAACCCAGTTCGGCTATCGCCGTCATCCCGACCAGGACCGAGCCGGCCAAAATCCGGCGGAGCATCCGGTCGTGATCGTCGGCGCGGGCCCGGTCGGGCTGTCGCTGGCGATTGATCTGGCCCAGCGCGGCCAGCACGTCGTTCTTCTGGATGACGCCGACCGCATCGGCGAAGGCTCGCGCGCGATCTGCTTCTCGAAACGTTCGCTGGAATATTGGGACCGGCTCGGCGTCGGCGACCGCATGGTCGACAAGGGCGTGGTGTGGAGCGTCGGCCGAATCTTTCACGGCGAGTCCCAGCTCTACCAGTTCAACCTGCTGCCGGAGGATGGTCACAAGCGGCCGGCCTTCATCAACCTTCAGCAATATTACGCCGAGGCCTATCTGGTCGACCGCATCGGCGATCTGCCTGCGATCGACCTGCGCTGGCGCAACAAGGTGACGGCGCTCGAGCAGCGTAACGACTCCGTCGCGCTGACCATCGAGACGCCGGAGGGCGCCTATCGCCTGCACGCGCAATATGTCATCGCCTGCGACGGCGCACGCTCCTCGCTGCGGCAGATGGTTGGCGCCGAGTTCGCCGGCCAGGTGTTCGAAGACCAGTTCTTGATCGCCGACGTCAAGATGACCGCGGAATTCCCGACCGAGCGCTGGTTCTGGTTCGATCCGCCGTTCCATGCCGGACGTTCGGCCCTGCTGCACCGCCAGCCCGACGACGTCTGGCGGATTGACCTCCAACTCAATCGCTATGCCGATCCGGTGGTCGAGAAGAAACCCGAGAACGTACGGCCGCGGATCGCGCGCATGCTCGGCCACGACAAGTTCGAGTTCGAGTGGATCTCGCTCTACAAATTCCAGTGCCGACGAATGGACCGCTTCATCCACGGCCGTGTCATTCTCGCCGGCGATTCCGCGCATCAGGTCTCGCCGTTCGGTGCGCGGGGCGCCAATTCGGGTCTCGAGGACGCCGAGAACCTGTCCTGGAAGCTCGATCGCGTGCTGCGCGGCAAGTCGCCCGCGAGCCTGCTCGAGAGCTACCATGTCGAGCGCAGCATGGCGGCCGACGAGAACATCCGCGAATCCACCCGCTCGACCGATTTCATGGCGCCGAACTCGCACCAGGAAGCAAGGCTGCGCAAGGCGGTGCTGTCGCTGGCCAAGGAGACGGAGTTCGGCAAGCGAATGGTCAACGGTGGCCGGCTCTCGGTGCCGTGCGGCTATGACTCGCCGCTGTCGTCGCCCGATGCGGATGCGTGGCGCGGCGGACCGTCGCCGGGACGTTCGATGCTCGATGCGCCGATCGCGGGCGAGAGCGCCTACTTGACGGACGCGTTCAGCAAGGGCGGAACGGAGTTCACCTTGCTGTCGTTCAGCAATGGCGCGGCGATCGAGACGCCCGATGGCGTCAGGGATATCCGCATCGGCGGCGCAGGCGGACTGGCCGATCCCTCGGGCCTCGTCGCGAAGCGCTACGACGCCGGGGCCGAGGCAGCCTATCTGCTGCGGCCCGATGGCTACGTTGCGGCGCGCTTCCGTCATCCGACGCGCGAGCTGGTTGCGGCGGCGTTGTCGCGCGCCCAAGGTTTGAATTGAGGACTGGCATGCCGCTCTCCACCAACTCCAATTTCGCGCGTCCTGACGATGCCTTCCGCGCCATCGTCGAAGCGCATCGCGGCCTCACCGATGAGCAGAGCGCGGATTTCGACGCGGCCTTGGTGTTGATCCTCGCCAACCACATCGGCGACCTCGACGTGCTCCGTGAGGCGATCGGGCTTGCAAAGCGCCGAATGATCGACGGCCAGCAGCAACAACAGCAACAACAATAACCTCGTGACCTAAGGATGAATTGATGGCGAAGAATTTCGCATCCACCGGCGATCTCTCCGAGAAGAAAATCACCTTCTCCGAGATTGGCCCCGATCTCTACGCCTTCACCGCCGAGGGCGATCCGAACACGGCGATCATCGTCGGCGACGACGGCTGCCTCGTGTTCGATGCGCAGTCGACGCCGGCGATGGCCAACAAGGTGATCGAGCGCGTCCGCACCGTCACCGACAAGCCGATCAAATATGTCGTGCTGTCGCATTATCACGCCGTGCGCGTGTTGGGGGCGTCCGCCTATAAGGCGCAAGGCATCGTGGCCTCGCAGGAGACCCATCGGCTGATCGCGGAGCGCGGCCAGCAGGATTGGGATTCCGAATACGGTCGTTTCCCCCGCCTGTTTCAGGATGCCGCCAGCATCCCGGGCCTGACCTGGCCGACTCTGACCTTCGAAGGCGAGATGTCGATCTATCTGGGGAAACGCGAAGTGCGCCTGATGCAGCTCGGCGCCGGCCACACCTCCGGCGACATCGTCGCCTGGGTGCCGGATGCCGAGGTCATGTTCTCCGGCGATCTCATCGAATATCACTCGGCCTGCTATTGCGGCGATGCGCATTTGCGGGAATGGCCGATGACGCTGAACGAGATCCGCAACTTCAATCCCAAGGCGATCGCGCCGGGTCGCGGCGATGCGCTCAAGGGCACAGCCACGGTGCGCGAAGCCATCGCGATGACGCGCGACTTCGTCACCTCGCTCTATGGGGCCGCCGAAATCTCCGTCGCCAGGGGGCGCACGCTGAAGGAGACGATGGCGGCGACGCGCGAAGTGATGGATCCGAAATTCCACAGCTTCGCCATCTATGAGCACTGCCTGCCGTTCAACGTGTCGCGCGCCTATGACGAAGCGTCGGGGATCGACGATCCCGTGATCTGGACCGACAAGCGCGACCAGGAAATGTGGGCCGCCCTGCAAGGAGGAGGATAGTCATGAACATCAATACCTCGCCTGATCAGATCATCCGCAGCTCGGCGCAGGTCACGCCAGGCTACATGTCAGGCTTCGGCAACAGCTTTGAGACCGAGGCGCTTCCGGGCGCCCTGCCGATCGGGCGCAACTCGCCGCAACGCTGCGCCTATGGCCTTTATGCCGAGCAGCTCTCGGGCTCGCCCTTCACTGCGCCGCGCGGCACCAACGAGCGCTCCTGGCTCTATCGCATCCGTCCATCGGTCAAGCACTCCGGACGTTTCGAGAAGGCCGATGATGGCTTGTGGCGCTCGGCGCCGTGCCACGAATACGATCTGCCGATCGCGCAATTGCGCTGGGACCCGGCGCCGATCCCGAAGGAGGACGTGACTTTCCTCGGGGGCGTGCAGACGATGACGACCGCGGGCGACGTCAACACGCAGGCCGGCATGGCCGCGCATGTCTATCTCATCACCAAGTCGATGGTGGACCAGCATTTCTACAATGCCGATGGCGAGCTGATGTTCGTGCTTCAGCAGGGCAATCTCCGCCTCGTCACCGAGTTCGGCCGCATCGACGCCGAGCCCGGCGAGATCGTGGTGATCCCGCGCGGCGTCAAATTCCGCGTCGAGATTCCGAGCGGACCGGCGCGCGGCTATCTCTGCGAGAACTATGGCGGCGCCTTCACGCTGCCGGAGCGCGGGCCGATCGGCGCCAATTGCCTCGCCAATGCGCGCGATTTCCTGACGCCTGTCGCCTATTACGAGGACAAGGACACGCCAACCGAGCTCTACGTGAAGTGGGGCGGCGCGCTGTTCAAGACGAATTTGCCGCATTCGCCGATCGACGTGGTTGCCTGGCACGGCAATTACGCGCCTTACAAATACGATCTGCGCACCTTCTCTCCGGTCGGTGCGATCGGCTTCGATCATCCCGATCCCTCGATCTTCACGGTGCTGACCTCGCCGTCGGAGACCGCGGGCACCGCGAATATCGACTTCGTGATTTTTCCAGAGCGCTGGATGGTCGCCGACAACACCTTCCGCCCGCCCTGGTATCACATGAACATCATGAGCGAGTTCATGGGTCTGATCTACGGTGTCTACGACGCCAAGCCGCAGGGCTTCGTACCGGGCGGCGTCAGCCTGCACAATTGCATGCTGCCGCACGGTCCCGACCGCGACGCCTTCGAGCATGCGAGCAATGGCGAACTCAAGCCGGTGAAGCTGACCGGCACCATGGCCTTCATGTTCGAGACCCGCTATGCGCAGAGGGTCACGGAGCATGCCGCGAAGTCGTCCACGCTTCAGGACGACTACGCGGATTGCTGGAAGGGTCTGGAAAAGCGGTTCGACCCGAACAGGCCGTAGTCAACTCCCACCGTCGTCATTCCGGGATGGCCTGAAGGGCCAGGCCCGGAATCCATAGCCACGATCGTGAGTATGGATTCCGGGCTCGCGCTCCGCGCGCCCCGGAATGACGGCGGAGCCCCTTTCAAGGAAATTCGGCAGGACACCAATGCCTCACCCCAACGATCCCAGCCTCCGCTCCTTCATCGAGGTCGATCCTGCCTCCGACTTTCCGATCCAGAATCTGCCCTATGGTGTGTTCTCGACCTCGGCAAATCCGACGCCGCGCGTCGGCGTGGCGATCGGCGATCACGTGCTCGATCTCTGGGCGCTGGAGCAGGATTCGCGGCTCGATGTCGGTCCGCTCGGGGTGTTCTCGGGGCCCTCGCTCAATCCGTTCATGGCGTTGGGGCCGAAGGTTTGGGCGAAGACGCGGGCGCGGATCAGCGAGCTATTGCGTCACGATCATCCGGAGCTGCGCGACAATGAAGAGCTGCGCAATTCGGCGTTAGTGCCGATGCGCGAGGCGAAGCTGCATCTGCCGTTCAACGTCTCCGGCTATACCGATTTCTATTCTTCCAAGGAGCACGCCACCAATGTCGGCGTGATGTTCCGCGGCAAGGACAACGCGCTGCAGCCGAACTGGCTGCATATGCCGATCGCCTACAACGGTCGCGCCTCAACCGTCGTCGTCTCCGGCACCGGGGTGAAGCGGCCGCGCGGGCAACTGAAGCCGCCGAATGTCGAGCTGCCGAGCTTCGGCCCGTGCAAGCGGCTCGATTTCGAGCTGGAGATGGGCGTCGTGGTCGGCCAGTCGTCGCCGATGGGCGGCATGCTGACGGAGCAACAGGCCGAGGAGATGATCTTCGGCTTCGTGCTGCTCAACGACTGGAGTGCGCGCGACATCCAGCAATGGGAATATGTGCCGCTCGGCCCGTTCCTGGCAAAAGCGTTTGCGACCTCGATCAGCCCCTGGGTGGTGACGCGCGAGGCGCTGGAGCCGTTCCGCCTGAAGGGGCCGGAGCAGGAGCCGGTGCCGCTCGACTATCTCAAGCAGACGAGACCCCAGAATTACAACGTTGAACTTGACGTCTCCTTGCGCCCCGGCGGCGCGAATGCTCCTACCAGCATCAGCCACACCAATTTCAAATACATGTACTGGTCCTCGGTGCAGCAGCTGATGCACCACGCCTCCTCGGGCTGTGCGATGAATGTCGGCGATCTCCTGGGCAGCGGCACCATCTCCGGCCCGGAGAAGGATCAACGCGGCAGCTTGCTCGAGATCAGCTGGAACGGCACCGAACCGGTCGAGCTTCCCGGCGGGGTCAAGCGCTCGTTTCTCGAAGATGGCGACAGCCTCGTCATGCGCGGCTGGTGCCAGGGCAACGGCTATCGCATCGGGTTCGGCGAGGTCGAGGGGACGATTCTGCCGGCGGAGTGATTGATCTTCGTCGTTCCGGGATGGTCCGAAGGACCAGACCCGGAACCTCGAGATTCCGGGTTCGATGCCGCGCATCGAGCCGGAATGGCGCCCTAAACTACCGCCTCTCCGGCGGGACATCCTTGATCTTCGCGCAATGCACCGCGACATCCTCCACGCTGTATTTCAAATGCACGCGCTTGTCCGACGGCACCTGTTTCGTCGTGCATACGCCCGGCCGCCATTCCTGCGTTGGCCTGATCGGGCGCGGCGCAAAGCCGCCACCGCAGTTCGGGCAGACGTTCGACAGCTTGGTCTCCACGCAGTCCGCGCAGAACGTGCATTCGTAGGAGCAGATCCGCGCATCCTTTGCATCAGGGGGCAGGTCGCGGTCGCAATATTCGCAGTTCGGTCGAAGCTGGAGGGCCATGGTTGAATCTCCGCAAGATGCCCTGATCATCGCAGACGGGGCGTGGCGCGCGAAGGCCGTAGTTCCCTCGATTTCAGCCAGCCTTCAAATCCTTCAGCGGCAGCCGCGAGCTCTCCTTCAGCCGATCGAGCACGATCGACGAGCGCACATGCGCTACGCTCTGGTGCGGCATCAAGACGTCATTGACGAGATTGGAGAGCCCCTTGAGGTCGCGCAGCACGGCCTTGAGCACGTAATCGGCGTCGCCCGTCAGCGAATAGGCCTCTTGGATCTCGTCGATGCGGTTGACCAGCGTGCGAAACCGCTTGGAATTGTCGGGCGAGTGGGTCGCGAGCCCCACCTGGATGAAGGCGATCACACCGAATCCGAGCGCTTCGCTGGAGAGATCGGCGTGGTACCCTGAGATCACCTTCTCCTCCTCCAGCCGCATCCGCCGCCGCGAGCATTGCGAAGCGGAAAGGCCTGCGATGTCGGCAAGCTCCTGGTTGGTGAGGCGGCCGTCATCCTGGAGCGCGGTCAAGATCTTGAGATCGAAGGCATCGACCGACATCATGCGCTATTTATCCATTTAATGCATAGATCGTGCATAGGATAGCCAATACGCGCCCCATTTGCACGCTCCTTGCGCGCCCAATGAAGGATAGTTCATGGCAACAGCAATCTGGAGAACACCATGGGTCCGTTTCCGCACGATGCACCGCCGGCCACGATCACCGCCGACAATCCGATGGGCACCGACGGGTTCGAGTTCGTCGAATACGCCCATCCCAATCCGGAAGAGCTGCACGCATTGTTCAAGCTGATGGGCTATGCGCCCGTCGCGCGCCACAAGAGCAAGCGGATCACCGTCTATCGCCAGGGCGACATCAACTATCTCGTCAACGAGGAGCCCGGCACCCACGGCCATGATTTCGTCGCCGCGCACGGCCCCTGCGCGCCGTCGATGGCGTTTCGCGTCGTCGATGCGAAGGCGGCCTACGACCGTGCGATTTCGCTCGGCGCGGAGCCTGCCGATGCTTCATCGGCGCAGAAGACGCTCGATGTGCCAGGGATCAAGGGCATCGGCGGCAGCCTGCTCTATTTCGTCGATCGCTTTGGCGCCAAGGGCTCGGCCTATGATGCCGAGTTCGAGTGGCTCGGCGCGCGCGACCCGCGTCCGGTCGGCGCGGGCCTGTTCTATCTCGATCACCTCACCCACAACGTCCATCGCGGCCGCATGGACGTGTGGACGGGCTTCTACCAAAAGCTCTTCAATTTCCGCCAGATCCGCTTCTTCGACATCGAGGGCCGCGCCTCCGGCCTGTTCTCGCGTGCGCTGACCAGCCCGGACGGCAAGATCCGGATCCCGATCAACGAGGACGCCAGCGATTCCGGCCAGATCGAGGAATATCTGAATATCTATCGCGGCGAAGGTATCCAGCACATCGCCTGCGGCTGCCGCGACATCTACGGCACGATCGAAGGCCTGCGTGCAGCCGGCTTGCCGTTCATGCCCTCGCCGCCAGAGACCTATTTCGAGCGGATCGACGCGCGCCTGCCCAAGCATGGCGAGGATCTCACCCGCCTGCAGAAGAACGGCATCCTGATCGACGGCGAAGGCGTGGTCGACGGCGGCCAGACCAAGGTGCTGCTGCAGATCTTCTCGGCGAACGCGATCGGCCCGATCTTCTTCGAGTTCATCCAGCGCAAGGGCGACGACGGCTTTGGCGAAGGTAACTTCAAGGCCTTGTTCGAATCGATCGAGGAGGACCAGATTCGGCGCGGGGTGCTGAAGGTGGATACGGCGGCTTAGGTCGCACTGCCGTAGGGTGGGCAAAGCGAAGCGTGCCCACCACGTCTTTCATAACTTTGAAAAACGGTGGGCACGGCGCTTTGCGCCTTTGCCCACCCTACGCAATCTTTGCCGCAGCTCGATCTATCGCTTCCACGCGCTCGTCACCGCGCCGATCTCCGCTCCCTCCGGCTCACGCACTGACGACGGCGTTCGCGAGAACCTTGGCGCCGGCGCGGGCTGCTTCACGCCGTGGCGCTCGACGAAGACGTTGCGGGCGACCATGTGCGGATGCTCGGTCGCCTCAGACATGGTCAGGACCGGCGCGAAGCAGATGTCGGTGCCTTCCATGATCTTGCACCAGTCCTCGCGCGTCTTGCTCTTGAAGACGGCCTTCAACTTCTCCTTCAGCGCGGGCCAGGCCTTGGGGTCCATCTGCGCGTCGAAATCGGCGTCGGTGAGGCCTGCGTGCTCGCGCAGCAGCGCGTAGAATTGCGGTTCGATCGAGCCGATCGAGACGAAATGGCCGCAGGCGCATTCATAGACGCCGTAGAAGTGAGCGCCGCCGTCCAGGAAGTTCCGGTTGCGGCCTTCGGTCCAGCGGCCGAGCGTTTTCATGTCGAAGAAGAACGACATCAGCGATGCCGCGCCGTCGCACATCGCTGCATCGACAACCTGGCCCTTGCCGGACTTCTGCGCTTCGAGCAGCGCCGCGAGCACGCCGACGACGAGATAGAGCGCGCCGCCGCCGAAATCGCCGACCAGGTTGAGCGGCGGCACCGGGGCCTCCTTGGTGCCGATCGCGGCGAGCGCGCCGGTGATCGAGATGTAGTTGATGTCATGGCCTGCAGCGTTGGCGAGCGGGCCTTCCTGGCCCCAGCCGGTCATGCGGCCGTAGACGAGTTTCGGGTTGCGCGCGAGCACGACATCAGGGCCGAGCCCGAGCCGCTCCATCACGCCGGGGCGAAAGCCTTCGACCAGCGCGTCGGCATTCGCAAGCAGGTCGAGCACCTGCGCAATCGCCGCCTTGTCCTTGAGGTCGAGCTCGATCACCTTGCGGCCGCGGCCCGCCACCGACTTCATGCTCTTTTCGCACCGACGCGGTCGAGCGTGACGACATCGGCGCCCATGTCGGCCAGCATCATGCAGGCAAACGGACCGGGTCCGATGCCGGCGAATTCGACGACGCGGAAACCGGAGAGCGGGCCGGAGGTGCGGACGGAAGCGGTCTGGGCTGGTTTGTCGAGCACGTTGTTGTTTCCTCGGGTCGCGGGCGTATGCCAGATGTTCTGGCAAATGCCTCTGACGTTCCTCTGCGGGGCGAGTTAATTGGCTGATTAACTTTTCCCGCCTTCGCGCCAGCGAGGCAAGCGCTTTTCATGCATGGGCGCATAATAAAAGCGGCGCGCATTGCTGCGCGCCGCGGAGGATTTGTGTTGAGACGCTAGAGCGCGACGCTGCGTCGCGCTTGAGCTAGGCGATCAGCCGGCGGCGGCCACCGCGCGCTGCGCCATCACCTTGATCAGGTTCGCGCGATACTCCGCCGTGCCGTGGATGTCGGCCAGCAGATTGCTCGCCGAAATGCTGACGCCATCGATCGCCGATGGCGACCAGTTCGCCTTCAGCGCCGCTTCGATCGCGGGCACCCGCATCACGCCGCTCTGCGAGGCGCCGGTGGCGGCAACACGAACCTCGCCTGACTTCGTCTTTGCGACGAAGACGCCGGTGAGCGCGAAGCGCGAGGCCGGATGCCGCATCTTCTCGTATCCGGCCTTCTCCGGAACCGGGAACGACACGGCTGTGATGATCTCGCCGTCTTCGAGGGCCGTGGTGAACAGGCCCTTGAAGAAATCCTCCGCCGCAATCGACCGCTTGTTGGTCTTCACGGTGGCGCCGAGCGCGAGCAGGGCGGCGGGATAATCCGCGGCGGGATCGTTGTTGGCGATCGAGCCGCCGATCGTGCCGCGATAGCGCACCGCGGGGTCGCCGAGCACCGAGGTGAGATAGGTGATCGCGGGGATCGCCTTCTTCACGTCGGCATTCTGCATGATATCGAAATAGGTCGTGCCGGCCTTGATGGTCAGCACGTCGCCCGAGAGCTCGACACCCTGCAGCTCCTTGATCTTGCCGAGGTCGATCACATCGGAGGGGCTGGCGAGGCGCTGCTTCATCACCGGCAGCAGCGTCTGGCCGCCTGCGAGGAACTTTGCTTCGCTGCCCTTGGCGAACAGGCTTACGGCTTCGTCGACGGAGGAAGCGCGATGATAAGTGGTCTGGTACATCTTTGATGTTCCTCTTAAGCCGCGTGGATCGTGCGCCACACCCTGTCAGGGGTTGCGGGCATTTCCAAATTGTTCGTGCCGATCGCATCCGTGATCGCGTTGATCACGGCCGCGGAGGCGCCGATCGCGCCGGCCTCACCGCAACCCTTGATGCCCAAGGGATTGCCCGGACACAGCGTCGTGGTGTGGGAGAGATTGAACGACGGCACATCGTCGGCGCGGGGCATGGCGTAGTCCATGAACGAGGCCGTGACCGGCTGGCCGCTGGCGTCGTAGATCGCGTGTTCCAGTAGCGCTTGCCCGATGCCTTGCACAAGGCCGCCATGAACCTGGCCTTCGACGATCATCGGGTTGATCAGCCGGCCGAAATCATCGGCCGCGACGAAGTTGACGAAGGAGGTCTTGCCGGTGCCGGGATCGACCTCGAGCTCGCAGATATATGTACCGGCCGGGAAGGTGAAGTTGGTCGGGTCGTAGAAGGCGCTTTCCTTCAGGCCCGGCTCCATCCCGTCAGGCAGATTGTGCGCGGTGTAGGCCGCCAGCGCGACCATCGGCAGTGCGATCGCCTTGTCGGTTCCGGTCACCTTGAACTCGCCATTCTCGATGACGATGTCGGCTTCGGAGGCTTCCAGCGCGTGCGCCGCGATCTTCTTGGCCTTGGATTCCATCTTCTCCATCGCCTTCAGGATCGCGGTGAGACCGACAGCCGCCGAGCGCGAGCCGTAGGTGCCCATGCCGAACTGCACCTTGTCGGTGTCGCCATGGACGATCGAGACCTGGCTGATGGGAATGCCGAGGCGTTCCGAGACCAGCTGGCAGAAGGTGGTCTCGTGGCCCTGGCCGTGGCTGTGCGAGCCGGTGAGGATCTCGATGGTGCCGACCGGGTTGACGCGCACTTCGGCCGATTCCCACAGGCCGACGCCGGCGCCCAGGCTGCCGACGGCCTTCGACGGCGCGATGCCGCAGGCCTCGATGTAGCAGGACACGCCGATGCCGCGCAGCTTGCCGTCGGCTTTTGCCTTGGCTTTGCGGGCAGCGAAGCCGGCATAGTCGATCGCCTTCATCGCGGCGTCGAGCGAGGCATTAAAGTCGCCGACGTCATAGGCCATGATCACGGGCGTCTGGTGCGGAAACTCGGTGATGAAGTTCTGCCGGCGCAGCGCGGTCGGATCGACCTTCAACTGCCGCGCCGCCGTCTCCATCAGGCGTTCGATCAGATAGCTCGCCTCGGGGCGGCCCGCGCCGCGATAGGCGTCGACCGGCGTGGTGTTGGTGTAGACGCCGATCACCTCGGCATGGATTGCCGGGATGTTGTACTGGCCCGACAGCAGCGTCGCGTAGAGATAGGTCGGGACCGACGACGAGAACAGCGACATGTAGGCGCCGAAATTGGCGTAGGTCTTCACCTTCAGGCCGGTGATCTTGTTGTTGGCGTCGAACGCCATCTCGGCATGGGTCACATGGTCGCGGCCATGCGCGTCGGTGAGGAAGGCTTCGGTGCGGTCGCCGGTCCACTTCACGGGACGGCCGACCTTCTTCGAGGCCCAGAGCGCCACCATCTCCTCGGGATAGATGAAGATCTTCGAGCCGAAACCGCCGCCGACGTCGGGTGCGATCACGCGCAGCTTGTGCTCGGGGGCGATGTTGTAAAACGCCGACAGCACGAGGCGGGCGACGTGCGGGTTCTGCGAGGTCGTGTAGAGCGTGAAGTGCTCTTCCGCCTCGTCGTAATCGGCGATCGCCGCGCGGGGTTCCATCGCGTTCGGCGCGAGGCGGTTGTTGGTGACGTCGAGCTTCACGACATTGGCGGCCTTCGAGAACGCGGCATCCGTCGCGCCTTCGTCGCCGATCACCCAGTCATAGACCTGGTTGCCGGGAGCTTCGGGATGCAGCTGCACCGCGCCGGCCTTGATGGCGGCGTGGACGTCGGCGACCGCGGGAAGTTCCTCATAATCGACGACGACTGCTTCGGCCGCGTCGCGCGCCAAATTCTTGCTGTCGGCGATCACGACCGCGACGGCCTGACCGACGAAGCGCACCGTTTCCGGCGCCATCGCCGGCCAAGCGCCCATCTTCATCGGGCTGCCGTCCTTGGACGTGATGGCCCAGCCGCAGATGAGGTTGCCGACCTTGTCGTCGACGATCTGCTGGCCGGTGAGCACCGCGACCACGCCCGGCATCTTCAGCGCGGCGGAGGAGTCGATTCCCTTCACCTTGGCGTGCGCGTGCGGACTGCGGATGAAATGGGCATGGGTCATGCCCTGCAATTTGATGTCGTCGACGTAGCGGCCCTTGCCGGTAATGAAACGCTTGTCTTCCTTGCGCACGACTCGCGCGCCGATGCCTTCAACACCCATTGTCTGGTCCTCCCGACCGGAATTGTCTTGACTGCGCTTTCCCTCGAAAGCGGCAGCGGTTGTTCTTTTTTCGAGGCGAGCCGCTTTACTCGGCCGCCTGCGAGACCTTCATGCGTCCGGCCGCGTCCAGCACGGCCTTGACGATGTTGTGGTAGCCGGTGCAGCGGCAGATATTGCCTTCGAGCTCGTGGCGGACGGTAGCCTCGTCGAGCTGGCCGCCGTGACGCTGAACGATGTCGATCGCCGACATGATCATGCCGGGCGTGCAATAGCCGCACTGCAGGCCGTGATTGTCGCGGAAGGCGGCCTGCATCGGGTGCAGCTCGTCGCCCTTGGCGATGCCTTCGATGGTGGTGATGTTGGCGCCGTCAGCCTGGCCCGCCAGCATGGTGCAGGATTTCACTGCCTTGCCGTCGACGTGGACGATGCAGGCGCCGCACTGGCTGGTGTCGCAGCCGACATGGGTCCCGGTGAGATTGAGGGTATCGCGCAGAAGCTGGACCAGCAGCGTGCGGTCCTCGACATCGACAGCAACGGCCTTGCCGTTCACCGTCAGTTTGACTGTAGACACGGAATATACCTCCCGGGGATTGATTTTGATTGTTTCTAATTAGAGACCGCCGCCCCCGGACTTTGCAACTAGGATTTTGGTCGCCCCGGTCATGGAAAGGTCATTGATCCGGTTGCGGGTGCAATGATTTGCCTTCGGGACTGTCCGGTGGCATGGCCGCCGGGGTGGGATGCCAGCCATCAGCGGGGCCGGTCGGCCTTTGGCCGATGAAGCCCAGGATTGCACCGGGCCTGCCGAATTTACCGCCCTTTATCCATTGTGCCCTAGTTTTGCGCAGCCGGGTTTGGAGGCGGGGCGCCTCCGAGCCACGGCTGAATAGAATAAATGGGGGTTGGGAATGTCCGGGCGTACCGCGTCGCCGTTGAAGCGTACAATATTTCCAACACTCCGGTTCCGCGCCAAGATCATTCTGGGCTTCGCCGCAGTGCTGGTGATCTCCGCCGGCAGCATGGCTTTCGCCTATTTCGGCTTCGAACGGGTTTCGGCCGGGGTCGGGTCCTACCGTAGCAGCGTTTCGGAGGCCGACCTCGCCCGCAACATCGACCGCGAGCTGCTGGCCTACCGCTCGGCCGTGAAATATTTCGTCGTCACCGGCAAGGAGGACGACGCCAAGGC
The DNA here is from genome assembly GCF_042076515.1 of Bradyrhizobium sp. A5. Lineage (NCBI taxonomy): Bacteria > Pseudomonadati > Pseudomonadota > Alphaproteobacteria > Hyphomicrobiales > Nitrobacteraceae > Bradyrhizobium > Bradyrhizobium sp. A5. The sequence continues at coordinate 6,762,099 of NZ_CP148990.1, read as the reverse complement.
GGCGCAGGACGCTCAGGCCAACCTGAAGAACGCCATCGACGAGGCCGTCAAGAGCGCCAAGCAGCCGGCGCGGCAGGATGGCCTCAACAAGCTCGCCAAGGAGTTCTCCAATTTCTCGACTACGTTTGCAAAGGTTCTTCAGGCCAAGCGCGACAGCACGCTGCTGGTCCAGAACCAGCTCATGCGCAATGCCAACCTCTTGAAATACAAGCTCGACGACATCGGCAACAACGCCTCCGATTCCGAGGCGCAGGCGATCGAGTTCGGCACCAAGCAGGTCAACGCCCAGTTCCAGACCGCGAGCGCCGCGGCGACCAATTTCGTGCTGACGTCCGACCAGGCGATCGCGACCAGCGCGCTGGCGCGGCTGAAATTCGTCGAGAACTCGCTCGGCGCAATCTATTCCATGGACGACAAGATCGTCGCCGGGCTGAAGGACGCCAAGGCGCTGCTCGTCGCCTATCGCGAATCGCTGGAGAAGCTGATCGCAAATGCCAAGCTGGTCGATGGACTCGTCACCGAGATGACCGGTTCGGCTGGTGCGATCCTCCAGGGCGCCACCGCCATGAAGGCGGACCTCGTCGCCGAGCAACAGCGGCTGGATTCCGAATCGGAAGCGACCATCGGGAAGACCGAGCAACTGGTGCTGATGCTGGCCTTTGGCGGTACGCTGCTCGGCGTGATCCTCGCCTTCCTGCTCGGCACCGGCATCTCGCGTCCGATGATCGCGATGTGCAAGGCGATGCGCGAGCTGGCCTCGGGTAATTTCGACGTCGTGCTGCCGGGTTTGGGGCGCAAGGACGAGATCGGCGAGATGGCCGGCGCGGTCGAGGAGTTCAAGGTTCAGGCCGTCGCCAAGGCCGAGCGTGACGCCGCCGCCAGTGAAGCCCAGAACAAGGAGGCGAGCGCCGCGCGCCGCTCCGAGCTGATTCGCTTTGCCGATGATTTCGAGAGCGCGGTAGGTGCCATCGTCTCCAACGTCTCGGCGTCGGCCGTGCAACTCGAATCGGCCGCGTCCACGCTGACCCGCACCGCCGAGACCACGCAGAGCCTGTCGAGCCAGGTCGCCGACGTGTCCGAACAGGCTTCTTCGAACATGCAGTCGGTTGCGACCGCGACCGAAGAGCTCTCGGCCTCGGTCGAGGAGATCGGCCGCCAGGTCCGTGACTCCAGCCGCATCGCCGAAGCCGCCGTGGTGCAGGCCAAGGAGACCGACAGTCGCATCGGCAAGCTCTCGCACGCCGCCCAGCAGATCGGCGAAGTCGTCAAGCTCATCACCGCGATTGCCGAGCAGACCAATCTTCTCGCGCTCAACGCCACCATCGAGGCGGCGCGCGCAGGCGAAGCCGGTCGCGGCTTCGCTGTGGTCGCAAGCGAAGTGAAGTCGCTGGCGAGCCAGACGGCGAAGGCGACGGACGAAATTTCATCGCACATCACCGGCATGCAGGGTGCGACGGCCGAATCGGTCGCCGCGATCAAGGAGATCGGCGCGACCATCGGCCAGATCTCGTCGATCTCGACCTCGATCGCCAGCGCCGTCGAGCAGCAGGGCGCGGCGACGCAGGAGATCGCACGCAGCGTCCAGACCGTCGCGCAGGGTACCCAGACCGCGGCCACCGACATCGGCCAGGTCAACCGCGGCGCCGCCGAGACCGGCTCGGCCTCGGAGGAGGTTCTGAACTCCGCCAAAACCCTCTCCAGCGAGAGCACGCGCTTGCGTGCCGAGCTCGATCGCTTCATGGGGAATATCCGGGCGGCATAAGGCTGCATTTTACTGCGTCTGCTCCAGCCGGATTTTCAGCATTGCTCGCGGGCGGCCCTCCCCGCGTCACCTAACCGCAAGTTGCGGCGCCGTAAATTTACCGCCGCTTATCCTTTGCCAATTACCGTGCGTACGAGTCGGGGAGCAGGCTGCTCCCAGGCTGCGCCTGGTTTTCCGCGAATGGAATGGGGTGGGGAATGTCCGCCAAGTCGAAGCCGAACAAATGGAAGCTGCTCACCTTGCGTTTTCGCGCAAAAATCATCCTCGGTTTCGTGGCGGTGCTGGCCATCCTCGCCGTCAGCATGGCTTTCGCCTATTTCGGCTTCGAGCGAATCGCCGGCGCCGTGGCCTCCTACCGCACCAGCGTGGCCGAAGCTGACCTCGCGCGGACGGTCGATCGCGATCTGATCGCCTACCAGGGGCTGGCCCGGGCCTACACACTTACCGGCGCGGTCGATGACGAGACCGCGGCCAAGGCGGCCGAAGAGAATCTGAAGGGCGCGATCACCAAGTCGATGGCCGCGACCACCGGCGCCGCGCGCCGCGAGCAGGTCGGCAAGCTCGAGGCCGAGTTCCAGCGCTTCACGAAGGTGTTCAGCGAGATCATCACGCTGACGCGCGAGAACAACAGGATCGCGACCGACGAGCTCAATAGCGTCGGCAACAAGATCCGCTTCAAGTTCGACGATCTCGCCGATACCGCGGCCCTGGCCGGCCTGAACTCGGTTCAGACCACGGCCAAGGACGTCACCTCGCAATATCTGGCGGTCTCCACCTCGGTGAGCGCCTTCGTCGCCAAGCCGGAGCCGAAGACCGCCGACGGTGTGATCGCCCGCATCAAGTTCCTGGAGACCCTGCTGGTCTCGATCTATGCCAACGACCAGAAGATCAGCGACCGCGTCACCGAGATCGGCAATCTCCTGAAGCAGTACCGCGCCTCCTTCTCGAAGCTGACCGAAAACGTGAAGATCATCGTCAAGTCGAATGGCGAGATGACCAAGACGGCGGGGACCATCCTGAAACTCTCGGCCGAGCTGCGGTCGGACCTGACCGCCGATCAGCAGCGCATCGAAGTGAGCGCCAACGCCACCATCGTCGACACCGAGCATCTGATGCTGATGCTGGCGCTGGGCGGCCTCGCCGTCGGCGCGGTGCTGGCCCTGATGCTCGGCAACGGTATCTCGCGTCCGATGATCGCGATGTGCAAGGCGATGCGTGAGCTGGCCTCGGGTAATTTCGACATCGTGCTGCCGGGTTTGGGGCGCAAGGACGAGATCGGCGAGATGGCCAGCGCGGTCGAGGAGTTCAAGGTTCAGGCCGTCGCCAAGGCGGAGCGCGACGCTGCCGCCAGCGAAGCTCAGAATAAGGAGCAGGAGGCCGCACGTCGCTCCGAGCTGATTCGCTTTGCCGATGATTTCGAAAGCGCCGTCGGTGCCATCGTCTCCAACGTCTCGGCTTCCGCCGTGCAACTCGAATCGGCCGCGTCCACGCTGACCCGCACCGCCGAGACCACGCAGAGCCTGTCGAGCCAGGTCGCCGACGTGTCCGAACAGGCTTCTTCGAACATGCAGTCGGTTGCGACCGCGACCGAAGAGCTCTCGGCCTCGGTCGAGGAGATCGGCCGCCAGGTTCGCGATTCCAGCCGCATCGCCGAAGCCGCCGTGGTGCAGGCCAAGGAGACCGACGGCCGCATCGGCAAGCTCTCGCACGCCGCCCAGCAGATCGGCGAAGTCGTCAAGCTCATCACCGCGATTGCCGAGCAGACCAATCTTCTCGCGCTCAACGCCACCATCGAGGCGGCGCGCGCAGGCGAAGCCGGTCGCGGCTTCGCTGTGGTCGCAAGCGAAGTGAAGTCGCTGGCGAGCCAGACCGCGAAGGCGACGGACGAGATTTCCTCGCACATCACCGGCATGCAGGGTGCCACCGCCGAATCGGTCGCCGCGATCAAGGAGATCGGCGCGACCATCGGCCAGATCTCGTCGATCTCGACCTCGATCGCCAGCGCTGTCGAGCAGCAGGGCGCTGCGACGCAGGAGATCGCACGCAGTGTCCAGACCGTTGCGCAGGGTACCCAGACCGCCGCCACCGACATCGGCCAGGTCAACCGCGGCGCCGCCGAGACCGGCTCGGCCTCGGAGGAGGTTCTGAACTCCGCCAAAACCCTCTCCAGCGAGAGCACGCGCTTGCGTGCCGAGCTCGACCGCTTCATGGGCACGATTCGGGCGGCGTGAGGCTCAGGCCGAGACTCATTCCCTCCCGAAGGCCCGTTTCAGCTCCGCCTTCGCCCGTTCCAGCCGCGTGCGCTGCGCCTTTGGCAGCGTCTTGCCCGCGCGGTTGATGTAAAAGGTCAGCATCGACAGCGCCGAGCGATAGGCGCCGGTCTTGCGGCGTGAGCTGCGCTCGGCCGAGTGCTTGAGCGAGGCGGCGATCTTCCTCGCGCTGGTCAGCTTGAACACACCTTGCTTGAGGTCGAGCGCGTCGCTCTCCTTTGTCACGCGCTGCGACCAGCGCTTTGGCGCATCACGCTTCGCGCTCTTGCGGGTCGTCGTGCTGCGACCTGTGCTTGTCGTACGGCGCGCTGTCTTGTGCCCGCCCCGCTTTTTCAAATGTGTCGTCTTTCTGACATGAGCCATGCGTCAACTCCTTGCGGCTCCATGGAAAACAGGCAGCCTCCCGCGCCGTTCCTGCGGGAACCTGCCCTTGCCGCAGACGTTGTCGCAGGTGGCAGGCGGAATGCCGCACCCGCGTGATCGGAACAACCCTGTCCACGTCATGTGAAGCGGGGCCGCTTTCATTTGGTCAAACCCAAAACGTGATGGAATTGCAGCAAAGCCCGGCGCTGAACTATGGATCTGACGTCTCGATGGCGGCCGCGGCCGATCGCATCATCGAGACCAGCATTCCTGCGCGGCTCGATGCGCTGCCGTGGAGCGGCTTTCACACCCGCGTCGTGCTGGCGCTTGGCATCACCTGGATTCTCGATGGGCTCGAGGTGACGCTGGCCGGTGCGCTCTCGGGCGCGCTGAAGCAGAGTCCCACGCTGCACTTCTCCAATCTCGATCTCGGTATCGCCAACTCTGCCTATCTTGCGGGTGCGGTGCTCGGTGCACTCGGCTTTGGCTGGCTCACCGATCGCATCGGCCGCAAGAAGTTGTTTTTCATCACGCTCGCGCTCTATCTGTCGGCGACAGCCGCGACAGCCTTCTCCTGGAGTGTCGCGAGCTACGGGCTGTTTCGTTTTCTCACCGGCGCCGGCATCGGCGGTGAATACACCGCGATCAACTCGACCATCCAGGAACTGGTGCCGGCGCGCTATCGCGGCTGGACCGATCTGGTCATCAACGGCAGCTTCTGGATCGGCGCGGCGATGGGCGCAGTGGCGGCCATCGTGCTGCTCGATCCCGGCGTGATCGGTCCCGATCTCGGTTGGCGGTTGGCCTATCTCATCGGCGCGAGCATCGGCCTCGTCGTACTGCTGATGCGGATGTGGATTCCGGAAAGTCCGCGCTGGCTGATGATCCACGGCCATCTCGATCAGGCCCACGAGATCGTCGACGAGATCGAACGCTCGGTGATTGGGCACGATCAGGATGCGAGTGACGGACGCTTCGCCAAAATCCGCCTGAAGATGCGCGACCATACGCCGATCAGGGAGGTCGCGCACACGCTGTTCTCCGCCTATCGCAAGCGTGCGCTGGTCGGCCTCGTGCTGATGAGCGCGCAGGCGTTCTTCTATAACGCGATCTTCTTTACTTTCGCGTTGGTGCTGACGGACTTCTACGGGATCAGCGCCGATCATGTCGGCTGGTATCTGCTGCCCTTCGCCGCCGGGAATTTCCTCGGCCCGCTGCTGCTCGGCCGGTTGTTCGATACGCTCGGCCGCCGTGTCATGATCATGTTCACCTATGGCATGTCGGGCGTGCTGCTGGCGTTGTCGGGTTATCTGTTCTCGATAGGGGCGCTGAGCGCACAGGGGCAGACCGTCGCCTGGATGGTGATCTTCTTTTTTGCGTCGCCCGCCGCGAGCGCGGCTTATCTCACGGTCAGTGAGACCTTCCCTCTGGAAGTTCGCGCACTGGCGATCGCGGTGTTCTATGCGGTCGGCACCGGCATCGGCGGCGTCGCGGGGCCCGCGCTGTTCGGCGTACTGATCGACACGGGATCGCGCAACAGCGTGTTCGCCGGCTATTTGCTGGGGGCGTCTTTGATGATCGCGGCTGCGATCGTGGGATGGCGCTATGCCGTCGCCGCGGAACGAAAAACACTCGAACAAATCGCGCGGCCGCTCGCCTTTATGGAGTAAGCTCATGAAATCGGAACTGGCGGAAATGCCGATGGTCGACCAACAAGCCGGGCGCAACGACAATGAGAGGCCGGAATCGGTGCCGGTGCCGCATGCGCTCGTCCCGCATCTCCACGAGACCGCGATCCTGCTCGACATCGACGGCACGCTGCTCGACCTGATGCCGACGCCGCGCGAAGTGTGGGTGCCGCCGGGCCTGTCGGAGACGTTGAGCCGGCTGACCGAACGCACATCCGGCGCGCTGGCGATGGTCAGCGGCCGCTCGCTCAACGACATCGACCTGATCTTCGCGCCCGAGGTGTTTCGCGCGGTCGCAGGTCACGGCGCGGAGATGCGCCTGTCGGTGGGCAACGAGGCTGACGAGGTGAACGCGCCGCCGATGGACAAGGAGTTGAAGCGACGACTCGCTGCGGTCGCAAAGCTCAGCCCCGGGATCCTGCTCGAGGACAAGGGCTATTCGCTGGCGCTGCACTATCGCCTCGCGCCCCATGCGGAGAAGGCGATCTATGAAGCGGTCTCGCTGATACGCGCCGACCTGCCCAATGCGCCGATCGAGGTGCTGCCCGGCAAGTTCGTCTGCGAGATCAAGCATTCCGGCTTCACCAAGGCGACCGGCGTGCGCGAATTGATGAAGCACGAGCCGTTCAGGGGACGCCGCCCGATCTTCATCGGCGACGACGTCACCGATGAAACCGTGTTCGCGATCATGCCTGACATGAACGGCCTCTCCTTCTCGGTCGGCCGCCGCGCCATCGGCGTCGATGGCCACTTCGATGCGCCGAGCGATGTACGCGCGTTCCTGGCACGGCTGCTCGACGACACAAGGTTGGAATAAGGCGTCGTCACCCCGCAGCCACATTGTCGTTCGCGAAACTCCTGCGAGCGCGCAATTCATGCTGCGCATCTCGGCCGGAAAAACCGCCTTTGTCGAGCTATATCGCCGGGTTCCGTCGATGGAAAACTGGTTCCAACGCGCATGCCTGATTTTGGTTTCAATCGGTAGAAATGATGACAGGAACCATATTGATGAACGGCAGTTAAATGGGGTGGAATGAACAGGAGGGGACGACCTGTGAACTTGATCGTCGTTTCAAATCGAGTTGCGCGCGGTAAACCCAACGAGCCGATGACGGGCGGCCTCGCTGCGGCCTTGCTTCCCGTCGTGGAAAATTCAGGTGCGATCTGGGTGGGTTCCTCCGGCCGCGTGCGCGACGGCCATCAGAAAGAGCCGTTCGCCGAGATCGAAGCACTCGGCTCGGGCGCGATCGCGACGTTGGATCTGCCGGCGGCGCATTACGGCGGCTATTATGAAGGCTTTGCCAATTCGGCGCTGTGGCCGGCGCTGCACTCGCGCAGCGATCTGATCCGGGTCTCGCGCGACGACTATGTCAGCTACCGCGAGGTCAACGCGTTCATGGCGCGCGCCTTGATGCGCTTCCGGAAAGACCAGACCGCGTTCTGGGTGCAGGACTATCATTTCCTGGCGCTCGGCGCGGAGTTGCGCGATCTCGGCGTCGATGATCCGATCGGCTTCTTCCTGCACACGCCCTGGCCCGTGGCTACGGTGATGCAGGGCGTGCCCAATCATCGCGAGCTGGTCACGGCGATGCTGGCTTATGATCTCCTCGGTTTCCAGACCGGCGAGGATTGCCAGAATTTTCTCGGCTATGCCGGCGGCGAACTTGGTCTCACCGTCGAGGATGGCGTCGTCATCTCGCAGAACGGCCGCACCCGTTGCGAAGTCTTCCCGATCGGCATCGATGCCGAGAAGTTTGCGCAATATGCCGCGAAGTCCGCCTCGCATCCGGACGTGTCGCGGTTGCGCCGCAGCCTCAACGGCGAACGGCTCGCGATCGGCGTCGACCGGCTCGATTATTCCAAGGGCCTCGTCAACCGTATCAGTGCGTTCGACCGGCTCTGGACCGAGCATCCGCAGTTCGCACGCAGCATCTCGCTGCTCCAGATCGCCAACCCGTCGCGCGGCGCGATCGAGGCGTATGGCAATCTGCAGAACGACGTCGCCCGGCTCGTCAGCGACGTCAACGGCCGCCATGGCGAAGTCGACTGGACGCCGATCCGCTACCTCAACAAGGGTTTTAGCCAGGCCGTGCTCGCGGGCCTTTACCGCACCGCGCAGGTCGGCGTGGTGACGCCGCTGCATGACGGCATGAATCTGGTCGCCAAGGAATATGTCGCCGCGCAAAACCCGGCCGACCCCGGCGTGCTGGTGTTGTCGAAGTTCGCGGGCGCCGCCAACGAGCTCGACACCGCGTTGCTGGTCAATCCGCACGACATCGACGGCATGGCCCGCGCGATCGCGGTCGCCGCCGCGATGCCGCTGACCGAGCGCAAGATGCGCTGGGAAGCGATGATGAAGAAGCTGCGCGGCCACACCATCCAGCAATGGTCGGCGGATTTCGTCGCGGAGCTGGAAAAGTGCCGGACCGAGAAGGCCGCAGTAGCCCCGCTGGCCGCCCAGCCGCCGCAGGCGCTGCGCTGGCTGAAGTCGGCGATTTCCGGTGTAAGGCTGATTTAGTTCTGTTCTCCCTCGCCCCATTCTTACGGGGAGAGGGGGAACGAGATCCTCAATAGCAATAAGACACGCCGTCCAGGATCGCGCATTGCCGCTTGTTCGGCGCGTTCGGATCATCCAGCGGCACGATGCCCTTGCCCTGGCCGACGAACACGCCGGGCCCGACATGCACCGAGCTCTTGTTGCCGATGATCACACTCTGATGCGGCGTCGAGCTCGATCGCGTCCCGTCGGGCCAGAGAATGGCATCGCCCGAAAGCATCCCGCGCCTTCCGTCGTCGCAGCTCACATCGACGCCCTGCCGGGTGCAGACCTGCGCCAGCGCGGGCCCGGCGAAGGCGGAGCCAAGAGCCGAAATCAAGCCCAGAGCAGCTATCGTCTTGCAGATGGTCATGGCGTCCCCGGTCGTGGTTGATGGCCTCGAGTGAATCGTCGCGCCATACCCGCCTCGGGTTCAGCCAAAGATCGGTTCCGTTGCCTCGACGTGCGCCATATATTCTCTTTAAAATACAATGGCTTGCGGAAAATTCGTCCGATTTCCCTGCGATCCCTTGCAAAATCCCCGGCGCCCCTTCAAGAGAGGGCGCTCCGGAGAGATGGCCGAGTGGCTTAAGGCGCACGCTTGGAAAGCGTGTGTGCGGGAAACCGTACCGTGGGTTCGAATCCCACTCTCTCCGCCATCAGCCCACCCAGCCACGATATTTCAGGCTGTCGGTACCGTTCCTCCATCGATGACATATTCGGTGCCCGTGATTGCACTGGCGCGTGGCGAAACGAGGAACGCGATGAGGTTGGCGACCTCGCGTGGGCTCGCCGGCCGACCGAGCGGAATGCCGCCGAGCCCCTGCATGATCATCGCTTTGCTGCTTTCGTAGTCCGTGCCGGCCTCTGCGGCGAGACGCTTAACGAAATGGACGGCAGCTTCGGTCTCGACCCAGCCTGGCGAAACGCGAACGACGCGGACTCCCTTTGGAGTCATCTCCTTCGAGAGGCTCTTGCTGTAGGTGGAGAGCGCCGCCTTCGCGGCCGCATACGCGGTCGTCGATTGCGGAAGCGGCAGCTGATGTTGGATCGATGTCACATGGATGATGACGCCGGAGCCTTGCGCGATCATCGTTGGCAGCAGCGCGCGATCGAGCCGAACCGCCGGCATGAGGTTGAGATTCATCTCACGCTCCCATGCATCGTCGTCAATGACGGCAAAACCACCTGCCGGCGTGCTCGAACCGCCGACGACGTTGACGACGATATCGATGCCACCAAGCAGATCGAGAACGCCTTTGGCGACACGCGCACAGCCCTGGCCTGTGGTCAGATCTGCGGCAATGCAGCTAACGCCGGGCGCAGACGTCGCCGGGACGGAGCGCGCCGTCGTCACGACGAGCGCGCCGGCCTGGTGCAGGGTTTCGACAACGGCAGCGCCGACGCCTTTCGTGCCGCCCGTGACGAGAACACGACGGCCGCGCAGTTCGAGGTCGAAATTCATGCCACGATCTCCAAATGGGCGATCTTGTCGCCTTCAAGAATGAAGCTGTAGCGCAGGTCGACCGGACTGCCGGGGAAGTTACCTGTGACGCGACTTGTCACGATCGTCCTCTCCGTGTCCTCCACGACGGCGAAGGGTTCGCTGACATAGGTGTATTTGGTGGACGCTTCCGCCTTCCAGCGACGGATCGCCTCGCGGCCGGCGTGGGTCTTTCCCTCATCTTTCACGACGGCGCCCTCGGTGAAGCAATCCGCAATGCTGGCGCGCTCCGTGCGGTCGGCGGCAAAATAGGCGGCAATAGGCTGTGGCAAGGTGACGGACATGGAAACTTCCCTCATGGCGCGTGGACCGTCCCGGTGACGGCGTTGCATGGCATGAGAGCTCGTCCTAAACTTGCCAGATGGCAAGAACGGACGAAAAAGTAAGGTACTCACCCGAAGGTAAGCAGTCTTCCGGCTACACCCGCGAAACAGCGGCTGAAGGCGTTGAACAGGCATTGAAGCTGCTCGAAGGGCGATGGAAGCTGACCATTCTCTTCCACCTGTTCGGTGGCAGGGTGCTGCGCTTTTCGGATCTCGAACGCGCCATCCCGGCGGTGTCCCAGAAGATGCTGATCCAACAATTGCGGCAGATGGAGCAGGGCGGCATCGTGCGCCGGATCGTCCACCATCAGGTGCCCCCGAAGGTCGAATACGCGCTGACGGATTGGGGGCAGGCGCTGTGCCCGGCGCTCGACGCGCTACTCACCTGGGCCGGACAGCGGAAGCCAGTTGGCGTTGCGAACGCGGCCGGAAACGACAGCGACGGCAGATGACGCGCGCAGCGCGCGGCCTCACTTCACCACCCTCCACCTCCCATCCCCCGCACGCTTCAGCGCCGGATCGCTCACCCGCACATGCTCCGCCAGAAAATCGATGAACGCGCGGACGCGCGCGGGCAGTGGTGCGGTGTGGCCGACATAGACGGCGTGGATGTCTTCGCGGTCACCGGGATTGTAGTTTTGCAGCACAGGCACGAGGCGGCCGGCTTCGATGTCGGGGCCGATGTGGAAGAGGGCGAGGCGGGCGAGCCCAACGCCGCCGAGTGCGAGCCGGCGTGCGGCTTCGCCGTCGCTGGCGCGCGCGGCGGGCGGCGGCCCAGCCTCTTCGGAATGGTCGCCGCGCTTGAACGGCCAGCCACGGATCGAGCGCGGAAAGGTCCAGCCGATGCCGCGGTGATCGGCGAGATCCGCTGGCGTCTTTGGTGTGCCCCAGCGCGCCAGATAATCCGGTGCGCCGACCACGACCATACGACTGCTGCCGAGCTTTCGTGCGACGAGGCGTGAGGCGCGCAGCGGTCCGACCCGGATGGCGACATCGGCGCGCTCCTGCATCAGGTCGATCAGCGTGTCGGTCAGCACCAGATCGAGCGTGACGTCGGGATGCTGTTCGAGGAAGCGCGGGATCAGGGGCATCACATGCAGCATGCCGAAGGGGACGTTGCTGTTCACGGTGAGGCGGCCACGCGGAGTGGCGCCTGAGGCGGCTTCGCGCTCCGCTTCCTCCATCTCGGCGAGGATGCGCACCGCGCGCTGATAGAAGGCCTGGCCTTCCTCCGTCAGCGTGAGCTTGCGCGTGGTGCGGTTGATCAGCCGCGAGCCGAGCCTCGCTTCCAGCCGCGAGATCAGCTTGCTGACGCCTGACGGCGTCAGGCGTAGTTTCCGCGCGGCCTGGGTGAATCCGCCGAGATCGACGATGCGGACGAAGACCTCCATCTCGGCGGAGCGGTTGGTGTCGAAACGGGCCATGTTGAATTCACGTCACAAATGATTGGATTGCGGACATTCTAATGCTTTTGCCGCGGCGCAGCTATCTGCGTGGCTCGTCTCATCCCTTGGAGCCACGCATGCCTCCCGCCGTTCTTGCCCTCACCGCCGGTGCCTTCGGCATCGGCACCACCGAATTCATCATCATGGGCCTGCTGCTCCAGGTCGCCGCCGACATGCACGTCTCCGTGCCGGTCGCGGGCCTGCTCATCTCCGGCTATGCACTCGGCGTGTTCGTCGGCGCCCCCGTGCTGACCCTGGCGACGCGGCGGATGCCGCGGAAAACCGTGCTGCTGGCGCTGATGGCGATCTTCACGCTGGGCAATGCCGCCTGCGCGCTGGCGCCGAACTACGAATTGCTGATGGCCGCGCGCGTGCTGACGTCGCTCGCTCACGGCACCTTCTTCGGCGTCGGCTCGGTGGTGGCTACCAGCCTCGTCGCGGAGGACAAGCGGGCCTCCGCCATTGCCACCATGTTCATCGGCCTGACGGTCGCAACCCTCCTCGGCGTGCCCTTCGGCGCATGGTTCGGCCTGATGCTCGGCTGGCGCGCGGCGTTCTGGGCGGTGACGGTGATCGGCGTGGTCGCCTTTGCCGTGGTGGCCGCATTCGTGCCCGGCCATGTCGGCAACGGCGATAAGCGGATCTCGCTCGCTGAAGAAGTGGCCGTGCTCGCCCGTCCGCAGGTGCTGCTCGGCCTTGCCATGACCGTGTTCGGCTTCGCCGGCCTGTTCGTCGTCTTCACCTACATCCAGCCGATCCTGACCCGCTTCACCGGCTTCTCGGAAGCTGCGGTCTCGCCGATCCTGCTGGTATTCGGTGCAGGTCTTGCGATCGGCAATGTCGCCGGTGGCAAGCTCGCCGATCGCGGCCTTGCACGCGCCCTGATCGGCACGCTCGCGGCGCTCGCCATCGTGCTGCTTGGTCTCGCCGCCGTGCTGTCGGTCAAGATCGCGGCCGTCGCGCTAATCCTGCTGCTCGGCATCGCGGCCTTCGCGACGGTCGCGCCGCTCCAGCTTCGCGTGCTCGAAGCCGCCGGCCCGAGCAGCCGCACGCTCGCCTCCAGCCTCAACATCGCCGCGTTCAATCTCGGCAACGCGCTCGGTGCATGGGCCGGCGGCGTCACCATCGATCGGGGGTTCGGCCTCTCCGCGCTGCCTCTGGTCGCCATCACGGCCGTCGGCCTCGCGCTGGCGCTGTGGAGCCTCCAGCTCGACCGCAGGCAGGCCGCTGTCGCTGCATGCCCGGCGGAATAGCCGGCTGCGACTTTCGCCGGGGCACCGGCTGCTGACGATTCGTCGCATTGGCAGCTGCCGCCAACGCGCCATGCAGAAACGCACCTGTACACGGTCGCGTGACCTCCATAACCTCCGCCGCGCAATTTCAGGAGATGCGACGTGGCGAAGAAGACGGCGACCAAGAAGAAAACTGCTTCGAAGAAGGCAGTGAAGACCTCGCGGAAGACGAGCACGGTCCGCAAGGGAGCTGTAGCGAAAGCGGCTCGGAAGACGGGCAAGCCGGCGGTGAAGAGGGCCGCGCCGCGCAAGCCGGCAGCGGCGCGCCGCCCGAAGGGGGCGGCCTGGCAATGGTCGGCGGTGGAGACCGCGGCGGCGATCCGCTCCGGCGCAATCTCCGCGATCGAAACCGTCGAAGCGCATCTCGAGCGGATGCGCACCGTCAATCCGAAGCTGAACGCGGTCGTCGTCGATCTCTCGGAGGAGGCTCTGGCCGCAGCGCATGCGGCCGACAAGCAGCGCGCCAAGGGCGGCGAACTCGGCTTGCTGCACGGCGTGCCCATCACGATCAAGGAGAACGTCGACTACGAGGGCCGGCCGAATTTCAACGGCGTTCCCGCCAACAAGGATTTCATCGCCCCCTCGGATTCGCCCGTCGTCCGCAACCTGAAGAAGGCCGGGGCGATCGTCATCGGCCTCACCAACACGCCGGAATTCTCCTTCCGCGGCTTCACCGACAATCCCCTGCACGGGCTGACGCTCAATCCCTGGGATCCGAACATCACCTGCGGCGGCTCGTCGGGCGGCGCGGGTTCGGCGGTCGCAGCCGGCATCGGGACCATTGCGCATGGCAATGACATCGGCGGCTCGTTGCGCTGGCCGGCGCATTGCAATGGTGTCGCCACCATCAAGCCGACGCAGGGCCGCATTCCCGCCTTCAATGCCAGCGCAACGGCCGAGCGGCCGATGCTGGCGCATTTGATGTCGGCGCAGGGGCCGCTCGCCCGTCACGTTGCCGACGTCCGCCTCGCGCTGGAGGCGATGAGCCAGCGTGATCCGCGCGATCCATGGTGGGTGCCGGCGCCGCTGGTCGGACCGAAGCCGAAGGGACCGATCAAGGTCGCGCTGGCCAAGATCCCCGAGGACATGGACGTCGATCCGTCGGTGCGCGCGGCGCTGCGTCAGGCTGCCGATCATCTGGAGCGTTCCGGTTATCGCGTCAGCGAGGTCGATGTGCCCGATATCAACGGCGTCTGGCAGACCTGGTGCGACATCATCACCAACGAGACGGTGGTGATGCAGGAAGCCGGCATGCTGAAGGTCACCTCCGAAGACTTCCACAAGGCGTGGAACGGCATGAAGAGCAAGGCCAATGTGCTCGACCTGCCGGCCTGGATGCGGGCTACCGCGGCGCGCAGCGGCCATATCCGCGCCTGGCAGCTGTTCTTCGAGGACTATCCGGTGGTGCTGGCGCCGACCACGGTGAAGCCGACGCCGGGGCCGCGCGACGACACCGTCAGCGCCGAGCGCGTGCAGGAGATCTTCTGGGGCGAGATACGCTTCATCTCCGCGATCAACGTGCTGGGCCTGCCCGGCGCGGTGGTGCCGGTGGCCTTGCATGATGGCAAGCCGATCGGTGTGCAGCTCATCGCCGGGCGCTATCGCGAGGATCTCGCGCTCGATGCGGCGGCCGCGATCGAGAAGCGCGCCGGCGTGCTCAGCCATCGGCTCTGGGAGACGATGGGCTGATCCAGCGTTCGAGGGCTTCGCGCGCTTGCGCGAGCCCTCCTGGCTGGATTTGGTCGCCAAATGCGAGGCTGCCTTCTCCAAATTGACTCAAATTTGAGCCAATTCACCAATAACCGTTAGGGTTACTTCCTCGATCTCTAAGCGAATTATTGTCCGCTTTACCCCCCGCCTCTAACAGGGGACGGCGGACAACGCACATGCCTCATACAGGCCAATAAGTGCGGCCCGCTCCACGCGGAGGTGGCACGATGCGCAACGAGACGATCGCTATTCACGCCGGCTACGAGCCCGAGGCCACCACGCACGCGGTTGCCGTGCCGATCTACCAGACAGCGGCCTACGCCTTCGACAGCGCCGATCACGGCGCGGCGCTCTTCAATCTCGAGGCCGAAGGTTACCGTTACAGCCGCATCGCCAATCCGACCAGCGCGGTGCTGGAGAAACGCATCGCCCAGCTCGAAGGCGGCGTCGGCGCGCTCGCGGTCGCGACCGGGCAGGCGGCGTTGCATTTCGCCTTCGTCAACGTCGCCGATCACGGCGGCAACATCGTTTCCGTGCCGCAGCTCTACGGCACCACGCACACGCTGCTCTCGCACATTCTGCCGCGACAGGGCATCAACGGCCGTTTCGCCGAGAGCGACCGGCCCGAAGCGGTCGAGAAGCTGATCGACGAGAACACCCGCGCCGTGTTCGCCGAGACCATCGGAAATCCCGCCGGCAATGTCTGCGACATCGAGGCGCTGGCGAAAATCGCCCATAAGCATGGCGTGCCGCTGATCGTCGACAACACGGTCGCAACGCCGATCCTGCTCAAGCCGTTCGACTACGGCGCCGACATCGCTGTGCATTCGCTGACCAAGTTCCTCGGCGGCCACGGCACCACGCTCGGCGGCGCCATCGTCGATTCCGGAAACTTCCCGTGGGCGAACCACGCGGATCGCTTCCCCGGCTACAACAAGCCGGACGCCTCCTATCACGGCCTTGTCTATGCCGAGCGTTTCGGCAAGACGGCTTATATCGAGCGCGCGCGCAGTATCTATCAGCGCACCATGGGTTCGGTGCTGTCGCCGTTCAACGCCTTCTTGCTGCTGCAGGGCATCGAGACGGTGGCGCTGAGGATGGAGCGCCACTGCGAGAACGCCCGCAAGGTCGCGGAATTCCTGCGCAAGGATCCGCGCGTCGCCTGGGTCAACTACACCGGATTCCCGGACAGCCCGTATTATCCGCTGGTCCAGAAATATCTCGACGGCAACGCTTCCTCACTGTTCACCTTCGGCATCAAGGGCGGCATGGAAGCCGGCAAGACCTTCTACGATGCGCTCAAGCTGATCACGCGCCTTGTCAATATCGGCGATGCCAAGTCGCTGGCCTGCCATCCGGCATCGACCACGCATAGGCAGATGTCGGCGGAGCAGCAGCGCGCTGCCGGTGTCCTGCCCGAGACGATTCGCCTCTCGATCGGCATCGAGCATTCCGCGGATATCATCGGAGACATCGACCAGGCGCTGGAAAAGGCCTGTCCGTCGGCGCGCCTCCAGGCTGCGGAGTAGGCGGCTGTTCCGATGACGATCTTGATCGACAGGGATCAAGGTATTTCGAGCCCGGCGCTGGTGCCGGCCGAAGGCGATCTCGCGCGCGATCATGGCGGCGCGGATCTCAACATCGGCCTGATCAACAACATGCCGGATCCGGCATTGAAGGCGACCGAACGGCAGTTCATGAAGCTGCTCCAGGCCGCCGCAGGCCCGCGCCGCATCCGCTTCCACTGCTTCTCGCTGCCCTCGGTGAAGCGCTCGCCCGAAGCCAAGTGGCATGTCGAGAGCGAATATTCGGAGCTCACTGAACTCAGGCGCCACAAGTTCGACGGGCTTATCGTCACCGGCGCCGAGCCGGTCGCGCCCGCACTCGACCAGGAGCCGTATTGGCGAGATCTGACCGAGCTGATCGAGTGGGCAAAGATCAACACCCGTTCGACGATCTGGTCGTGCCTTGCCGCCCATGCGGCGGTGCTGCATCTCGACCGGATCGAACGGCGGCGGCTGCCCGCCAAATGCCACGGCATTTTCGACTGCGATACGGTCACGAACGATCCGCTGACGCGCGCCGCGCCCGCCCCGCTCAAGGTCTCGCATTCGCGCCTGAACGAGATCGCCGAGGGCGACCTCGACGCGGCCGGCTACCAGGTGCTGACGCGTTCGGCAAAGGCCGGCGTCGATATCTTCGTCCGGCAATATGCCAGCCGCTTCGTGTTCTTCCAGGGTCACCCGGAATATGACGCGCTGTCGCTCCAGCGTGAATATCTGCGCGACGTCGGCCGCTATCTCGCGCGCGAGCGCGACGATTATCCGCACCTGCCCGTGAGCTATTTTGACGCAGCGACCGAAGAGAAGCTGGTCCGATTCGAGAAGCAGGCGAGGCACCAGCGCCATCCGGCGCTCACCAACGACCTCCCTGCGCTGAATTTGCGCGCCGATATCGCGGCCGGCAGCGTGGCGGCGGCGCTATTCCGCAATTGGCTGCAATTTCTCGGCTCGGAGGCCGAGGCGTCGGTGCTTGCGTGCTAGCCGTGGTGGCGTTGGTTCCGTGTTAGGATTACCCAAGCGTTAAGCTTGCCTCAACCGGCGCGCGAATGTTTCAGTACAGAAATACGGAATCACAGGAAATGCGGTCGTGTGGTCGGCACTTCAGGGACGCGTGAGCAATCGGCTGGCCCGGCATTTCCGGGCCGCGCCGCACCGGCTGCCTGCGCATGCGCCGATGGTGAGTTTCACCTTCGACGACGCACCTGATAGCGCTGCGGGCGAGGGCGCGTCGCTGCTCGAAGCGCACGGCGGCCGCGGCACGTATTATATCGCCGGCAGCCTGATCGATCGGCCTTCGGATCACTGGCACGGCCTCTCGAACGACGCCGTCGTCCGGCTCCACCGTGCCGGACACGAGATCGCCTGCCACACTTTCTCGCATCAGAGCGCGGTCAATCTCGACGAGGCCACGATGGCCCTTGAGATCGAGCGCAATCGCAATCATTTTCGCGACATCGATTCCTCGATCAAGCTGGAGAATTTTGCCTATCCGTATGGCCTCGCCTCGGTCTGGCGCAAGCCGCAGCTTGCCAAAATCTTCCGATCGGCCCGCGGCATCCTTCCGGGCGTCAATCGCGACGTGATCGACCTCCAGTTCCTGCGGGCCGCGCCTTTGGTCAATTTCGAGATCGATGCCGCCGGCGTCGACCGGCATTTCGACGAGGCGGCCGCGAGCGGCGGATGGCTGATCTTCTACAGCCATGACGTCGTCGATGCGCCGAGCCCCTATGGCTGTACGCCGGCCCTGATGCGTCACGCGCTGGAATCGGCCCAGCGACGTGGCATGCCGATCGTGACGGTTGCCGAAGCGCTGCGGCGAATCGGGGCGTAGCTTTCTGCCCTCTCTCCGCAAGCGGGGAGAGCGAGAAGATAGTCTTGCCATGCCCGCGCGGTCATGCGACTGGCCTTGTGACGAATCTCCTGGCCCGGTCCGCCACCCCATGTCTCCTCCGTCCACCGCTCCGCTTCCTGCGCCGTCCAACGGCCGCGATGCGCTGTCGGTGCTGCATTCGGTGTTCGGCCTGCCGGGGTTCCGCGGTGCGCAGGGCGAGATCATCCGGCATGTCACGAATGGCGGCAATTGCCTGGTCCTGATGCCGACCGGCGGCGGCAAGTCGCTGTGCTACCAACTCCCCTCACTGCTGCGCGAAGGCTGCGGCATCGTGGTGTCGCCGCTGATTGCGCTGATGCGCGACCAGGTCGCGGGCCTGCTCGAGGCCGGCGTCAATGCCGCGGCGCTGAACTCGTCGCTGACGCTGCAGGAAGCCTCCGACATCGAGCGGCGCCTGATCGCAGGCGATCTCGACCTGCTCTATGTCGCGCCGGAACGGCTGGTGACGCCGCGCTGCCTGTCGATGCTGGCGCAGGCCAAGGTGGCGCTGTTCGCGATCGACGAGGCGCACTGCGTCTCGCAATGGGGCCACGACTTCCGTCCCGAATATGTCGGTCTCTCCGTCATCGCTGAGCGCTTTCCAAATGTCCCGCGCATCGCGCTGACCGCGACCGCCGACGATCTGACGCGCAAGGAGATCGTCGAGCGGCTTAAGCTTGGCGGTTCCCCGCAATTCGTCTCCAGCTTCGACCGGCCCAATATCCGCTACGAGATCGTCGACAAGCGCAATGCGGTGTCGCAGCTCAAGGAGTTCATCCGGGAACGGCATGCGGGCGATGCCGGCGTGGTCTATTGCCTGTCGCGCAATCGCGTCGAGGAGGTCGCTGCCGCACTCGCGGATGCCGGCATCGCGGCGCTGCCCTACCACGCCGGGCTCGACAGCAGCGTGCGCTCGCGCAACCAGGACCGCTTCCTCAACGAGGACGGCATCGTCATCGTCGCCACCATCGCCTTCGGCATGGGCATCGACAAGCCCGACGTGCGCTTCGTCGCGCATCTCGACCTGCCCAAGAGCATCGAGGCCTATTACCAGGAGACGGGGCGCGCCGGCCGCGACGGCAAGCCCTCCGCGGCGTGGATGGCCTACGGTCTCTCCGACATCGTGCAGCAGCGCCGCATGATCGACGAATCCACTGCGTCCGACGATTTCAAACGCGTCTCGATCGGCAAGCTCGATGCGCTGGTCGGGCTCGCCGAAACCGCGCAGTGCCGGCGCAAGCGGCTGCTCGGCTATTTCGGCGAGACCCTCGATGGCGCAAACTGCGGCAATTGCGACAATTGCCTGACGCCGCCGCAGATGCGCGACGGCAAGGTGCTGGCGCAAAAGCTGCTCTCCAGCGCCTATCGCACCGGGCAGCGGTTCGGCGCGATGCACCTGATCGACGTGCTGATCGGACGCCTGACCGAGAAGGTCACTCAGTTCGGCCACGACAAGCTGTCGGTGTTCGGCATCGGCCGCGAGCTCAATGAGAAGCAGTGGCGCACGGTGCTGCGGCAATTGGTGGCGATGGGCCATCTGCAGAGCGACAGCGAAGCGTTCGGTGCGCTGAAGTTGACGGATTCCGCGCGCGGGGTGCTGCGCGGAGAGACAGAGGTGTGGCTGCGCGAGGAAGCCCCTAGCACCCGCATCCGCTCGAGCCGCGCCAAATCCCGCCGTGGCGATCTCGCGCCCGCCGCCAACACACCGCAGGGCGACGTCGATCCCGAGTTGCACGCGCGGCTGCGGTCTTGGCGCTCGGACATCGCGCGCGAACGCGGCGTGCCGGCCTATGTGGTGTTGCACGATGCCACCATCGACGGCATCGTCCGGGCCTGGCCGACGACGCTGGACGAGTTGCGCAACGTGCCGGGAATCGGCGACAAGAAGCTCGAGCATTACGGCGACGAACTGCTGCAGATTGTCAGGACGCGGTAGGCGCGCCGATTTCTCCACGCCGTTATCCCGGACAAGCGCAGCGAAGCGGAGCGCAGATCCGGGATCCATACCGCGGAATCTATCGATTGCGGTCGGTAGGAGTACCGAACGGCAAGTCTTCGCCAAACACCTCCCTGTGGCTATGGGTCCCGGGTCTGCGCTGACGCTTGCCCGGGACGACAGCGGAGAGGAGGTGAGCGCTACGCAGCCTCACCCGTTCCGGAACGCATAACCGTAGCCGTTCAGCGCCGGCGCGCCGCCGAGATGGGCGTAGAGAATCTTTGCACCCTTCTCGAAATGGCCCTTCTGGGTCAAGTCGATCAGGCCCTGCATCGATTTGCCTTCATAGACGGGGTCGGTGATCATTGCCTCTAGCCGTGCGGTGAGGCGGATCGCCTCCTTGGTCTCCTCCGACGGTACGCCATAGGCGGGATAGGCGTAATCCTCGATCAGCACGACGTCGTCTGCAACGATGTCCTTGCCGAGCTCGACCAGCTTTGCTGTGTTCTGCGCAATCGAGAGCACCTGCGCTTTCGTCTGCGCCGGCGTGAACGAGGCATCGATGCCAATCACCTTTCGCGCGCGGCCGTCGGCCGCAAAGCCGACCAGCATGCCGGCATGGGTCGAGCCGGTGACAGTGCAGACGATGATGTAATCGAACTTGAAGCCGAGCTCGGCTTCCTGCTTGCGCACTTCCTCGGCGAAGCCGACATAGCCGAGCCCGCCATATTTGTGCACGGAGGCGCCGGCCGGAATTGCGTAAGGCTTGCCGCCCGCCGCCTTCACCTCGTCGATCGCGTGTTCCCAGCTCTTGCGGATGCCGATGTCGAAGCCGTCGTCGACCAGGCGCACGTCGGCGCCCATGATGCGCGAGAGCATGATGTTGCCGACGCGGTCATAGACGGCATCCTCGTGCGGCACCCAGGCTTCCTGCACCAGGCGGCACTTCAAGCCGATCTTGGCGGCAACGGCAGCGATCATGCGGGTGTGGTTGGACTGCACGCCGCCGATCGACACCAGCGTGTCGGCGTTGGAGGCGATTGCGTCGGGAATGATGTATTCGAGCTTGCGCAGCTTGTTGCCGCCATAGGCGAGGCCGGAATTGCAGTCCTCGCGCTTGGCATAGATCTCGACATTGCCGCCGAGATGCTTCGACAGCCGCTCCAGCTTCTCGATGGGCGTCGGGCCGAAGGTCAGCGGATAGCGCGCGAATTTGTCCAGTATCATGGGGCACCCCGATTGGCGTTGCTGTCTGGGACCTGGCTAGCATTGCTCCCGGAGAAGGTGCTCTCGAATATTGCGCTGATGTTGCGCGTCATCTTGCGGTAAATTGGCAATATGATAGGGTTTCTTCCGGAAAACTGCTAATCTCCGGAAGATTCATTCATGTCGACCCGGCTCGACCGCATCGACCTCAAGATGTTGAGATTGCTGCAAAATAACGGCCGGCTCAGTAACGCTGAGCTGGCTGAAACCGTCGCCATCAGCCCCGCTACCTGCCATCGCCGAACCCAGCGCCTGTTCGAGGACGGCTTCATCGCCGCCGTCCGGGCGATGGTGGCGCCGAAGAAGGTGGCCAAGGGCACGCTGGTGATGGTGGGCGTCGTGCTCGACCGCTCGACCCCGGAGAGTTTTGCCACTTTCGAGCAGGCGATCGCGAGGCTGAAATTCGTGCTCGACTGCCATCTCGTCGCCGGCGATTTCGACTATTTCCTCAAGATCCGTGTCGGCGACATGGAGGATTTCAACCGCATCCACGGCGAGCAGCTGATCGCGCTGCCCGGCGTGCGCCAGACCCGCACCTTTTTCGTGATGAAAGAAGTGGTCGACAACGCGCCGCTGGAATTCTGAGCCGTAGCTATTGATGCGCAATTCGCATCATGAGAGATTCGTCCGATGCAGCCGCTTCCCTTCCGTCCGCACGATCCCGCCACGCCGGCCTACAGGCGCGGCTGGGTCGACGAGGCCGTGGCCGCGATCGAAGCCGACCAGTGCCGTACGGCCGACACCCATCTGATCCGGCTGTTCGTGCCGGCGCTATCAGGCATCGACCTTTATCTGAAGGACGAGTCCACGCATCCGACCGGCAGCCTGAAGCACCGGCTGGCCCGCTCGCTGTTCCTCTATGCGCTCTGCAACGGCCATATCCGCGAGGGCACGCCCGTCGTGGAGGCGTCGTCGGGATCGACCGCGGTGTCGGAGGCCTATTTCGCGGAGATGATCGGCGTTCCCTTCTACGCCGTCATGCCGCGTACAACTTCGGCGGAGAAGATCGCCGCGATCAAGCATTATGGCGGAAATTGCCATCTGATCGACGACGGTCGCGCGCTCTATGCAGAGGCTGCCATGCTCGCGGCCCGGCTGGGCGGTCACTACATGGACCAGTTCACCTTCGCCGAGCGCGCCACCGACTGGCGCGGCAACAACAACATCGCCGAATCGATCTTCTCGCAATTGAAGGGCGAGCGGCGCCCGCTGCCGGACTGGATCGTGATGGGCGCGGGCACCGGCGGCACCTCGGCGACGATCGGCCGCTACCTGCGCTACCGCCAGTATCCGACCCGGCTGTGCGTCGCCGATGTCGAGAACTCCGCCTTTTTCGACTGCTTCCGCTCGCAGGACCGGTCCCAAGTTTGCGAGCGCCCTTCGCTGATCGAAGGTGTCGGCCGCCCCCGCTGCGAGCCATCCTTCGTGCCGGGCGTGGTCGACCGCATGATGAAGATCCCGGATGCGGCGTCGATCGCGGCGATGAACGTGCTGTCGCGCCGGCTGCGCCGCACGGTCGGCGGTTCGACCGGCACCAATTTCCTGGCGTTGTGCCGACTGGCCTCGGAGATGCTCAAGGCCAATACGGCGGGATCGCTGGTGACGCTGATCTGTGATTCCGGCGAGCGCTACCGGCAAACCTATTATGAACCCGCCTGGCTCGCCGCGCGCGGTCTCGATCCGGCGCCGTTCGAGGCTGCGCTGGCGTCGTTCCTCGATACAGGACAGCCCTTGGCACTCACGGTCGAAGACGTCGTCAATCCGCAGAGCGCACGAAGCGTTGAGGCCTGATAGCTGACGTCTCCGTGCGGATTCGCAAAAGGGCACGGTCGTCACGGCAACTTCACTTGCCATGCGCACGGGCGCGGGCGACCTTTTGTCTTCTCAACGAGGAGACCTCCACCGTGCGCCTTCCCATTCTCGATCCGAAAGATCTGAGCGCCGAACAGAAGCCGCTCTATGACGACATGCGAGCCGGCATCACGGACCACTTCAAGGGCTTCGTGAACATGCGCGACGACGGCGCGCTGCTCGGGCCCTGGAATCCCTGGATCCGCGAGCCGCGTTTCGGCAAGCCGGTGTGGGAGCTGGTCAAGGCGATCGCGTCGAACCCGCTGCTGCCCGCGCCGGTGCGCGAGGTCGCGATCCTCGTCACCGGCTCGCATTTCCGTTCCGGTTACGAGCTCTATGCCCATGTGCTGGTCGCCGAGCAACGGGGCCTCTCCGACGAAAAACTCGCGACCATCGTCGCCGGCCAGCGGCCGGTGGATCTCACCAGGCAAGAGGCGATCGCTTATGACATGGCGTCCGCGCTGGTGAGCGGTGGCGTGCTGCCGGAGCTGACCTGGCGAGCCGCGGTCAAGGAATTTGGCGAACACGGCGCGGCCGAGCTGTCCTATCTCGTTGGGGTCTATTGCATGGTTTCGGTCACGCTCAACACCTTCGACGTGCCGGTGCCGGATTAGTTGCGCACGGCGTAGAGCGGTGTCCGCAACGTCACCTGATAGGACGGCTTTGGCATCCACGCGATCTGGGCGGTGATGCCGAACAGGCGGTTGTCGTTGTCGTCCATGCGGTCGAGGTCGAGCCGCAGGATCGGCTGGGTGAAGGACTCCGCCAGCGTCCGGCCGGCGATCTGTGCGCCGCCGAACGACTGCACGCCAAGGCGTCCCGTGAACTTCCAATTGCTCGGCCATTGGTAATAGCCGCCGGCATAAAGGATCGTGTTCGGCTTGATGCTGGCGAGCTGGCTGGCAATTTCGGTGTAAGTATATTGCATGCCGGCAAGCCAGCCGCGGGTCTCGTCCTCGTTCAGCGCGTAGTCGAGCTCCAGGATATTGTTGAACGTCGTCGTCATGCCCTGCTCGGTCGGCACCGACTGGGTCAGGGTCGATTGCAGCGTGATCGTCGGGATCCTGCCGCCGTTCTGCTGATAGAGGTCGGCCTGCACGCCGATGTTCCAGCTGGTGATGTCGAACGCCGACCAGCCGCCACCGATATCGGTCGTCGAGCCCGACACGCCGCCATAGAGCGACACGCGCTCGCTGACATCGACCGTCAGTGGCAGATCAATTGCGATCGATTTTGCCGCGGGCAGGCCACTGGGCATCGTGGCGCCGCGTCGTGCCGCCAGGGCTTCGAACGCCGCCGACAATGACGTGTTACCGAAACCGAGTCCGAGAGTGCCCGCCGGAATCGTCGCATAGGTCGTGCGCAGATCGAGGTAGATGTTCGGCGCAGTCGGCTTAGCCGGTGCGTCCCCATCGTCGACGGCAAAGGCGGCGCCCGCCGACAACGTTAGACAAAAC
Source organism: Bradyrhizobium sp. A5 (assembly GCF_042076515.1). Lineage (NCBI taxonomy): Bacteria > Pseudomonadati > Pseudomonadota > Alphaproteobacteria > Hyphomicrobiales > Nitrobacteraceae > Bradyrhizobium > Bradyrhizobium sp. A5. The sequence continues at coordinate 6,737,264 of NZ_CP148990.1, read as the reverse complement.
AGTCCGATCGCAGTCGCGCGCAAAGCCTGAAGATGCGATGGGCCGTGATGGGGCACGTGACAATCCGACGCGTGACGATTTGATGGCGGAACGGTGGCTAGATGGGACGTGATCGCTCGTGCGGTCAAGCACTATCGCGTAAGCGATGGACTGTAGGGATGCGCGCGGTTACCCTGTCATGATCGCACTGACACACGCACCGGCCAGAGTACAAGCCGGACATTGGAAGGACATCAGCCCATGAACACGTCACGCCGCATCCTGCTCGCTGGTCTGGCTGGGCTCGCTGTTGCTCCGACCGCCGTGGCTGCTGCCGTGCCGTCTCCCGAGCCTGGCGACGTGACGGTCGCCGAGGAACGCTTCGCGCGCACGATCGCTGCAGCGCATGCACCCGACGTCACGTGCGCGCGGCAGGCGGAGCGGTATGCGGATGCGCACTGGCCGGAATATGTCGTGGCAGCCAGGGCCGTCCTCGACGCGCGCGTCTGATTCGCGCTTTTACCTCTCCACCGCCCGCCGCACCTGTTCGCCGATCTGCGACAGCACGAGCTGCGCCTGAGGCAGGATCGCGCCCATGGCGTGGAAGTTGTGGACCATGCCGTCATGGCAGACGTGCTCGACCGCGACGCCCGCGGCGAGCAGCTTGCGGGCATAGGCATTGCCCTCGTCGCGCATCGGATCGAATTCGGCGGTGTGGATGATCGCGGTCGGCAGGCCGGCAAGCCGCGTCGCCCGCAAGGGCGAGATGCGGGGATCGGCGGCATCGATGCCTTCAGGCAGATAGTCGGCGAGATCCGCCTCGATCGTGGCGCGATCGATCAGATGGCCCTCGGCAAAGGTCTCGCGCGACGGCGAGGTCTCCTCGAAATCCAGCACCGGGCAGATCAGGCATTGCGCGACGATGGAGAGGCCGGCGCTCTGCGCCGCCTCCTGGCACACGATCGCGGCGAGCGTGGCGCCGGCGGAATCGCCGCCGACCACCAGACGCCCGGCATCGATGCCGAGCGATGGGGCTTGCCGTGCCACCCATTCGGTGGCGGCGATCGCATCGTCGGCGGCCGCCGGAAATTTGTGCTCGGGCGCGAGCCGGTAGTCGACCGAGACGAGGCGGCAACCGGTCACATGCGCCAGCGCCGCGGCAATGCGGTCGTGCGTGGCGATGCTGCCGGCAACGAGGCCGCCGCCATGAAAGAACACAAAGCCCGGTGCACGCTCGCCGGCAGACGCGGGTGAATAGAGCCGATAAGGCAGCTCGCCGCCGGGACCGGGCAGCATGCCGTCGGACGTCGTCACATCTGGCGCATCAGCGCGCGCAAACTGCATCAGCTTCGCGAGCGATTGCCGCCGCGCCTCCACACTCGGCCGACTCCGTGCCTGCGGCGCAGCCGCAGCCATCATGGTCAATAAACGCTTTGCGAGCGGATCGAGCGGCATGGACCTATCCTCATCCCACGAGCCGAGAGGGTAACTCACCATTGCTCCGCAGGAAATCCTTTAGAAATTGGGAGAATAGTGCCCGGATAATTTCCAAGGGGAGGCCGGTCGTGGCCAACATCGCAAAACCCATCGCATATTCGCCGAGCTGGACGTTCTTCGAGGGCAAGTGGCACGACGGCAACGTCCCGATCATGGGGCCGCGCACGCATGCAGCCTGGCTCGGCTCCGTCGTGTTCGACGGTGCGCGCGCGTTCGAAGGCGTTGCGCCCGATCTCGACCGTCACGTCGCCCGCGCCAATCAATCCGCGATCAACTTCGGCCTGAAGCCGGTGGTCGATGCCGGCACCTGGCTCACGCTCGCAAACGAAGGCATCGCGCGTTTCGCAGCGAATGCCGAGCTCTATGTCCGTCCGATGTACTGGGCGCAGAACGGCTCGGGCGGCGGCGTGCTGTTCGACCCCGAGACCACCAATTGGTGCCTGTGCATCTACGAGGCGCCGATGCCAAAGCCCGTCGGCAATGCGATTACGCTGTCGCCGTTCCGCAGGCCCACCGCCGAATGCGCGCCGGTCGAGGCCAAGGCGGCCTGCCTCTATCCGAACAATTCCCGTGCGCTTTCGGAGGCAGCTTCCCGCGGCTTCCAGAATGCGCTGATGCTCGACATGCTCGGCAACGTCGCCGAGTTCGGCAATTCAAACGTGTTCATGGCCAAGGACGGCGTGGTCTTCACGCCGGTGGCGAACGGCACCTTCCTCAACGGCATCACGCGCCAGCGCGTCATCAATCTGCTGCGCGGCGATGGCGTCACCGTTGTCGAGAAGACGCTGCGCTATGCCGACTTCCTCGCCGCCGACGAGATCTTCTCAACCGGCAATTTTGCCAAGGTCGCGCCGGTAATCCGCATCGACGAGCGCGAGCTGAAACCGGGTCCGTTCTACACCAAAGCGCGAAAACTCTATTGGGATTTTGCGCATGCGGTGAAGCTGGCGGCCTGACGGAGCTAGCCTCGTCTGCGAAACCGGCTGAACTGAAACGCCTGCGTCGAATCCCACGGCGTGCGATGTGTCTCGCTCCGCGTTTCGACGGGCTCGAACTCCGGTCCGAGTTCTGCCGCGAGGCTCGCGCTGTCATGTCGCTGCACCGGCAGTCCGCTGCATTTCTCCGGGCCGTCGGGCGCGAACGTCGCGATGATGACCTGGCCGCCGGGTGCAACGGCCGACTCCAGGCGGTCGACGTAAGCCGCTCTGTCGCGCGGATCGATCAGGAAATGAAACGCCGCGCGGTCGTGCCAGACATCGTAGGTCCTGGCCGGCCGCCATGTCGTCGCGTCGGCAACGATCCAGTCGACCAGTGAAGCGGTCGGACCGATGCGTTTCCTCGCTGCATCAAGCGCGTTGGCTGAGAGATCCAGCACGGCGACATTGCAATATCCGGCTTGCAGGAGCGAATCGACCAGCCGGGATGTCCCGCCACCGATATCGATGACGGCCGCGCCATGATCCGGATTTGCGGCGCGGATCATCTCGATCGAGATCGTCGGGCGGTCCTGAAACCAGCTGACCTCGGCCTCGCTCTTGGCGGCGTAGACATTGTCCCAATGTGAGCTGCGGTTGGACATGGCGGCTCCGGCCCCTACCGGGACGAGAGCATGCAAGTGGTGGCACCCCCATACACCGGCAGCTTGCGCGCCCGCCGCGAGCGGACGCGTCGGTACGAACGTAAGGCTCTACTCTTCCTTCTTCGACATCTTCTCGAGGCGTTCCTGCATATCCTTCATCTGCTGGCGCAGATCGTCGATGTTGGTGTCCTTGGCCGGCTCAGCGCTCGCATCGGGCTCGGCCTCCGTGGTCGCCGTCGCCGGACGGCCCGCGGTGGGGACAAACGGCTTGAACATCGAGAAGGTCTGCTGGAACAGCTCCATGTTACGGCGAACCTGTTCTTCCAGCGGCGCGAACGGGGTTCCGGAGAGTGAGGTGGCGATCTGCTTGCGGAACTTCTCCTGCTCCTGGGTCAGCGACGCGATGGCCTGCTCCAGATATTTCGGCACCACCATCTGCATGCTGTCGCCGTAGAAGCGGATCAGCTGGCGCAGGAAGGTGGTTGGCAACAGGTTCTGGCCGGCCTTGTTCTCCTGCTCAAAGATGATCTGGGCGAGCACGGAGCGGGTGATGTCGTCGCCGGTCTTGGCGTCGTAGACCAGGAAATCTTCGCCGTCCTTAACCATGGAGGCGAGGTCTTCCAGCGTTACGTAGGTGCTCGTTCCGGTGTTATAGAGCCGTCGGTTCGCGTATTTCTTGATGGTGGTGGGTTGGTCTGATTTCGCCATGGGCTCTCACTTGCAAACGCTGAGAACGGGAACCTGCCGGGCTATGCCGCAGGGCGGGAAGAGTACGCAACGCAACAAAATAAGCATTTTCAACGGGCTCACGCTACCGTTTTGTGCGCCACGGTTAATTGCACAGCAAAAACGTGCTTGCGAAATCGCCAAGAACGCTATTTTGAATGCGGTGCGGCATGAATTCGGTCACCCGCCAATTGACATGCCGCAACGACGTTAACAGGATGCCGTCCGAGACTGGCGAGCCGTTTCCCCAGCCCCGTCTGCCCCATTCAACCTCTCAGGAGATGCCCATGTCAGACGATGTCGTCATCGTCAGCGCCGCCCGCACCCCGGTCGGAAGCTTCAACGGAGCGTTCGCGACCCTTCCCGCCCACGATCTCGGCGCCATCGCCATCAAGGCCGCGCTGGAGCGCGGCGGCATCGAGCCCGGCCGGGTCTCGGAAGTCATCATGGGCCAGATTCTGACCGCTGCTCAGGGCCAGAACCCGGCCCGCCAGGCCTCGATCGGCGCCGGTATTCCGGTGGAGAGCCCGGCCTGGGGCGTCAACCAGCTTTGCGGCTCGGGCCTGCGTACGGTCGCGCTCGGTTATCAGGCGCTGCTCAATGGTGATTCCGAAATCGTCGTCGCCGGCGGCCAGGAATCCATGAGCATGGCTCCGCACGCCCAGTATCTGCGCGGCGGCGTCAAGATGGGCCCGGTCGAGTTCGTCGACACCATGATCAAGGACGGGCTGTGGGATGCCTTCAACGGCTACCACATGGGCAACACCGCCGAGAACGTCGCCCGGCAGTGGCAGATCACCCGCGCTCAGCAGGACGAGTTCGCGGTCGCCTCGCAGCAGAAGGCCGAGGCCGCGCAGAAGGCCGGCAAGTTCAGCGACGAGATCGTCCCCGTCACCATCAAGACCCGCAAGGGCGACATCGTCGTCAGCGCCGACGAATATCCGCGCCATGGTGCAACGCTCGAGGGGATGGCGAAGCTGAAGCCCGCCTTCGAAAAGGAAGGCACGGTCACCGCGGGTTCGGCCTCCGGCATCAATGACGGCGCCGCCGCCGTGGTGCTGATGACGGCGAAGCAGGCTGCCAAGGAAGGCAAGAAGCCGCTCGCGCGCATCGTGTCGTGGGCGCAGGCTGGCGTCGATCCGAAGATCATGGGCTCGGGCCCGATCCCGGCCTCGCGCGCGGCGCTGAAGAAGGCCGGCTGGAGCGTCGGCGATCTCGACCTGATCGAGGCCAACGAGGCCTTCGCGGCGCAGGCCTGCGCCGTCAACAAGGACCTCGGCTGGGATACCGCCAAGGTCAACGTCAACGGCGGCGCGATCGCAATCGGCCATCCGGTCGGTGCGTCCGGCGCGCGCGTGCTGGTGACGCTGCTGCACGAGATGCAGAAGCGCGATTCCAAGAAGGGCCTCGCCACGCTGTGCATCGGCGGCGGCATGGGTATCGCGATGTGTCTGGCGCGTGACTGAAGGCAGCTTGCGCGTCGTTGACGCGTGCGCTGCACACAGCAGTGCGTGCGTTGCACGCGACTAAAAAGGCGGCGGTTGCAAATCAAATATTCTTCGCAACCGTACTAGCCTCGACTAAAGAGAAACGCCCGGCTCAACGCCGGGCGTTTTGTTCTTGATGTCCGTCAAACGTCCCCCATAATCCGTAGCTAAAAACGACACCCAGAAGCGTCCGAAGAGTCCAAGGGAAGGAATACGAAATGGCACGTGTTACGTTGGTGACGGGTGGTACGCGGGGCATCGGAGCTGCAATCAGCAAGGCGCTGAAGGCGTCCGGCTACAAGGTCGCGGCGAGCTATGCCGGCAACGATGCGGCGGCGGAGAAGTTCAAGGCCGAGACCGGCATCGCCGCCTACAAATGGGACGTCAGCAATTTCGAGGCCTGCGCCGAGGGCGTGAAGAAGGTCGAGGCCGAGGTCGGTCCCATCGACGTGCTCGTCAACAATGCCGGCATCACCAAGGACGGCGCCTTCCACAAGATGAGCCTCGAGCAATGGAACGCCGTGATCGGCACCAATCTCGGCTCGCTGTTCAACATGTCGCGCCAGGTGATCGAAGGCATGCGCGGACGCAAGTTCGGCCGCATCATCAACATCTCCTCGATCAACGGACAGAAGGGCCAATTCGGCCAGGTGAACTATTCCGCGGCCAAGGCCGGCGAGATCGGCTTCACCAAGGCGCTGGCGCTGGAGAACGCCAAGGCCGGCGTCACCGTGAACGCGATCTGTCCGGGCTATATCAACACCGAGATGGTGCAGGCGGTGCCGAAGGACGTGCTGGAAAAGGCCATCCTGCCGCTGATCCCGATCGGCCGTCTCGGCGAACCCGAGGAAATCGCGCGCGCGGTCGTGTTCCTCGCCGCCGACGAGGCCGGCGCCATCACCGGCTCGACGCTGACCGTCAACGGCGGCCAGTACATGGTGTGATGCGATCGCATCACGTTCGCCGCCGATCTCAGTGACGCCGTCATACCCGGGCTTGTCCCGGGCATCCACGTCCTTACAACGTCCCCGACAAGAACGTGGATGGCCGAGACAAGCCCGGCCATGACGAGAGTATCTGGCCGATGACTCCCCGCACCGCGACGCTGATCGGATTGACCGCGATCCTGATGTGGTCGCTGCTCTCCGTGATGACGGTGGCGACCGGAAAGATCCCGGCGTTTCAGCTCGCCGCGATGACCTTCGCGATCGGCGGCCTCGTCGGCCTCCTGACCTGGATCGGCCGCGGCGAGGCGGCGAAGAGCCTGCGTCAGCCATTCGCAGTATGGGCGGTCGGTGTCGGCGGCCTGTTCGGCTATCACGCGCTGTATTTCCTCGCGCTGCGTTTCGCGCCGCCGGCTGAAGCCGGTCTGCTCAACTATCTCTGGCCGCTGTTGATCGTGCTGTTCTCGTCGTTCCTGCCGGGCGAACGGCTTGCTGTTCATCACATCATCGGCGCCGTGCTCGGTCTCGTCGGCACCGTGCTGCTGTTCGCCGGCAACACCTCCGGCTTCACGCCGGGGCAATTGCCGGGATTGATCGCGGCCTTCGTCGCCGCGTTCGTCTGGGCGACCTATTCGGTGCTGTCGCGCCGATTGAAAGCGGTGCCGACAGATGCGGTCGCGGGATTCTGCCTCGCCACCGCTGTGCTCGCCACTTTGATACATGGTCTGCTCGAAACCACGGTCTGGCCGGAGACGACGCTGCAATGGCTTTCCGTCATCGCGCTCGGCATCGGACCCGTCGGTGCCGCCTTCTACGCCTGGGACATCGGCATGAAGCGGGGGGATATCCGCGTGCTCGGCGCCGCCTCCTATGCAACGCCGCTGCTCTCGACGGGCTTCCTCATCGCCGCCGGCTTTGCCAAGGCCAGCGCCAACATCGCCATCGCCGCGATCCTGATCGCCGGCGGTGGCCTGATCGCCGCGAAGGATATGGTGCTGCGGAAACGATGACGGTTTTGCCTACGGCTCCCAGCCCTTTGGCGCGAGCTCGAACTTCGCGAATTCGAACGCCGGCGCCACGGTGCAACCGACCAGTGTCCATTCGCCCGTCGTCTCCGCCATCTGCCACGCATTCGCCGGCACGATTCCCTGCGGCCGCTCGCCACCCAGCAGGTCCGTGCCGAGCCGCACCTCGTGCTGGGAGCAGCCGTCATGCGCGATGCGCAGGGTCAGCGGGCTGCCCGCATAATAGTGCCAGGTCTCGACCGCATCGATCCGGTGCCAGTGCGAACGCTCGCCGCGCGCGAGCAGGAAGTAAATGAGGGTTGACCGCGACCGGCCGTTGGTGTCGCTGGTCTGGTCGCGAAACGTCTCGCGGTAATGTCCGCCTTCGGGATGCGGGCGGAGTTCGAGGCGTGCGATGATCTCGGCTGCGGTCGGCATCGATCCCCGTCAGGATTTGTTTTTGCGCTCGCGCAGTTCGCCGAACACCGCGGCGGCATCCGCGCCCTTCATGTGTAGCCTGGCTGCGACCTCGGGCGCATCAGCCCGCAGGAACACGTTTGCTCGCTTCTCGTCACCAAGCAGTGAGGGAATCGTCGGCTTGTTATCGGCCCGCAGCTTCGTCACCTCCGCGGCGCGCGCCTGCAGCGCCGCGTTGTCCGGATCGACCGTGAGCGCGAACTTGACGTTCGACGCCGTGTATTCGTGACCGCAATAGAGCTTGAAGTCGTCGGGCAGCGCCCGCAGCTTCAACAGCGAGTCCCACATCATCGGGTAGTCGCCTTCGAACACGCGGCCGCACCCGATCGAGAACAGCGTGTCGGCGGCGAACAGCGTCTTCTCGTTGTCGAACACATAGGAGATGTGATCGAGCGTGTGGCCGGGCGTCTCCACGACGCGCGCGAGCAGATTGCCGATCTTGACCACGTCAGCATTGGCGACGCGCAAGTCGACGTTGGCGATCTTCGTCGTCCTGTCATGCGGCGCGACGACGCGGCAATTGTACTTCTGCTTGAGCTCGGCGACGCCCCCGACATGATCGCCGTGATGATGGGTGACCAGGATATCGGTGAGCTGCCAGCCCTCGCGCTCCAGCGCCTTCAGGATGGGGCCGGCCTCAGGCGCATCGATCGACGCCGTCGCCTTGGTTTCCACATCGTGGATCAGATAGCCGAAATTATCGTTTAAACAGGTGAAAGTACGAATTTCGGCGGCCATGTCATCTCCATCGGGCTCAGCCCCGTCAGACAAATATGGCGTTAACGTTGCGCAGGCAATGCAATATTCCGCGCGCGGCGCCGCCCCCGTGCATGTTACATTGCCACCATGACCATCGACGTCGTCGACCTCCGCGAGTTCTATTCCCGCCGCCTCGGGATCGTGGCGCGGCAGATGATCAATCGCGGCATCCGGGAGCGCTGGCCGAACGCCAAGAGCCAGCGCGTGCTCGGCGTTGGCTATCCGACGCCCTATCTCGGGTTGTTCCGCGAAGATGCGGAGCGCTGCATCGCCTTCATGCCGGCGGCCCAGGGCGTTCTGAAATGGCCGACGGGACGGCCGGCGCTGGCCTCGCTGGTCGATGAATTCTCGCTGCCGCTTCCCGACGCCGCGGTCGACCGCATCCTGCTGGTCCATGCGCTGGAGATGTCGGACGATCCGGCCGCGCTCTTGCGCGAGGTGTGGCGCGTGCTGTCGCCGTCCGGCCGCGTCATCGCGGTGATCCCGAACCGGCGCGGGGTGTGGACCCGCAGCGACAACACGCCGTTCGGTCACGGCCGGCCCTATTCCCGCTCGCAGATCACGGACCTGTTGCGCCAGACCTGGTTCACCCCGACCTCATGGGGCGAGGCGCTGTTCATGCCGCCCTATGCGGGCGGATGGGTGCTGAAATCGGCGCAGATGTGGGAGCGCGCCGGTGCAGCGCTGTCGCTGCCCTTTGCGGGCGTGCACATCGTCGAGGCTTCCAAGCAGGTCTATCGCGCGATCCCCGCCAAGCGCGAGCGGGCACGGTTGATTCCCGCGCTGACCAAGCCGGTGCTGGTGCCGTCCTCGACGACGGTTGGGCGCAACTGAAAACAAAACGTCCCGGCGAGGCCGGGACGTTTGCGGTCGGTAAAATCGGAAGACGCGCTGGGGCCTACTCGCCGGGGGCGACTTCGTCGCTCGAGCCGGCGGGAGCGGCTTCGCGCTCGGGACGCGGGCCATGCGGCCGGCGACGCCGGCGCGGGAAGCGCTCGCCACCGCCACCGCCCTCGAAGCTGCCCGGACCGCCATTCGGGGCGCCGTTCACCTGCGGCTGCGGGCCGGTGATGAAGGATGGCAGGCGATCGACGCTGCCGGTGTCGGCAACGACGGGCTGGGGCTGGTTCAGCGGCTGCGGCGGTTGATATTGCGGCTGCGGAAGGTGGTCGCGTTCGCGATGTTCGCGCGGCTGCTGGTTGTCGCGCTGATATCGCGGCTGGTTGTCACGCTGCTGATGATCGCGCTGGCCGTCACGGACGAAGGGCTGCGGCGGCGGCTGCGGGACGAAGCCCGGCTCCTGTCCGAAGTTGGAGAAATTCTCGCCGTCGTCCTCGCCGTCGTCGCCGCTGTTGCTGTTGATCGGCTCGTCGCCGCGCGGCTGCTGGTTCTGGCGGAACTGTTCCTGGGCCGTCGCGATCAGGCGGAAATAATGCTCGGCGTGCTGGTAGTAGTTCTCGGCTGCCACGGGGTCGCCGGAGGAGCGCGCATCGCGCGCGAGCTGGAGATACTTTTCGGCGATGTGCGAGGCGGTGCCGCGGATCTTGATGTCGGGTCCGTTGGACTCGTAGACCCGGGTCATCGGGTTCTGACCGCGCCGGTTGTTATTGTTGTTGTTATTATTGTTGTTGCGGTTGCGCATCCGCTGCTTGTTCTGACCGTTTCTCATGTCCTGCCTTTAATTCCAGCCCTAAAGGTTGCACGCATTACTGATTGCAGAGATTGACCTGATGACAGCGGTTCGCATGTCCTCGCGCGCACTGCGCACGAGAAGCGGCTTGAACCCTGCCGATGTTCGTCGACCGTCGCGTTCAACAAGGACGCGTTCCCCACCCGCCAGCAGTCATTGCCAGCGAACCCATTCATATTGCCTGCCAAAACAAGCCCTGGTTTCTTGCGTTAGTCTTCGCGCGCAATATCAGGCTTTCGTTCACTTTGCGGTCGGAAAGCAGCGCACCTCAATGGGCCATCGCGCTTAACAGGACCTGCGGCTTGGAACCTAAAATCAGTGAAGCTCTCGCTTGAGCCCGGCTTTCGCCCGTAAGTCTACGGGGCCGACACTGATGTGCTGGAGGGAAGGTAGTCGTTCCCAAGGGATATTCCAAGAGGTTTTTACAGGCCAATCCGGCTTTTATGGGGGCATTTTTCGGGCCGAAACCGCCCGCGCAATGCCTGCCAGATCCGCCCTGGGCGGCCTGTCCACCGTTAACCCGGCGGCTGTCATCAAGGCCCCGATATCCCGGGCCTGGCCCTGTCCGGCCTCGACGATCAAGGCTCCGCCGGACGCGAGCCGTTCGGCCGCCTGCGGGATCAACGCGCGATAGGCATCATAGCCGTCATTGCCGCCGTCGAGCGCCAGATGCGGATCATGCTCGCGCACCTCGATGCTCAAGGTCGGAATTTCCCCAGAGGGAATGTAGGGCGGGTTCGACACGATGAGATCGAACGGGCCACGCAGCGCCGCGGCATAGGAGCAGGCCACGAAAGCCGAGCGGCCGGCGAGGCCGAGAGAGGCGGCATTGCCTTTCGCGGTTTTGAGCGCGGTGAGGCTGAGATCGGTGCCGACACCGAAGGCGCTGGGAATTTCATGCAGTAGCGCGAGCAGGATTGCGCCGGATCCGGTGCCGATGTCGGCGATGCGCGGCGGGTGAGGTGTCTTCCGTTCGCGAAAAATCTCGAGTGCGAGCTCGACCACGGTCTCGGTATCGGGACGCGGGACCAAGGTTGCTTCCGAGAGCCGGAACGGCAGGCCCCAGAACTCCCTGACACCGAGAATCCGCGCCACCGGCTCGCCGGCGATGCGGCGCTGCGCATGCTGCGCGAGACGCGATGCCTCGGTCGCAGTGAGGGGCCGGGTGGCCTGTGCAATCAGGCCGGTGAGGTCGAGGCCGACCGCCGCGCCGAGCAGGATACGGGCATCGAGCTCGGCTTCGTCGAACTGCGCGGCTTTCAGCTGCACGGCCAGCGCGCGGCGCGCGCCCTCGATCGATAGTCCGGTGAAGGGAGTGCTCACGCGCCCGTCACGCTGCAACACCCTGCGCGGCAAGCTGGCCGGCCTGGTGCTCCGTGGTCAGCGCGTCGATCAATTCGCCGAGCGCTTCACCGGCGATCACCTGCGGCAGCTTGTAGAGCGTCAAATTGATGCGGTGATCGGTGACGCGCCCCTGCGGAAAATTGTAGGTGCGGATGCGCTCGCTGCGGTCGCCGGAGCCGACCTTCTCCTTGCGCTCGGCCGAGCGCGCGGCATCGAGGCGCTGCTGCTCGGCGTCGTAGATGCGCGAGCGCAGGATGTTCATGGCCGAAGCCCTGTTCTTGTGCTGCGAGCGGCTGTCCTGCATCATCACCACGATCCCGGTCGGGATGTGGGTGATGCGGATCGCCGATTCGGTCTTGTTGACGTGCTGGCCGCCGGCGCCCTGCGCGCGCATGGTCTCGATGCGCAGATCGTCGTTCTTGATCTCGACGTCGACCTCCTCGACCTCAGGCATCACGGCCACCGTTGCCGCCGAGGTGTGGATGCGTCCCTGCGTCTCGGTGTCGGGCACGCGTTGCACGCGGTGCACGCCGGATTCGAACTTCAGTTTCGAGAACGCGCCGCGGCCCTGCACCTCCGCGATGATTTCCTTGTAGCCGCCGACGGTACCCTCGCTGGCCGAGATCACCTCGACCTTCCAGCCCTGCAGGCTCGCGAAGCGCTCGTACATCCGGAACAGATCGCCGGCGAACAGCGAGGCCTCGTCGCCGCCGGTGCCGGCGCGGATTTCCAGCACCACGTTGCGGTCGTCCATCGCGTCCTTGGGCAACAGCGCAACGCGGATCTTCTGGACGAGGTCCTCGATCCTCGGTTTGAGCTCGTCGCGTTCGGCCTCGGCCATGCCGCGCATCTCGGCATCCGTTGCGGGATCGGCGATCAGCGCCTCGGTGTCGGCGAGCTCTTTAACAGCAGACCGGTAGGTCTTCACCGCCTCGATCAGCGGCGTGATCTCGGCGAGCTCGCGCGTGACCTGCACATAACGCTCGGAGGAGAGTTGCCCCAGCGATTCGGCCTCGAGCGAGGCATGATGCGCGAGCAGGACGTCCAGTTTGGTTTCGGGGAGTGACGACATCGGTTTGGTCTCAAAAAAGCGGGGAAGCGAGGCGGCGAAGGCGAGCGGACAGGCCCGCTACAACGCCAGGCCTTCGGCCTCGGCAAATTCCGTCAGCTTCTGCCGGATCGAGACGCTGCCGGAGGGCGCATCCAGCAGCGGATCGAGCATCGCCTCGGCCTTTTTCGCGTCGAGGTCGATGACCAGCGCCTTGACCGGGCCGAGCGCGGTCGCTGACAGCGACAGCGAGCGATAGCCCATCGCGATCAGGGCGAGCGCGCCGATCGGCTTCGAGGCCATCTCGCCGCAGAGCGACAACGACTTCTTCGCGGCGTTGGACTTGCGTGCGATCTCGCGCAGCACGCGCAGGATGGGTGCCGACATGGTGTCGAAGCGCTCGGAGACCTTGGCGTTGCCGCGATCGACCGCGAACAGGAACTGGAACAGATCGTTGGAGCCGACCGAGATGAAGTCGACCTTCTTCAGGAGCTCATCGAGCTGGTAGAGCAAAGCGGGCACCTCGACCATGGTGCCGATGTCGATTCTTTCAGGCAGCGTGTGGCCGTGCTGGCGCAGGTAAGTCAGCTCGCGCTCGACCAGTGCTTTGGCCGAGTCGAATTCGGCGACCTCCGAGATCATCGGGAACATGATGCGCAGCGCGCGGCCGCCGCCGGCGCGCAGCAGCGCGCGGATCTGGCCGCGCAAAAGGCCCGGACGGTCCAGCCCGAGCCGGATCGCGCGCCAGCCGAGCGCTGGGTTCTCCTCGATCACCGCTTCCATATAGGGCAGCGCCTTGTCGCCGCCGATGTCGAGCGTGCGGAAGGTGACGGGCTTGGTGCCGGCAGCATCCAGCACGGTGCGATACAGCGCGAGCTGGTCGCTGGTGCGCGGCAGGCTCTGGCCGACCATGAATTGCAGCTCGGTGCGGAACAGGCCGATGCCGGCGCTGCCGGTGTCCTCGATATGCGGCAGGTCGATGGCTAACCCTGCGTTGATCATCAGCTCGACCTTCTGGCCGTCCCTGGTGACGCAGGGCCGATCGCGCAGCGCCAGATATTGCGCCTGGCGGCGGGCGCGGAAGCGCACGCGCTCGGCGAAGGCCGCCTCGACCTCCTGCGACGGGCGCACATAGATCGCGCCCGAGGTGCCGTCGACGATGATGGCGTCGCCGGGATCGGCGATGCCGGGCGCGTTCGGCACCTCGCCGACCGCGGGGATTCCGAGTGCGCGCGCCACGATCGAGACGTGGGAATTGGCGGTGCCTTCCTCCAGCACGATGCCGCGCAGGCGCTTGCGGTCGTAGTCGAGCAGCGCCGCCGGTCCCATCGCGCGGGCGATGACGATGGCATTGTCGGGCAATTGTTCGCGTGACGGCGCGTGATCCTGCCCCACCAGCTGCCGCATCAGGCGGTAGCCGAGGTCTTCGAGGTCATGCAGCCGGTCGCGCAAATAGGGGTCGGTCGAGCGCAGCATGCGCGCGCGGGTGTCGGACTGCACGCGCTCGACGGCGGCTTCCGCGGTGAGGCCGGTGGCGACCGCCTCGTGCAGCTTGTGCGACCAGCCCTGGTCGTTGGCGAACATGCGGTAGGCTTCCAGCACCTCGCGGTGCTCGCCGCCCTCGGCGACGTCGCCGCGCTCCAGCATGCGGTCGAGATCGGCGCGCAGCTTGGCCAGCGCGGTGTCGAGCCGCTTGATTTCCTTCGGCAGGTCCTCGGCGATGTAGTCCTTGATGACGACGCGCGGCTCGTGCAGCACGACATGGCCAAGCGCGATGCCTTCCGACAGGATCGCGCCGACCTTCTGCGCGGAATGGCGCGCGGCGGGCTCCTGGCCCGGCTGGGCCAGTGCGGACAATTCGCCGGAGGCGATCAGCTCCGCCAGCACCATCGCGGTGGTCTGCAGCGCCTCGAGCTCTTCCTCGACATAATTGCGCTTGGCGCGGTTCTGCACCACCAGCACGCCGAGCGTGTTGCCGGCGCGCAGGATCGGCACGCCGAGGAAGGAGTGGTAGATTTCCTCGCCGGTCTCGGGGCGGAACGAGAAGGCCGGGTGGCTCTGCGCATCGCTCAAATTGAGCGGGGTCGCCTCGCTGGCGACGAGGCCGACCAGGCCCTCATGGGCGCTCAGCACGGTGTGGTGGACGGCCTCGCGGTTGAGGCCCTCGGTGGCGTAGAGCTCGAGCGTGTTGTCGATGCGCAGCACATAGACCGAGCACACCTCGGCCACCATGTTGGCGGCGATCAGCACCACGATCTTGTCCAGCCGCTCCTGGGCCGAGACCTGCTCCGCCATGGTTTCGCGGAGCCGTCTCAACAAGACGCGGGGACCTCCCGACGCGCTCCGCATGAACCGTCAATCTCCTCCGTGTGCCTGGCCCGGCGATATTGGCCGGCGGCTGGCCCAAAATTCCAGAAAAACAACCAAATTGTCTGTCCGGCGCAGGCGCAAACGACCGCTTGCACCGAATCAGCAGCCTGAACTGGGACACAGTCTGCGGCAGCCCACCCTGTTCGCCGTATAGCGAATTGAGGCTTGTTTTGCCAAGCAAAACGCCTGCCAGACGCGAAGGTGTGTACACCTTCGCGTTTGCTGCGGCCGCTAAGAGAAAATTAGTCCAAGCATGGTCCGGAAAAGTGCGAAGCGGTTTTCCGGAAAGACCATGCTCTAGCAACAATCTAAAGCGCGACGACGGCCGCGCTTTAGGCCTGATCGAGCCCGTAGAGCGTGTGCAGGGTGCGGACCGCGAGTTCGGTATAGGCGGTGTCGATCAAAACCGAGAATTTGATCTCGGAGGTTGTAATGGCCCGGATGTTGATATTCCGTCCCGCGAGGGCCGAAAATGCCTGGGCGGCGACGCCGGCGTGGCTGCGCATGCCGCTGCCGATCACCGAGATCTTGGCGACGTCGGTGGCGGAATCGAGCCTGCTATAGCCGATCTTGGCCTTGGCGGCGGTAATCGTGTCCTTGGCGCGGGTGTAGTCCGCGGCCGGCACCGTGAAGGTGAGGTCGGTGGTCTTGCCGTCCTCGGACACGTTCTGGACGATCATGTCGACGTTGATGTTGGCATCGGCCAGCGGGCCGAAGATCGACGCGGCGACGCCTGGCTTGTCCTCGATCTGGCGCACCGAGATCTGGGCCTCGTCCTTCGAAAAGGCGATGCCTGTGACGACGTGGCTTTCCATGATCTCCTCCTCGCTGCAGATCAGCGTGCCGGGCGGCTGGTTGGCATGCGGGTCGATATCCTCGGGCTTGTCGAAGCTCGAGCGGACGAAGATCGGCATGTTGTGGACCATGCCGAGTTCCACCGACCGAACCTGGAGCACTTTGGCGCCCTGGGAAGCCAGTTCCAGCATGTCCTCGAACGCGATCTTGTCGAGCCGCTTGGCCTTCGGCACGATTCGCGGGTCGGTGGTGTAGACTCCGTCGACGTCGGTGTAGATGTCGCAGCGGTCCGCCTTGACGGCGGCGGCGATCGCCACGGCCGAGGTGTCGGAGCCGCCGCGGCCGAGCGTGGTGATGCGGCCCGTCTCGGGATTGACGCCCTGGAAGCCGGCGATGACCGCGACTTCCTTGCGCTCCTGAAAGCGCTTGATGATCTCGCTGCCATCGATGTCCTCGATCCGGGCCGAGGCATGGGCGTCGCTGGTCTTGATCGGGATCTGCCAGCCCTGCCAGGAGCGGGCCTGGATGCCCATGCTCTGGAGCACGATGGCCAGAAGGCCCGAGGTCACCTGTTCGCCGGAGGCGACGACGGCGTCGTATTCGCGCGCGTCGTGCATCGGCGAGGCCTCGGTGCACCAGGCCACCAGCTCGTTGGTTTTTCCGGACATCGCCGAGACGACCACGGCCACTTCATGGCCGGCGTCGACCTCACGCTTCACATGGCGTGCGACGTTGCGGATACGTTCGATGTTGGCGACGGATGTGCCGCCGAATTTCATCACGAGGCGGCTCATGACGACGCGTGCATTCCTTCATAAGGATCAGTATGGTGACCCGCACCGGACGGGTGCCTGCGGACACCGACCGCGCGTATACATAGCGGCGGGGCCGGGGGCAAGCGGGTTCCTGCGGGGCCGGTTGTGGGGTAGTGGGTTAACCGGATCATGGCGCGCTATATCGACGAGATTCTTCAGCCCGGCGAGAAGGTGCTGTATTCGACCAATGCGCACTGGATTTTCTATATCCCGGCGATCGTGGCCTGGGTCGTGGCCTTGGCGTTCTTCGTCGCGTCCCGGCAAACCATCGTCGAGGGGCTCGTGCTGCTCTGTCTCGTCGCCTCCGGCCTCGCGGCTCTGGCCGCGCTGTACTGGACCGTGAAGGGCTGGTTCCATCGCTTCACCACCGAGACCGACGTCACCAACCTCAGGGTTGTGCACAAGACGGGCTTCATCAAGCGCCGCACCTTCGAGATGGCGCTGGACAAGGTCGAGAGCGTCGACGTCGACCAGTCGATTCTTGGACGTATTCTCAATTATGGCGACGTGACAATCCGGGGTGTCGGCGAGGGGATCGAGAAGATCACCACCATCTCCTCGCCGCTCGCCTTCCGCAGTTCGATCACCACGCGGTAGGACCGCGCGCAACCATGAGCATGCAGCAAAATACTCCCGTACCCGCAAGCCCTCAGCCCGGCTCGACCGTCGACGCCGCCGAGATCGCGAAATTCTCAAAGCTCTCGGCCGAGTGGTGGGACCCCAACGGCAAGATGGCCCCGCTGCACCGGATCAACCCGCTGCGGCTCGGCTACATTCGCGACGCCGCCTGCCGCAAGTTCGAGCGTAACGTGCGCAGCCTCAACAGTCTCGGCGGCCTGCGCGTGCTCGACATCGGCTGCGGTGCCGGCCTGCTGTGCGAGCCGCTGTCGCGGCTCGGCGCGCAGGTCATCGGCGTCGATCCGTCGGCGAGCAACATCGCGGCGGCGAAGCTGCATGCCGACAAGGGCCATCTTGCGATCGACTACCGCTGCACCACGGTGGAGGAGATCGATCCGCGCGAGCGCTTCGACATCGTGCTGGCGATGGAAGTGGTCGAGCATGTCGTCGATGTCGGCGTCTTCCTGAAACGCTGCGCGGCGATGCTGAAGCCGAACGGCCTGATGGTGGTCTCGACGCTGAACCGGAACTGGAAGAGCTTCGCGCTCGCCATCGTCGGCGCCGAATACGTCCTGCGCTGGCTGCCGCGCGGCACCCACGAATGGAACAAGTTCGTCACCCCCGACGAGCTGACGAAATACCTCCTCGACAACCGCCTCGTCATCACCGAGCAGACCGGCGTCGTCTACAGCCCGTTCGCCGACAAATGGTCCCTCTCGTCGGACATGGACGTGAACTACATGGTGGTGGCGGAAGGCATGGTCTGAGGGGGTGAGCAGTGCGCGAGCATCGCTCCTATGACGTGGGCCTGATTGACCTGCTTCGCCGCTAGCGGCAGGTTGGCCGGAATCTTTCAGTTCTCCAGCCCCCACCCCATGCTCACCGTTACCAGCCTCTGGATTCCCTTCACTGTCATCGCCGCGCTCGGCCAGGTTGCGCGCAATGCGATGCAGCGGTCGTTGACGAAGCCGCTGGGGACGTGGGGGGCGACCAATATCCGCTTCCTGTTCGGCTTCCCGTTCTCGCTGCTGTTTCTGGGTGTGGTGTTGGTGGCGACCGGCGATCACCTCAATGCGCCGCCGACCGTGTTCTGGCCGTGGCTGCTGCTGGGCGCGCTCAGCCAGATCGTCGCGACCGGCCTGATGCTGCTCGCCATGAACGACCGCTCCTTCGTGGTGACGACCGCGTACCTGAAGACCGAGGCGATCCAGACCGCGATCTTCGGATTCGTCTTCCTCGGCGATCACCTGACTTGGCTCAAGGTGCTGGCGATCGTGGTCGCGACCATCGGCGTCGTCACCACTGCGCTGCGGCCCGGCGGCGAGAAGAGTTTTGCCGAGCTGAAGCCGACCATCACCGGTCTCGTCGCCGCCGCGGCATTCGCGATGTCTGCGGTCGGTTTTCGCGGCGCCATCATCAACGTTCCCGGCGTCTCCTTCGTGACCTCGGCCTCGTTCACGCTGGTGCTCGGCCTGTTCGTGCAGACGCTGATCCTGACGATCTATCTGCTCTGGCGCGCGCCAAAGGTGCTGCAGGCGATTCTGGGATTGTGGAAGCCGTCGCTGCTTGCGGGCTTCATGGGTGCCTTCGCCTCGCAATTCTGGTTCCTGGCGTTCGCGCTGACGGCGGCCGCCAATGTCCGCACGCTCGCCTTGATCGAGGTGCTGTTCGCGCAAGCCGTGGCCTACTACTCGTTCAAGCAGCCGATTGCCGCGCGCGAGATTTTTGGCATCGCGCTGATCGTGGTCGGCGTCGCAGTGCTGGTCGGGGCCTAATTCCGGTCTTCGGGCAGCGTCGGCAACGGCGACACCTCGATGCCCTCGTCGATCAGCGACTTCGCCTCGTCCGGCGAGGCCTCGCCATAGATCGGGCGATGCTCCTTGTCGCCGTAATGCATGGCGCGGGCTTCGTTCGCAAAGCGCTCGCCGACATTATCGGCATTCTTGACGATATGATCGCGCAGCTCCTTCAGCTTGGTGCGAAGCTCGCGCTCCTGCGCCATCAGGAGTGAGGTCGGTCCGGACGGCATCGCCTCGGGCGCAGGCGCAGCGGTCGGCTCGGGCGGCGGCGTTGCGGGTCCGCGGCCCTTCTTGCCGACGATGCGCGGGGCCATGATCGCCTTGCCGACCTTGGCCGAGCCGCAGATCGGACAGGTCACCAGCTTGCGCTTCACCTGGGAATCATAGGCCGACGAACTCTGGAACCAGCTTTCGAATTCGTGGTTTTTGTCGCAGTGGAGCGCGTAGCGGATCATGCCGATCCCCGCACCAGGTGCAGATGGTCGGGCCCGGCCTTGGGATCGGCGACGCCAAAGCGGCGGCCGTGCTGGAGCGAGGGGATGGCGCGGCGGGCGGTCTCGACCTTGGCCGGATCGATCTTGGCCATGATGATGCCGGGCTCGACATCGCCCTCGGCGAGGATCTCGCCCCAGGGATCGATGATCAGGGAGTGACCGAACGTCTCGCGCTTGTTCTCATGCAGCCCCGCCTGCGCCGCCGCGAACACGAAGCAACCGGTCTCGATGGCGCGCGCGCGCAGCAGGATGTGCCAATGCGCTTCGCCGGTTTTGCGGGTGAAGGCGGAGGGCACCGTGAGGAAGGCCGCCCCGCTCTCGGCCAGCGCGCGGTAGAGCGCGGGAAAGCGGACGTCGTAGCAGATCGTCAGCCCGATGCGGCCCCAGGGCAGGTCGGAGATCACGGCGGTCTCGCCCGGCTGGTAATTGGCGGATTCGCGATAGCTCTCGCCGTCCGGAAGCACGATGTCGAACATATGGATCTTGTCGTAGCTCGCGAGCACATTGCCCTCGGGCCCGATCAGGAACGAGCGGTTCACCGCCTTCTCTTCCGAGAAGCGCAGCGCCAGCGAGCCGACATGGATGTGGATCTTCAGCTCGGCCGCGAGCGCGCGATAGGCCTTCAGCGAGGTGTCGTCCTCTTCGCTCTGGAGGTGCTCGAACAGCGCCGTGCGGTTCAGCTGCATCATGTTGCTGACTTCGGGCGTCTGCACGTAGTCGGCACCGCTCGCCGCCGCCTGCCGGATCAGCTGGGTGGCCTGCGCGAGGCTCGGCCCGGGCAGCAGGCCGGTGCGCAGCTGGATCATGGCCGCAGTGAAGGTGCGATCCTGAGCTTGATCCTGGCTCATGATACCGCCTTCACGCTCTCGAGCATCTCATCGAGTTTGCCCTCGCGGTCGAGCGCGTAGAGGTCGTCGCAGCCGCCCACATGGGTGCCGCCGATCCAGATCTGCGGGAAGGTCGAGCCTTCGCCGGCGCGGTCGTACATCTCGTCGCGCCAGAACGGGTTCTTGGCGACGTCGAACTCGGCGAAAGTCGCCTTCTTGCGGGTCAGCAGCGATTTGGCGGCGGAACAATAGCCGCAGCCGGGCCTCGTGTAGATCTCGACAGCAGCGGTCATGTTGGCTGGCGCTCTCGTGTCATGAATTCATTGAATTATATGGGACTTCACCTGATCTCCACAACCCGGGCAAAGACCAGCACGTCGACCTGGGCTGCCTTGGCGCGGAGCAATGCCCGTGCGCAGGCATCCAGCGTCGCGCCCGAGGTCAGGACATCGTCGATCAGGATGATGCGGCGGCCCTGGACCTCGGCCTGACGGTCGGCGGATACCTGGAATGCACCCTGCACATTGGTGGCGCGCTGGGCCCGCGACAGGCCGATTTGCTGCTCTGTGGCGCGCACCCGGCGCAGCACCTCGCCGCGCACCTTGACCCCGCTCTGCCGCTCGATGATCCGCGCCAGCGCCCCGGACTGGTTGTAGCGGCGGCGCCAGGCCCGCCGCCAATGCAGCGGCACCGGCACCAGCATGTCGGCGCCGGTGAGCAACTCGCTGCCCGCGCGCGCCATCCAGCGGCCCATGGCGGGCGCCAGATCGGTGCGGTCCTGGTATTTTAGAGCGTGTACGAGCGTGCGAGCGACGTCGTCATAGCGAACCGCCGCGCGCGCCCGCTGGTAGGCCGGCGGGCTCGCGATCGCCTCCATCGACAGCATGTCGGGGCCGGGATCATAAACAAAGGGAATACCGAGCCGCGGGCAATAGGGCCGTTCGATGAACGACAGCCGCGCCCAGCACGCCGCGCAAACGCCCTCGCCATCGACCGGCTCGCGGCAGGAGACGCACAGCGTCGGCAGCGCAATGTCGAGCGCGAGCCGTGCTGCGCGGGACAGCACGTGGCGGCCAACGCCCAGCGCGCCGCGCAGATAGCTCGAAATGAAGCGTGATGCCTCAACGTCCATCGGCCTGCTGCTCATTCGGGAGCACGGGTCGGAAGAATGATCGCTCATAACGTCGGAAGCAGCGCGTCTCCTTTGCGAAGGCGATCGCCTTCTGAACGTCCGGATCTTCGGCGCTGTCTTTCCGATATTGCTCGTAGGCCGCGAAGCTCGGGAAGCTGAACATCGCCAGCGCGACGTCGCTGGCCCCTTCCGAGGACAGGAAGTACCCGTGGTGGATGCCGCCGAATCTAGGCAGTAGTTCCAGCCACATCCTGCCGTAAGCCTCGAATTCGGCGAGCTTGTCCGGCGGGACCTCGTATCGCAGATAACAAGTGACCATCGTCGGATACTCCGGCGCGCCGCGCACCTGGCGCGGACTATTGGCTTGGAACGCGAGGGCCGTTGTCGGCTTCCATCAGGGAAGCTAGCGCCACACGCAGTGGATTGCCAGAACCGCCGTGATCGGCGTAACCAGCATCATGGCTTCGACCCCGCAAACCCCGCCCGCCCTGTTCGACCGCGCTTTGCTGCATGCGCGGCAGCGGCGCGCGCAGGCGCAAGGTGCCGTGAGTTTCCTGCTCGATCGGGTCGCCGAAGACATGTCGGATCGGCTGGCCGCAGTGATGCGAGAATTTCAAGCACCGGCCGATCTCTGGACGCCCGGTGAAGGGCTCGCCGGACTGCGCACGCAACTTCCTTCCATTGAGCGGATCGCACTCGATCCGGCGGGCGCCGAGAAGCTGCCCTTCGCTCCCGAAAGGCTCGATCTCGTCGTCTCGGCCCTGGCACTGCAATTCGTTAACGACCTGCCAGGCGTGCTCACGCAAATCCGTCGTGCGCTGAAGCCGGATGGCTTGCTGCTCGCCGCGATGATCGGCGGTGACAGCCTGACCGAGCTGCGTCAGGCCTTTGCCGCGGCGGAAGCCGAATGCGAGGGCGGCGTGTCACCGCGGGTGGCGCCGTTCGCTGATCTCAGAGACATCGGCGCACTGCTGCAGCGGGCGGGCTTTGCGTTGCCGGTGACCGACGTCGATCGCGTCGTAGTGCGTTATGGCAATGCGTTCGCGTTGATGCAGGATCTCCGCCGCATGGGCGCGGCCAACGTGCTGATCGAGCGGCGCCGCACACCCAGCCGCCGCGCGACACTGCTGCGGATGGCCGAAATCTACGCCGAGCGCTTCGCCGATGCCGACGGCCGTATCCGCGCAACGTTCGACATCATCTGGCTCTCCGGCTGGGCCCCGCATGCGAGCCAGCAGCAGCCGTTGAAGCCGGGGTCGGCGAAAGCGAGCCTGGCGGAGGCGGTGAAGAAGGCTGGGAAAGAGTGATCCTCATGGTGAGGAGGCGCGTCAGCGCCTGGCGGACGATGCTTCGCATCGCCGCGCGAACCATGCAGCGCCGTCGCTTGCCGTGTGGCCATCCTTCGAGACGACCGCTTCGCGGTCTCCTCAGGATGAGGTCCGATCTCACATCAACAAGTCAATCAAATGCGGGATCAGCGGAATGTCCGCGGGCGGCATCGGATAGTCGCGCAGCTTGTTGGCGCGGACCCAGGCAAGGGTCTGGCCTTCGCGCGGCGTCACCTGCCCTTCCCAGCGACGGCAGATATAGAGCGGCATCAACAGGTGAAAGGTCTCGTAGCCGTGGCTCGCAAACGTCAGCGGCGCCAGGCACGGCTCGGCGACGGTGATGCCGAGCTCCTCGTGGAGCTCGCGGATCAGGCTCTGCTCCGGCCGCTCGCCGGGCTCACACTTGCCGCCGGGGAATTCCCAGAGGCCGGCCAGCGTCTTGCCCTCGGGGCGCTGCGCGATCAGGACGCGCTTGTCGGCGTCGACGAGCGCGCAGGCCACGACGAGGGTA
Organism: Bradyrhizobium sp. A5; assembly: GCF_042076515.1. Classification (NCBI taxonomy): domain Bacteria; kingdom Pseudomonadati; phylum Pseudomonadota; class Alphaproteobacteria; order Hyphomicrobiales; family Nitrobacteraceae; genus Bradyrhizobium; species Bradyrhizobium sp. A5. The sequence continues at coordinate 6,714,041 of NZ_CP148990.1, read as the reverse complement.
AGCTTCAGCTCAGCCATCAGATCAGGACCGGTAATCGCCGTTGATCGCGACGTATTCCTTGGTGAGGTCGCAAGTCAGCACGCGGTCGCGGCCCTTGCCGAGGCCCAGCGAGACCTTGATCGCAATCTCCGGCGCCTTCATCGCTTCCGACACCTGCGCCTCGTCATAGGATGGGTCGCGCGCGCCGCTCTTGGCGACGCGGATGCCGTTGAAGGAGATCGACAGCTTGTCGCGATCGGCCGGCTCGCCGGCCTTGCCGACCGCCATCACCACGCGGCCCCAATTGGCGTCCTCGCCGGCGATCGCGGTCTTCACCAGCGGCGAGTTGGCGATCGACATCGCAATCTTGCGTGCGGAGGCCTTGGTCTTGGCGCCTTCGACGGTGATCTCGACCAGCTTGCGCGCGCCTTCGCCGTCGCGGGCGACCTGCTCGGAAAGATTGGCGAGCACTTGGTTGAAGGCCTTGACGAAGGCCTTCAGCCCGGGATCGCTGGCGCGGCTGATCTTGGGCGCGCCGTGCTCGGCGGCGGCGCCGGTCGCGAAGGCCAGCAGCGTGTCCGAGGTCGAGGTGTCGCCGTCGATCGTCACCGCGTTGAAGGTGTCCTCGACTCCGGCCTTCAGCAGCGCCTGCAGTGCGGCCGGTGCGATCGGCGCGTCGGTGAAGATGAAGGACAGCATCGTCGCCATGTCGGGGGCGATCATGCCGGCGCCCTTGGCCATGCCGTTGATGGTGACCTTGGCCTTGCCGAGCTTGACGGTCGCGGTCGCGACCTTCGGGAAGGTGTCGGTGGTCATGATCGCCTTGGCGGCGGCAAGATAATCGCCGGCCTGGGCGGTCTCGGCGAGACCGCCCAGCACGCCGTCGAACTTGGTCGCATCCAGCGGCTCGCCGATCACGCCGGTCGAGGCCAGGAAGATTTCGCTCTCGCTGCAACCGACGGCCTTGGCCGCGATCTTCGCGGTCAGCGCGGTGGAGGAGCGGCCGGTCTTGCCGGTGAAGGCATTGGCGTTGCCGGAATTGACGACGAGGGCGCGCGCCTTGCCGCCCTTCAGCTTGGCGCGGCACCATTCCACCGGCGCGGACGGGCATTTCGACTTGGTGAAGACGCCGGCGACCGCGGTGCCCTTGTCCATTACCGCCAGCAACACGTCGGTGCGGTTCTTATAGCGGATGCCGGCCTCTGCCGTCGCGAGACGAACGCCCGCGATGGTGGGCATGTCAGGAACAGATTTGGGGGCGAGGGGAGAGACGGCTGAGGACATCGTTGGGCGCGCCTTGATGGGGTCTGAATATGCAGATGGCCGGGCTTTTGCCCGGCCATTGCGACGTTAGATACTATTGGCGTCCGCGAAGTGACAGCGAATTCTTACTTCTTCGCGGGCGGCGCCATCTTGCTGTCGGACGGCTTGGCGGGGTCGGCCGGCTTGGCATCCGACTTGGCATCCGGTTTGGCGTCCGCCGCCGGCTGGTCCGTGCGCTCGACCTTGGCTTCCGCGCGCAGCTTGGCGACGTAGTCGGCCTGGGCCTTGCGGGTGACGTACTGTTCGATCTGGGCCTTGACCTGCTCGAAGTCCGGCGCCTTGCGGCTGCGCTTTTCCTCGACCTTGATGATGTGCCAGCCGAACTGCGACTTCACGGGGTCGGAGATCTTGCCCGGCTCGAGCGCGAAGGCCACCGTCGAGAATTCCGGCACCATCTGCTCCTTGGTGAAGAAGCCGAGGTCGCCGCCGTCGGCGGAGCCCGGATCCTTGGACTTCTTCTTGGCGAGTTCGGCGAAATCGGCGCCCTTGTCGAGCTCGGCCTTCACCGCCTTGGCCTCGTCCTCGGTCTCGACCAGGATGTGGCGGGCGCGCACTTCCTGCTCGCCGGTGATCTGCTTGGAGGCCTCCTCATAGACCTTCTTCATGGCGTCGGGGGTGGTGGCGGCCTTGCCCTCCTGAGCCAGCAGATTGTCCATCAGCAGGCGGTTGCGGGCGAACGCCAGGCGCTTCTTGAACTCCTCGCTGTCGGCGACCTTCTTGTCCTCGGCGGCCTTGGACACGATCTTCATATCGATCAGGAACGACAGGACGTTCTCGTCCTTGGTCGCCGGGTCCATCTGGGCGAGGCTCGGCCCGAGTTCCTCTTCGGCCATGGCGACGTCGCTCTTCTTGATTTCCGCGCCATTGACCTTCGCCAGGACCGGATCGTCGGCAGCCCGGCCGGGACCCGCGATCAGCGCCAGCGCAAGGCAGCCCACGAGGGCGGTGGCGAGGCCGAAGCGCAGGCCGGTTTTGGTTACCGGGAACGAGGTGGTCATGGAAAATCCTTTTGTTGAAGCAGGGGGCTGCTCGAAGCGGGCGGACACTCGCCCAATTCAGGGGGGCTTGGCAACGCGAAAAGTCTGTCAAAATGATGAATTAGCCGCAATGCGGCTGCCGTTGACAAGGCCCTGACCGGGCCATATCTCTGCCCGGTCGCGACCATGGCGATGGCGTTTATTTTGCTGCGTTTTTGGCCGTTGAACCCAGGCTTGCCCAATTCCCACCCATATGGCGGATGACCCCCCGCAGTCCGGGCTCTGGCGCCATAAGGCGTCACGGTGAGTTGATAGGCAGGCGGGTGACAACTTCTTGGCTGCAACGCGGTTGAATCGCGAACACAGGAACTAGGCATGATCGGCGCGCTCGCCCGCAAGTTTTTCGGCTCCGCCAACGACCGGCGGGTGAAGGGATATCAGTCCCGCGTCAACGCGATCAACGCGCTGGAACCAGAGGTCTCGAAACTCTCGGACGAGGCGCTCAAGGCCCGCACCGCCGAGTTCAAGCAGCAGCTCGCCGAGGGCAAGACGCTCGACGACCTCCTGGTGCCCGCCTTCGCCACCGTCCGCGAGGCCGCCAAGCGCACGCTCGGCCAGCGCCATTTCGATGTCCAGCTGATCGGCGGCATCGTGCTTCACGAGGGCGACATCGCCGAGATGAAGACCGGCGAAGGCAAGACGCTGGTCGCAACGCTCGCGGTCTATCTCAACGCGCTCGCCGGCAAGGGCGTCCACGTCGTCACCGTCAACGACTACCTCGCCAGCCGCGACTCCGGCTGGATGGGCCAGATCTACGGCTTCCTCGGCCTTACCACCGGCGTCATCGTGCATGGCCTCGACGATGCCGAGCGCAAGGCGGCCTATGCCTGCGACATCACCTACGGCACCAACAACGAATACGGCTTCGATTACCTGCGCGACAACATGAAGTACCGGCTCGAGGACATGGTCCAGCGGCCGCACTTCTATGCGATCGTCGACGAAGTCGACTCCATCCTGATCGACGAGGCGCGCACGCCGCTGATCATCTCCGGCCCGCTCGACGACCGCTCCGACTTCTACAACACCATCGACTCGTTCCTGCCCAAGCTCGACAAGACCGATTACGACGTCGACGAGAAGCAGCGCACGGTGACGCTCACCGAAGCCGGCATGGAGAAGATCGAGGGTCTGCTGCGCGATGCCGGCCAGCTCAAGGGCGAGTCGCTCTACGACGTCGAGAACGTCTCCGTCGTGCACCACATCAACCAGGCGCTGCGCGCCCACACGCTGTTCACCCGCGACAAGGACTACATCGTCCGCGACGACGAGGTCGTGATCATCGACGAGTTCACCGGCCGCATGATGGCCGGCCGGCGCTATTCCGAAGGTCTGCACCAGGCGCTGGAAGCCAAGGAGCATGTCCAGGTCCAGCCGGAAAACCAGACGCTGGCCTCGATCACCTTCCAGAACTATTTCCGGATGTACGAAAAGCTCGCCGGCATGACCGGCACGGCGCTGACCGAAGCCGACGAGCTGTTCGACATCTACAAGCTCGAGGTCGTGGAAATCCCGACCAATCTGTCGGTCGCCCGCCTAGACGAGGACGACGAGGTCTATCGCACCCAGAACGAGAAATACGCAGCGATCCTGGCCGAGATCGAGCGCGCCAATGCGCGGCTGCAGCCGGTGCTGGTCGGCACTGCGTCGATCGAAAAGTCGGAAGTGATTGCCGAGTACCTCAAGAAGCATGGCTACCGGCAGATCGATTTCGGCAGCGAGAATTCGATGCAGAAGCTGTACGCCGCGGCGCGCGCCAACAAGCCGGCGAAGCTGTTCGCGGTCCTGAACGCGCGCTTCCACGAGCAGGAAGCCTATATCGTCGCCGAAGCCGGCGTTCCCGGTGCGATCACGATCGCGACCAACATGGCCGGCCGCGGTACCGACATCAAGCTCGGCGGCTCGCTCGAGATGCGCATCCAGCAGGAGACTGCTGGCATCACCGACGATGCCGAGAAGGCCAGGAAGATCGAGCAGATCAAGGCCGACATCCAGCATTTCCGCGACATCGTGCTGAAGGCGGAGGAGACCGTCGAGATCGAGCCGGCGAAGGGCTCCAAGCCCGCCAAGACCGTGAAGAAGCCCGGCGGCCTCTACATCATCGGCTCCGAGCGTCACGAATCCCGCCGCATCGACAACCAGCTCCGCGGCCGTTCCGGCCGTCAGGGCGATCCCGGCCGCTCGAAGTTCTTCCTGTCGCTGGAAGACGATCTGATGCGCATCTTCGGCTCGGACCGTCTCGACAGCATGCTGCAGCGTCTCGGCCTGAAGGAAGGCGAGGCGATCATCCATCCCTGGATCAACAAGGCGCTGGAGAAGGCGCAGCAGAAGGTCGAGGCGCGCAACTTCGACATCCGCAAGAACCTGCTCAAGTTCGACAACGTCCAGAACGACCAGCGCAAGGTGATCTTCGATCAGCGCGTCGACCTGATGAAGGACGAGAGCGTCGTCGAAACGGTCACCGACATGCGCCATGCCTTCATCGACGACCTCGTCGCCAAGCACGTGCCCGAGCATGCCTATGCCGAGCAGTGGGACGTCGCCGGCCTGAAGGACGAGCTGACGCGCGTGCTCGGCCTCGACCTGCCCGTCGACGAATGGGCCAAGGAAGAGGGCATCGCCGACGAGGAGCTGCTGACTCGCATCGAGACCAAAGCCGACGAGCACATGGCGGCCAAGGTCGCGCAATGGGGTCCCGACGTGATGCGTTACGTCGAGAAGACCATTCTGCTCCAGACGCTGGACCATCTCTGGCGCGAGCATCTGGTCATGCTCGACCATCTGCGTCAGGTCATCGGCCTGCGCGGCTACGGCCAGCGCGATCCCTTGCAGGAGTACAAGACTGAGGCCTTCAATCTCTTCCAGGAGATGAGCGCGCATCTGCGCGAGGCCGTCACGGCGCAGCTGATGCGCGTCGAGATCGTCCCGCCGGAGCAGGAAGCACCGGTGTTGCCGCCGATGGAAGCGCACAAGTTCGATCCGAACACCGGCGAAGACGAAATGGCCGTCGCCAACGTCTCGCTCGCGCCGCAGGCTACCGACGCGGCGCTGCGCGATCCGAAGAACCCTGCCAGCTGGGGCAAGATCGGCCGCAACGAGGACTGCCCATGCGGCAGTGGCAAGAAGTACAAGCACTGCCACGGGCGGTACGGCTAAGGCTTAGGGCCGATGAGGTGCGGCACCGCCGGCGCCTCATTCTCCGCTGCCGTCGCCCGGTTTAACCGGGCGCCCCAGTGCGGCGTGGCTTCTCGGTTCAATCAGATCAGTCTCTGGAATACTGGATCGCCCGATCAAATCGGGCGATGACGGCGAGTATTTGGCTCGCGCCATGCGCTCCGCTGCGCTTGTCCGGGACGACGTGCGGAAAGGGAGTTTGTGCTGCTTGCGCGCTCAATTCGAGCTGTCGATCAAGCTCTCCAGCAACCGCTTCAGCTCACTCGTCGACTTGTCGCCGTAGCTCTCCAGGATGTGCTCTTCCTGGTCCACCGCGAGTGAGTTGAGCTTCCTGCACAGTACGTTGCCGCGGTCGGAGATGAACATCAGCACCTTGCGGCGGTCGTTGGGGTCCTGCACGCGATAGACCAGCGTGTCGGAGACCATGCGGTCGATCATCTTGGTCAGCGTCGGATGATTGAGCAGCACGGCGTCGGCAAGCTCGCCCATCGAATGGCCGTTGCCATCCGACAGCACCTTCAGGATGCGCCACTGCTCGACGGGAACGCCTTCCTTGCTCAAGCGCAGTTCCAGCTGCCGGTTGATCTCCCGGTTGGCCTGCGCGAGCAGGTAAGCGAGGTGTTCGGTGATCGGAGAGTTCGGTTTTGCCACGGCTAAGACTTCGTCTTGACCCAAATGAGTGAATGTCTTGCAATCGATGCTGCTTCTATATGCACTTCAATTCTTGAATATTCAATATTTTCAAAATAGGATCATTGCACAACAAAAGGGCGGAAGCCGCGGCCGCCTGCTCATTGTGCTTTCAGGTCTGGTACCGGACAGGAGTTGGCGTGCGCGCGACGGTAAACTTCCCGGCTCACGGCGGTCCGGCGTTGCCGCCGTCCATGCTGTTCAGGAATCTGTCGTCGTCGGCAGCGGATTTCGACCTGTCGCCAATCGATGCGCATTTCATGAAGCGCCGCGGCGCGCGCAACAAGCTCCGCATCGGCAATTTCCTCACCTTCACCGGCTCGCCCGGGATCTGGGGCCCGACCTCCACCAACAGCGCGATGCTGGCGGTCGCCGAGATCAACAAGCGCGGCGGCATCCTCGGCCGCGAGCTGGAGCTGTCGATCTACGATTCCGGCGGGCCGATCGACGAAGTCGTGCGGCGCGCCGAGCAGGCGATCGCCTTCGATGAGGTCGATCTCATCATGGGCTCGCATATCAGCGCCGTCCGCGTCGCGCTGCGCAAGGTCACGGGCAACCGCATCCCCTACATCTACACGCCGGTCTATGAAGGTGGCGAGCGCACGCCGGGTGTGATGGCGATCGGCGAGACGCCGCGCTGGCAGAGCCGCCCCGCCATCCACTGGCTTGCCGACGTCAAGAAAGCGGCGCGCTGGTACCTGATCGGCAGCGACTATGTCTGGCCCTGGCAGTCGCATCGTTCGGTGAAGCGCTACATCAAGGCAGCCGGCGGCCAGGTCGTCGGCGAGGAGTTCGTCCCCGTCGGCGAGGACAATCACGAGGCGCATCTGGCGCGCATCCGCGCCGCCAAGCCGGATGTCGTGCTGATCTCGCTGATCGGCACCGACAGCATCACCTTCAACCGCGCCTTCGCGGACGCGGGTCTCGACACGTCGACGCTGCGGCTCGCGGGCGCGATGGACGAGACCGTGCTGCTCGGCATCGGCGCCGACAACACCGCGAATCTGTTCTGCGCCTCCGGCTATTTCAACGGCATGGTCTCGCGTGCCAATGACGAGTTCCTCGGCGCCTATTATTCCATGTTCGGTCCGCATGCCCCGCCGGTCGGCTCGGTCGGCCAGTCCAATTACGAAGGGCTGCGCTTCCTGGAGTCGGTCGCCAATCGGGCCGGTTCGCTGGGGTTGCGTCCGCTGCTGAAGGCGGCGCGCAACACGGTCTACACGGCCGCCCGCGGCCCCGTGACCCTGCGCGACGGTCGTGCCGAGATGCCGATGTATCTCGCCGAAGCCGACGGCCTCGACTTCAAGCTCGTCAAGACGCTCTGAGAGGCGGCCGCGCATCCGTCGCGGCCGATCTGCGAAATAATACTTGAAAAGGAAAATATTTCCGTCTGTAATATCGACGCGAAGCCGATTGGCCCGCGCTGTGCAAGCGCGACCGGGAGGCTTTCGTCCAAAGCCAGGGATCAAGAAGCCTCAAGGAGAGCCCCGTGACCGTTGCCCTTCCCACGCCAGCCCAATTGCGCACCGTCGCCGAGCAGTGCGGCCTCGCGCTGTCCGATGAAGACGTCACCTCGTTTCGCGGCCTGATGCAGGGCTCGATCGACGCCTACAATCTCGTTGGCGCGATGCCGGACGAAGTGCCGGAGGTCAAATACCCGCGCACGCCGGGCTATCGGCCCTCGCCGGAGGAGAATCCGCGCAACGCCTGGTATCGCAAGTCGACCGTGAAGGGCGCAGCGAGCGGCAAGCTCAAGGGCAAGACCGTCGCGCTGAAGGACAACATCATGCTCGCCGGCGTGCCCATGATGAACGGCTCGGCGACGCTGGAAGGCTATGTGCCCGATTTCGACGCCACGGTCGTCACCCGCATTCTGGACGCCGGTGGGGAAATCCTCGGCAAGACCCACTGTGAATCCTTCTGCATGTCCGGCGGCAGCCACACCGGGGCGGTCGGCCCGGTGCACAATCCTTACAAGATGGGTTACTCGGCCGGCGGCTCGTCTTCGGGAAGCGGCGTCGTCGTCGCGCTCGGCGAAGCCGACATGGCGATGGGCGGTGACCAGGGCGGCTCGATCCGGATGCCGTCCTCGTTCTGCGGCACCTACGGCATGAAGCCGACCTGGGGCCTCGTCCCCTACACCGGCATCATGCCGATCGAGGTTTTCGTCGATCACACTGGTCCGATGACGGCCACCGTTGCCGACAACGCGCTGCTGCTCGAAGTGCTGGCCGGCGACGACGGCTACGACCCCCGCATCAAGGCGCCCAAGGTCGAGGAGTACACCAAGGCGCTCGGCCAGGGTGTCAAGGGCATGAAGATCGGCATCCTCAAGGAGGGCTTCGAGCAGGCGACCGCCGAGTCCGCCGTGAATGAAAGCGTGCGAGAAGCCGCCAAGCGCTTCAAGGATCTCGGCGCCACCGTCGAGACCGTGTCGATCCCGATGCATCTGGTGGGACCTGCGATCTGGACGCCGATCGGCACCGAGGGCATGACCCAGACCATGATGTATGGCGACGGCTATGGCCTCTCCCGGTCCGACCTCTATTCGACCTCGCTGATGGATTTCCATCGCGGCTGGCGCCGGCAGGCGGATTCGCTGTCGGAGACGACGAAGCTGTTTCTGCTGCTCGGCACTTACATCAACAACACCTTCGGTCCCCGCTACTATGGCAAGGCGCTCAACATCTCCCGCCGCCTCACCGCGGCCTATGACAAGGCATTCGGCGAATACGACCTGTTGCTGCTGCCGACGACGCCGATGAAGGCGACGAAATTACCGGAGCCGACCGCCAGCCGCGAGGATTACGTCGCCCGGGCGCTGGAGATGATCTCCAACACCGCGCCGTTCGACATCACCCATCATCCCGCGATGTCGCTGCCTTGCGGCATGGTTGACGGCCTGCCCGTCGGCCTGATGCTGGTCGGCCGCATGTTCGAGGAATCCACCATCTACCGCGCCGCGCATGCCTTCGAGCAGATCGGCGACTGGAAGAAGATGTGAGGGAAGAACCAATGCAGACGGACGGAACAGCAAAGCATGGCTAACGCGTTCGTCGCGGCGTTCGAGATCCTGAGCTTCGGCGCGATCATCGTCCTGATCGTGCTGGGGCTCGGGATCATCGCCAGCATGATGGGGATCTTCAACTTCGCGCAGGGCGAGTTCGTCCTGCTTGGGGCCTACATCACCTATCTCGCCTACGCCAAGGGCATGCCGATCTGGACCGGCATGGTCGCGGCGCCCTTCGTGGTCGGCGCGCTCGGCTTCGCGCTGGAGGCTCTGATCATCCGCCGCTTCTACGCGGCGCCGATCGTGGCGATGCTTGGTACCTATGCGCTCGGGCTGATCATCCGTGAGGCCGTGCGCGGGCTGATCGGCGGCTTCTATCTCACCGTGCCCGAGCCGATCGGCGGCTCCATCGATATCGGCGCCATGCACATCTCGGCCTGGCGCTTCACCATCATCGTCATCACGCTGCTGGTGATGGCGGGCTGCTATCTCCTGCTGTCGCGCACGAGCTTCGGCCTGCGCATGCGCGCCACGCTGGAGAATCCGTCGCTGGCGCGCGCCTCGGGCATTTCAACGCCCCTGATGTACGGCGCCACCTTTGCGTTCGGTTCGGCGCTCGCCGGTCTTGCCGGCGCGCTGATCGTGCCGGTGTTCAGCCTCTATGCCGATCTCGGCCTGCGCTTCCTGATCCAGGGCTTTGTCGCTGTCATGGTCGGCGGCGTCGGCTCCTTCATCGGGCCGGTCGCGGGAGCCGGCGTCATCGGCACGCTCAGCGCCGCGCTGCCATGGGTGATGGCGCCCGTCGTCGCCGACGTCCTCGTCTTCGTTCTCGCCATTGTCTTCATCAAATTCCGGCCACAGGGCCTCATCGCTGGAAAAGGGGTTTAAGCATGTTTGCTGATCGTACCAATCTCACGCGTCGTCGTTTCCTCTCCAATTTTGCCTTTGCGACCGGCGCGGTCGCGACCGGCGTCGGCAGCTGGGTGATTCCGGCGCCCTGGGCCAACGCGGCGGAAGGCCCGATCAAAGTCGGAATTGCCACCGACCTCACCGGCCCGATCGCCTATGCCGGCACGGCCGACGCCAACGTGGCCAAGATGCTGGTCAAGGAGATGAACGCTGCCGGCGGCCTGCTCGGCCGTCCGCTCGAGCTTTACATCGAGGATACCGCGTCGAACGAATCCGTCGCCGTCGGCAACGTGCGCAAGCTGATCCAGCGCGACAAGGTCGACATGGTGCTGGGCGGCATCACCTCCTCGATGCGTAACGCCATCAAGGATCCGATCGTGGCCCGCGGCAAGACGCTCTACATCTATCCGCAGCTCTACGAAGGCAAGGAGTGCACGCCCTACCTGTTCTGCACCGGTCCGACGCCGGCGCAGCAGTGCGACGAATTCATTCCCTGGCTGATCAAGAACGGCGGCAAGAAGTTCGCGCTGCCGAGCGCCAACTATGTCTGGCCGCACACGCTCAACGTCTACGCCCGCAAGGTGATCGAGGCGAACGGCGGCGAAGTCGTGTTCGAGGAATATTACCCGCTCGACCAGGTCGACTTCTCCTCGACCGTCAACCGCATCATCTCCAACAAGGTCGACGTCGTCTTCAATACCGTCATTCCGCCGGGCGTCGGTCCGTTCTTCAAGCAGCTCTATGAAGCAGGCTTCCTCAAGAACGGCGGCAGGCTCGCCTGCGTCTACTATGACGAGAACACCCTCAACATCAATCAGGCCGCCGAGATCGAGGGCCTGGCCAGCTGTCTCGATTACTTCAAGGTGCTGACCAAGGAGAACCCGTTCGACGCCAAGATCCAGGCGGCCTACGAGAAGGATTTTCCGGGCAACTTCCTGTTTGCCGCCGGCAGCGCCGCGACCGGCACCTATCGCGGCCTGAAGCTTTGGGAAGCCGCCGTCAAGGAGGCCGGCAAGGTCGACCGCGATTCGGTTGCCGCCGCGCTCGACCATGCCAAGATCGCCGAAGGTCCGGGCGGACCCGCCGAGATGGTGCCGGGCAAGCGGCACTGCAAGATGAAGATGTACACCGCGGTCGCCAAGGCCGGCAACTACGAGATCGTCGGACGCAGCGACGGGCTCGTCGATCCCAAGGAATGCTGAGGCGGAATGCCGAAATCGATGGGCGCAGTGGAGCAGGCGGTCCCCGCCGGGATCGGCGGGGAGGCGGGCGTTGCAATGAGTAGCAGCGGCACGGCAGGGCAGGCCGCGGCGGGACGAAAGATCCTGCCGATCGTGGAGGGCGTCGTGCTTGTCGCAGCGCTGCTCGCGCCGCTGGTGCTGCAGGACTATCTCACGGTGTTTGCGACGCGCGTGATCATCCTCGCGCTGTTCGCGCTGTCGTTCGACCTGGTCTGGGGCTATGCCGGCATCATGAGCTTTGGTCAGGCCCTGTTCTTCGGCTCGGCCGGCTATGGCGTCGCGCTGCTCGCGCGTGACCTCGACATCACCAACATCTTCCTGGTGCTGCCGGCAGGCACGCTGATCGGCCTCGCCTTCTCGCTGCTGCTCGGCGGCTTCCTGCTGCTGGGCCGGCATCCCTCCAGCGTGATCTTCGTGTCGCTCGGCACGCTCACCGGCTCCTACGCTGCCGACCGCCTCGCGCGCGGCTGGTACTACCTCGGCGGCCAGAACGGCATCCCTTCGATCGCGCCGATGACGCTCGGCAGCTACGAATTCACCGAAGGGCCGCCCTTCTACTATCTCGTGCTCGGCATTCTCGTCGTGGTCTACCTGCTGTGCCGCTTCCTGGTGCGCTCGCAGTTTGGCCTCGCGCTCGCAGGCCTGCGCGAGAACGAGCAGCGCATCGCCTTCTTCGGCTACAAGGTCCAGCATCTGAAGGCGATCATCTTCACCATCGGCGGCGCCGTCGCCGGCCTTGCCGGCAGCCTCTATGCCTTCCACGAAGGGTTCGTCTGGCCCAACATGGTCGGCGTCGTGGTCTCGACCCAGGTCGTGCTTTACGTCCTGTTCGGCGGCTCTGGCACGCTGATCGGCGCCGTCATCGGCGCCATCATCGTCGAAGGTGTCAGCTTCTGGCTCTCCGACAATTACCGTGACATCTGGCCGATCATCCTGGGCCTGCTGCTGCTGCTCGTGATCCTGTTCCGGCCGCTCGGCCTGATCAGTTTCGTGCTCGGCGAGCGCGAGCGGGTCGGCAGCTTCGGTGCGACACCCAAGACGGACAAAAAGGAGAAGCGCAATGCCGCTCCTTGAAGCCGCCGGCATCAAGAAGATCTTCGGCAAGCTCACCGCGCTCGACGGCGCCGCGCTCACCGTCGGCGAGAACGAGTTTCACGGCCTGATCGGCCCGAACGGCTCCGGCAAGAGCACGTTGATGAAGTGCATCGCCGGCGCCGAGGTGCCGACGCAAGGCAAGGTCTCCTTCGTCAACACCGACATCACCACGTTCACGCCGACCGAACGCGCGCGGGCCGGCATGAGCCTGAAATTCCAGATCACCAGCGTGCTGCCGTCCTTGACGCTCTACGACAACATCCTGCTCGCGCTCCAGGCGCAATCCTCGCTGCTAGACTTGGTATTCTCGCGCACACGCGGCGCGCTGCACGACCAGGTCATGACCATGTTGACCCAGTTCCGTCTCGCCGATCGCGCCTTCGACGCGGCGGCTGCGCTGTCGCACGGCCAGCAGCAATGGCTGGAGATCGCGATGGCGCTCGCCGGCAAGCCGAAGCTTCTGCTGCTGGATGAGCCGACCGGCGGCATGAGCCTGGAGGAACGCCGTGTCACCGGCGAGTTGCTGCAGCCGATCAAGCAACATTGCTCGCTCGTCATCGTCGAGCACGACCTCGATTTCATCCGCGACATCTGCGATCGCCTCACCGTGCTCGACCAGGGCAAGGTGCTGGCATCGGGCACCGTGTCCGAGATCCAGGCCAACAAAGCCGTCCAGGAGATTTATCTGCGCCGTGCCTGAATTTTTGGACATCAAGCATCTCGACGCCGGCTATGGCCGCAGCCAGGTCCTGTTCGACGTCAACCTCGGCATTCCCTGGCGCGGCGGCGTCGCCGTGCTCGGCCGCAACGGCGCCGGCAAGACCACGCTGATGAAGACCATCGTCGGCGAGCTGCCGGCGTGGAAGGGCGAGGTCGCCTTCGACGGCCGCGACATCAGCCGCCGCGCCACCCAGGAGCGCGTTCGCGCCGGCATCGGCTACGTGCCGCAGGAGCATTCGGTGTTCGCGCGCCTGTCGGTGCGCGACAATCTCGCGGTCGGCTCGCTCGCGAGCAAGAAAGCCGACGCCGTCGACCACGTGCTGGCCATCTTCCCGAAACTCGGCCAGCGCCTCGACCAGCCCGCCGGCACGCTCTCCGGCGGCGAGCGCAAGATGCTCGCCATCGGCCGCGCCATGCTGGGCGATCCGAAATTGTTGCTGCTCGACGAGCCGACCGAAGGCGTCTGGATCGGCGTCATCGAGGAAATCACCGAGCGCCTGATCGAACTGGCCAAGAACATCGCGGTCATCATCGTCGAGCAGCACCTCGACCTTGCGCTGCGCGTCGCCGACTACGCCTACGTGCTGGACCGCGGGAGGGTCGCGCTGCAGGGTCAGGCGAAAGAGGTGAAGGACAATCCGGAGCTGGTGCGGTATCTGGCGCCGTAAGATGCGGCGCGGCTGAAGCGCGCCGGCCTTACTCCGATCTCAACTGTCATGCTCCGCGAAGGCGGGGCATCCAGTACGCCGCAGCTTATCGGTTCAATCACAACTGTTTCTGGAATACTTGATCGCCCGCTTTCGCGGGCGATCACAGCTGAGGGCAGGGCGAGAGCGAAAGTCGCCGCCGCCCTTACTTCACCGCCCCAAACCGGCTGTCGAACGAGTTCGACTGCACCACCGGCGCGGCGCCCATGATTTGCGTTGCTTCACCGGCGCCATCCGACACCGACGGCTTCAGCGCGGGACGCGTCGCGGCAAGCCGCGTATCGGGCTTCGTCGGCTCGACCGGCTTCGCTGCAACGGCCGGCTTCGGCGCATCCTTCGCTGCATCCTTGGACTTGTCATGCCCCGGTACGAACCGGGTCACCGCGGCCTTCAGCCTCGATGCTGCGGTGGTCGGCGTGGTGGTCGTCGTGGCCGGAGCGACGGACGCGGTGGCTTGCGGCGGCGGCGTGGTCGCCGTGGTCTCCGCGGCGCCCATACCCATCTTGCGGCCGAGGCTCGAGAAGAAGCCGGATTTCTCGGTCGGCGCGGTTGCGGCGACGCGCGTGTTGGCGGCGGGGGCGCTGACGGCGACGACCGGCTCTTCCTGCGGCGAGGTCGTGGCCGCGTCGAGATTCGGCTTCGGCGGATTGACATGTCCGGGGATGGTGCCCGGCGCCTTTGCCATCGCCAGCATCTGCAAGGTGGTGCCCTCGGCGCCTTCGGAGAGACCGGTCGATCCTTCCGGAATCTTCGCGGCAAAAATCTTGTTCATGCCGCCGTCGATACCGGTGTTCATGCGCGCCACCGGCGTGCCGCGCGAGACCAGCTTGGCGTATTCGACCTGGTCGCGCGCATCCTTCTCGCGCACGGCGCTGGCGATCTCCTCGGGGATCACATAGGCCGGACACTTTGCGGAGGCGTCGAACACGGGGTCGCGCTTGGAATCGGGCGGCCTGGCGGCGTCGAACACGTATTTGCGCTCGCAGAAATCGACCTTCGGCTCCTTCCGCGTCACCTCGAAATGATCATAGCCTTCCTTGATCATCTTCCAGAACGGCATGTTCGGATTGTTCCGGTGCTTGGCCATGTTCACCGGCGTCATCTTGAACGGATAGGCCTGCAGCTGGAACGCCTTCTGGCCGCCGAAGAACGACTCGCGGCCGAGCGAATAGATTTCCGCGATCTGCTCGTCGGTCATCGCGTAGCAACCGCGCGACGAACAATCGCCGTGCACCATCAGCTGCGAACCGGTGCGCCCCAAAGCCTTGTCGAACGCGTTCGGATAGCCGGTGTTGAACGAGAGATAATAGGCCGACTGCGGATTCATCTGGCTCGGATTGATCGAGTAGAATCCCTCCGGCGCCTGGCGGTCGCCCTCGCGCACCTTCGGCCCGAGATCGCCCGACCATCGGCAGATCGGATAGGTCTTGAGCAGCGCGAACTGGCCGTTGCGGGCCTGCTTCCAGACCTCGAGTTCGGCCTCCTGCTTGAACAGGCGCACCAGGATCGGCGATTGCAGGTCCATGTCCTTCTCGACCATCGCGGCGAGAAGTTTTGGCGGCACCGGCTGGTTCGCCTTGGCGTTGGCTGCGAGCGAAACCTGATCGGTGTCGCAGCCGGCCAGCAGAACACTGGCCGTCATCAGCGCAACCGAAGCCAAGAGCGCGCGAGCAAGCGAACGAGAAATCAAGATGGACCCCACACCGTCCCGGGCATCGCGCGAACCCCAATTCGAAGCATGGACCGACCGGACATCCGGACCCGTTAGCTGCGGGTTTTTCAGACCACGCTCCAGCGCTTATGCCCTGAAGCCATTGATTAAAATTCTAACCTCTGGGTCATGTGGTCGCAACCCGAGTAGGGATCACGAGCCCGTTGGCCCAGTCACATGGTCAACAGAGACTAAATGGACGCGACTTCAGGCTTTACTTGGGCCTTTGGACCCTATCGGACTCAGATCGCTGATTTGGGCAAAAAAAGGGTTAACGCGGGGTTACCGGGGGCAGCTGAGTAGGGTGGCTTAGCGAAGCGTAACCCACCTCTTCTTGTTCCGCGGAGACGAAAAGTGGTGGGTTACGCCTACGGCTAACCCACCCTACCGTAGCCGCAAACGACCAAAACAGTCCGAATCAGCCCAGTTTCCGGCCGATATCGAGGAATTTCTGCCGCCGCTGCTTGCGGATGGCGTCGCCGTCGAGGCCACGGAGCTCGTCGAAAGCCTTGGCGATGGCGTCGCCCGTGGTGGCGATCATGGCGGCGGGGTCGCGGTGGGCGCCGCCGACCGGCTCTTTCAGAATGCTGTCGATCACCCCGAACCGGAGCATGTCCTGGGCGGTGATCTTCATGTTGTTGGCGGCTTCCTGCGCCTTGCTGCCGTCGCGCCAAAGGATCGAGGACGCCGCTTCCGGCGAGATCACGCTGTAGATCGCGTGCTCCAGCATCAGGACCCTGTTGGCGGTAGTGATGGCGATGGCGCCGCCCGACATGCCCTCGCCGGTGATGATGGCGATGTTCGGCACGGTCAGCGCCATGCAGGCATCGGTCGAGCGCGCGATCGCCTCGGCCTGGCCGCGCTCCTCCGCGCCGATGCCGGGATAGGCGCCGGCGGAATCGGCCAGCGACAGCACCGGCAGTCCGAACCGCTCGGCCATCTCCATCAGCCGCACGCATTTGCGATAGCCCTCGGGCCGCGCCATGCCGAAATTGTGCTTGATGCGGCTCTCGGTGGAATCGCCCTTTTCCTGGCCCATCACGCAGATCGCCTCGCCGCGGAAGCGGCCGAAGCCGGCGACCAGCGCCTCGTCCTCGCCGAACTTGCGGTCGCCGGCGAGCGGGGTGAATTCGGTGATCAGGCCCTTGATGAAGTCGTTGAAATGCGGCCGCTGCGGATGCCGCGCCACCAGCGTCTTCTGCCACGGCGTCAGGTTCGCATAGAGGTCGGCCAGCGCCTGCGCCGCCTTGTCCTCGACCCGCCCGATCTCCTCGCCGATGTCGCTGCCGGAGGCAGCTAACGTGCGCAGCTCGTCGAGCTTGGAATCGAGCTCGGCGACGGGCTTTTCGAAGTCGAGATAGCTGCGCATCTGGTCTGGCATCAACTCAATATAGGGGGACGGGGCGAGAGAGCGAAGCGAGGTCGGGGTCGCGGAAAGAAGTGTAGCTTCTTCAATGAGTTGGCTTGTGGGCTGTTAGTGAGTGGGCCAAATCATGCGGGAGGCCACGGCTCTTTCTGCGGAGATGTGGCCGAAGTCAAGGCGGTTTCATCGGTTGCCGGTCCGGGGCACGAGGCCTGCTTACTTCTCCGCCAGCGGGTGCAGGTCGCGCACGAGGCTCTTCAGCCGCTCCTCGACCACATGGGTATAGATCTGCGTGGTCGAGATGTCGGTGTGGCCGAGCAGGGTCTGCACGATGCGCAGATCGGCGCCGTTGTGCAGGAGGTGGCTGGCGAAGGCGTGGCGCAGCACGTGCGGGGACACCAGCCGGGCCTGCAGCCCGGAGGCGACTGCAAGCTCCTTGAGGTCGCGGGCAAAGTGCTGCCGCGTCAGATGTCCGCTCTCGCCGAAGGAGGGAAACAGCCATTTCGAGGCGGCGAGGCTGTTCTTCTTGTCGGCTTTTGCCGCTTCCGTTGCGCTGAGATAATCCGCCATTGCCTGCCGCGAGGCCTCGTTGAGCGGCACCAGGCGTTCCTTGTCGCCCTTGCCGCGCACCACGATCATGCGGGCATCGCGCTTGGCCGCCGTGCGTGGCAGCGCCACCAGCTCGGAGACGCGCAGGCCTGTGGCGTAGAGCACCTCGAGCAGGCAATAGAGCCGCAAAGCGCGTAGCCGCTCCGCGGGCGAGGCCTCCGCCGCCTCGCTCAATTCCTTGGCGCGGCGGAGCATGCGGTCGACATCCGCGATCGACAGCACTTTTGGCAGGCCGCGGCCGCGCTTGGGGCCCGACAGGATCGCGGCGGGATCCTCATTGCGAATGCGCTCGTTGAGGAGAAAGCGGTAGAGATGCCGCATCGCCGACAGCCGCCGCGCGACGCTGGTGGATTTGAAGCCGCGCGTGTCGAGATCGGCGAGATAGTCGCGCAGCGTCTGCGTCTCCGCATCCGCAAATGTATGTCCGGTGCGGCTGAGAAACCCGGAGAAATCGGTGAGGTCGCGGCGATAGGCATCGAGCGTATTGGGCCCGGCGCCCTGTTCCGCCGCGAGCATGTCGAGGAACAGGCCGGTGAGTTTTGCATCTGAGGGCTTTGCACGCATGCCCAGGAGGCTAGCCCCTATTTCTTGAGAAACTTATCCGGCGGGATCGTCACCGTCATTTCCCGCGACTTCGGGCTGACGAAGTTCGCCAGCGCGAAGACCACGCCATAGACGATGCCGGCGATCACGGCGACGACCGTCAGGAAGCGGAACAGGCTGGGCATCGTGCAGGGTCTCGGTAGGGCTCTTGGCGGGCAAATAAACCAATGAAATCATCCAACATGTTCGCCGTTTCGTGGCAAGAGTCCTCTGGCGAGGCCCCCTGCGGGGTCGTATAGGTGGCGAAAGGATGCCGCCTTTGGCGGCAGGTTGAGCGAGATTCAGAGCGAGTTTCATGTCCGACGCCGCGTTGCCGATCCAAGCTGCGCCTGAGGCCGACATCCTGTCGGCGCTCGGGTCGCGCTCGATCGTGCTCGTCGGCATGATGGGGGTGGGAAAATCCACCATCGGCCGCCGCCTGGCTCTCCGGCTCAAGCTTCCCTTCGTCGATGCCGATACCGAGATCGAGGCGGCGGCCGGCATGACCATACCGGAAATTTTCGAACGCCACGGCGAGCCGCATTTCCGCGACGGCGAGGCCCGGGTGATCGCGCGCCTGCTCGACGGCGGGCCGATCGTGCTGGCGACCGGCGGCGGTGCCTTCATGCGCGAGGAGACGCGCAGCCGCATCGCGGCGAAGGCGATCTCGATCTGGCTCAAGGCCGATCACGACGTCATCATGCGCCGCGTGCGCCGCCGCGCCGACCGCCCGCTGCTGCAGACCGCCGATCCCGAAGGAACCGTCACCCGCCTGCTCACCGAGCGCGAACCGGTCTATGCCAAGGCCGATCTCACCATCGCCTCGCGCGACGTGCCGCACGACAAGATCGTCGAGGAGTGCATCGAGACGCTGCGCGCCCATCTGTGCGGCGAGCAGGCCGCCCAACCACCTGCCGACGTCGCGAGTGCCGTACAATGACTGCCCCCTTGAAACATTCCGACCCCGTCAACGTCGACGTCGCGCTCGGTGACCGCGCCTATGACATCGTCATCGGCCGCGGCGTGCTGACCTCGCTTGGCGAACGGGTCGCGCGTTTACGCCCGGGCGTGCGCACCGCGATCGTGACTGACCGGACCGTCGCAAAGCATTGGCTCGAGCCCGCCGAAGCGTCGCTCGCAGCAAGCGGCATCCCGACCTCGCGAATCATCGTCGAGGAAGGCGAGATCTCCAAGACCTATGCCGGCCTGGAAAAGGTCAGCGAGGCCCTGATCGCTGCAAAAATCGAGCGCAACGATCTCGTCATCGCGCTCGGCGGCGGCGTGGTCGGCGATCTCGCCGGTTTTGCGGCGGCGATCCTGCGCCGCGGCGTCGATTTCGTGCAGGTCCCGACCTCGCTGCTGGCGCAGGTCGATTCCTCCGTCGGTGGCAAGACCGGCATCAACTCGCCGCAGGGCAAGAACCTGCTCGGTGCCTTCCATCAGCCGGTGCTGGTCATCGCCGATACCGCCGTGCTCGATACGCTGTCGCCGCGGCAGTTCCGCGCCGGCTATGCCGAGGTCGCCAAATACGGTGTGCTCGGCGACCAGGCCTTCTTCACCTGGCTGGAAAAGAACCACGCTGACATTTTCAAAGGCGGTCCCGGCCGGGAGCATGCGATCGCGACCTCCTGCCGCGCCAAGGCCGCCGTGGTCTCGCGCGACGAGCGCGAGACCGGCGAGCGCGCATTGCTCAATCTCGGTCACACCTTTGGTCACGCCCTGGAGGCCGCAACCGGCTTCTCCGATCGTCTGTTCCACGGCGAGGGCGTCGCCATCGGCATGACGCTGGCGGCGCAGTTCTCGGCCAAGCTCGGCATGATCGGGCAAGCCGATGCGGCGCGCGTCGAGCGGCACCTCATCGAGGCGGGCCTGCCGACGCGGTTGCAGGACATCGCCGGCTTCACGCAGGAAGGTCTCGCCGATGCCGACGCGCTGATGGCGCTGATGGCGCAGGACAAGAAGGTCAAGCGTGGCAAGCTCACCTTCATCCTGCTGGAGGCCGTGGGCCGCGCCGTCATTGCCAAGGACGTCGAGCCGGCGCCGGTGCGCGATTTCCTGCAAGAGAAACTCGCGCAAAAGGCCTGACGCGCGGCTGAACCGATTTCTGTTGAGTGTTGCATGGACTGGCTCGGCTTCACCATCGTCATTCTCTGCCTGCTCGTCTCGGGCTTCTTTGCCGCGAGCGAGACGGCGCTGACCGGCGCCTCGCGCGCCAGCATGCTGCGGCTCTCCAAGCAGGGCAACCGCGATGCCGACGTCGTCTCGCAGCTGCTCGACATGCGCGAACGCCTGATCGGCGCGCTGCTGCTCGGCAACAACATCGCCAATATCAGCGCGTCCGCGCTTGCGACCTCGATCTTCACGGCCTGGTTCGGCGATGTCGGCGTGCTCTATGCCACTGGCTTGATGACCGCCCTGGTCGTGATCTTCGCGGAGGTGCTGCCCAAGACCATCGCCATCAACGCGCCCGATCGCATGGCGCTGGCGGTCGCACGGCCGATGCGATTGACGATGTACGTGCTGGGTCCGCTGCTCAAGATCGTCGAAGTCATCGTGCGCGTGTTGATGCGGCTGTTCGGCCTTGCCGGCGAGCATCAGGCGATCCTGTCGCCGACCGAGCGCCTGCGCGGCGCGGTCGATCTGCTGCATCACGAGGGCAAGGTCGAGAAGCTGGACCGCGACATGCTTGGCGGCCTCCTGGACCTGCGCGAGCTCCAGGTCTCCGACGTCATGATCCATCGCACCGAGATGATGATGATCAACGCCGACCTGCCGGCGGAGGAGCTGGTGCGCGAGGTGCTGGCGACCGAGTACACCCGCATCCCGCTCTGGCGCGAGAAGCCGGAAAACATCATCGGTGTGCTCCACGCCAAGGATCTCTTGCGCGCGATCCGCGCCGCCGACGGCGACACCTCGCGCATCGACGTCTCCACCATCGCGCTGCCGCCCTGGTTCGTGCCGGAGATGCGCCCGGTGTCCGAGCAGCTGAAGGCGTTCCGCCGCCGGAAAACCCATTTCGCGCTCGTCGTCGACGAGTACGGCGAGGTCGAAGGTCTGGTGACGCTGGAAGACATCCTCGAGGAGATCGTCGGCGACATCTCCGACGAGCACGACGTCGTGGTCGCGGGCGTGCGCGCCCAGCCGGATGGCTCGGTCGTCGTCGACGGCTCGGTGCCGATCCGCGATCTCAACCGCGCTATGGACTGGCACTTGCCCGACGAAGAGGCAACCACGGTTGCCGGCCTCGTCATTCACGAGGCGCGCTCGATCCCCGATCGCGGCCAGAGCTTCACCTTCCACGGTTTCCGCTTCCGCGTTCTGCGCCGCGAACGCAACCGCATCACCGCGCTCCGTATTTCACCGGTGCCGCGCGAGGCGGAGACGGAAGGGGCCAGGCCGAAGCGGGCCGGGACGTCGTTTTGACTCTTACCCTACCCTGGAGGGGGAGGGTCGGCTCATATTGAGCGCAGCGAAATATGAGACGGGGTGGGGTGACGGTCTGTCGGCATCGAGCGCTGCCCGAGTTGAGAGCTCACCCCACCCCGCTTCACATCTCGCTGCGCTCGCTGTGAATCGACCCTCCCCCTCCAGGGGAGGGTGAGCTAAGTCCCGCCTTCCCCCGGCGCCTGCGCATGGATCGCGAGCGCGTGAACGCTGCCGGCGAGTTCCGCGGCCAGCGTCGAATTTATCATGCGGTGGCGGTCGACCCGGCTCTTCCCTTTGAAGGCCTGCGACACGATATGTACGCGAAAGTGCGTCTCGCCACTCGGCCGATGGCCGGCATGGCCCTCATGCAAATGTGACTCGTCGACGACTTGCAGGCTTTCCGGCGTGAAAGCTTCCTGCAACTTGTTGCTGATAGTGTCTTTCATAACCATGAGTGCCATTAAAGCCTGCGCAAGCGCCCCGTCAATTGCCGGGGTGAGTAGCTAATTGCAATGTCAAGACTTGAAGGTTTTTGCATTGCGTAGTCAAAGTTGGTCATGCCGATCGATTCATCAAAGTTCTTCGACTCCATCCGCGTCAAGCCGAAAGGCAAGCAGGCGGAAGTGAAGCCGCGCGACACCGTGGTCAATTGCGAATGGACCGGGTGTCAGAACAAGGGCGCCCACCGCGCGCCCAAGGGCCGCGAGAATTCGCGCGAGTACTGGCATTTCTGCCTGAACCACGTACGCGAGTACAACCAGAACTACAATTTCTTCTCCGGTATGAATGCCGACGCCGTCGCGCGCTACCAGAAGGATGCGCTGACCGGTCACCGTCCGACCTGGAAGATGGGCGCCAATGGCGGCGTCAAGAAAGGCGCGGAGGCCGAGATCGACGGTGCCTTCGATCCGTTCAGCATGTTCGCCGAACTCAACGGCCGCACCGGCTGGCGGAAGGGTCCGGAGGCCCAGCCCAAGGTCGAAACGCGCAAGATCATGAACGCCGAGCGCAAGGCGCTCCTGGTCATGGGCCTCGGCCCCAGCGCCACGCTCGCCGACGTCAAGTCCAAGTACAAGGCGCTGGTGAAGCAGCACCACCCTGACGCCAATGGCGGCGACCGCTCCACCGAAGACCGCCTGATCGAGATCATCAAGGCGTATAATTATCTGAAGACGGTGGTGCGGGAGGCGTAAGGCCTCGCTCGCCCCACACCCTCGGTGTCGTCCCGGACAAGCGAAGCGCAGATCCGGGATCCATAACCACAGGGTTGGGTTTGGCGAAGACTCATCGTGAAGAGGTCTTCCCGGTACCAGTACCGCCTGTCACAGATGGATCACGCGGTATGGGTCCCTGCGTTCGCAGGGACGACAGCGCAGTAATTGGCCCCGCAGTCACACGCCACGCCTCACGCCTCCGGCATCGCCCCCACATACGACGAGCTCGGCCGGATCAACCTTCCGGTCCGCTGCTGCTCGCGCGCATGGGCGCTCCAGCCCGCCGCGCGCGCCACCGCGAAGATCGGCGTGAAGGCCTGTCTTGGAATGGCCAGCGCATCGAGCAGGATCGCGGTGAAGAATTCCACATTGGTCTCCAACGGCCGCTCCGGATTCTTCCTGCGCAACGCGCTGCGGATATAGGCCTCGACCTCGCCGGCGAAGGGCAGGTCGGCTCCGTCCGAGGCGAGCGCCTCGATCGCGGTCTTGAGCACATCGGCGCGCGGATCGCGCACGCGGTAGACGCGATGGCCAAAGCCCATCATCCGCTCGCCGCGTGCCAGCGCCGCATCCACCCAGGGCTGGATGCGCTCGCGCGAGCCGATGGCGTCGAGCATTTCCAGCACCGGCTCCGGAGCGCCGCCATGCAGCGGCCCCGTGAGCGCGCAGTAGCCCGCGGTCACGGCGGCAAACAGATCGGCCTGCGTCGAGGCCACCACGCGCGCGGTGAAGGTCGAGGCGTTCATGCCGTGGTCGCTGGCGGTGACGAGATAGGCGTCGAGCGCGGTGACCTCGCGCGTTTCAGGCGCGCGCCCATGCAGCATCCGAAGCGTATCGGCGGCGTGGCTTGCGCTCGGATCGGGCGCGACCGGATCAAGACCCTTGGCGCGGCGGACCAGCGCGCCCGCGATCACCGGAAACGCGCCGACGATCGTCGCTTCGTGCGCAAGGCCGTGCTCGGCGCGAAGTCCGGCGACTGCAGCGCGAAATCCGTCGACGATGCCCATGCTGCCGGTCGCCGCCAGCAGCTCCGGCAGGCGGGCGAAGGCGCGCGCGCGAGCTGCACCCAGGCTGGCCCGCACGTCGGCCTCGCTCAGCGTGGTCTTGCTGGCGCCGTTCCAGAGCCGGGCGGTAACGCCCTCGAAGCTCGATGTGGCGGCGAGGCGTCCGACATGCTCGCCGGCGATGATCAGCTCGCCGCGCTCGCCATCGACATGGCTGAGCACGGTCTCGGCCGCGGAAACGCCGTCCAGCCCGATCTGGCTTTTGGTGAGGTGGATGTTCATGGCCCAAATCTCCTTTGCAGGACGGGAAATTCGGGCCTCTCGACAGATTGATCAATCTTGATTATATAAATCAATATGAAAAATTCCAGTGAGCTCTACCTCTCCGCCCCGGAAGCCGCGGCCGAGCTCGCGATCTCGCCGGCGACCCTCTACGCCTATGTCAGCCGCGGCCTGATCCGCTCCGAGCCGACGCCGGATTCCCGCAAGAACCGCTACCGCGCCGAGGACGTCCGCGCGCTGAAGGAGCGCCGGGTGCCGTCGCCGGAGCCGCGCGGCCTGCGCAGCTTTGATGCCGACCTGCCGGTGATGGATACGGAGATATCGACCATCACCGAGGACGGCGCGATCTACCGCGGCGTCAATTGCGTCGACCTCGCCGAGAACGACACGCTGGAGCACACCGCGACGCTGCTATGGGACGTCTCCGGCGTCGACCCCTTCGCGCCGGACAATCAGCCCGAGATCTCCGACGAGATGCGCGCGATCGCGGAAGCCGCGCGCCGCGCCGCGCCAATCGACCGCGCCATCGCCGTGCTGGCGCTTGCCGCGAGCGCCGATCCCCGCGCCTTCACCCGCGCGCACGATGGCCGCGCGCTGGTCGGCGGACGCATCGTCCGGCTGCTGGTGGCGACCATGCTCAACGCCGAACCATCGCCTTCATCGCTGCACCAGCAGATCGCGACGGCCTGGGCGCCCGACAACAGGCATGCGGGCGATCTCATCCGCCGCGCACTGGTGCTGCTCGCCGATCACGAATTGAATGCCTCGACTTTCACCGCGCGCTGCGCGGCCTCGACCGGCCTCAACCTCTATGATTCCGTCATCGCCGGCCTCGCGGCGCTGAAAGGCCCCAAGCACGGCGGCGCTGGCGTGCTGGCCTCGCAGCTCGTCAAGACGCTGATTGATCGCGACGTCGAGCCGCTGGTGCGCGAACGCGTCGCACTCGGCGAGCGCTTCGCCGGCTTCGGCCATGGCGTCTACAAGCGCGGCGACCCGCGTGCGCAGTCGTTGCTGAACGCGCTCTCGCGTGCCGGCGCGCCGCGAAAGTTCACACGGGAAGTGCCGGAGCGGATCGTCGAGGCGACCGGCGAGCTCGTCAATATCGACTACGCGCTCTCGGTGCTCGTGCACGCGCTGCGCCTGCCGGCGGGCAGCGAGCTCGCCCTGTTCGCGATGGCCCGCAGCGTCGGCTGGATTGCGCATGCGAGCGAGCAATTGCAGTTCGGGAAGCTGATCAGGCCGCGGGCGCGATATGTGGGCCCGGCACCGGGGCGGAGAGGGACGGCTACCGCGTTCAAGAGCTAAGGAGTGCCGCGCCGGTTCACTCGCCAAGGCAACGGCACCATTCCAAAAGCCGGAACAAATACAAGTTGTTTTCGTGGAACTATCTGCCGTTTTGGTTGTTGCCAACGTGGTCCCCGAAAGTGGCGGGACCGAACATCAAAAAGTCAGCAGCCCAAAATGGTCAGATTACTCTCGGCGGCGGCGATGTTCTCGCTCTTCGGAGCTTTGGTTATCGCCCTCCCGGGTTTCACCCCCCAGGTGCAATCGAGTGAGGTCGTCGCGATGGCCAAGGGGGACCGGCTTGAAGTCCGGGCAGCAGCTTCGCATTGCTCCACACAGACCTGGCCCGATTTCTCCGCCTCTTGTTTGCAAGACAGGGGCTCGGGCGGAAAAATCGTGGAAGCTCGTCTTGTGACCGCCCGGCGATAGGCCGGATCCCCTTCGTCCGTTCATCGGAGGTGACGCGCTGACGGAAGCCGCGAATGCCCGTCGTCTCGTGCGACAGACGCAGTCATCACGCACCACGTCGAGCCGCTGAGTGGCTGGGTAAGTCCCTTTCGCCGTCCGCGAACAATCTTCCTGACCGATCCAGCTCCTTTCGAAAGAGTGAGGCCGCCCATGTCAGCAGATCCAAATTCGGTGCCGAATGTGCTTGTCGTCGAGGACGAAATGGTCCTGCGCATGCGCGCAGTCGACATCGTGGAGGATGCCGGCTTTCATCCAGTCGAGGCCGTCAACGCCGACGAGGCGATATCGATTCTTGAGTCCCGCTCGGACATCTCGCTGCTATTCACCGACATCCAGATGCCCGGAAGCATCGACGGCTTGAAACTCGCGCATGCGGTGCACGAGCGCTGGCCCTCGATCAAGATCATACTGGTTTCAGGTCGGGTGAAGCCATCTGACGCGGAAAGGCCGGAGAATAGCCGCTTCTTCGGCAAACCGCTTGGCGTCGATCAGATGATTGCCGAGTTGCAGAAGATGGTGGGTGCGGGGGCGCTCAGGATTGTTCCGGGACCAACCGACTGGCCGGCGGATCAGGCGCTTCACGCCCTGGCGACGGCTGATTCCGCGGCCCGCCCCGCGCAGGAGGCCGTCCTTTCCGCGGAGAACGACAGCCTTCGCCTGCTGCTCGAACAGGCCGGGATTGACGCGCAGGCCCTCCTTGTCCAGGCCGGGATCGACGCCGAGCAGCGACAAGCCGCAGACAAATTGCAGAAGCTGATCCTCGGGGAGCTTCATCACCGCGTCAAGAATACTCTGGCGATGGTCAGCGCTATCGCGTCCCAGAGCTTCCGCGCAGCCCCCAGCATTGAGCACGGGCAGAAGGCAATGGAGGGAAGGCTGACTGCATTGGGACGAGCGCACGATCTGCTGATGCAGGTCAGTTGGGCAGATGCCAGCCTTACTCACACGCTGAGCAGTGCGACAGAGCCCTATGATGGTCAGCGCGACAGGCGTTTTCATTTCAACGGACCCGACATCAGTATTACCTCCGCGGCGGTCATCGCGCTCGCCATGACCGTCAACGAGCTGTGCACCAACACCACCAAGTTCGGGGCGTTGTCGGTTCCGACGGGTCGCGTCGAAATTGCGTGGACGATCGACGAGCTGAAGCAGAGGCTCCGCCTGGTCTGGATGGAAAGAGGCGGTCCGGCCGTCGAGCCGCCAACCCGGCGAAGCTTCGGCACCCGAATGATGGAGTCTCTCGGCCAGCAGCTGAGCGGTCGGGTGCAACTTGCCTACGAACCCGGTGGGTTCATCTATTCATTGGATGTGCCGCTTGGCTCGGTCGCGGTGCCGCCCGAAGCGGTCCCCTTGCGCTAGCGGCAACAAGCGCGGTCAACGGCGTAAGGGAAGCAAGCGCGATATCTCCGGGGGGTCTAAGCTCGCGGCTTGGCTTCCGCGACGACGCCATTCTGCCGACGGCGATAGTACCAGACGCCCAGACCGCCGACGATCGCGACGCCGACCACGGTCAGCATCCAGATGTGCTTGCCAACGTGCGCATGATGCGGCAGCCCGGCATATTCATGCAGCGCTGACACCGCCAGCACCCCTGGCAGCACATGCGCGGGCGCCCAGACCAAAATCGCCGGGATATTGATCGCATAGAACCGCGCCGGCGCCATCCCGAGCGCGCCGGCGGTCACGGGCACGAAGGCGCGGATCGGCGGCACGAAGCGGGCGAAGAACACGGCCCAGGTGCCGAAGCGGTTGAAAAAGCTCTCGCTCTCGGCGACCACGCGCGGATAATTGGTCAGCGGCCAGGTGTTGAGGATTTCGCGCTGCTGGCGGTGCCCGATCCAGTAGGCCGAGCCGTCACCCAGCATCGCGCCGAGGGCGGCGGCCAGCAGCACCCATTGAAGCTTCAATTCCCCGCCCGGAATCAGGGCGCTCAGCGCCAGGATGAGGGTCGAGCCGGGGATCACCGATCCCACCACTGGAACGGCCTCGAGAAGCGCTGCCAGGAACAGGGTCAGATAGGCCAGCCACGCATGGGCCGAAACGAAGGATATGAGGGGATCGAGAAAGGACGTCACGTCGTCTCTATGTTGGCGGCGGGCATGGGGCTTCAGACCCTACATAAGTAAGGAGCGGAGGTAAAAGTGCCATTCGCGCCGGCAGATCGCGCCTCAGGGCGTGAAATTCGAGCGTGATTCGCAGGGCAGCCTTCCAAAAATCGCGTTCCTTACCTATCTCAATGAAAAGACAACGGAACTTTGATTGAGGGGCGGGCTTCTGCCAGCCCGTTGTCTCTGATAGGTTGATTTTCAGCACCCAGCCGCAGCCAACGTGCGAATAACCGGTTTCGGGACCGCCCGGGACCTCGGAGGATTGATGACGACCGCCGCCATGTCCAAAGTTGAGGAAGTTTCCGGTCTGCCCGACATGAAGGTGTCGGTCCGCCAGGTGTTCGGGATCGACACCGATCTCGAAGTGCCGGCCTATTCCGAAGTCGATCCTCACGTGCCCGATGTCGATCCCGATTACCGCTTCGACCGCGCCACAACGCTCGCCATTCTCGCCGGTTTTGCCCGCAACCGCCGCGTGATGGTGACCGGCTATCACGGCACCGGAAAATCCACCCATATCGAGCAGGTCGCGGCGCGCCTGAACTGGCCCTGCGTGCGCGTCAATCTCGACAGCCATATCAGCCGCATCGACCTCGTCGGCAAGGACTCGATCGTGGTCCGCGACGGCAAGCAGGTCACCGAATTCCGCGACGGCATTTTGCCGTGGGCGCTGCAGCACAACGTCGCGCTGGTGTTCGACGAATACGATGCCGGCCGCCCGGACGTGATGTTCGTGATCCAGCGTGTGCTCGAAGTCTCGGGCCGCCTGACGCTGCTCGACCAGAACAAGGTGATCAAGCCGCACCCGTCGTTCCGCCTGTTCGCGACCGCCAACACGGTCGGCCTCGGCGACACCTCGGGCCTCTATCACGGCACCCAGCAGATCAACCAGGGCCAGATGGACCGATGGTCGATCGTCACCACGCTGAACTATCTCAGCCATGACGAGGAAGTGGAGATCGTGCTGGCCAAGGCCAAGCACTATCGCACCAGTGAGGGCCGCGACATCGTCAACAAGATGGTGCGTCTGGCCGATCTCACCCGCAACGCCTTCGCCAACGGCGACCTGTCGACGGTGATGAGCCCGCGCACGGTGATCACCTGGGCCGAGAACGCCGACATCTTCGGCGATATCGGCTTCGCGTTCCGCGTCACCTTCCTCAACAAGTGCGACGAGCTCGAGCGTCCGCTGGTTGCCGAATTCTATCAGCGCTGCTTCAACGCGGAGCTGCCGGAATCCTCGGTGAATGTGGCGCTGAGCTAAGGTTCGAGATGTCGTCCCGGATAAGCGCCAGCGCAGATCCGGGACCCCAGCGCGAGCGCTTCCGCTCGTCGCGAACCACAGGCCGTGGCTATCGCGAAGATCGGGGCCGTCAGTGTGCTCACTAACTGCTCCCTGTGGCTATGGGTCCCCGCCTTCGCGGGGACGACGGTGAGATCCAGATGACCACCTCCAACTCCAAGTTCCGCAATACCAAGGAAGCCCCGACTGAGCCGTTCAAGCGATCGGTCGCGGCCTGCCTGAAGGCGATCGCGAAGTCGCCCGAGCTCGATGTGAGTTTTGCCGCCGAGCGGCCGGGCCTTGCGCCGGGCAAGGCGCGGTTACCTGAGCCTGCGCGCAAGATGACCAAGCGCGACGCGGCAATCGTGCGGGGACACGCCGATTCCATCGCGCTCAAGCTCGCCTGTCACGATGCAAAGCTGCATCGCAAGCTGATGCCCGGCAATCCGCAGGCGCGCGGCGTGTTCGAGGCGGTGGAGCAGGCCCGGGTCGAAGCGATCGGCGCGCGCCGCATGGCCGGCGTTGCCAAAAACCTCACCGCGATGCTCGACGACCATTTTCATCGCGGCAAGTTCGACGAGATCACCGACCGTGCCGACGCGCCGCTCGCCGACGCGCTGGCGATGCTGGTGCGCGAGCGCCTGACCGGACTGGCGCCGCCGACGGCTGCGAAAAAGGTGGTCGATCTCTGGCGGCCGATCCTCGAAGACAAGATCGGCAAGCGGCTCGACCGGCTCGACACCCTGGTCGAGGACCAGACCAGGTTCGGCGATGCCGTGCATGATCTGCTGACGGCGCTCGAACTCGGCGACGAGCGCAACGCCGACAGTGAAGACAATGACGACAACGACGAGAACCAGGACGGCGACAACGACCAGTCCGGCGCGGAAGGGTCGCCCGATTCCGATGCCGCCCAGGAGATGAGCGCGGACCAGGCGCAGGCCTCGTCAGAGGAGATGAGCGACAGCGCGATGGAAAGCGCGCAGGCCTCGACTTCCGACACGTTCGACGACGGCGAGCTCGGCGACGACGAGACGCCCGGCGAGGCGACGCGTCCGAACTCGCACGGCAAGAACGAGCCGCGCGGGCCGGAGTACCACGCCTTCGCGCCGAAATTCGACGAGGTCATCGCCGCCGAGGACCTCTGCGACCATGACGAGCTGGAGCGCCTGCGCGCCTATCTCGACAAGCAGCTCGCGCATCTGCAGGGCATCGTCGCCCGTCTCGCCAACCGGTTGCAGCGCAAGCTGATGGCGCAGCAGAACCGCGCCTGGGAGTTCGACCTCGAAGAGGGCATCCTCGACCCCGCGCGGCTGTCGCGCGTGGTGACCGACCCGCATCATCCGCTGTCCTTCATGCACGAGAAGGAAGCGACCTTCCGCGACACCGTGGTGACGCTGCTGCTCGACAATTCCGGCTCGATGCGCGGACGCCCGATCACGGTGGCCGCGACCTGCGCCGACATCCTCGCGCGCACGCTGGAGCGCTGCGGCGTCAAGGTCGAGATTCTGGGCTTCACCACCCGCGCCTGGAAGGGCGGGCAGTCGCGTGAAGCGTGGCTTGCCGCCGGCAAGCCGGCCAATCCGGGCCGTCTCAACGACCTCCGCCACATCATCTACAAGTCGGCCGACGCCCCTTGGCGTCGTGCGCGAAAGAACCTTGGCCTGATGATGCGCGAGGGCCTGCTGAAGGAGAATATCGACGGCGAGGCGCTCGACTGGGCGCACAAGCGCCTGCTCGGACGTCCCGAGCAGCGCAAGATCCTGATGATGATCTCCGACGGTGCGCCGGTCGACGATTCCACGCTGTCGGTCAATCCCGGCAATTATCTCGAGCGGCACCTGCGCCATATCATCGAGGAGATCGAGACCCGCTCGCCGGTCGAGCTGATCGCGATCGGCATCGGCCATGACGTGACGCGCTATTATCGCCGCGCGGTGACGATCGTGGACGCGGAAGAACTCGGCGGCGCCATCACCGAGAAGCTGGCCGAGCTGTTCAGCGAGACCAACACCGCGCCGACGCAAGCGGCCGGCCGCCCGCGACGCAAACTGCATTCGTGAGCACCCATCGATCCCGCCGCAGCTTCCTTGGCCACGCGGCGGCGGGATTTTCCACTCTCGCACTCTCCCGGCTCGCGCAAGCTCAGGTTACGACCGAGCCGCCGCCGCGCGTCCCGCAGATCGAGCACGCCGTCACCGCGCCGGTCAGCGTCGAGGTCAACGCGCGGCCGATTCCCCATTTCGAGCCGCGCGATCGCTCGCGCGTGCGTTTCGGCTCACTGCAATATCGTAGCGGCCTGGTGCTGACCTCGCCCTATCGCGGCTTCGGCGGCCTGTCCGGCATCCGGCTCGATCCCAAGGGCGAGCGCTTCCTCGCGATCTCCGACCAGGGCGGCTGGTTCACCGGGACCATCCGCTATTCCGGTGGCAAGATGGTCGGGCTCGACGACGTCGAGGCCGCGCCGGTGCTGGGTGCCGAGGGCCGGCCGATCACGGAAAAGCGCCAGTGGTACGATACCGAGTCGCTCGCGCGCGACGGCTCCACCGTTTATGTCGGGCTCGAGCGCGTCAACCAGATCATGCGCTTCGATTTCGCCAAAGGCGGCACGCGCGCCCGCGGCGAGGTGATCCCGTCGCCGGCCGCGATACGCAAGCTGCCGAGCAACAAGGGGCTCGAAGCGCTGGTGTTCGTGCCGAAAGGCAAAGACCAGAACCTGCCGCTCGCGGGCACGCTGATCGCCTTCTCCGAGCGCGGGCTGGACGCCGACGGCAATCTGGTCGCCTTCCTGATTGACGGCCCCGCGCCGGGCCAGTTCAGCGTCCGCCGCATCGACAAGTTCGACATCAGCGACGCGGTGCTGCTGCCTTCCGGCGAGCTGCTCATCCTCGAACGCAAATTCTCCTGGTTCACCGGCGTCAACATCCGGATCCGCTCGATTCCCCTGAAATCGATCGCGCCGAACGCGCTGGTGGACGGTCCTTCGCTGTTCGAGGCTGATCTCGGCCACGAGATCGACAACATGGAAGGCATCGACGCCCACGTCACGCCGGAGGGCGAGACGGTGCTGACGCTGATCTCCGACGACAATTTCTCGCTGCTCCAGCGCACGCTGCTGCTGCAGTTCACGCTGGTGGAGTAGTTTCCGCTGTCGTCCCAATTTCCACCGTCGTGCCTGTGCAGGCAAGGACGACGGCGGAATATGCGGTGCGGGCTTGTGACTACATGACGCGCACAATGCATGGCCGTGCCAGCGGTCATGCCTGCCGCGCGGCTGGCAATTCGCCGTTCACCGACTAAACTTCATGCAATCGCTTCCATTCCTCTCATCCCCCGGAACCCCCGCATGAGCGCTCTGTTTTCCCCGATCAAGCTGCGCGGCCTGACCTTGAAGAACCGTCTCGTGGTGTCGCCGATGTGCCAGTATTCGGCCGACGACGGCGTCGCCACCGACTGGCACTTCACCCACATCAACAATCTGGCGCTGTCGGGCGCCGCGATGTTCTGCATCGAGGCGACCCATGTCGAGGCGATCGGCCGCATCACGCCGGGCTGCCTCGGGCTGTACAGCGACGCCGCCGAGGCCGCGCTGAAGCAGATCCTCACCTCGGTACGAAAGCATTCCTCCACGGCGATCGCGATGCAGCTCGCCCATGCCGGCCGCAAGGCTTCAAGCGCGCGGCCCTGGGACGGCGGCCAGCTCATTCCCGTGAGTGAAGGCGGCTGGCAGACGGTGGCGCCGTCGGCGCTGCCGCACAAGGACGGCGAGGCCGCGCCGTTGGCGCTCGATGCCGCGGGCATCAAGCGTATCCGCGACGCCTTCGTCGACTGCGCCAAGCGTGCCGCGCGGCTCGGCATCGACGCCATCGAGCTGCACGGCGCGCACGGCTATCTGCTGCACCAGTTCCTGTCGCCGCTCTCGAACAAGCGCACCGATGAATATGGCGGTAGCTTGCAGAACCGCATGCGCTTCCCGCTCGAAGTGTACGATGCGGTGCGCGCGGTGTTCCCGCACGACAAGCCGATCGGCATGCGGGTGTCGTCGACCGACTGGGTCGAGGGCGGCTGGGATCTGGCGCAGACCATTGAATTTTCCAATGCGCTGAAGGCGCGCGGCGTCGACTGGATCGACGCCTCCTCCGGCGGCGTCTCGCCGCTGCAGAAGATCACGCTCGGTCCCGGCTACCAGGTGCAGTTTGCCGAAGCCATCAAGCGCGAGACCGGATTGCCGACCATCGCCGTCGGCCTGATCACGGAAGGCAAGCACGCCGAGGAGATCGTCGCGAGCGGCAAGGCCGACATGGTCGCGCTCGCCCGCGGCATGCTCTACGACCCGCGCTGGGGCTGGCACGCCGCGGCCGAACTCGGCGGCGAGGTCGAAGCCCCGCCGCAATACTGGCGCTCGCAGCCCTCGACGCAGAAGGCGCTGTTCGGCAAGACCACGTTCGGGGCAAGGTAGGCTGTTCGCCTCCCGCCCCTGACGCATCCGTAAATCCCCTTAGCTTCCACCCCCCGCAAAACTGGCCTAACCTCCGTGCACTCGCGGCAACACGGAGGCTGGCCATGCGGTTTCGGGTTCGGAAGGCTGCCCACGTTTTCGAACGCGTGGGTCTTGCGGTCGCGGGAGCGGCGTGCGGGCTGTTCGTCGGCGCCTATGTCGGCTCGGCCATCGCCGTGCTCACCACGCAGGGCTTTCTGCTGCTGATGATGGTGCTCGGCTTCGTCGGCTTCTATCTCGGCATCGACACGCCGCAGCTTCCCTTCGACGAGGCCCACAGCCACATCGACGCCGCGGAATTGCTCAGCTCCGCCGGCACGCTGTGCGCCACGGTGACCGCGTTCGCGTCGGTGGCCGTCATCGTGCTGCGACTCGATCCGCACATGGTCTGGACCTGGCTTGCCCTGATCGGCTGGATCGGCGGCGTCGCCATGCAGATTGTCGCCGGCGCCAAGGCGCGGATGCGGAAGTAGCTTGGTTACCCTCCAGGGGAGGGTAAGAGGTTACTCGCTAAAACACCACGCCCACCCGCGTGCCGCGCTTCCAGGCGATGCGGCAGCGCTTCTTGGTGTTGACGTGCAAGAGCTCGAACCTGTCGGGAATGTTCACCTGGCCGCCGAGATCGACACAGGCCCCGCCCGCCGAATAGTCGATCAGCGTGCACGGGATCACCGGCGCGCGCGGGTCGGTGATGATCTTGGCCTGGCGGGACACCAGGCCTGCCGGTTTGACGCGGGCATGTCGGCGCGGATGCATTGGCACTCTCCTCCAATTCCGCAGATCGCGGCGGGCTTGAGGGCGATGATGCGGGGCAGATGATGCGATCAGGCTAAAGCGGGCGGGAGAATTTTAACGAAAAGTAGCGGCGAAGCGTGAAAGCGGGGGGGCGCGGGATGCCCACCCTCGCCTGGAGGGGGAGGGTCGATCGCGCGCAGCGCGAGCGGGGTGATCTCTCCACACGGGGACTGCAGGTGTGGAGAGACTGTCACCCCACCCCGTCCCGCCTCGCTACGCGATGTGAGCCGACCCTCCCCCTCCAGGCGAGGGTGGCAGTGTGCCCGGATCGACCTCACCATGCGGCCCCACCGGCATCGGCACCGTCTGATACGCCTTCGGCAAATTCACCGGCCGATAGTCCGGGTCCACTTCCATCCGCTTCACCACGCTCTCATGCACATGCGCGCCTTCGGGGATCACGCGCGGCTCGCAATCGGGGATGTAGAAGCCGAGAAATACCTTCCGTTCCGGCCATTCCTTGTACTTGGCGCTCTTCGGAACATATTCCAGCACGCGCCAGGCCGCGTTCATCGAATTGTGCAATTGGCCCGTCGTGCCGGTGCGGGCCGGCGGGACATATTGGAACGGCGAGTTCTTGCGCTGGACGCCCCAGGCAAGCTGGTTCACCGTGCGCGGGTTGAAGTTCAGCCCGGCCTTCGCCGCCTCGTCGATCATCCACACCAGCGGATATTTCGATTCCCCGCTCTCGGTCTCCGGATAGCCGCCGCCGACGTCGCAATGCACGCCGGCGAACCACACCTGCATGATGTCCTGCGGCCGTTTCCTGTCGTCGGGCACGAAGCGGTTGCTCCAGAACTCCTGCGGCTCGCGCCATTGTTTGAGGCGGAACATGCAGCGCCGCTCGTCGATCGCGATCGCCTGCCGGAAGATGTTGACGCTGGGATTGCGCAGCGTGAAGGCGAGTTCCTCGAAGCTCGGCCAATACAGCCGGTCGGGGCGCGGCACGATCACGCTCGCCACGGTGTCCCAGACGCCGATGAAGTGGATGGTCGGCCAGCGCGAGGAGGTGATGCGCGCGAACTGCGCGGCGAGATCGAACTTGTCCTTGGGCAGCGGCCCGTCGTCGTCGAAGCCGGAATCCGTGAGGGCCGCGAGGTCGTTGCCGCGCCCCGAGCCGGAATATTGCTTGTAGGAGACGAGGCCGCTTCCTGCGAGGTTGGCCTGCTCCGGCGAGATCAGGCCGATCTTGTGGATCAATCCCGCCAGCACACGCACGGTGTAGGCGCCGCGCGAAAAGCCGAACAGATAGATCCTGTCGCCCGGCGCGTACTGCTCGACCAGGAAGCAATAGGCTGACAGCACGTTGTCATCGAGCCCGTAGCCGGTGGCGAGCCCCAGCACCAGATTGACGTTGGCCTTGAGCCGGTGCCACGTCGTCGGCTCCGTCACCGTGCCGACGCCGGGATCGTAGAACACCATCTGCCGCGGCTGTGTCTTGTCGGTCTTGCGCAGGCAGCGGTACAGCTTCAGGACGTTGGAGATGTTTTCGGAGATCTCGTTGCCGGTGCCGTCGCAGCAGATGACGAGATGTTTCGGCGCAGCCTTGTGTTCGTGCTCCACAGGTCAACCCCTCCCGGTGATGCTACCCGGGCGAGTATAGCCGAAAAGCGCGACGGCGAGGAGACGGTGGCCTTTCTTACCCGCCCCTGGAGGGGTCCGGGACGAGCGCAGCTCGCCCGTGGGTCGGCTCACGTTGAGCGCAGCGAAACGTGAGACGAGGTGGGGTGAAGGTCTCTCCGCATCCAACAGTGCCTGAGTGGAGAGATCACCCCACCCCGCTCGCGCTGCGCGCGATCGACCCTCCCCCTCCAGGGGAGGGTGAGCATCGTCGGGCCCGTTCGCTCTTCCTACTTCTTCTTCCCCGGCCCGAAATCCGGCTGCCAGCCCGCTTCCTTGCGGTTCGGGGCGGCGGCGATCACCTTGGCTTTGTCCTTCTTCGGCTTCTTGGTTTCGCGATTGCCCTTTTGCTGTCCCTTGGCCATGACGTCAGTCTCCTCTTGGGGTTCGAGTCTTGGGGGTTCAAGTCTTGGGGGTTCAAGTCTTGGAGGTTCGAGTTCGTCCGATTGCAGCACCCGCGCGCGGACGGGCAGTTCAGCCCGTGCAGCCTTTGCGTCGAAATTCGTCGCGCGAGACATTTTCGCGCCGGCTCGTTCGCCGGTCGCGCTGACGAGACAGGCGCACGCATGCTCCTGTCGCACGTAACTTCTAAGGTCGCCGCGCGACGCCGTAGGGCGGACGCAGGCGGTGCTACCCGCAAGCCTACGCCCGCCCCCCGCCGATAGCGAGGCCTAAAACGCCGCGCGCGCGAGGCCGCGCTGCGGCCACAATGCACGCGTCGCGCGCGTGATAGTGCTGGCTATTGCCGTGCATTGGGCGCATGTTGGTCCCAGCAGCGTCGGTTGGGGCCTGACCAGCGAAAGGGAGGCTTTCATGACCATTCGCTCGCGGCGAGAAACCATCACATTCAAGCATCCGGTCCACATTCGCGGCATCGCACGCGAATTGCCGGCCGGCGCCTATGAGGTCGTCACCGACGAGGAGATGATCGAGGGCCTGTCGTTCGCATCCTGGCGCCGCATTGCCACCATGATCACTGTGCCGTCCGAAGGCGTGCGGGGCGCCACCGAGATGCTGTCGATCGGCTCGGTCGACCTCGCCGACGCGCAGGCGGCCGATGCGCAATCTGCCGATGTTCAGGCCACGGAGGCGAGCCTCGCCCATGACTGACGTCCCGGTGGATCTCGACAAGCATCGCGGCATGGCCGCCCAGAAGGCGACCGATCTGCGCCGCGCGCTGGCCGACGTCGAGGCCCATGTCCGGGAGCTGCGCGAGCGCGAGGCCGATCTCGAAAACCGCATGATGACGGTGCCCGCCACCTCGTGGCCGGAAGCCGCGGTGAAGGCGCGCCATCTGCTCAATCTCTATGCCGCCAGCCTGCCCAGCGAAGACACCCGCCACCGCGCGCTGGTGGCCGCGCTGTTCGACGATTTCGCCAGGCTCTCGGCGGAAGACGGAAGTTAGTCGCAGACACAGCCGTCGTCCCGGCCTGGTGCGCAATTGCGCAAGGGGGCCGGGACCCATCACCACAGGGAGCGGTTTGGCGCGAAGGCGGTCAATCCCGAGTCCCCGTAACCACTCTTCCCTGTGGTGATGGGCCCCGGCTTCCGCCGGGACGACGCGCACAGCAAAGGAGTACCCCATGACACTCACGACCAGCCGCTTCATCGGCCACGACCAGGACCGTGGCATCGTCCAGTTCTCGATGCAGGACGGCCCTAAGGAATTCGCCTGCGCGATCTCGACCTCCGCCATGGACGACCTCGAACGCGGTCCTCGCGCCAGGCCCAGTGAGCGCGAAGCCCAGTTCACCCGCCTGCGCGAGCGCATCGAAGCCTGCGTGGAGCGAAAGTATCAGGCGACGGAGTTCGAAGGCACCCCGCCGGGGATCGTGCTGCGGAGCATTGATTTTCGGGGGTAGACTAATCGCTCTTGAAGGAGGCTAGCTCACGTCGATAGGAGAAGATTTATTCTGTTCAATGGTCAGAGGATTTATTTCCTGCATTGCACCTAGAGCCGCTTCGCCCTTCCAGGTCGGGTCGATTTTTTTCTGGATCTGATCGAATGCTTTACGAGCAACGATTTCATTCTCTCCAGCTTCCATCCAAAGCCGGAAGAGGACCATGAACATTTGGCCAGGCTCAAATCCACAACTCTTTGCGAGGTCAATAAACCAGTCGTGGTGGTCTTTGCCTTGAAGAGCAAAGAGGGCCTCTTTGACATTGCCAGACCCAACCGCCGCCTGCAGTTCGTCTTGCTTTTCTTCCGCCAAAGTCTTGAACAATTTTTCAACTGGCTCGTTTCCCGGAAGAAAGCAAGCCTTGCCGGCAATTTCGCCAGGTACCTTGCCGACGATATCACCGTCGAAAATCCCCAGAATCCATAGAGTACCGTACTGGTTCTCGACCTGCCTAAGCAGGTTGATAACTTCGCCATCTCCTTTTTTGGGAACGATGATCATACGCCGCGACAAGGAGGGCGCGAACTTTTCGGCAAGGAAGCGGCAGAATTTTGCAGCTGCTTCATCTTCGACAAAAGCGATGATATCACTCTGCTGCCGAATGCCGATTGTCTCGAGCAATATCGGCGATGGGCGCTCAGTGACAAGCGCGATACCCTTCTGCTCGCGTCGGAAGAATCGAATGCATTCTGTAGGCAGAGGAGTGATGATTTCAGAGGAATGACTGCTAACCACCGCGCAAATTTTCTTAGAATAGAGGACCTTAAGGAGAAAATCTGTGAAGGCAGCCTGTGATCCTGGCGAAAGGAAGCACTCAGGCTCTTCTATAAGAACAATCGATTTTGGGGTCGCGCGCTGAAGTCGCCACCAGAGAAAGAACGCAGCGAATTCGCCCGAGCCCATAGACCTGCTGTCGTAGCGGTCTGGGCCAAAAGAGACCTCGAAAAATGGAACAACCTCTTCCCCGAGCTCAACCTCGTAGAGATTAACCTGCCTATAGTTTCGCATGGTAAGGAAGTTGATTTCGGTTAACTGCTCCGGGTTGAGCTCTATAGGTCCAGCACCGTTGATTATGTCTTCTGGGCTATCGGAATTGGAGAATTCACTTTGAATTCGCGGACCCTCGTTCGCAGTATCGATAAAGGCGATCTCTAACTCTAACCCGTCTCGTAATGAAATGGCCGAGGCTTCTCGACTTCCAAAGTCCAGGCCGAATTCAAATGAATTGTCCGGCCCCGCAACCTCGACAGTGGCGGTGCCGCTCTTCAGTCGCGCAAAGCCCGATGGCTTTCTCTTTGCCGCATCAGGATCAAGGACTGACCATAGCAGGCGGAGTAGCGTGGTCTTTCCAACACCATTCGGCCCGCACAAAACACTTAGTGGAGAAAGTAGCGGTATATCTCCCTCGCCTAGGCTTGGGACAGACGAAAACGAAACTCGCTTGATCTTTATCGGCCACGAGTTAGCCTTCTCGTGCAGCCTCCGACGGAAATCTTGTGCTCTCGCCAACCTCACAGCGAGCGTCCCCATTTATCAACTTGCAACACTTGAGATAGAACGGCCTCTAGAGTCGCATCGGTTTGCGCGGAGTGGATGGACTGCACTTCCTGCAACTGATTTTGAGGAATGATTTTCGGGAGGGGGCCTCCATTAGTTAACCAAAATGCGTACCAGAGACAAAAGTCGCGATAAACCACGGAGGCTACGTCAGCGACGCGCAAACTCGAACGGTTTTCGAATAGCGCGAACGTCTCAGATAAGAACGCCTTGTGAGATTTGCGAAGTTTCTCTGAAGTGAAATCTCTGAGAAAATAAGGGTTTGGAGGCGTTTCAAACCTTGAGAAGAATAGAAGCCATGAGAGAACGCTAGCTTTGTTGAAGCGTGAAGAACCTGCCTGTTCTCGACTTTGCGAAAAATACTCTACTGATTTTTGCGCGTCGTCCACGACCGACTGGCTAAATCCCTCTTTCGTCTTGAATCTTTCAGATATTAGAGTTTCGCTCGCTCTGATGCCGAAATTCCGTTTGTCTAGAAAGAACAGAAGTTTTGCAAAAATGTCATCATAGGCCATCCGCGCATTCGAAAAGCCGATTGTTTCTTTGGTGTTCTCAAGCGCTTGAAAATTGTCTACGAGCCGCTTCAGCTGTTCGCGGGCAGGGCCAAACAAGGCATTTCGCTGTTCGCCAGCCGTGAGGCTTGTGGGCTGGTTCAGTCGATAGAACAGTTCGTTAGGTTCTTCGGGATCGTATTCGCTAATTCGGAATCCTCTTAGCGGATAATTGTCGACCTTCCTCTTCGTTGGTGGGTCGAGCTGACTGTAAAATTTCCCATGAAGTATCTTGAGTGTCTCATCGACGGGGCTAATGGTTGCATCGATCGAAAATCTGTCATGCAAAAAGTCGCGTAACGCCGCAAGGCGTTGCTGCCCGTCGAGTACTTCGAGGCGATTGTCGGAAGTCACAACGAAATGAACTGGCGGTATTGACCATTCGCGAAGCACGGTGTCGATCAGCCGTCTTTTCTTCGCGATTGGCCAGACCTCTTGCCGCTGAAAATCAGGCTGGAGGTCGACGTCGCCTGCGTCAATCCGGTTAACGAGACTCCGGATGTCCGGGTCCCAAGCACTGAGCTTCATGAGCTAAGATATTCCCGCGAAAGTGGGCATTAGAAGTGAAGGCCGGTATGCCGACGCAATATTCTATGATCGCGCGCCGGTAGCAATATCGACTTGCGGATATCCAATTGGTTGTCCGTCATCCCAAAAAACAAAAACGGCCGGATCTTCCGATCCGGCCGTCATGCAAACTCTACTTGGCTAAGCCTACGCCACGCGACGCAACCTAGCCCTCGCCCAATTCAAAAAATTCGCTTAGCTCGCCTTCTTCTCCGGCGCGACCGACGGGCCGACCTTCTTCTGGATGGCGCGCTTCAGCTCGAGGGCGCGCGGCGACAGCAGGTCGGCCTTGGCCTTGAGCAAATAGGTGTCGAGGCCGCCATTGTGGTCGACGCTCTTCACCGCGTTGGTGGAGACGCGCAGGCGCACGTTGCGCTCCAGGGCTTCGCTGATGAACGTCACGTTGACGAGGTTCGGCAGGAAGCGGCGCTTGGTCTTGATGTTGGAGTGGCTGACCTTGTTCCCGACGAGGGGGCCCTTGGCCGTCAGTTCGCAGCGGCGAGACATGGCATCAATCCTTAGGTTCGAGCCCCCAACGATTTGCGGCCGCCATTCGGGGCGCCACGGGGGGCTAATTCTCTGTCCTTGCAGGGAGCGGGCGGACGTATAGGGGGGAAGGGGCGGGTAGTCAAGGATTTGGGCTGCCCTTTCGCCTCTCCCCGCGTGCGGGGAGAGGCCGGAATGCGCGCGATTAGCGCGGATTCCGGGTGAGGGGGAGTCTCCGCAAGGGAGGGGCCGGCCGAGTGAGCAACTATGACCGCCCCCGGAGAGAGTCCCCCTCACCCCGGCCCTCTCGGCGCGAGCGAAGCTCGTCGCGGCCCCGCAAGCGGGGCGAAGGGGAAGGGGGCAGCGGGAGAGGCGAAGAGCCCCGATCACCAAAACGGCAGTGTTTGCCGCACCTTACCATCACATAAAGGGCGTATTCACCATCGAGATAACAGGTGGAGTTCCGCGCCTGACATGTCCAGACGCATTGTTTGCCGAGGTTTTTGGCTTAAGTAACCTGCGTCTGCACTCCGATTGGATCGTTTCGTGCCCGCATCCTCCCGACATCTGCCCCGGCCAGCGTCTGCCGGCCGGCTGGCTGTGGCGGCCCTTTGCGGGCTCGCCGTGGCGTGGGGAGCCGCGCCCGCGGCGGCGCAGGGCAAGCTCGAGGCCCAGTATGAGGCGACGCTGGCCGGCATTCCCGTCGGCAAGGGCGTCTGGAACATCGATATCGGCGACGATGTATTCTCGGCCGCGGCCTCGGGCGGCACCTCGGGCCTGTTGAAATCGATCGCCAACGGATCCGGCAGCGGCGCCTCGCAGGGCCGGGTCGTCAACGGCGCGCTGGTCGCGACCGGCTACCAGGCCTCCACCACCACCTCGAAGAAGACCGAAGAGATCCACATCACGCTCGACAAGGGCAATGTGAAGGAGTTCGGCATCGTGCCGGAGCCGCCGGTCGATCCCGACCGCATCGTCGTCACCGAAGCGCATCGCCGCGGCGTCTGGGACCCGATGACGGCTTCGCTGGTGCGCGTATCAGGCACTGGCGATGTGCTGTCGCCGGACGCCTGCCACGGCAGCGCCGCGGTGTTCGACGGCCGCATGCGCTACGAGCTGAAGCTCGATTTCAAGCGCATGGAGGCGGTGAAGGCCGAGAAGGGCTATCACGGCCCGGTCGTGGTCTGCTCGCTGTATTTCGTGCCTGTGGCCGGCTACATCCCCGACCGCCCCGTGATCAAATATCTCGCCGCCCAGCGCAACATCGAGGTCGCCTTCGCGCCGATCGCGGGCACCCGCGTCCTGGTCCCGTTCTGGCTGAAAGTCCCGACGCCGCTGGGACCTGCGATGCTGGAAGCGACCAGCTTCATCACGTCAGCCCAGCCGCCGAAGGTCGCCAAGACGCAGTGACGTCCTTACCCTCCCCTGGAGGGGGAGGGTCGATCGCGCGTAGCGCGAGCGGGGTGGGGTGATCTCTCCTTACGAGCGGTGCCCGAGTGGAGAGATCACCCCACCCCGTCGCCCATTTCGCTGCGCTCAACGGGCGCCGACCCTCCCCCTCCAGGGGATGGTAAGAAAGCGACGCCTTTTCAACACCTTCCCTACTGTGCATGGGGTTGTTTTCGCGGAACCGAGTTTGAAGGGTGCGAATCCGGGAATCCATTTGACTCCTCCCTGATTCTGATTCGACTCCGCGCCGTCCCCAACTTAACAGTTTCCGTCATCAAATCGTCGCTTGTGCGGCAGGCCGAAACTCCATCTAGTGCTCACTAAATAGAGCCCCGCGACATGTTGCGTGAACGGAACAGGACTCTCGGGGGAGTCAGCGATTCGGCCGCGATTCGTTCTGGAGTCGTTCCGAAACTTAAGGCCAGCGGGAAAAGCGTCGCAAAGTGAGACAGTTGCGCGGGATTTTTGGAGGCGCCTCCCATTCCCGTCACCCTGAGGTGGCCGCTTCTTCAGCGGCCCTCGAAGGGCGACGGGCCCGGCTGCTGCCGCGAGGATACGATCGGCGAGATCCGGGCCGCGCATCCTTCGAGGCTCGCTTCGCGAGCACCTCAGGATGACGGATCAGGCACCAGCCCACGACGCGCCCCAAACAGCACTGACATTCGCCCCAATCGGCACTACCTAATCAGACAGATGCCCTTTTCCTCCTCCCCCTTCGGCTCCGAGCGCTCCCATTCCGATCGCGTGCCTGGCGCTGGCGTCACCGCGGTGCTCGGGCCGACCAATACCGGCAAGACCCATCTCGCCATCGAGCGGATGCTCGCGCATTCGTCCGGCCTGATCGGGCTGCCGCTGCGGCTGCTCGCGCGCGAGGTCTACAACAAGATCGTCGCGCGGGTCGGGCCCGAGGCCGTCGCGCTCGTGACCGGCGAGGAGAAGATCAAGCCGAGATCGCCGCGCTACTGGGTCTCGACCGTCGAGGCGATGCCGCGCGACCTCGATGTCTCCTTCCTCGCCGTCGACGAGATCCAGATCGCCTCCGACCTCGAACGCGGCCACGTCTTCACCGACCGCATCCTCAACCGCCGCGGCCGCGACGAGACGCTGCTGCTGGGCGCCGCCACCATGCGCCCCATCATCGAGCGGCTGCTGCCCGGCGTCTCCATGATCACCCGCCCGAGGCTGTCGCAGCTGGAATTTGCCGGCGACCGCAAGATCACCCGCCAGCCGCGCCGCACCGCCATCGTCGCCTTCTCCGCCGACGAGGTCTACGCCATCGCCGAGCTGATCAAGCGCCAGCATGGCGGCGCCGCCGTGGTGCTGGGCTCGCTGTCGCCCCGCACGCGCAATGCGCAGGTCGAGATGTTCCAGAATGGCGACGTCGACTATCTCGTCGCCACCGACGCCGTCGGCATGGGCCTCAATCTCGACGTCGACCACGTCGCTTTCGCCTCCGACCGCAAATACGACGGCTACCAGTTCCGCCGCCTGACGCCGTCCGAATTCGCGCAGATCGCCGGCCGCGCCGGCCGAGCCACGCGCAACGGCACCTTCGGCACCACCGGCCGCTGCGGGCCGTTCGAGCCCGAGCTCGTCAACGCGCTGCAGAACCACACCTTCGACAGCGTGAAGATGCTGCAATGGCGCAACTCGAAGCTGGATTTCTCCTCGCTCGGCGCACTCCAGGTGTCGCTGAACCAGTCGCCCGGCCATGAGGCGCTGACGCGCGCCCCGATCGCCGAGGACATGCGCGTGCTCGACCACGCCGCCCGCGACGCCGATGTGCGCGATATCGCACATGGCAAGGACGCGGTGGAACGGCTGTGGGAGGCCTGCCAGGTCCCGGATTACAGGAAACTGTCGCCCGCGGCCCACGCCGAGCTCGTCACCACGCTCTACGGCTTCCTGATGCAGAAGGGCTGCATCCCCGATTCCTGGTTCGCGGCCCAGGTCGACCAGGCCGACCGCGTCGACGGCGACATCGACACGCTGTCGGCCCGGATCGCGCAGATTCGCACCTGGACCTTCGTCGCCAACCGCCCGGACTGGCTGAGAGACCCCGAACGCTGGCAGGGAATCGCCCGCGAGGTCGAAAATAAATTATCGGATGCGCTCCATGAACGCTTGACTGAGCGTTTCGTTGATCGCCGGACCAGTGTATTGATGCGCCGCCTGCGGGAGAACACGAGCTTGAATACGGAAATCGGCAAGACCGGCGAAGTCATCGTCGAAGGCCATGTCATCGGCCGCCTCGATGGCTTCACCTTTGCACCGGATGCGGCGGAAGCCGGCTCCGATGCGAAAGCCTTGCAGGCTGCCGCGCAAGCGGTGCTCGCC
The DNA here is from genome assembly GCF_042076515.1 of Bradyrhizobium sp. A5. Classification (NCBI taxonomy): domain Bacteria; kingdom Pseudomonadati; phylum Pseudomonadota; class Alphaproteobacteria; order Hyphomicrobiales; family Nitrobacteraceae; genus Bradyrhizobium; species Bradyrhizobium sp. A5. The sequence continues at coordinate 6,669,062 of NZ_CP148990.1, read as the reverse complement.
GGCGAGATCAACGCGCGGGCCGAAAAACTGGGCGGCGCGCCCGACGAGCAGTTCGTGCTGACGTCGGAAGGCACCATCCGCTGGACCGGCGACGCCGTGGCGCGACTGTCTGCCGCAGAGGACGCGCTGGCGCCGCGCATCCGCATCATCTCCGACGAGCGTCTCAGCGGCCCGCCGCGCGAGAAGGTGCAGGCGCGGCTCGAGCTCTGGCTCAAGACCCATATCGAGAAGCTGCTCGGGCCGATGTTCGAGCTCTCCAGGGCCGAGGACGTCACCGGCATTGCCCGCGGCATCGCCTATCAGCTGGTCGAGGCGCTCGGCGTGCTCGAGCGTCCCAAGATCGCGAGCGAGCTGAAGGATCTCGACCAGTCCTCGCGCGCGACCTTGCGCAAATACGGCGTCCGCTTCGGCGCCTATCACATCTATTTCCCCGGGCTTTTGAAGCCGGCCGCCCGTGCGCTCGCCGCGCTGCTGTGGGCGCTGAAGCAGGACAATGTCGATCTGTCCTCGCTGTCGGGCGCGCAGCATCTGGCCTCTTCGGGCCGCACCTCGTTCCCGGTCGACAAGCAGCTGCCGCGCGATGCCTATCGCGTGCTCGGCTACAAGCAGGCCGGCGAGCGCGCCGTCCGCGTCGATATCCTGGAGCGCCTGGCCGATTTGATCCGCCCGGCTCTGGCCTGGCGCGAGAATTCGCCCGGCGAAAAGCCCGCCGGCACGTTCGACGGCCGCAGCTTCATCGTGACGCAGGCGATGACCTCGCTCACCGGCTCGGCCGGCGAGGATTTCGCCTCGGTGCTGCGCGCGCTCGGCTATCGCATGGAGAAGCGAGCTCCGCTGCCGCCGAAGCCTGTCGCTGCCGTTGCGGAGACGACGGCCGCCGAGGCTGAAGTCGTCGCGACCGAAACTCCGGTCGAAGAGGCGGCAGCGCCCGCGGACACCCCAGTCGAAGCCGCCGCCGAGCCTGTGACCGTCGAAGACGCGCCCGGCATGGAGCAGCACGACGAGCCCGCCCCCGAAGAGCCGGCGCTCGAAGCGTCCCCCGAGGCACCCGTCACGCCCGAAGACGCCCCCGGCATCGCGCCGCCTGCGGAAGAGGCTGCTGAGGCTGCTCCCGCCGAGGCTGCTCCGGCCGAGCCGGAAGCCGCCGCATCGGCCGATGCCGCCGCGCCTGCGGAAGCCGCAGCCACACCTGCCGAGCCTGAACTCATCGAAGTCTGGCGTCCTGCCGGCCGTCACGAGGACCGCAAGCCGCGCCACGAGCGTCATCGTCACCAGCGCCATCACAATCAGCGTCCGCAGGCGGGCGCCGAAGCAGGCGCCGCGCCCGCCGAGGGTGCTGCCGGCGAAGCTGCCGAAGGCGCCAAGCCGGGCGAGCGTCATCGTCATGGCGGCGGTCGCCGGGATTTCCGCAAGCCACGCGAGGGCGGTGCTGAAGGCGCGCCGCGTCAGGAAGGGCGCGAAGACAAGAACCGCCGCTTCGAAGGCAAGGATCGCGACAAGAACAAGGGCAAGTTCGGCGGCGATCGCAACAAGGGCAAGCCCGGTGGCGACCGCGACAACCGCGGCCGCGACCGCGACAAGGGTCGCGATCGTCAGGGTGGTCCCTCGCTGCGCCCCTACGCCTCGAGCGCGAACCCGCGCGAGCGCGATCGTCCGGTCGATCCGAACTCGCCCTTCGCAAAACTCGCTGCGCTGAAGGAGCAGCTCGCGGGGCGCAAGGAGTAGCCCCACGAGCGAGCGGCAGCGCCTCGACAAATGGCTATGGCATGCGCGGGTGGTGAAGGCGCGCACCTCCGCGGCTGAGCTCGTCGAAAAAGGCCGCGTCCGCATCAACGGCGCGCGCGAGACATCGCCGGGGCACCCGATCAAGACCGGCGACGTGCTCACCATCGCGCTGGACCGCACCGTGCGGGTGTTGAAAGTCACTGCCTTCAACGAGCGCCGCGGCGATGCCGCCTCGGCCCGCGCGCTCTACGAGGAGCTCACTGACGGCAATCCGGATTCTCGACGCAATTAATTGCGCCTTGAATTCATTTCTTGGTCCGTCAAACACACAAAGCCGTCATGATCGGCCGTTCCCGACCTTGCAGCGCCGGGCCATCCGCGCTACGCAAGCCGCGACTTCTAAAAGAGCTTTTCGGAGCGTTGGATGACTTACGTCGTCACTGAAAACTGCATCAAGTGCAAGTACACCGACTGCGTCGAGGTCTGCCCGGTCGATTGTTTCTACGAGGGCGACAACATGCTCGTCATCCATCCTGACGAGTGCATCGACTGCGGCGTGTGCGAGCCGGAATGCCCCGCCGACGCCATCAAGCCGGATACGGAACCGGGCCTGGAAAAGTGGCTGTCGGTCAACGCCGACTACGCCAAGAGCTGGCCGAACATCACCCAGAAGAAAGAATCACCCGCCGACGCGAAGGAATTCGACGGGATGGAAGGCAAGTTCGAGAAATATTTCTCCCCGAACCCCGGCTCCGGAGACTAATTCGGGCTCAAACTTAACCCTAATACCTTCGTGAACGCTGAAAACCAGCCCTGAAGACCCCTAAATCATTGATTTTTGCGGGAAATGTGCTATATTGGGCACATTAAGCTGAACCCCCGTCAGCCCAGTTGGCCCCGTTGGGTTCCCGTGAAACCAAATGTCGAACAGGGGCGTGGCAGTTTCCGCGCGCAGGCTGTGTCACAGAAAACGCGTAAAAAGAGTACTTCAGCGAGGGCTTCCCATAAGGAGGCCAAAAAAGTCGCCGCGGCCAGCCGTAGCGCATCCAAGGGTCGGGCCGCTGCCAAGGCGCCGCCGGCTGCAAAGTCCTCGAAGAACAAAAGAAGCGCAATGCCTAACAAGACTGCCAAACCGGCCGCGAAAGCGACCGTTGCAAAGCCTGCTGCCAAGCCCGCTGCCGTCAAGGCTCCCGCTGCCAAGCCCGTTGCTCCGAAGGCCCCTGTTGCTGCCGCCCCTGCCAAGGCCCCCGTTGCTGCTGCCAAGCCGGCCGTGAAGGCCGCTGCACCCGCGCCGAAGGTCGAGGAAAAGAAGGTCGTGACCCAGCGTCAGGGCTTCAAGGCCAACGAATTCGTCGTCTATCCCGCTCACGGCGTTGGCCAGATCCTGGCCATCGAGGAGCAGGAGATCGCCGGCGCGAAGCTTGAGCTGTTCGTCATCAACTTCATCAAGGACAAGATGACGCTGCGCGTGCCGACCGCCAAGGTCGCCAATGTCGGCATGCGCAAACTGTCCGAGCCGGCGCTGGTGAAGAAGGCGCTCGAGACCCTCAAGGGCCGCGCTCGCGTCAAGCGCACCATGTGGTCGCGTCGCGCCCAGGAATACGAAGCGAAGATCAACTCGGGCGACATCGTCGCGATCGCGGAAGTCGTGCGCGACCTCTATCGCTCCGAATCGCAGCCTGAGCAGTCCTACAGCGAACGCCAGCTCTATGAAGCGGCGCTCGATCGTCTGTCCCGCGAGATCGCGGTCGTGCAGCACTCGACCGAGACCGAAGCGGTCAAGGAGATCGAGGCCCAGCTCGCCAAGAGCCCGCGCCGCAACGCCAAGGCGGAAGCCGCCGAGGGCGAAGGCGAGGCGGATGCCGAGGGCGAGACCGACGAGACCGATGGCGACACCACCGTCGCCGACGAGGCCGCGTAAGCTTCTCATCGCGTCGATCGCAACACATCAAGCCCGGCCGCTCGGCCGGGCTTTTTGTTATCGCCTTTTTGTTATCGATGGCTCAGCGCCGGGCTTTGCGCCGTCCGGCCCAGACCAGTCACTCCGGATGCGGGTTCACTCGCAATACCGCTTGCCGTTGAAGTCGAAGCACTTGGCGGCGCTGATCGAGGGGGCGCGGTGGTGTAGGCGATAGGCCGCCGTCCGAACCCGCAGATGACGCGGGCGGACATGAGGTACGGGAGCGGTGCATCGATCCGCCAGATCCTTGTCGACGACGGCTGTCCAGGAGAAGCGTCCGCCGTCCGAGCGACAGATCAGGGCAATCGATTTCTGTATGCACAGGAACGCGCCGTCGCTGTAGCTCCTGCTGGCGTAGACGCAGGTCGGCGTGGCCTGCTCGGCCTGGCCCGGCGTGGCGGCTGAAAGCACCGCGAACGCGGCCAGCGCGATGGTGAGACTGTGCGACGTCTTCATGAATGGGGCTCGCTATGGTCGGAATGGCGGGGCGCGCTCTCGGCACCCGGTTTTAGTCTAGTGCTCGAAGACATTGCCGGCCTGGATCGAGCAGCTCGTATTGCTCACATGTGCCTCCTTGATCTCGAGCCTCGCTCCATTGATCAAGGAGCGGCCGCGTGCGATTGCGGTGCCGTTCTCCCGGCCGAGTACCACATTGGCGGTACAGCCCGAGAAATCCGCGTTGAACTCGATCCGCACGAGACGGACACCGCCGGCGAACTGCGTCGTCACGATCAGAGACCGGCCGCTTAGCCGGGCCTGCTGACTTCCCGCACCGTCCGATCCGACACTGCTGGCCTGGCCTGTTTTCGGCCTGCCCCTACCGCCGCCGTAAACTGTCCGCCGCGCGAACACGCGGCCCTCCGACGACACGTAGGCACTGAGCGTGTGCGAAGAGCTCTTCGGCGCAAACTCGCCCATGCCGCCCAGGCGCTGAAGCCTCTCCTCGGTCCATCCCGCCGTCACTGACTTGCCACGCAGTTGCGGCGCGGCGCCTTGCGCCAGCGCCGGGGACAAGCTTGCAGCGAGCAGAAGCGAACACCATCGCGCGCGCGCCAGTAACATCTCCGCCTCCAAAATTATCTGAAAAACAATATTCGTCTGTGCGCGTTCTTACAGACATGGAGTCACGGCCGCAGAGTGCAATTCACGTCCAGGATGTATCGATCCATCGCTGCTTGCCAGTGGGATCATCGATGATCGCAATTGCGCGGTCAAGATCGGCCGGCCTGGGGCACTGGAGCGAGGCGGCGAAGTCGGGCCGCAATGTCAGTATCGTCCCGGACCTGCGCGAGGCCTAGCCGGACGGCAGTTCACTTCACCGGCCGCTTCTCGAGCTTCCGTGCCAGCGTGCGCCGGTGCATGCCGAGCCGCCGCGCCGCCTCCGAGATGTTGAAATCGGTCTCGATCAGCGTCTGGTGGATGCGCTCCCATTCCAGCGTCTTGATCGAGGTCGGCCGCGCATCGAGCGCGACTTCGACATTGCCTTCGGCCTTGTTGAAGGCGGCCTCGATGTCGTCGGTGTTCGACGGCTTTGCCAGGTAGTGGCAGGCTCCCAGCTTGATCGCCTCGACGGCGGTCGAGATGCTGGCAAAGCCGGTCAGCACCACGATCAGCATCTCCGGATCATGCGTATGCAGCAGCTCGACGCAGGCAAGGCCTGAGGCGCCGCCGAGTTTGAGGTCGACGACGGCGTGGCCGAAGGACCGTTCCTCCAGCACCTTGCGGACCTCCTCGATCGAGGCGGCGAGCACGACATCGTAGCCGCGGCGCTCGAACGAGCGCTTCAGCGTGCGCGCGAAGCCGGCATCGTCCTCGACGACGATGAGCGATCGGTCAGGCGTCAAAGCTGCCTCCGATCGCGAGCGTTGCGAGCGGTAGCGTCAGGCGGACGGTGGCGCCACGCTTGCGATGATTCTCGGCGGTCACGCTACCTCCGAGCTTGCGCACGACGTTCACCACCAGGAACAGGCCCAGCCCGCCGCCGGCGCGGCCCTTGCTCGACTGGTAGGGCTTTCCGAGCTGCGCCAGCATTTCCGGAGCGAAGCCGGGACCGCGATCGCTGATCGACAGCACGAGATTGTCACCCTCGCGCTCGGCCAGAAATTCGACCCAGCCACGCGAGACCTCGTAGGCGTTGTCGAGCACGTTGAAGATCACCTGTTTCAGCGCAACGTCCGAGACGATCGCGACATCCTCGCCGAACGTATTGACGAAGTAGAGCGTGCGCGCCGAGCGCGCGTCGCGCCACTCCTCCACCAGCGCCGTGACGAAAGCCGTCACCGTGGTTGGCGAAGAGCCTTCGCCGCGTGCTTCGCCCGCCGACACCAGGATTCCCGTCACGATCGATTTGCAGCGCTGCAGCGAGGTCTCCATCTCCGAAAGATCCTCGGCGAGCTCCTGATCGGCGGCGAGATCCGGCATGCGGCGCCAGTCGCTGAGGATGACCGAGAGCGAGGCGAGCGGCGTGCCGAGCTCGTGCGCCGCGCCGGAAGCGAGCAGGCCCATGCGCACGATGTGGTCCTGCTCGGCCGCATGCTGGCGCAGCGCCGCCAGATGGGCGTCGCGCTCGCGCAAGTTCCTGTTGATGCGCGTGACAAAGACGACCAGCAGAACCGCATTGAGGGCGAAGCCCAGCAGCATACCGGCCACGGTCAGCGTGTAGGTCTCGCTGAGCGGATTCGGCGGCAGGTCGAGCGGCCGGTGGGCCAGCGTCAGCCACACCAAGCATGCGCAGGTCAGCGCGACCAGCGACCAGGTTGAGCGGGCATCGAGCAGCACCGCGCCCAGCGTGACCTGGAGCAAGAACAGCGAGGTGAAGGGATTGGTGGCGCCTCCGCTGAGGTAGAGCTGCGCGGTCAGCGCGGCGACGTCGAGCATCAGCGCGACCAGCAGCTCGTTGTTGGTGATCGCGGCGCGATGACGTACCCAAACGAGGCTCGAAACGTTGAGCAGAAGCAGCGCGCCGATCACCGCGCCCATCCGCTCGAGAGGCAGGGGGATGCCGAGCCCGAAATGCACGCCGCCGATGGTCACGATCTGGCCGACCACCGCGGTCCAGCGCAGCTGGATCAGCAGCGCCATGTTCTTGCGGTTGGTCTCGTCGTCGGTCGGCGCAGCGCCGATCAACTCGCTGCGCGCGTCCGCCTGCGATTGCAGCGTGACGGCCAGCCCGCCAATTGATTGAGGGGGCGTCTTGCCGTCGTCAGGTCTGCTCGACGATCGTTCCAGCATCTGATCCCGTCCTGCGGGTGGAGGCATCTGCTCCGCCAGCCGGTTCGTGGACGAAGCGCTGGCGACGGAACAGCCCGCCGCCGAATGTGACGAAAAGCCAGCCGGCCAGCATGAAAGCCAGGGCAAACCACGTCAGCGCGTAGATCAGGTGGTTATTGGGAAAGCGGACCACGGTCAATCCGCCGATGGGGCCACCGCCTGATTGTGATCCGGCGTCGGCGTCGACGAAAAAGGGCGCGGCCTCGTGGAGGCCACGGGCGGCCGCAATCGCGGCAACATCCCGCGAGTACCAGCGGTTGTGCTGGGGGACATTGTTCCGGAGGAAGCCGCCTTTCGGCTCGGACATGCGCAACAGGCCGGTGATCTCGACCGGGCCGCCCGGACTGCCGTTCCGGCGTGCCGATGCGTCGCGCCGCTCGGACGGCACGAAGCCGCGGTTGACCAGAACCTGCGTGCCGTCGCCGCGCTGAAGCGGCGTCAGCACCCAATAGCCGGGGCCTTCCTCGGTGACAGCCTGAACCAGCGTCTCGCGGTCGTGCAGGAAGCGGCCGGTGAGGCTGACGTGCCGGTATTCGTCGTTCGCGGCGGTGACCGCGGACCATGCCGCCCGCGAGGGGATCGGCTGGGCGGGGGCGTGAACGCGCTGCTCGACGCGGTCGATCAGCGCCAGCTTCCAGGCGCGGCGCTCGACCTGCCAGACGCCGAGCGCGATCAGAACGGCAAAGGCCGTAAGCGAGAAGACCGCGAGCCACATGGACGGGGAGCGCGCAGTGTCGTCGCGCGCCCCCTCTGTATCGGTCGTCGCGGTCCGGATCTCGCTCACTTCATTCCGGTCATTTGGTGGATCGGCATCATGTTGCTGTTGAGGTGGTTCATCACCCACAGCGAACCGGACAGCGCGATCACCACCATGACGATGGTGAAGATCAGCGCCATCATGGTCCATCCGTTCTCGGATTTGGGGCTCATGTGCAGGAAGTAGATCATGTGCACGACGATCTGCACGACCGCGAAGGCCATGATGACCAGCGCCGTGATCTGCTTGCTCGGAAGCGCGCCGCTCATCACCAGCCAGAACGGGATCGCGGTCAGCACCACCGAGAGCACGAAGCCGAGCATGTAGCCCGAGAACGTGCTGTGGGCGTGGCCGTCGCCGTGGTGATGGTCGTGCGCGCCAGCTGCGTGAGTATCGGTGTTCATCGCAGAACTCCCAGGAGATAGACGAAGGTGAAGACGCCGATCCAGACCACGTCGAGGAAGTGCCAGAACATCGACAGGCACATCAGCCGGCGCCGGTTGGCCTCGATCAGGCCGAACTTCCAGACCTGTACCATCAGCGTCACCAGCCAGATCAGGCCGCAGGACACGTGCAGGCCGTGGGTTCCGACCAGCGTGAAGAAGGCGGACAGGAAGGCGCTGCGCTGGGGCGTCGCGCCTTCATGGATCATGTGGGCGAACTCGGAGAGCTCGATGCCGATGAAGGCGAGGCCGAACAGGCCGGTGATGGCCAGCCACAGCTGCGTCTGGGCGATCTTGTTCTGCTGCATCGTCAGCATGGCAAAACCATACGTGATCGACGACAGCAGCAGCATCGTGGTGTTCACCGCGACCAGTGGCAGCTCGAACAGGTCCTTTGGCGCGGGGCCGGCGGCGTAGTTGCCGCCGAGCACGCCGAAGGTGGCGAACAGGATCGCGAAGATGAGACAGTCGCTCATCAGGTAGATCCAGAAGCCCAGCGAGGTGCTCCAGCCTTCCGGATGCGGGTGCTCGTCAGCGATGTAGAACACCGGCTCGCCGGCTTGCGAGGAAGGGAAAGCGACAGTCATTTACTTGGCTCCGGCGAGCAGTTTGGTGCGCGCGTCCTCGGCCCGGACGACGTCGTCGGCCGGAATGTCGAAGTCGCGGTGATAGTTGAAGGTGTGACCGATCCCGACGGCGAGCATCGCGATGAAGCTCGCAGCCGCCAGCCACCAAATGTACCAGATCAGGCCGAATCCCATCGCGGTGGCGAAGCCGGCGAGGATGATGCCGGTGCCGGTGTTGCTGGGCATGTGGATCGGCTTGAACCCGGTGAGCGGACGCTGGTAGCCGCGCTTCTTCATGTCCCACCACGCGTCATTGTCGTGAACGACGGGGGTGAAGGCGAAGTTGTAGTCCGGCGGAGGCGAGGAGGTCGCCCATTCCAGCGTGCGCGCGTCCCAGGGATCGCCGGTGACGTCCTTGAGCTGCTCGCGCTTGAGGAAACTGACCGCGAACTGCATCAGCATGCACATGATGCCGATGAGGACGAAGACAGCGCCGATTGCGGCGATGACGAACCAGATCTGCAGGCTCGGATCGTCGAACACGCGCAGCCGGCGGGTCACGCCCATCAGGCCGAGCACGTAGAGCGGCATGAAGGCGAGGTAGAAGCCGGTGACCCAGAACCAGAACGACATCTTGCCCCAGAACGGATCGAGCCTGAAGCCGAAGGCCTTCGGGAACCAGTAGGTGATCCCGGCGAATGCGCCGAACACCACGCCGCCGATGATCACGTTGTGGAAGTGCGCGATCAGGAACAGGCTGTTGTGCAGCACGAAGTCGGCCGGCGGCACCGCGAGCAGCACGCCGGTCATGCCGCCGATCACGAAGGTCAGCATGAAGGCGATCGTCCACATCATCGGCAGCTCGTAGCGGATACGGCCGCGATACATCGTGAACAGCCAGTTGAACATCTTCGCGCCCGTCGGGATCGAGATGATCATCGTGGTGATGCCGAAGAACGAGTTGACGCTGGCGCCAGAACCCATCGTGAAGAAATGGTGCAGCCAGACCAGGTACGACAGGATGGTGATGACCACGGTCGCGTAGACCATCGAGGTGTAGCCGAAAAGGCGCTTGCCGGAGAAGGTCGAGGTGACTTCCGAGAAGATGCCGAAGGCGGGGAGAACCAGGATGTACACCTCGGGATGACCCCAGATCCAGATCAGGTTCACGTACATCATCGGGCTGCCGCCGAAATCGTTCGTGAAGAAGTTGGTGCCGACGTAGCGATCGAGCGAGAGCAGCGCGAGCACGACGGTCAGAACGGGGAAGGAGGCGACGATCAGGACGTTGGTGCAGAGCGAGGTCCAGGTGAAGACCGGCATCCGCATCATGGTCATGCCGGGCGCTCGCAGCTTGACGATGGTGCAGATCAGGTTGATGCCGGACAGCGTCGTTCCGACGCCGGCGACCTGCAGCGCCCAGATGTAATAGTCGACGCCGACGTCAGGACTGTAGCCGATGTTCGACAGCGGCGGATAAGCCAGCCAGCCGGTGCGGGCGAACTCGCCGATGAACAGCGAAGCCATCACCAGCACCGCGCCGCCGACCGTCATCCAGAAGCTGAAATTGTTCAGGAACGGGAATGACACGTCGCGCGCGCCGATCTGCAGCGGCACGACGTAGTTCATCAGGCCGGTCACCAGCGGCATCGCCACGAAGAAGATCATGATCACGCCGTGGGCGGTGAAGACCTGGTCGTAGTGATGGGAGGGGAGGAAGCCGTCGGAACCGCCGAACGCGAGCACCTGTTGCGCGCGCATCATGAGCGCGTCGGCGAAGCCGCGCAGCAGCATCACGATGCCGAGGATCATGTACATGATGCCGATGCGCTTGTGGTCGACGCTGGTGAACCATTCGCGCCAGAGATAGCCCCACAGGCGGAAATAGGTGAGGCCACCGAGCAGCGTGATGCCACCGAGCGCAACCACCGCGAAGGTGCCGACGAGGATCGGCTCGTGCAGCGGCAACGAATCGAGGCCGAGACGGCCGAAGATGAGCTTGAGAAGATCAGGAGACATGCGAGCTCTCTTTAGGAGTCTGACTTCAGGAGTCTGACTTGGGACGTTGTCCGAGGAAGAATGACGAGGACTTGAGCGGCGTGAAGATCGGCCGCTTCAGGCCGGCGCCCAGCAGCGGCGCGGTGTCGGTCGGAGCCTTGATCGACGCGGTGGTCTGGCCCTGCGGCGCATCCGGCGTGCAGCTGCCGGCGACGAAGGTCGGCTCGGGTCCGAACGCGGTGCCGCGGCGGGCGTATTTGTCGTAGGCCAGCGGCAGCGTGTTGTTCAGGCCCTCATGGCCGCGTCCGCCCTTGGCGTCGATCGCCATCATCTCGCTCTGGCACATCTTGCCGGTCTCGACGCACATGTTGAGGATCAGGCGGTAGAGATCGGAATCGATGGTGCCGTAGCGGCGCACCGGCTCGTTCTGGCTGGGCTTCTCGAGCTGGAGATATTCGGCGCGGCCGAGCGAGCCGCCGGCGGATTTGGCACTGGCGACCCAGGCGTCAAAACCCTTGTCGTCGAGGCCCTGGAAATTGAAGTGCATGCCGGAGAAGCCGGCACCGCTGTAGTTCGCCGAAAAGCCCTTGTAGGTGCCGGCGTGGTTCACCACGGCGTGGAGCTTGGTCTCCATGCCCGGCATCGCGTAGATCTGGCCGGCAAGCGCGGGGATGTAGAACGAGTTCATCACCGAGGACGCGGTGATGCGGAAGTTGATCGGGCGATCGACGGGCGCGGCGAGGTCGTTGACGGTGGCAATGCCGTAGTCAGGATAGATAAAGAGCCACTTCCAGTCGAGCGCGACGACGTCGACCTCGAGCGGGGCCTTGGACAGGTCCACGGCGCGATCGGCATGGATGCGGCCGAGCGTGCGATAGGGGTCGAGCAGATGCGTGCCCATCCAGGTCAGCGCGCCCAGGCAGATGATGATCAGCAACGGCGCCGACCAGATCACCAGCTCGAGCTTGGTCGAATGATCCCATTCCGGCTCGTAGCGGGCCGAGGTGTTGGACTGGCGGTAGCGCCAGGCGAACATCACCGTCAGCGCCATCACGGGGACGACGATCAAAAGCATCAGGAGAGTGGAGATGATGACGAGGTCGCGCTGCTGGGCAGCGATGTCGCCGGCTGGCGCCAGCACGACGTAGTTGCAGCCACTAAGCGCAACTGCCAGGGGTAGCAGCGCCAGGATCTTGAGACGGGACACGGGCCGAGCCTTTGAGAATGAGTTTTGTTTGCGGGGGCAACGGGTAGCTGCGGCGCAGCAATCCGGACATTGGACAATTTGTCCAATGTTGCAGTGCGGAATGTTGGGTCAGACAAGCCCAGATCGCCTGGCGCCCCGCCGGGCGGTTGGCTTTGGTTTTCAGGACGTTAAGGGCGCACGAATGGCGACGGCACAGACCCCCGCAATGGCAGACCTCCACTCGGGCGAACACGGCCACGACCTGGCCAGTCCCGGCGAGATCGCCATCGGCGTCATCATCGGCCGCACCTCGGAATTCTTCGATTTCTTCGTCTACGCGATCGCCTCGGTGATCGTGTTCCCGCGCCTGGTGTTTCCGTTCACGAGCGAACTGACCGGGACCCTCTATTCCTTCATGATCTTCGCGCTGGCCTTCGTGGCCCGGCCGATCGGGACCGTCATTTTCATGACGGTCGACCGAGAGTACGGCAAGACGGCCAAGCTGGTCTCGGCGCTGTTCCTGCTCGGCACCGCCACCGTGGCGCTCGCGTTCCTGCCCGGTTATCACGAGATCGGCGTTGCGGCGATCTGGCTGCTGGCGCTGGCGCGTATCGCGCAGGGTCTGGCCTGGGGCGGCGCCTGGGACGGCATGGCCTCGCTGCTGGCGCTGAACGCGCCGCCCTCCCAGCGCGGCTGGTACGCGATGGTGCCGCAGCTCGGCGCGCCGCTCGGGCTGATCGTGGCGAGCGCCTTGTTCGCCTATTTCGCCGGCAACCTCTCCGCCGATGATTTCTTCGACTGGGGCTGGCGCTATCCGTTCTTCGTCGCCTTCGCCATCAACGTCGTGGCGCTGTTCGCGCGCCTGCGCATGGTGACGACCGAGGAGTATGCGTCGCTGTTCGAGACCCGCGAATTGCAACCCTCGCGGATCTCCGAGACCGTTGCGCGCGAAGGCCATAACATCATGCTCGGCGCGTTCGCGCCGCTCGCAAGCTTCGCGCTGTTCCACATGGTGACGGTGTTTCCGCTGTCCTGGGTGTTCCTGTTCACCCGCGAAAGCCCGGTGCGCTTCCTGATCATCGAGATCGTCGCCGCCGTGTTCGGTGTCGTGGCGATCGTGCTCTCCGGCGTCATTGCCGACCGTGTCGGCCGCAAGTCGCTGCTGATGGGATCGGCGATCGCGATCGCGATCTACAGCGGCTTCGCTCCGCAGCTGCTCGACGCCGGCGCGTTCGGTGAGACCATCTACATGGTGATCGGCTTCATCCTGCTCGGGCTGTCCTTCGGTCAGTCCTCCGGCGCGATCGCCTCGAATTTCAGGCAGGCCTATCGTTACACGGCCTCGGCGCTGACCTCGGACATGGCCTGGCTGTTCGGAGCAGGCTTCGCCCCGCTCGTTGCGCTGCTGCTCGCCACCAATCTCGGCGTCATTGCTTCGGGTGCCTATCTGCTCTCCGGCGCGTTCTGGACCCTGCTCGCGCTGTGGCTCAGCGGCCAGCGCGAGGCCGGCGATATGGACGCTGGCGCTTAAGCCGCCCGCGGAGGCCTGCACGAACCCCGGATTGCTCTGCGCTCCATCCGGGCTTCTGTAACGGGCCCTGGTTAGTCAATCCCTTTTTGCGCGATCCTGTTGCCGGGCACTTGCTTCTGTACGGGATCGGCGCGAAGGCCGTCGCCTGATGGGGTGCATTTGAGGAGCCGGCCGGCCAATCTACGGAAGCGTGGTTATGACCCACTTCCCGGATGGCGGCCTGACCGGATCCATCGTCCCGGCTAGGGACCTCGCTCAGGGAGAGCCTGATGTCGTGACTCCCCCAGAACCGATTGATGCTTCCTTGTTTAAGTTGCGGCCATGGCGATGACCTTGGCCTTGTTTTTGACCTCGGGGTTGAAGGGTTTGGCATCGGCGAGCATGCGATGCAGGATGACGGCAAGCTTGCGTGCCAGGGCGACCTTGGCCTTGCGCATGCCGGCCCGATTGGCGATCCGCATGGCCCAGCTCTTGAGCGCCGAACAATTCTTCAGCGGCTTGGTCAGCATGACGTGAGCCGCCTGGTAGAGCGCCTCGCGTACGGAGGCGTCGCCGATCTTGCTGATGCGGCCGGTATAGTCGGTTTCTCCTGATTGGTATTTCCTTGGGGTCAGACCAAAGTGTGCGCCAGTGGCCTTCGAGGAACGGAAGCGCTTCGGATCGTCGATCGCCGCAGCATAGGTGAGCGCCACGATCGGACCGACGGAAGGCGTCGTCATCAGGAGCTTGGCGGAGGGCTGCGCTCTGGCGAGCTTCTGGGTGTGCCTGTCCAGGCTCTTGAACTCCTGGAGTAGCACGGCATGGGCCTGGAGGAGCGCCTTGGCGACCAGCTCAAGTCCGGGGTGACCGGCGACGAGTTCCCGGATACGTTCGGCGAAGGTGCGCTCGGTGGTCTTACCGACCTTCAGGCCGAAGCCCCGCAGCACGCCGCGCAGACTGTTCTCGACATCCTGCAGCTTCGACTGCAGCAGCTTGCGGGCCGTCAGAATGGCCCGCGTCTCCTGCGATGCAACGGATTTGCAGTGCACCGGCCGGAACCAGCCCAGCCGCATCAGCTGGGCGATCCCGCGCGCATCGTTGCGGTCTGACTTCACCGGCATTGCCTTGAAGGCATCGCGCACGTGCCGCGTCTCCAAGAGCTCGACCGCAAGTCCTGCATCCCGCATCGCCGCGTACAGCCATTGCGACAACGGACCTGCCTCCAGACCGATCCGCTCGCACGTCAGCCCCAGCGACCCGAACCACCCGATCAGAGCCTCCGGCTCGCTCAAAACCTTCGTCTCGCGCAAAATCTTGCCCGCTCCATCCACCAGGCAAACGCTCGAGCATTCCAAAGACACGTCAATTCCTGCATAGTGGTACACGGTCGTCCCTCATGATGCTTGGAGCGGGCTTGCCCGACTCCGTTAAACACCATCAATTTGAGGGACGACCGCCTTCCATCCAACAGGCCGCTCGCGAGCGCGCTTCCAAATCGCGCCGTAGCGAGCGGGCGGCCGGCCCGTTACCCCATCTACGCTGACAGTCCGCAGCGTCAATCCGCTACGATCTTCACGCGATCGCGCACCTTCACCTGCGCGCTGCGATCGAGCCCGTTGAGGACGCGGAAGCGTTCGGCGGGGTGATCGACACCGGCCATGCGGTGGGAGAGCGATTCGACGGTGTCGCCGGGCTGCACGGTGATGACCTTGATGCGCAGCGGGCGCGCGGCCTGGATTTCGTCGAGGGTCAGGCGGCGGAACGAATTGACGGTCTCGCGCGCGTTGCGCTCGCTCTCGGTCGACTTCTGCCGTGCCGCGAAGATGAAGCGATAGACGTCGCTGCCGAAACGCAGCGCGTAGACCTTGAACTGCCACTGATCGCCCTTGGCAGTGGCAGACGCCGCCGGAAAACCGTTGATGGTGATGTCCTCGATGGATGCCTTCTCGACGCCTTCCATCCAGCCCGAGTTCAGGTAATCGCCGAGCGACTGCTCGGCCGGTACGCGCACGACGTCGAAACGCATCGCCTGCGAGCCGCCGTCGCGCACGCCGATCACCGCCTGCGCGGTGTTGTCGAGCGTGAAATTGTCCGGCGCCTGGAAGGTAAAGCCGAGCTTCGGATGCAGGAACCGCCGGCCGCGGACGAAACCCTCGCTGGGATCTTCGCCATAGACGAGATTGTCGATCGCGGCGAGATAGGTCTCGCGGTCGCGCTCGCCCCCTTCAGGAGCGACATATTGCCGTGCGATGGTCTGTGCGTTCTGCACGCGCTCCGGGGTCGCCGGATGCGACGAGGTGAAATCCTGCGCGCGCGGATCGAGCGAGGTCTTGCCGACCTTCAGCTCGGCATTGCGCTCCATCGCCGACAGGAAGCGGGCGGCGCCATAGGGGTCGAAATGGGCCTTGGCGGAAATGCCGACGCCGATGCCGTCGGCCTCGAACTCCTGATTGCGCGAAAAGCTCGCCATGGTGAGCTTGGTCTTGGCGAGTGCCAGCGCGGTGAGATCGGGGTCGTTGCTCATGTCGGTGACGACGCGGGTGACGATCGCGGCCTGGCGGGCCTGGTCCTCGCGCATCGCGGCGTGCTTTGACAGCACATGCGCCATCTCGTGGCTGAGCACGGAGGACAATTCCGACGTGTCGCTCGCAAGCGCAAGAAGTCCGCGCGTGACATAGAGCTGGCCGTTCGGCAGCGCGAAGGCGTTGACCGCGCCGGAGTTGAGAATGGTGACCTTGTAACCCTGGTCGGGACGGTCGGAAGCCGCAACGAGCCGGTCCACCGTCTTGCTGACGAGCGATTCGAGCCTGGGATCGTCATAGGTGCCGCCATAGCTGGCCAGGATGCGCTCGTGCTCCTTCTCGGTGGCGGGGGTCTGCGCGACGGCCGGCTTCGGCTTCGGCATCGCGACCGTCTGGGTCGGCACCGCGGCCTGGAACCGGCCCATATCGCCGCAACCGGCAAGGGCTGTGCCCAGCACGAGGCAAAGCGCGGCCGGCGCAGCCCGCAGGCGGCGGCAATCACCTCGTCCGTGCCGTTCTAGCACCCCATTCACGTCGCTTAACCCGTGCCTGGCCCGCTAAGGCCTTACCCCTGTCGGATCGTTTGCGCCCAGCAACTCGATCTGTCCCACCCGGAGCACGTCGATACGCGGCCCCGTATTCCCCTCGACCCAGCCCCGAACGCGAATACGTCGATTTTCCAGGGACTTAAGGGAGATCCCGACGCTTTCGAACGCCGGTAGCATGCGCCTTGAAATAGTCACGGCAAAGCCGCGTGTCCAGTTTCCTCCGAAGTTGAGGTAGGTCACTGCCCCAGCTTGCCGGACCGACAGGACTTTGCCTTCGACCACCATAAAGCGCCCGATCCCGGCCAAAATATCGTCCGGACTTTCCGCGTTTTTTATGGCCGACGGGTCAGCCCAGTTGCCCTTTTTTTCGCGCCGCGCCTCGGCCTCCGACGCCATCAGGGCCGCTGCGCAGTCCCTGTCGGTGATTTCGGCGGAGACGATAGCGGCGCCCCGGGCCAGGAGGGCGGCCTGCACCGAGGTATCGTCCTCGCCGACAAAGATCAGCGCGGCTTGGCGGCCATAGCGGTCGGGCGTGTCGTCAGTGCTCCGCAGCGTGACGTCGCGGCCGACGAGCAGCGCTGTTAGCGCCAGCTTCGTCGTTGCGGTTGGTTCGATGCCGGTAAGGCGGACCTCGCGGCCATCATCGAGACGCACGCTACGCGCATCGACGATTGCGGCGACGCGGCCTTCGCCTAGCGTTTCGAATTGGCACGGCGTGGCGAACGCCGTGCGACTCGCGACGAAAAGAAATGCGACGATGAGATGAAGCAGTCGCGTCACGGCGCCCGGAGAGGTTGCGTTGCGCGTCAATCTTAACTCAAGCGTGGCGAGGCGCGAAGAGGTTTCCCCACACTCCGTGATTGCGAGCGCAGCGAGCAATCCAGAATCCGACCGCGGTGACAGTCTGGATTGCCTCGCTGCGCTCGCAATGACGTGGAAACATTTATCCGCACCTTGCCATTCCGCTTTGCGGAAATCGCGCGCCGAACATGCGGCCTCTTCGCACCTGCGCTTGCTGCGCTCTTGCGCATGCGGCATGATTGCGGCAACAGCCATAATCAAGCGCCCAAAGAGTGCGGCGCGATAAGGGAGGTCTCTTTACGATGAAGAATATTTTGTCGGGCATTTTTGCCGCAGCGTTTGCTCTGAGCGCGAGCGCCGCCGCGCAGGCCCAGGACAAGCCGCCGCTCAAGATCGGCGGCATCCTCGACATGTCGAGCCTTTACGCAGATATCACCGGCCCCGGCAGCGAGACTGCAGCCAAGATGGCGGTCGAGGATTTCGGCGGCGAGGTACTCGGACGCAAGATCCAGGTGCTGGCCGCGGACCATCAGAACAAGGCCGATCTCTCCGCCAACATCGCTCGCGACATGCTCGACAATCAGGGCGTCGAGATGATCTACGACGTCGCGGCCTCGGCGACTGCGCTTGCCGCCGGCGAGATCGCGAAAGCGCGCAACAAGATCATCATGTTCAACGGTCCGGGCTCGATCCGTCTCACCAACGAGGCCTGCGGTCCCTACACCATCCACTACGTGTTCGACACCTACGGACAGGCCAACGTGACCGGCCTTGCAGCCGTGAAAGCCGGCCTCGATACCTGGTTCTTCCTCACTGCCGACTATGCCTTCGGCCAGGACCTGGAGAAGGACACCAGCGCCGTCGTCACCAAGACCGGCGGCAAGGTGCTCGGCGCCGTCCGTCATCCGCTCAACACCTCGGATTTCTCGTCGTTCCTGCTTCAGGCGCAGGCCTCCAAGGCCAAGGTGATTGGCCTTGCCAACGCCGGCGGCGACACCGTCAACGCCATCAAGCAGGCGGCCGAGTTCGGCATCACCAAGGGAGGCCAGAAGGTCTCGCCGCTGCTCGCCTTCGTCTCCGATATCGACTCGATCGGGCTGGAGACCGCTCAGGGCCTGCTGCTCGCCGAAGCGTTCTACTGGGACCTCAACGACGACACCCGCGCTTTCTCCAAGCGCTTCATGGGGCGCACCAAGCGGGTGCCGACCTCGGCGCAGGCCGGCGTCTATTCCTCCGTCACGCACTATCTGAACGCCGTGAAGGCGGCCGGCACGACTGACGCGGCCGCGGTCATCAAGGTGATGAAGGAGACGCCGATCAACGACTTCTTCGCCAAGAACGGCAAGATCCGCGAGGACGGCCGCATGATCCACGACATGTACCTGTTCGAGGTCAAGAAGCCGTCGGAATCCAAGGGCCGCTGGGACGATTACAAGCTGCTCGCCACCGTGCCCGGCAGCGAGGCGTTCCAGTCGCTGGAGCAGTCGCGCTGTCCGCTGGTGAAGAAGTGACGCGAAGCGTCGTAGCGACACGCGCGTCCAACAACAGGTTGTCATCCCGGGGCGCGCGTAGCGCGAGCCCGGGATACATCGGGCCGCAATGACTGGCGAGAAATGGATTCTCAGGTGCGCAATTGCGCACCGTAGTTCGCGCTTCGCGCGTCCCGGAATGACCGAGCAAAACAACAACAAGGGAGACCACCCATGAGCAACGACATGGTCCTGCAAAAGCTCGAAGGCGGGCTGCTCACCATCACCATGAACCGTCCCGAGCGGAAGAACGCGCTCAACCCCGAGATGGTCGCAGGATTGGTCGAAGCGGCGCGGCGCGCGGCCGATGATCCCGAGGTGCGCGCGGTGCTGTTCAAGGGCGCGGGCGGCTCGTTCTGCGTCGGCGGCGACGTCAAGTCGATGGCGGCGGGCCGTGCGCCGCTGCCGTTCGAGGTGAAGATGGCGAACCTGCGCCGCGGCATGGAGGTCTCGCGCATCCTGCATCAGATGCCGAAACCCGTGGTGGCGCAGCTTGATGGCGCCGCGGCCGGCGCCGGCCTGTCGATGGCGCTGTCGTGCGACCTGCGCATCGCGTCCGAATCCTGCAAGATCACGACCGCTTTCGCCAAGGTCGGATTCTCCGGCGATTACGGCGGCACCTATTTCCTCACCCAGCTGCTCGGCAGCGCGCGGGCGCGCGAGCTCTATCTGATGTCGCCGGTGCTGACCGCGAAGGAGGCGCATGCGATCGGCATGGTGACCAAGGTTGTGCCCGACGCCGAGATCGACACGGCGGCGCACGAACTCGCGCTGTCGCTGGCGCAAGGGCCATCGATTGCGCTCGGCTTCATCAAGCGCAACATCAACAATGCCGAGCATCTGCCGCTGGAGGATTGCTTCGACGGCGAAGCGATCCACCATACCCGCTGCAGCGACACCGAGGACCACAAGGAGGCCGCCAAGGCCTTCGTCGAAAAGCGCAAGCCGGCCTTCAAGGGGGCATGACGATGGCGCCCTATGTGTGGCTGCGGCAGATCTGTCTGGTCGCGCCGCAGCTCGCGCCCGTGATCTCGGACATCGCCGAAATCATGGGCCTCGCGGTCTGCTACCGCGACGGCAACGTCGCCAAATACGGCCTGGAGAACGCGCTGCTCCCGGTCGACACGATCCTGCTGGAGGTGGTCGCGCCGTTCAAGGACGGTACTACAGCCGGCCGCTTCATCGAGAAGACCGGCGGCCGCGGCGGCTATATGGCGATTTTCTGCTGCAACGATCCGGACGAGCGCGGCCGCAATGCCAACGCGTTTGGCGTGCGGACCGCCAACGTGATCGACCACGCGCCCTATCACGGCGTGCAGCTCCACCCCCGCGACTGCCGCGCCGCCTTCATCGAGTTCAACCACACCGACGGCAGCGACGACATTCTTGGTGCGTATCCGCCGGCGGGTCCCGACTGGCAGAAGTTCATCCGCAAGGATGTGACGCAGGCGCTGACCGCGGTGGAGATGCAGAGCCCGGATCCGCAAGGGCTGGCGGAGCATTGGGGCAAGATCATCGGTGTTGCGCCGGGTGGCGGTGCCGAACTGAAGCTGCCCAATGCGACCTTCCGCTTCGTGAAGGGCGCCAGCGAGATCATGAGTGCGCTGGAGTTTCGGGTGACCGATGCTTCGAGCGTGCTGCATGCCGCGAAGGCCAGGGGGCTCGCGGTGGCGGGGAACGAGTTCCTGCTGGGTGGAGTGACGTTCCGCATAAGCTAGCGGCTTGCCGGCGCTCCCCTCTCCCCTTGCGGGAGAGGGTGGATCGCCGCAAAGCGGCGAGACGGGTGAGGGGTTCTTCCGCGCAGGAAGTTTCGTTCGCGGAGAGAGACCCCTCATCCGGCGCTTCGCGCCACCTTCTCTCACAAGGGGAGAAGGAAGAAGAAGCTACCTGCCCTTGAAGTTCGCCACGCGGCGCTCTTCCGTGGCCTTGACGCCTTCCTTGAAATCTTCCGTCGCGCGCAACCTCGTCTGCTCGGCGAGCTCGTGATTGGTCGCGGCCATCACGCGGTCGGCGAGGTTGGCGCGCATCGTGGCGCGGGTGGAGAGGAGGCCGAGCGGAGAGCATTCGGCGATCTCGGCGGCGAGCTTCATGGCGCCCGCCTTCACCTGGTCCTGCGGCACCAGCTCGTTGGCGAGGCCCCATTTGTAGGCTTCTTCGCCGGTGACGCGGCGGCTGGTGTAGAACATCAGCTCCGCGTTGTTCTTGCCGATCAGCTCCGGCAGCGTCGTGGTCAGGCCGAAGCCGGGATGGAAGCCGAGTTTTGTGAAGTTGGCCGAGAAGCGGGCTTCGGGGCAGGCGACGCGGAAATCGGCCGAGACCGCGAGGCCCAGCCCGCCGCCGATGGCCGCGCCTTGCACGGCCGCGACGATCGGCTTCTTGGCGCGGAAGATGCGCACGGCCTGGATGTAGAGATGGTTGATCGGGCCGAGGTTGTCGGCCGGGTCGCCCTTTTTCTCGGCTTCGCGCGCTTCCT
Source organism: Bradyrhizobium sp. A5 (assembly GCF_042076515.1). NCBI lineage: Bacteria > Pseudomonadati > Pseudomonadota > Alphaproteobacteria > Hyphomicrobiales > Nitrobacteraceae > Bradyrhizobium > Bradyrhizobium sp. A5. The sequence goes on along the minus strand of NZ_CP148990.1, from coordinate 6,647,774 downwards.
GCGCCTGCCGCGCCGGGTCGCCGAAATTGGCACCGGCGCAGAACGCCTTGCCCTGTGCGGACAGCACCGAGGCGCGGATCTCGATGTCACGGTCGAACTCCTCGAGCGCGTCCGCGATCTGGTTGATCAGCGAGATGTCGAAGAAGTTCAGCGGCGGACGGCGGATCTCGATAGTGCCGACGTGGCCGACTTTTTCGACGCCGATATCTGTATAGGTGCTCATGATGTCCTCGAAGCGTTAGCGCAAACCCAGTCGGCGCGACTAGCGCAGACCGAGTCCGCGCGCGATGATGCCGCGCAGCACCTCGGTGGTGCCGCCCTGGATGGTGAGTTTGGGTGCGGTCTTGATGGCGAAGTCGAGCTGCCGCTCCAGCGTCTCGCGATTGGTCGCAGTCTCCTCGACGAAAGCGGCGAGATCGCGGACGCGATGCGGAAGCTGCTGCTCCCAGACCGTTCCGATGTCCTTGACGATGGAGGCCTCCACCACCGGCTCCTTGCCGGCCTGAAGCATGCCGGCAACCGAGACCGACATGCGCCGCATGGTGTGGAGCTGGGCGACGAGACGGCCGATGCCTTCGGCGCTGCGCGTATCCGGATTGGGGCCGACCGCGCGGACCAGCTCGGTCAGCACGTAATAGGTCTCGAGGAAACGTTCGGGCCCCGAGCGCTCATAGGCGAGCTCCGACGTGGCCTGCTTCCAGGCGCCATCGACCTCACCGAGTACGTGATCCTCGGGCACGAAGAAGTCGGTGAAGACGACCTCGTTGAACTCGTACTGGCCGGTGATCTGGCCGATCGGGTTCACTTGGATACCCGGCTGCTTCATCTTGACCAGGAACTGCGTCAGGCCGTGACGACGGTTTTCCTTGGTCGGCGGCGAGGTCCGGAAGATCGCGATCATGTAGTCGGCGATGTGCGCCGACGAGGTCCAGATCTTGGTGCCATTGATGAGATAGCCGCCGTCGGTCTTGGTCGCGCGCGTCTTGGCGGCGAACAGATCCGAGCCGGAGTTCGGCTCGCTCATGCCGATGGCGAAGCAGATCTCGCCGCGGCAGATGCGCGGCAGGATATCCATCTTGATATGCTCGGGTGCATATTTGATCAGCACCGGCCCGCTCTGACGATCGGCGACGAAGAAGCGTCGCGTCGGCGCGTTGGCCACGCGCATCTCCTCGGTCACCACGTAACGTTCGAGGAAGGAGCGCTCCTGGCCGCCATATTTCTTCGGCCAAGTCATGCCGAGCCAGCCCTTGGCGCCGACCCGGCGGGAGAATTCCGGCGCGTCGGTGTCTTCGCGGTTGGGCTTGTGCGGGTCGAAGGTGCCGGCGGCGATCTCTTCGGCGAGGAACGCGCGGACTTCCTTGCGCAATTGCTCGCACTTCTCGGGCAGGCGGATCGGATCAAAACGGAGGGCAGCGGTCATTGTTGTCTCGTCTCCTGATCAGCGCGACGCCACGAGCGGCCACAATTCGTCGGCACCACGGCTCGCGACCAGCTTGCCGAGCTCGACGGCCCAATGGCTCTCCGAGCCGAAATCGTCGCGCCAGGCCAGCGCCCGCAGCGAGTAACGGTGCAGGATGTGCTCGATGGTGAAGCCGATCGCGCCGTGGACTTGATGCGCGATGGCGCCACCCTTTTCCGCGGCTTCGGCGCAGCGGATTTTTGCGGAGGCGGCTTCGAGATAGACCGCGTCGTCGAATGATTTTGCATTCGCGATCGCGTCGGCCGCGGAGGTCGCAGCCGCGAGCGCTGCGGCGGACTCGCCGGCGAGACGGGCGAGATTGTGCTGCACCGCCTGGAATTTCGAGATCTTCTTCTCGAAGGCGACCCGCTCGTTGGAGTAGCGCACGGAGATGTCGAGCATCGCTTCCAGCGCGCCGGCGATCTGAAGGCTGCGCGCGACGCCGCCCATCAGCATCAGGCTGGTCTGGTCTACGCCATCAGGCGCGGCCTTGATGGTGACGGGCTGGACCTTGTCGAGCGTGACGGTGTCGCTGTGGTCGTAGCCGACATTGAGGCCGGATTCGATCCGGCCCTTGCCGGCGTCGACCAGCGCGATGGAGACGCCGTCCTTGCCGTGTGCCAGCACCGCAAAGTGCCTGGCTGCCTTTGCGAAGGGTATGCCGCGAGCACGGCCGGAGAGCGCGCCATCGGCATCGAGCGTGATGCGGTCTCTCGGAGAGGCCGGCAGCACCGTCATCTCACCTTCCGGCGAGCTGATCTTCGCCTGCGCCAGCAGCCAGCCGGCGAGCATCGTTTCGGCCAGGGGAACTGCGACCGCGAAACGGCCGGCGGCGTTCAGCAGCGCAAAGCCGTCGGCGAGGCTCGCACCGGAGCCGCCGAGATCGTCCGGCACCCATGACAAGGGCAAGCCGGCTTCGCTCAGCGCCTGCCACAGCGGCGCCTGCCACGAATCCTTCTTGTCGTTATTGATCTCTTGCGGATCGGCGAGATCGGCGAAGATTTTCTCCGCGGTCTCGACGACGATATTGTCACTCTCCGCCACAGCGTTCCCCGTGTTTTGCCATTGGCGCGGTCCGCCCAATGGGGTGGCGCGCGGTCTCTTCTTGCGCCCGATGATCGGAAAAAGCCATGGCCCTGACAAGCGTTGATCGCAAGCCCGTCTGCGGCACCGGCATGGGCGCAAGACCCCATCTGGATTAATTCCGTTTAGCGGAGTTTGCTCGATTTGCAGGGCGCGGCAAACTCGCTAAACAGGTCGCCGATATTCAATCAAGGGGAAGGACATCCGGATGGCAAAAGACAGTCTGTGCGCAATCGTGACGGGGTCTGCATCCGGGCTGGGTGCGGCGACCGCGGAAATTCTCGCGCGGAGCGGGGCGCGGCTCGTCATCAACTATTCGTCGAGCCAGAAGGAAGCCGAGGCCACGGCAGAGCTCTGCCGCAAGGCCGGGGCCGCGGAGGTTGTGGTCGCGCAGGGCGATGTCTCGAAGGATGAGGATTGCCGCAAGATCGTCGCGGCCGCCAGCGGCTGGGGCCGGCTCGACATCCTCGTCAACAATGCCGGCACCACCAAGCATGTGGCTCACGCCGATCTCGACGGATTGTCGGCGGAGGATTTTCAGCGCCTTTACGGCGTCAACACCATCGGCCCGTTCCAGATGGTGCGCGCGGCGCGCAGCCTGCTCGAGGCCGGGTCGAAAGCCTCTAGCCGGCCGTCGGCGGTGGTCAACGTGTCCTCGGTCGCCGGCATCAGCGGCGTCGGCTCGTCGATCGCCTATGCCGCGAGCAAGGGCGCGCTCAACACCATGACGTTGTCGCTGTCGCGCGCGCTGGCGCCGCTGATCCGCGTCAACACGGTGTGCCCCGGCTATATCGATACGCCCTGGTTCACCAAGGGCCGCGGCGAGGCCGGCGCCAAGCAGGTGCGCGACAGTGTGGTGGCCAAGGTGCCGCTCAAGGTCGCCTCAACCGCCGACGACATCGCGCAGCTCGTCTGCTTCCTGGCGATGCCGGCGTCCAGCAACATGACCGGTGAGGTCGTGCGGATGGATGCGGGGATGCATTTGATTACGTGAGAGTGCTCGGCAAGCTCTCTCCGCGTCATGGCCGGGCTTGACCCGGCCATCCACGTATCGCCGCGCAGATCGAAAGACGTGGATGCCCGGGTCAAGCCCGGGCATGACGATGTTGAGTAGGCGTGCCGTTTCTCGGCGCTTCGAGTCGCTACCCCTTGATCACGCCGCTTGCCACCAGCCTGTTCCAGATGAACAGCACCACCACGGCGCCGATGGTGGCCATGATGAATCCCGCGCCCTGGTCCGGGCCGTAATGCCCGATCGACTGGCCGATCAAGGTCGCCAGAAATGCCCCGGCGATGCCGAGGATGGTGGTGAGGATGAAGCCGCTCGGGTTGTTCGGTCCCGGCGCGAGCCAGCGCGCGATGAGGCCGGCGATGAAGCCGACGACGATGATCCACAACAGGCCGCCGAAACTCATGACAATGCTTCCCTTCCTGAATTCGTAGATCAGGCCTCTGTTAAAGTCTGCCCGAGATTTCATTCTCGGTCGGCAGCCGGCCGTCCGGCGTCAGGTGATCAACCACCTGCGGCAGATACTGGCTGAGGCCGGAGAGCAGCTCATCGCGCGACAGGCCGCTCTGGGCGGACAGGCTCTCGATCTGGTCGGCGCCGAGCGCCTTGGCGAGATCGCCGGGCGCGATCGCCTTGTTCTCGCCCTTGCCGACCCAGCTATTCGCGGTCTCGCCTTGGCCACCCTGCTGGAGCTGTTTGAGGAGATCGCCGAGCCCGCCGCTGAGTACGCTGCCGGCCGCGCCGCCCGCGAGCAGGCCGCCGAGGCCGCCCTTCAGGAGGTCACCCAGGCCACCGCTTCCGCCAAGTGCGCCGCCGAGGCCACCGCCCGCGCCCGCATTCACCGGCGGGGGGAGGTGTGTCGGCGTCGGGGACGTTTGCGGCGCTGCGCCGGGCTGGCCTGCCGTCAGATGCTTGAAGGCCTTCCAGGCGAGCAGGCCGAGCAGCGCCATGGTCATCGGCGACATGCCGCCGGAGGATTTCTCAGAGCTTGGCGTGCTCGGGCCGCGCGGGCCGTTCTGCATGCCGTTGAGGACGTCGAGCAAACCCATGGCGTTCTCCCTTGGCGATCTGTTGCCGGAAACAAGCCCCGTTTGAAAACATATGAGGCTCTCATGACGGATACAAGGCGATTGCACCGCAACCGTTCCATGGGCAGCAGGCCTCTCCTCTGCTATCGAAGGCGTGTCGTTCAGGGGGGTTAAGGTCTGGTGGTTACGGATCGACCGATCGTGGTGGCCGGCGCGGGCGCCATCGGATGCTTCGTCGGCGGCATGCTGGCGGCCGCCGGTCGCCGCGTCGCGCTGCTGGTGCGGCCGCGGGTGAAGACCGAGATCGAGCGGTTCGGCCTGCGGCTGACGGATTTCGACGGCTCCGAGAAAAAGTTGGGCGCGGGCCAGCTCGCGCTGTCGGAGGATGCTTCGATCCTCCACAGTGCCGGCATCGTGCTGGTCACGGTGAAGAGCGCCGACACCGCCGATGTCGCGGACCAGATCGCGCAGCATGCGCCGCAGGATGCCGTCATCATCTCCCTGCAAAACGGCGTCGGCCATGTCGCGGTTCTGCGCGGGCGCCTGGGCGGGCGGCGCGTGCTCGCCGGCATGGTGCCGTTCAACGTGATCGCGATGGGCGAGGGGCGCTTCCACCGCTCGACCTCAGGCGATATTCATGTTGGCGAGGACGAAGCGAACACGGCCGCGGCGCTCTCGGTGCCCGGCCTCACGATGCGCGCCAGCCGCGATATCGCCGGCGTGCAATGGGGCAAGCTGATCATCAATCTCAACAACGCACTCAGCGCGCTGTCCGACATGCCGCTCGCCGCGCAACTGGCGAACCGGGACTGGCGAAGATTGTTCGCCGACCAGATGGCGGAGGGCCTGGCTGCGCTGAAGGCGGCCGGCATTGCGCCGGTCTCGGCGACTCCGATCCCGGCGAACTGGACGCCGACCTTGCTGAAGCTGCCGGATGTGATCTTCAATGCGATCCTCGGCCGCACGATGAAGATCGATCCGGAGGCGCGCTCGTCGATGTGGCAGGATCTGAAGCTGGGCCGCAAGACCGAGATCGACTACCTCCAGGGCGCGGTCATTGCTCTTGCCGAGCAGAACAAGATCGGCGTGCCGCTGATGCGCCGCATTGTTGCGCTGATCAAGGAGGCCGAGGCGGCGGGTAACGGCCCGCCGCGGCTGACGCCGCAGCAGATTCGGGGCGTGGCTTGAAAGTGATGGAGGGACGCGATGAGGCGTTGTCTAACGATCGGGCTCGCGCTGGCCGCGCTCTGCGGCGCATCGACACTCGCCTTGGCGAGGCCGCCGACCGTCATGAACTCTCCCGGCTATGACAGGCGATTGCAGGAGAGCCGGTCGCAGTTGGGCAGCTCGCCGACGGTCACGGAGCCGGCGAGTACACCGGAGGTCAAACCGAAGCGCGGCAAGAAGAAGCATCCGAACTGAGGCCACACTCTCCGCTGTCGTCCCGGATCAGCGCTCCGCTTCGCTACGCCTGTCCGGGACGACAGCGGAGTTTGCCGCGTTAGCGGCTCACCCCTTCTTCGCCGGCTTGCTCGGCGTCGGGTTGAACAGCTTCTTCAGATCGTTCAAGCCTTCCGATAGCCGCGGCCATTCGCAGGAGAATGAACCCTTGACGCAGGGGGCGCCCTTCGGCCGCGGGTTGACGACCTGTTGCACCTTCGGTCGCTCCACCGGCACGGGCACGCGCTGGACCTCGGTGCGCAGCGCGACCTGCTGAAGTTGCTGCGCCTGTCGTTCCTGCTGCTCGCGCTGCTGACGCATGGCGGCCTGAGCCGCTTCATTGCTGCGGCGCTGATTGGCGAGATAGGCGGTGTAGGATTCGTCGATCTTCTTCTGCTCGTCCGGCGTCGGATTGGGACCTGCGATGTCGAAGGTGCGGTCCTGGAGGAAGTCGTAATAGGAATAGCCGCCGCCGGCCTTGCGCCGGCCGGCGAACCTCGCATTGCAATCGGCTAGGGCGGAGGTCTTCTCGGTCTTGGTCGCGGCCTTTTCGGCGGCGTCGGCGCATTCCTCGAAATCGACCGGTGCGCGTTTCCACCATTGCGCCTGGGCATGCGACGGCGTCAGCAGAAAAAATCCTGCTGTGGCAGCGAGAAGCGCCGCACGACGCGATGCAGACACGACCGACATTCTACGAGAGCATTCCTTGCAAAACTCAACCCGAACTGAGTCGAGCCGGATTTTTGCCCCTTTATCGCCGGCTTGTCACCCTCGGAACCCGGGAATTTCATGGCTGCAATGCTGACATTTTTTGCTTGACGTGGCCCGCGAGTCACAGCCGCGTGGCACGTGTTGCGTTTAAAGTTTTATCGGTTTGAATGCGAAGGGGAATGTCCGTCATGAGAGCGCTGGCCTGGTTCGCCGCAATTGCGTTCGCGATCGTTTCCAGCCATGCTTTCGCAGCCGACGAAGATGCGCCCAACCGCAAGCCGGTGAAGGCCATCGGCGATGCGCGGCTTGCGGTCGGCGGCCGGGGAATGCTGCCGCTCTACCTCTCCCGCGACTGGTCCATGCCGCTGCCGGTGATCTCGCGCGCGATCATCTTGCTGCACGGACGCCTGCGCAATGCCGACGAATATTACATATCGGCCAACAACGCCCAGGCCGCAGCGGGCGACGACGGCAAGAGCGCGCTGATGATCGTGCCGCAATTTCTGACGGAGATCGATATCGAAGCGCACAAGCTGCCGGAGGACATGCTGCGCTGGTCGCTGGAGGGATGGGAGGGCGGTGATGCCGCGCTCGCACCCACCCCGGTGTCGTCCTTCGAGGCGCTCGATGCGATTCTGGCAAAACTCTCCGACCGGCGCCTGTTTCCAAACCTGAAGCAGGTCGTGGTGGCCGGTCATTCCGGCGGCGGTCAGGTCGTGCAGCGCTACGCTATCGCCGGCAAGGGCGAGGCAAAGCTGTCGCGCCAGCACATCGACATCCGCTATGTCGTTGCCAATTCCTCGTCCTATGCGTATTTCGGTACGGACCGGCCCGCGCCCGCGATTGCCGCATCCTGTCCCGGCTACAACAACTGGAAATACGGCATGGGCGACCGGCCGCCCTATCTCGCGGATGCGACACCGGCGGCGCTCGAGCAGCGCTATGTCGAGCGCGAGGTGATCTACCTGCTCGGTACGCTCGACACCAATCCCAAGCACGCTGAACTGGACAAGAGCTGCATGGCGCAGGCGCAGGGCCCCACCCGCTACGTCCGCGGCCACGCTTATACGGACGCGATGGCCAAGCGCGGCCACGGAACGCCCAATCACCGGGTCTGGGACGTCGCCGGCGTCGGCCACGACGGCGACAAGATGCTGACCTCGAAATGCGGTCTTGCGGCGCTGTTCGATATTCCGGGCTGCGGGGCGGAGCGGTGATGCATTGAAGGCAGATAGCTTGAAGGGTTTGCTCCGGCTGTTACACTTCGCACCGTGAGCGCCTCATCCTGAGGCGGCGCCAAGAAGACGAAGTGGAAACGCCTGATGCTGCTGCCCCTGTCCGATGTGCCGCGCTGGTACGCCGAGCGCAAACCGCAAGGCACGATCGCCGTCCAACATGGGCAGGATACGCTGACATGGGATGAGCTTGAGCGCGGCGCCAACCGGCGTGCGCGGACGTTTGCCGCCAAGGGCGTCAAGCCTGGCGATTTCGTCGCGGTCGGCCTGCCGAACGGCAATGCGTTTTTCGAGACGTCTTTTGCGGTGTGGAAGTGCGGGGCGACGCCGACCTCGCTGTCGTGGCGGCTGCCGCGCGGCGAGGCCGCTGCGGTGCTCGAGATCCTGAAGCCGGCGCTGGTGGTCGGCGGCGAGGCCGACTGGAACGCGCCGAACCGTTTGCCCGCGGATTTCGTGCCGGAAGGGTTTTCGGATGAGCTGCTCGACCCGCCAGTGTCGCGCTACTGGAAGGCCATGACCAGCGGCGGCTCGACCGGCCGGCCGAAAGTGATCCTCGATCACCAGCCGGCGGTGATCGACACGGCGGCGGCGCTGCCGCTCAGCATTCCCTTCGGGGCCTCGCTGCTCAATCCGGGGCCGCTCTATCACAATGCACCGTTCATCGTGTCGCATTACGCGTTGTTCGGCGGCGGCAAGCTCACTGGCCTCGTCAAGTTCGACGCCGAGGAGACGCTGCGCCAGATCGCGCGCGAGCGCGTGCAATGGGTCAATTTCGTGCCGACCATGATGCACCGGATCTGGGCGCTGCCGGAGAACGTGCGCAATTCTTACGACGTCTCGAGCCTGCAGACCGTGTTCCACATGGCCGCGCCAATGCCGCCCTGGCTGAAGGAGAACTGGATCGACTGGCTCGGCCCGGAGCGGGTCTGGGAGCTCTATGGCGGCACCGAGCGGCAGGGCTCGTGCATCATATCAGGTACGGAATGGCTGACCCACAAGGGCTCGGTCGGCAAGATCGGCGAGATGGCCAAACTGCGGATCCTCGGCGAGGACGGCAACGACGTCGCGCCGGGCGAGACCGGCGAGATCTATTTCCTCAACAATGACGGCAAGGACGCCACCTACCATTATCTCGGCGCCGAGCCGAAGCGTCGCGCCGACGGCTGGGAATCGCTCGGCGATATCGGCAGGTTCGATGCGGAAGGCTATCTCTATCTCGGCGATCGCCTCGCCGACATGGTGCTGCGCGGCGGCGCCAACATCTATCCGGCCGAGGTTGAGGCCGCGGTCTCCGAAGCACCCGGTGTGCGGTCCTGCGTCGTGGTGGGATTGCCCGATCCGGAATTGGGCCAGCGCGTGCACGCCATCATCGAGCCGGAGCCCAATGCGGATGGCCAGGCCATCGCCGACGGCATGGTGGGCTTTCTGAAGGACAGGCTCAGCCGCTACAAGCACCCCGAAAGTTTCGAGATCGTGGCCGCCCCGCCGCGTGATGATTCCGGAAAAGTCCGACGCACCCTGTTGCGCGACGAACGCGCAGCGTGGATGAAGGAAGGGCGCGCTTTCCGGATCTGGCCGGCAAAGGCACAGGCGCACGCAGAATAAGAAAATTCACGAAAGGACTTTTTTGACATGACGATCACGATCGCTGCGATCAGCGTGCCGAAGCCGCCTGCCGAGATCATCGAGGGCTTTCGAGGTGCGCCGACCTCGGTCATTTCAGACAATCTCGCCCGGCTGCCGGGCGCGGTGGGCCTCAAGCCCTATCATCGCGGCGGCAAGCTGGTGGGGACGGCTTTCACGGTGCGCACCCGTCCTGGCGACAATCTCGCCATCCACCGCGCGCTGGAACTGGTCGGCCCCGGCGACGTCATCGTGGTCGACGGCGGCGGCGACGAGACCCGCGCGCTGGTCGGCGAGATCATGAAGACCATCGCGCAGTGGCGCAAAGCCGAGGGCTATGTGATCGACGGCGCGATCCGCGATGTCGCCTCGTTCGCCGGCGATGATTTTCCCTGCTACGCCCGCGCGGTGATCCATCGCGGCCCCTACAAGAACGGCCCCGGCGAGATCAACGTGCCTGTTTCGATCGGCGGCAGCGTGATTTCGCCCGGCGACATCGTGGTCGGCGACGAGGACGGCGTGGTGTCGTTTCCCGCCGCCGGTGCGGCCGCACTGCTGGAAGCGGTCCGCGCCCAGGTCGCGCGCGAGGAGGAGACCATGAAGGCGATCCGCGAGGGCCGCTACCAGGGCTCCTACGGCAAGTCCTGATCAGAGAAAAACGAAGGGGAGGATGGCGTGAGCCAGAAGGAAGAATTCCACAATATCGACAATCCCGCCGACGGGCTGTTCCGCGAGCTCGCGGCGGGCGTCACCACGCGCATCTTCTCCGGCGAGCAGGCGATGCTGTCGGTGGTGACGCTGGGCCCGCATGCGCAGGGCACGCTGCACCATCATCCCGAGGAGCAATGGGGCGTGCTGCTCGACGGCTCCGCCATCCGCGTCCAGGGTGATGAGGAAATCGCGGTGAAGAAGGGCGATTTCTGGCGCACGCCCGGCAACGTTCCGCACACCATGCGCGCCGGCCCCGACGGCGCCAGGGTGCTGGACATCTTCAGTCCACCACGACCCGAGTACAAAAAGGCGGGGTCGGGTTTCGGAACGACCTGAAGCGCTCAAAAGCAAAAAAGCTAAGCGCAAAACAAATCAAGGGAGGGGACCATGACGATCACACGACGCACGCTGCTGGCCGCGCCGGCCATTCTTGCAATGACGCCGGCGATGGCTCAGGCCGGCAAGATCACATTGGTCGTGCCGTTTCCGCCGGGCGGCTCGACCGATGCGATGGCGCGGCTGCTGCAGAGCAATCTGCAGACGAAACTCAACCGCATCGTCGTGGTCGAGAACAAGTCGGGCGCCGCCGGCGCTCTCGGCGCCGCGCAGGTCGCCAAGAGCCCGGCGGACGGCTCGACGTTCCTGGTTACCTTCGATTCCCACGCGGTAATCCCGGCCATTCTCGACAAGCCGCCGCTCGACGTCGAGCGTGAGCTGATGCCGGTGTTCCTGGTCGGTACCGCGCCTTATGTGATCGCGGCCGGTGCCGGCCGCCCCTACAAGAGCTTTGCCGACGTGGTCGCGGCCTGCAAGGCGACCCCCGGCGCGGTGAAATACGCTTCCGTCGGCATCGGCACGCTCGGCCATCTCGCCATGACCGTGCTCGGCAACAAGGCTGGCGTCGAGATCATGCATGTGCCCTATCGCGGCGGCGGGCCTGCGATGAACGACGTGCTCGGCGGCCATGTCGATCTGATTGCGGGATCGGCGGCGCTGGTCGCAGCCCAGCTCGGCAGCAACATGCTGCGCCCGATCCTGCAGCTCGGCCGCGAGCGGCTGCCGGCCTTGCCGGATACGCCGACCGCGATCGAAGCGGGTTTTCCGGACTTCGAGACGCTGGCCTGGTGGGGCATCTTCGCGCCGACAGGCACGCCGCCCGACATCGTCTCCGCCATGGCGACGGCGTCAAAGGAGATCCTGAGCGAGCCCGCGACCGCCGCCCAGCTCAAGGAGACCCAGCAGATGACGCTGCTGCTCGAGGACGGCCCCGCCTTCAAGAGCTTCTTCGACAAGCAGGTCGCCACTTGGGGCAAGGTGGTCAAGGACAACAATATCAAGGCGTGAGGGACGGGAAGACCTCCGCATTCGGCCGGCGGAGGGCTTCCGATCCCGCCCTCGCTTTGATATGAACACCTCCAGGCAACCCGCCTGACCGGCGGGTTCCGCGGTCCCGTAGCTCAGCCGGATAGAGCGGCGGTTTCCTAAACCGTAGGTCGCATGTTCGAGTCATGCCGGGATCGCCATAACTGTCTCCCCTCCCACCGCTTAAGCCGACATCGGCGCAAGGCGCTTGCGATAGTCGGCAGGTGTCACGCCGATGTGGCGGACGAAGCGCGGCGCTATGGAGCAGCGTCGGCCAAAACATGGTTGCGCTTTTCCGTCCGTCCGGCGCAAAAATTGCTGGAAGCGTGGGCTTCCTTCCTTTTGGCCGACTGACGGTCGGCCATCTCAGCACGACATCCGGAGACCAGAATGCCTTTCGATCTGATCCTGCGCGGCGGCCGTGTGGTCGACCCCTCCCAGAAGCTCGACGCCGTGACCGATGTCGCCTTCGCCGGTGGCAAGGTCGCCGCGATCGGCAGCGGGCTCAAGGCGGATCCGGGCACGGATGTGCGCGACGTCTCGCGGTTCATCGTGACGCCGGGGCTGATCGATCTCCACACCCATGTCTATTGGGGCGGCACCTCGCTCGGCATCGATGCCGAGGAATTCTGCCGCCTCTCCGGCGTCACCACGGCGGTCGATACCGGCAGCGCCGGTCCCGGCAATTTCGCCGGCTTCCGCAAGCACGTGATCGGGCCGAGCCAGGTCCGCATCCTCGCTTATCTTCACGTCTCGCATGCCGGCATCTTTGGCTTTTCGCATCGGATCATGGTCGGCGAGAGCGAGGAGTTGCGGCTGATGAATCCGATCGAGGCGGCCAAGGTCGCCGATGAGAATCGCGATCTCATCGTCGGTATCAAGGTGCGCGTGGGCCTGCACTCGTCGGGCACATCAGGGGCCGTGCCGCTCGACATCGCGCTCGAGGTCGCGAACGAGGTCGGCATGCCCCTGATGGCGCATATCGACCATCCGCCACCGAGCTATGAAGAGGTGCTGGCGCGCCTGCGGCCCGGCGACGTGCTGACCCATGCGTTCCGCCCCTTCCCGAACACGCCGGCGACCGCGCAAGGCACGGTGAAGAAGGCGGTGCTCGACGCGCGCGAGCGCGGCGTGCTGTTCGACATCGGCCACGGCAAGGGCTCATTCGCCTTCAAGACCGCGCGCGCGATGCTCGCGAACGGCTTCTATCCGGACACGATCTCGTCCGACATCCACCAGCTCTGCATCGACGGTCCGGCCTTCGACCAGGTCACGACACTGTCGAAATTCCTGTGCATGGGCATGGAGCTTTCGGATGTGATCGCAACCTCGACGGTGAACGCCGCAATGGCGTTGCGGCGTCCCGAGCTCGGCAGCCTCAAGCCCGGCAGCGTCGGCGACGCCACGCTTGTTACGGTCAGGCAGGGCGAGTTCGACTATGTCGACGTCGTCGGCGAGCACCTGACCGGCGATCGCAAGATCGTCTCGGAGGGCGTCGTCATCGGCGGTCGCTGGTGGCATCCGAATTGATCGGTACTGGCCGGGGCTTTCAGGCGTCACGGTCTGGCAGGCTGCAGCATTGTCTACCTGCTATTGTGCGGCCCTTTTGCGTTGCTCGGCTGCGAGACAGTCGTTCTCCTTTTGAAAGAGCCCGAGCAATCGCGCGCTGAGATCAAGCAAAGGCTGCTGCATAGCCGCGAGGTAGTCGAAGGTCCGCGAATTCCCGCTGCCCCGATACCGTGCCCATGTCTGGATGTCCGCCGTTCGTGAAATGGCGTCGTTCTGAAGCGAGATGATCGAGGACTCGGCATCCTGTTTGTGGAAGTTCAGGGAATCCGTGTCCATGCGCGCGAGCTGTTCTTCGCTCGGTTCGAAACGCGCGGCGAACACCGGTTCGGCGATCTCGCGAGCGTCCGCGACACCGATCGATGCAAGCGTTCGGCGCATGTATTCCCTGCAGAAGTCGTGCCGCACCAGCTCGTCGTGCACGGCCCGATCGAGGCCGGGAGACTTGTCGTTCCTCAGCTCCTTCTCGAGCTCGTAGAAGCTTTGAGCGCTGACGCCGAGGGCGGCCAGTTCGCGCTGGACGGGCTCGCTCTGCAGGATCTTTATCTTCGTGCGCACTTCCCAATGCGCTGTTCGTTCAAAATGCGAACCGTCATCCAGATAATACATTAACGGACTGTCGATCCTGACGGCTCGCAGCGCGAGGTCGGTGACATCCCGCAGAATGTCAGATTTCAACAGATCCCCCGGGGCGATCTCACCCGGCGTCTTGCCGGGCAATAGCGGGCATTTGGCCTCCTCATACGCCTGCGCGACGAGCTCTGAACAGAACAGGTCTCCGCGCCCTTTCTTGCGGAAGGCGGCGATCCGCGCACCGATTGCTCCGGACAGCGAATAGTCACGCGAGAAATATTGGTGCCCACGATTTGCAGCCGATTGTGCACGCGACGGCCCACCCACGACGTCGAGATTGAGCCTGAGGAGCTTCACGTTGCTCCTCGAGCGTACTCCCGTCGGAGCGAGAGCAAATCTGCAGACCCCGGTTCCAACCGCTTCGATCATCAAGCCTGGCTCGACGCACAGAGCCGCGTGGCTGAATGGCGTCCGGCTTCCCGCTCGGATCGCGGCGCTTGTGAACGTCGAAGGATCAAGCAGATTCAGCGGAACTCTGGTGAGCAGGATGTCGCCGGGGCAGACGAGCCTTGGAATGAAGACAAAAGCCCTTTCCGAAGACTTCCCGCCGGACGATGGTTTGCCCGGGGACGGCATCCAGGCCGTACGTCGACTTCCCATGACACCCCGCCTGTCACTTGCTCGCGTCGGACGACGATAGCATGCCGCCGCGGCGGATCGCAGCCATGGCGCACTATTTTGCCGTTCTACAGCGACCTCGCGATCAGCAGCTTCATGATCTCGTTGGTGCCGCCGTAGATCTTCTGGATGCGGGAATCGATGAAGATGCGCGAGATCGGGTATTCCTGCATGTAGCCGTAGCCGCCGAACAGCTGGAGGCATTCGTCGGCGGTCTGGACCTGCTTGTCCGAGCACCAGTATTTCGCCATCGACGCGGTGACGGTGTCGAGATCCCCGGCGATCAGGCGCTCGATGCACCAGTCGACGAAGACGCGCGCGATCATCGCTTCGGTCTTGCGCTCGGCGAGCGTGAAGGCGGTGTTCTGGAAGTCCATCAGTGGCTTGCCGAACGCCTTTCGCTCCTTGGTGTACTCGGTGGTGAGCCTGACCGCGCGCTCCATCGCGGCGACGGCGCCGACCGCGAGCGCGAGGCGCTCCTGCGGCAATTGCTGCATCAACTGGACGAAGCCCTTGCCTTCCTCATTGCCGAGCAGGTTTTCCGGCGGCACCGTGACGTTGTCGAAGAACAGCTCCGACGTGTCGGAGGCGTGCAGGCCGATCTTGTCGAGGTTGCGCCCGCGCTTGTAACCGTCCGCGCCCGCGGTCTCGACGACGATCAGGGAAATACCCTTGGCGCCGACATCGCCGGTGCGGGCGACGACGACGATGAGATCGGCGGCCTGGCCGTTGGTGATGAACGTCTTCTGGCCGTTGATGACGTAGGAATTGCCCTGCTTCTTCGCGGTGGTCTTGACGGCCTGGAGGTCCGATCCGGTGCCGGGTTCGGTCATGGCGATGGCGCCGACCATCTCGCCGGAGGCCATCTTCGGCAGCCAGCGCTTCTTCTGCTCCTCCGAGCCGTAGTTGAGAATGTAGTGCGCGACGATGGCGCTGTGCACGGAGACGCCGGTCGTCAGTTCTGGCACCGTGCTTTCGAGGTCCTCCAGCACCGCCGCGTCATAGGCGAAGGTAGCGCCCAGGCCGCCATATTCCTCCGGTACGCTGGCCAGCAGCGCGCCCATCTCGCCGAGCCCGCGCCAGGCGAAGCGGTCGACCATCTTCTGCTCGCGCCATTTCTCGGCATGCGGCGCCAGATCCTTGGCAAGATATTTCCTGAACTGGTCGCGAAATGTGTCCAGTTCTTCGGTCATCCAGGACGAACGGTATGCCATGAAACCCCCGCTATTAGACAATCAGGCCGCCGCCTGCGACGACCACCTGGCCGCTGATATAGTTGGATTCCGGGCTGCAGAACAGATAGACGGCGTCCGCTGCCTCCTCCGGCGTGCCGCCGCGGCCGAGCGGGATCATGCGCGACATCGCATCCAGCATCTGCGGCTGGACGCCGACCTTGATGTCGCGCCCGGCGACGTCGATGGTTTTCTGCTGTGCCTCGATCGGTTGTGTCAGGCGGGTGTTGATGAGACCGAAGGCGACGCAATTCACGTTGACCTTGTAGCGGCCCCACTCCTTGCACATGGTCCGGGTCAGCCCGATCAGCGAGGCCTTGGCCGAGGAATAGCTCGCCTGTCCGGCGTTGCCGTAGAGGCCTGCGATCGAGGAGATGTTGACGACCTTGCGGAACACCTCGCGGCCCTCTTCGGCTTCCTTTCTGGCGAAGACGCGGATCGGCTCGGCGGCAGCACGCAGGATGCGGAATGGAGCGACGAGATGGACGTCGAGCATGGCCTGGAACTGCTCGTCCGTCATCTTCTGGATTGTGGAGTCCCAGGTGTAGCCGGCATTGTTGACGATGATGTCGAGTCCGCCGAACTTGTCCAGCGCAGCCCCGACGAAGCGGTCGGCGAAGCCCGCTTCCGAGACGCTGCCGTTCACGGCGGTGGCGTCGCCACCGAGCGCCTTGATCTCCGCCACCACGGCGTCGCCGGGCTCGGCATCGAGATCGTTGACGACGACCTTGGCGCCCTCGCGCGCCAGCTTGAGTGCGATCGCGCGCCCGATGCCGCGGCCCGAGCCGGTGACCAGCGCGACCTTTCCTTGCAGTTTTGCCATTTGCATGTGTCCTGTTGCTGTTACAGCGCGACGACGGCGCTGCCTTCGAGCTTGACCTCGCCGCGATCGTCCCTGGTGGTGAGCGCGAGCCTTGCGCGCCGCTCGCCGTCTATGGCGAAGAGTTCGGTCACGGTGCCTTCGCAGGTCAGCTTGGCGCCAAGCTGGGTGATGGCGACGAACCGGGTCGAAAAACTACGGAGCCTCGACGGTGGCACCACATCCGTGAGCGCCTGCCCGAGATAGGCCATCACCAGCATCCCGTGCGCGAACACATCCGGAAATCCGGCTGCCTTGGCAAAGTCGATATCGACGTGGATCGGATTATGGTCGCCCGATGCACCGCAGTAGAGCGCGAGCGCGTGGCGGGTGATCGGTGGAAAGACCTTGTGGACGAGACGGTCGCCGGCCTTGATGTCTCCGGATGCCGTCATGACGCCACCTCGTTGCGGACGACGATGGTGCGCGCGGTATCGGCGACATGCACGCCGTCCTGATTGGTCACCTCGCATCGGATGCCAATCAGCGTCATCGCGCCGCCCTTCTTCTCCATCACGCTGGTCACGCTCGGCCGAAACGTCAGGGTGTCGCCGACTAGAACCGGCGCGTGATAAACGAAGCTCTGCTCGCCATGCAGCACGCGGGCGAGGTCGACGCCGAGCGCGGTGAACATTTCGAAGGGGTCGTCGACGTCCATCATCTCCAGGCAGAACAAATAGGTCGGCGGCACCGGCATGCCGGTGAAACCCGCCGCCCGCGCAGCGTCTACGTTGCGGTAGACCGGGTTCCCTTCATCCAGCGTATTGAGGAAGTAGCGAAGGCGACCCGGCTCCACGCGCGCGGTGACAGGCGTGAAGCAGCGCCCTACGGCTGACTGATCGACCATGGATGTCAGTGCCGCTTGTAGAGCGTAACGACGCAGGCGCCGCCGAGGCCCAGATTGTGCTGGAGCGCGACTTTTGCACCCTCGACCTGCGTCGGACCTGCCGTGCCGCGCAGCTGCCGCGTCAGCTCGTAACACTGCGCAAGTCCGGTGGCGCCGAGCGGATGCCCCTTCGACAGCAATCCGCCGGACGGATTTGTCACGATCCGGCCACCATAGGTGTTGTCGCCGTCATTGATGAACTTGCCGGCCTCGCCCTCGCCGCAGAGGCCGAGCGCCTCGTAGGTGATGAGCTCGTTGTGGGCGAAGCAGTCGTGCAGCTCGACGACATCGAGATCGTCAGGCCCGATGCCGGCGCTCTCATAAACCCGGCTTGCCGCCTCCTTTGCCATGTCGTAGCCGACCAGCTGCATCATGTCGCCGGCCTGGAAGGTCGACGGCGTGTCGGTGGTCATGGCCTGCGCCGCGATGCGTACCTCTTTGCCGATGCCATGCTTGTCCGCAAACCGTTCGGACACCAGCACGGCGGCGGCGCCGCCGCAGGTCGGCGGGCACGCCATCAGGCGCGTCATCACGCCCGGCCAGATCACCTGGTCGTTCATCACGTCGTCCGCTGTGACCTCCTTGCGAAAGAGTGCGAGCGGATTGTTCCGGGCGTGGCGGCTCGCCTTGGCGCGCACCTTGGCGAAGGCGTCCAGTGGGGTGCCGTATTTCTTCATGTGGCTGAGGCCGGCGCCGCCGAAATAGCGCAGCGCCAGCGGAATGCCGGGGGCATCGATCAGCTGGTCCGCAGCCGCGTCAAATTCCTCAAATGCGCTCGGACGATCGGTATAGACGCTGCCGAGTGCGCCGGGCTTCATCTGCTCGAAGCCGACCGCCAGCACGCAATCCAGCGCGCCGCTCGCGATCATCTGCCGCGCCATGAACAGCGCGGTCGAGCCGGTCGAGCAGTTGTTGTTGACGTTGACGATGGGGATGCCGGTCATCCCGACATGGTAGAGCGCCCGCTGCCCGCAGGTCGAATCGCCGTAGACATATCCGACATAGGCCTGCTGAACCGTCTCGTAGCCGAGGCCAGCGTCGGCGAGTGCGAGCCTGGTCGCCTCCGTCCCCATCTCGTGATAGGGCGCGCTGGCGCCCGGCTTGGTGAAGGGGATCATGCCGACCCCTGCGACGATGACGTCAGACATCGCTTCCTCCCAGTAAATTACCCATTGGACTTTTTATTACCCAAGGGTAATATATCGTCCGATGCCCACCAGAGTCAACCGATCGAGCATGGCTTCAGCGCCGTCCATTCCGCCGCCCTCGGCGCCGCCTTCCCCTTGGCTGCCGTTCGAGAGCAGGCGCCGCGCCCGCGACGAGAAGCGCGAGGCGGTGCTGCGCGCCGCCGTACAGCTTTTCCTGGAGCAGGGCTATCATCGCGTGACCCTGAACGAGGTCGCTGATCGGCTGAACATCACCAAGCCCGCGCTGTACAATTACTTTCGGGGCAAGGACGAAATCCTGTTCGAGTGCTGGTCGATGGGCGCCGAGCTCGTCGACAACGTGATCACGGAGATTGCCGCCGGCGGTGGTTCGGGCCTCGCCAAGCTGCGCAAGCTGGTGCACGCCTATGCCGGGCTGATGGCAACCGATTTCGGCGCGAGCCTGGTGCGATTCGACCTCCGCGATCTGGCCGAGCGAAACGCCGGTGTCGCCCGCACCGCCAAGAAGCGGATCGACGCCACGTTCCGGCGATACATCGCCGCGGGCATTGCCGACGGTTCGATCAGGCCTTGCGATCCCAAGCTTGCGGCATTCGCGATCGCGGGCTCGCTCAACTGGATCGGCCACTGGTATCGCCGTGACGGCGGGCTGTCGCCGACCGCGATCGCCGACGAGTTCACGGTTCGGCTGACCGAAGGTCTGGCGACCGAGGGCAGGCCGCAGATGACAAAGAAGACGCCGAGGGTGCCGAAGGGGCGCAACTCAGGACGCAAAACAACAGGGACGAAGCGCACAGGAGGAGGAACGGGATGAACGTCACACATGGGCTACGGCGCGCGTTGCAGATTAACCCGAACGGGCCCGCCACCGTCTATGGCCAGCGGCGCCGCAGCTGGGGGGGGCTTGGCGAACGCGTTGCAAGGCTGGCGGGCGGCCTGCGCACCCGCGGCATCAAAGACGGTGATCGCGTCGCCGTGCTCTCGTTCAACTCGGATCGCTATCTCGAGCTTTATCTGGCGACGGGTTGGGCGGGCGGCGTGATCGTGCCGCTCAACATTCGCTGGAGCGCCCTTGGAAACGAGGATGCGCTGCGCGACTGCCGTGCTTCCGTTCTGCTGGTCGACAAGGCCTTTGCGCAGGTTGGCGCGCAGCTCGCTGGCGCCATTCCGGGGCTGAAGCTAATCTATGCCGACGACGGCGAGGTGCCGGCCGGAATAGAGAGCTATGAGGATCTGGTCGCGGCCAGCGCTCCGGTTGCCGATGCCATGCGCAAGGGCGACGATCTCGCCGGCATCTTCTACACCGGCGGGACCACCGGACGTTCGAAGGGCGTGATGCTCAGTCACCAGAACCTGATGGCCAATGCTCTCAACGCTCTCGGAGAAGGCCTTTTCCCGGCGAGCACGACTTATCTGCATGCGGCACCGATGTTTCATCTCGCCAACGGGGCCGCGATGTATTCGCTGCTGCTCTCCGGCGGCTCAAACGTGATCGTTCAGGGGTTCACTCCCGAGGGCGTGATGGCTGCGATGCAGAACGAGCGCGTCACCGACGTGCTGCTGGTGCCCACAATGATCCAGATGTTGGTCGATCACCCCGCGATTGGAAACTACGACCTGTCGTCGCTCAAGCACATCATCTATGGGGCCTCGCCCATCAGCGAGGCGGTGCTCGACCGTGCCGCGCGCGCATTGCCGCATGTGCGTTTCACCCAAGCTTACGGCATGACCGAATTGTCGCCAATCGCGACGTTGCTGCACGCCGACGAGCATGTCGGGGATGGGCGCAGAAAGGGCCGTCATCGCGGTGCTGGCCGTGCCACGCTCGGCTGCGAGGTGCGGATCGTCGACGAGAACGACCGGCCCGTGCCGGCAGGGTCCGTCGGCGAAATTGTGGTGCGCGGCGATACCGTGATGATGGGCTATTGGGAGCGGCCCGAGGAGACCGCGCGGGCCGTCATTGATGGCTGGATGCACACGGGCGATGGCGGCTACATGGACGAGGACGGGTTCATCTATGTCGTCGATCGCGTGAAGGACATGATCATCTCGGGCGGCGAGAATGTGTACTCGATCGAGGTCGAGAACGCGCTGGCGCAGCACCCGTCGGTGCTGCAATGCGCGGTCATCGGAGTTCCCAATGAGCAATGGGGAGAGCAGGTCCATGCCGTCGTGGTCAAGCGCAGCGGCGTGGAGGTTTCGCCCGGCGAGCTGATCCAGTTCACGAAGACGTTGATTGCCGGCTACAAATGTCCCCGCAGCATCGAGATCACCGAGACGCCGCTGCCGCTGTCGGGCGCCGGCAAGGTGCTGAAGCGCGAGCTGCGCAGGCCGTTTTGGGATGGTCGGGAACGGCGGGTCAGCTAAAGACCTTCGTTCGCGCGGGCCGCACACATCAGGGTCAAGCGCGAGGTCTGCTGTTTTCAGATCGCGGTCGCGCAGGTACCATCGAGGGAATTCATCGGGAACATCTGGTCTTGGTCGAGACGCGCGAACTCAAGCTCGACATCGAACGCATCGGTATGGTTTCGGCGCTCCTGACGCGGCCGGACCATGCGCGCGCCTGCTACGTGCTGGCGCATGGTGCGGGCGCCGATATGAGGCATTCCTTCATGGAGAAGGTCGCCGAGGGCCTTGCGAGCCGCGGCATCGCGACGCTCCGCTTCAATTTTCCCTACATGGAAAAGAAACAGGGCCGTCCCGACCAGCCGGCGGTCGCGCAAGCCGCTATCCGCGCGGCTGTGGAAGCGGCGGCGCGAATGTGCCCGGGCGTGACGCTCGTGGCCGGGGGAAAGTCCTTCGGCGGGCGCATGACCTCGCAGGCGCAGTGCAAGGCGCCATTGTCTGGCGTCAAAGGGCTCGCCTTCCTCGGCTTTCCCCTCCATGCCGCCAAGAAGCCGTCGACCGAGCGCGCCGAGCATCTCGCCGATGTCGAGATCCCCATGCTGTTCCTGCAAGGCACGCGCGACGGACTTGCCGATCTCGGCCTCCTCAAGCCTGTGGTCGCGGCGCTCGGAGCGAAGGCGACGCTGCATGAGGTCGAAGGCGGGGATCATTCCTTCGCGGTGCTCAAGAAGTCGGGGCGTACGAACGAGGATGCGCTCACAGAAGTGCTCGACGCGCTCACCGCCTGGGTCGATCAGCTCGGCTGAGTGTCACGCGGAATAAAGCCCCTTGTCGCGCGCCTTCTGGATCGCCAGCGCGGCGATCAAGTCGAGCGTCGGCGTCGACAGGCCGGCGGCGCGGGCGAAGGCGGCGGGCGCCTTCACCAGCACGTCGATCTCCATGGCGCGGCCGAGCTCGTAATCCTGCAGCAGCGACGGCTTGTGGTTGGGGGCGGGGCCGCTGCGCGTCACGCGCTTGACCTCGGGGATGAAATGCTGGGCGATGTCGTTGGCCTCGTTCAGCATGCGCGGAATGACCTCGGCGAAGGCCGGGTCGTCGCGCACCCCGCGCGCGGTCTGGCCGGTCAGCAGGCACAGCACCGAGAGCGACATGTTGATCAGCAGTTTCGACCAGATCGCCTCGCGGATCTCGGCCACCGGCGGCGATTCCAGTCGCGCGTCGTTGAAGACGCCGCGGAGCCTGGTGATGCGCTCGCAATTGCGGTCGTCGCATTCGCCGATCAGGAGCCGGTTGCGGTCCGGCGTCAGGTTCTGCACCACGCCGGGCGCAACCACCTCGTTGGAGGAGAAGACGACTCCGCCGATGATCCGCTCCTTCGGAATGCAGGCCCGCAGGCGCCCGCCCGGGTCGAGGAAGGACATGTCGGGCGGGGTCGGGTGCCGCGGCGGCAGGCCGATCCCGTACCACCAGGGAATGCCGTTCTGCGCGAACACGATCGCGGTGTCGTCCTGCAGCAGCGGCTTGATGCTGGAAACCAGCCCCGGGAGCGCGGTCGCCTTCAACGTGCTGATTACCACGTCCTGCGGACCGAGCTGGGCTGGATCGCCGGAGGCATTCACCTTGGCGGTGACCTCGGAATCGCCGACGCGCAGCTTGAGGCCGTTGGCGCGGACCGCCTCCAGATGCGCCCCGCGCATCACGCACGAGACGTCATGGCCGGCGCGTGCCAGCCGAACCGCGATGTGGCTGCCGACGGCGCCCGCGCCGAAAATGCAGATGCGCATGGATATGTCCCGTCCCTGATCCCATAGTGCCGCCCGGCGCCAGCATGACACAAGCTGCCATGCGATGGGCGCGGCCGCGCTACGCCACAAAGATATGGATCAGGGCGCGCGGCCTCGGCCATAGTGCGGGCCAAACAAACGACCGGAGGATCGCCGATGACTGCCAGCCCTGTCCTGTGGAGCCTCGATGCGCGCGGCGTCGCGACCGTCACGTTGAACCGGCCGGAGGTCAACAACGCCTATGATGGCGGGCTGATCGTCGGCGTGCTCGCGGCCATGGACGATCTCGGCCGGAAGCCGGGCCTCCGGGTTGTCGTGCTTCGGGGCAACGGCAAGCATTTCCAGGCCGGCGCCGACCTCAAATGGATCAACGGCGTGCGGCCGCAATCGATCGAGGCCAACGAGGCGGCGTCGCGGGCAACCTTCGAGGCGGTGCAGCGGCTCAACACGCTGCCGATCCCGACTGTCGCGCTGGTGCAGGGCGGCTGTTTCGGCGGCGGCACCGGCGTGATCGCGGCCTGCGACGTCGTGATCGCGGCCGACAATGCCCTCTTCTCCATTACCGAGGTACGCTGGGGCCTGACGGCCGCGATCATCATCCCGCAGCTCTGCGATGCCATTGGCGTACGGCAAGTCCGTCGCTATGCGCTCACGGGCGAACGCTTCGGCGCCGAAGACGCGCGCCGCATTGGCCTCGTGCATGACGTCGTGCCGCTCCCCGAACTCGAGGCCGCCGGAGCCAAGGTGGTCGAGCAGCTGCTCGCCAACGGACCCGAGGCGATGGCAGAGACCAAGCGGCTCGCGCTGGAGAGCTCGTTCGGCGGAATGGCGGTGGACGATGCGGCTTACAAGCGGCTCGTGCACCTGCATTCGGTCAAGCGCCAGAGCGCGGAGGCGGCGGAGGGCCTGGCGTCGTTCGCGGAGAAGCGGGCGGCGAACTGGGGTGGCGCAAAGGGCTGAACGTCAGAAGCTGCGGCAGATGTTGTTGATGCTGCGATAGACGGCACCATCGTCCTGCCGTATCTGCTGCTTGTGCTTTTTCGTACCTCATCCTCCCGACGAACAGCCACCAGAGGAACGTCCCATGCGAGCCATGACAATCGAGGAGCCCGCTCGCCAGATTCCGCTCTATGGCGAATATGAAGTCGTCGTGCTCGGCGGCGGTCCGGCCGGCATCATCGCTGCGGCCTCGGCCGCGCGCGCCGGGCGCAAGACGCTGCTGATCGAGCGTTACGGCTTTCTCGGCGGCATGGGCACCGCGGCCGGCGTCACAAATTTTTGCGGCCTGCATGGCAATGTCTATGGTCAGGCGCATCGGCTGGTGCAGGGCATGGCGTCCGATCTGCTGGCGCGGATCGACCGCCTCAACGGCCTCAATGCGCCGCACCTGATCCTCGGCAAGGTCTTCGCGCAGGCCTATGACACCGCGGCCTACAAGATCGCGGCCGACGAACTGCTGGCGAGCCACAAGGTCCACATCCTCTTCCATGCGCTCGGTGCCGGCGTGGCGATGGGCGATAACAGCCGCATCGATGCGCTGCTGCTCGAGACCAAGGCCGGCCGGCAGGCGGTGCGATCGGAGATCTTCATCGATTGCTCCGGCGACGGCGATCTCGCTGTCTGGGCCGGTGCGCCGTTCGAGCTCGGCGATGAACACGGTCATCCGATGTATCCCTCGATGATGCTGCGCCTCAACGGCATCGATCCTGTGAGGGCCGGGGAGGCCTGGCGGACCATCCCGCAATTGATGGAAAAGGCGCTCGCCGCCGGCACCCACACATTCCCGCGCAAGAGCGCGATCGTGCGGCCGCAGAAATCCGGCATCGAATGGCGGGTGAATTTTACCCAGGTGGCGCGCGAGGACGGCCACGCCATCAACGGCATCGAGCCTGACGATCTCACCCGCGGCGAGATCGAGGGCCGCAAGCAGGCGCTGGCCGCGTTCGAATTCCTGCGCACCGTGCCGGGCTTTGAAAAAAGCTACATCGTCGACCTGCCGCCGCAGCTCGGCATTCGCGAGACCCGCCGCATCAAGGGCGGCTACCAGCTCAGCGGCGAGGACGTGCTCGGCTGTGCCTCGTTCGAGGATTCCATTGGCGTCAATGGCTGGCCGATCGAGGCCCATGTTCCCGGCGACGTCGTGTTCACCTTCCCACCGATCCCGGAATCGCGCGGCTATAATGAGCTGCCTTATCGGATGCTGGTGCCCGAAGGCGTCGACAATCTCCTCGTCGCCGGCCGCTGCGCCTCGATGACCCATGAGGGCCAGTCGGCAGCGCGGGTGTCCGGTGCCTGTTTCGTGATGGGCGAGGCGGCCGGTTCCGCCGCCGCGCTCGCGCTCGCCGGAAACCGGATTCCACGCGAAATCCTGGTTGAAAAGTTGCAGGAAACGTTGAAACAACAGGGCGCCTTCATCGGGCGGGATCAGCCCGTGCCCGCAGGGCTCTAACGGGCCGACAAGAGAACCACTGGAGGAAACGGGATGATCGGGATTGCGCGGCTCGCATTGGCGAGCCTGTTGGCGATCATGGCGGTGGGCACGGCCCGGGCCGAGGACGCGCTGAAGGCGAGGGTTGGCGTGCTCCGCCTGTCGTCTTCCGCGCCGGTCTTCATCGCGCAGGACAAGGGCTACTTTCGCGAGGCCGGCCTCGATGTGGAGCTGAAGTTCTTCGATGCGGCCCAGCCGATCGCCGTCGCCGTCACCTCGGGCGACATCGATTTCGGCGTCACTGCTTTCACCGCCGGTCTCTACAATCTCGCCGGCAAGGGCGTGCTGAAGGTGATCGGCGGCATGAGCCGCGAGAAGGCCGGCTATCCCCTGATCGGCTATTTCGCCAGCAACAATGCCTACGCGGCCGGGCTGAAGACGCCGAAGGATCTCGCGGGCAAGCGCATTGCGGTCACGCAAGTCGGCTCCTCCTTTCATTATTCGCTCGGCCTGCTCGCCGACAAGTATGGCTTCAAGCTCGCCGAGGTGAAGGTCATCCCGCTGCAATCGCTGTCGAACGCGGCCGCTGCGCTTAAGGGCGAGACCGTCGACGCGGCGCTGCTCCCCGTCTCGACGGCGCGCAAGCTGATGGACGAAGGCGGCGCGAAATTCCTAGGGTGGGTCGGGGACGAGACGCCCTGGCAATTGGGCGCAGTGTTCGCCGCGCCGAAGACGTTGACCAACAAGGTGCTGGTGACGAAACTGCTCGGTGCGCTCGCAAAAGCCGACCGCGAATATCACGACGTGATCCTCGCCGCGATGAAAGACGGTGTCGCACCGATCAACGAGCAGACAAAGCCGCTGCTGGAGATCATCGCAAAGTACACCAACCTTCCGGTCGAGCAGGTGGTCGGCAATTGCGCCTATATCGATCCGGACGGCAAGCTGGACGTGAAGAACGTCGACAACCAGATCAAATGGCTGCAGGAGCAGGGATTCGCGGACAAGGGTTTTGACGCGAATGCGATCATCGCCAGGGACTTTGTGAAGGCGGATTGATGCTGCGTTCCCCCAACCATCCCCGTCATCCAGAGGTGCAAGCATTGCGATGCGTAAGCATCGCGATGGGAGCCTCGAAGGATGAGCGGCCGAGATGTATCTGGGCCGTGCATCCTTCGAGGCTCGCTTCGCGAGCGCCTCAGGATGACGGATCGAGGGGCGCTTCATGGACCTGATCGCCAACCACATCTCCCATCGCTTCGGCGACCTCGCCGTGCTCGACGACGTTTCCTTCACCGTCGGCGCCGGCGAGGTGGTGGCGATCGTGGGTCCGTCGGGCTGCGGCAAGAGCACGCTGCTGTCGATCCTCGGCGGATTGCTGCAGCCGACCTCCGGCGCGCCCGAGCTGCGCGGGACGCCGCCGGCGGACAGCCTCAATCCGCTGACCTTCGTGTTCCAGGATTTTGCGCTGCTGCCCTGGGCGAGCGTCGAGGAGAACGTCGAATTCCCGCTGCTGCACGCCCAGCTCTCGGCCGCGCAGCGGCGTGCGCAGGTCGAGGACGCCCTGCGTCGCACGGGCCTCACCGATTTCCGCAAGACCTATCCAAAACAGCTTTCCGGCGGCATGCGCCAGCGTGTCGGCATTTCGCGGGCGCTGGCGGTACGGCCCGCGATCCTGCTGATGGACGAACCGCTGTCGGCGCTGGACTCGCAGACCCGCGAGCTGCTGATGGAGGATTTCGTCCGCCTGCTCGCCGATGGCGGCATGGGCGCGGTCTATGTCACGCACAATCTCGAAGAAGCCGCGCGGCTGGCCGACCGCATTGTCGTGCTGTCGCGCCGGCCGGGCCGGATTCGCGAGGTCGTGATGGTGCCGATGACCCGCGCAGAGCGCGGCGAGACGGTGGCGCGTGGAAAGCTGCTCGCGCTGCAGGACCAGATCTGGTCGCTGATCCGCAACGAGGCGATCGACGCTGAACGCGAGGTTCTGCATGCTTGAGCGCGCGGGCGCGCCTGCAAAGGACGACACGACTCGGCGCGTTCGCTTCCGCGGCGCTGGCTTCGTGCCGGCGAGCAGCCGCTTCGGCGGCTGGATCGCGCTCGCGCTCGTGATCGCGCTCTGGCAGGCGGCCGGCAGCGCCGGTCTCGTCAATCCGCTATTCCTGCCGGCGCCCTTGGCCATTGCGCGCGCGATCTACCAGCTCGCGATCTCGGGTGCGCTCTGGCAGCATTTGTCGGCCTCGCTGCTGCGCATCGGCGTCGGCTGGGTGCTCGGCACCGCGGCGGGCATTGCGGTCGGCTTCGCCATCGGCCTGTCGCGGCTCGCGCGCAGCGTCGGCATCACGTTCATCTCGGCGCTGTTTCCGATCCCGAAGATCGCGCTGCTGCCGCTGCTGATCCTCTGGCTCGGCATCGGCGAAGAGCCGAAGATCGCGACCATTGCGCTCGGCGTGTTCTTCTCGACCGCGATCTCGGTCTATAGCGGCGTCGACGCCGTGCCGCGCAACCTCATCCGCATGGCGCAGAGCTTCAACGTTCCATTCGCCACCATCGTGCGCAAGGTGATCTGGCCCGGCGCGCTACCCGCGATCCTCGCCGGCTTCCGCATCACCGCCTCGGTCGCGCTGCTGCTCGTCGTCAGCGCCGAGATGATCGGCGCGCAATACGGCATCGGCGCGTTCGTGCTCCAGGCCGGCAACCTGATGCAGACCGATCAGCTGCTCGCGGGCGTGGTGATCTTGTCGGTGTTCGGGCTGGCGGTGGGGAAGGTGATCGGCTGGCTAGAGGTCAAGCTGCTGCACTGGCGGTAGCTGGAGTCGCCGCTGCTGTAGGGTGGATTAGCGAAGCGCAATCCACCACCTTGGTCATCGCAGCGGAACCTATGGTGGATTACGCCTTTGGCTAATCCACCCTGCAAGACCGCTACGCATTGCCACGATCTTCCCGGAACAAATCCAGCTTCTGCTGCACCGGCCGATCCGAGAAGCTGAACAATACCGCATCGTCCTCGGCCTCGTGCGTCACCCACTGCCAGCTCGGCACCACGAACAAATCGCGCGGGCCCCATTCGAAGACGGCATCGCCAACGCGGCTGCGGCCATGGCCTTCGATCGGGCAGAACACCGTCGCATCGGTCGAACGGTAGCGTGCAGTCTTGAAGCCTTTCGGCAGCAGCTGGATGAAGGTGCCGATAGTCGGCATTGCGAAATCGCCTGTCTCTGGATTGCTGAATTTCAGCTTCAGCCCGTGGCAGGCATCCCATTCCTGGCTCGCGCGAGCCTTCTCCAGCGCCTCACGGGTGTGGGCATAGGGATAGCTGAAGATAGGTGAGGTCTTCGAGCTCCGCTTCACGTCGACCGGCAGCAGATTGTGGCCGTAGCGCGCAAAGCTGTCGCCGGCGGGCTTGGTGATTGTCTGCTGGTCTTCCTTCGAGCCTTCCGCAAAGGAACAGTCGAAGAACTGCACCAGCGGGATGTCGAGGCCGTCGAGCCAGAACATCGGCTGGTCGGTTTCGTTGGAATGATCGTGCCAGGTCATCGATGGCGTGATGATGAAATCGCCGGGCTCCATTGCAGTGCGCTCGCCGTCCACCGCCGTGTGGGCGCCCTTGCCCTCGAGCACGAAGCGCAGCGCCGACTGGCTGTGGCGGTGCGCGGGCGCGACGTCGCCTGGCACCACCATCTGCACGCCGGCATAGAGCGAGGTCGTGATCCTGGATTGTCCGCGTAGGCCGGGGTTCTCCAGCACCAGCACACGCCGCTCGGCTTCCTTCGCCGTGATCAGCTTGCCGGCCTCACGCATGTAGTCACGGATGACGTCGAATTTCCACAGATGCGGTCGGCACGCGCTCTTCGGCTCCGGCGTGATCAGGTCGCTCATGACAGTCCACAGCGCGGTGAGATTCTCGCCGTCGATCTTCTTGTAGAAGGCCTCGCGTTCCGGCGTCTTGGTCACGGCTTCCATGGCGCGGCTCCCGTCTGTTTTGTTGATTGACAGTATACTGACGGTCTAGGTAGCGTCAACGTTACAAGACTAAAAGGGAGGGTATCAATGAAGTTGCATGGCTATTTCCGTTCCAGCGCCGCCTATCGCGTGCGGATTGCACTGAACCTGAAGGGCCTCGGTGCCGAGCACCTGCCGCATCATCTGCGCAAGGGCGAGCAATGCGCGCCAGCTTATCTTGCCATCAATCCGCAAGGCCTTGTGCCGGCGCTGGAGGATGATGCGGGTGTGGTGCTGACCCAATCGGTCGCGATCATCGAATGGCTCGACGAGACCCATCCCAATCCGCCGCTGCTGCCCAAGGATCCGTTGCAGCGCGCCAAGGTGCGCGCCTTCGCGCTGGCCATCGCTTGCGACACTCATCCGGTGCAGAATCTGAAGGTGCTGGCGCGGCTGCGCGAGCTTGGGCTTGCCGAAGAGAAGGTCCAGGAATGGGCGGCGTGGGTCAATCGTGAGGGGCTGTCGGCCTGCGAAACGCTGATCAGGCACGAGCCGGGGCCGTTCTGCTTCGGCGACGCGCCGACGCTCGCCGATCTCTGCCTGGTGCCGCAGCTTGCCAATGCGCGTCGCTTCGGCGTCGATGTCGCGGCCTATCCGCGCCTGCTCAAGGCGGAGGCCGCGGCCAAGGCGCTGCCGGCGTTCGCCAACGCCGCGCCGGAGAAGCAGCCCGATGCCGAGTAAGCCCGCGGCTCCGATCACGATCGACGCGGTCTATGCCGCGCCAGGCTATTTGTTCCGGCGCATGCAGCAGATCGCGGTCGCGATCTTCATGGAGGAGTGCAAGGCATTCGACCTCACGCCGGTGCAATATGCGGCGCTGATCGCGATCCACACCCATCCCGGCATCGACGCCACGCGGCTGTCGGCGGTGATCGCCTTCGACCGCTCCACGCTCGGCAGCGTGATCGAGCGGCTGCAGGCCAAGGATTATATCGAACGCAAGCCGGCTCCGGAGGACAAGCGGATCAAGCTGCTCTATCTGACGAAGCCGGGCGCTGCGATCCTGCGCGAGATCATCCCCGCCGTCGAGCGCGCCCAGGCGCGCATGCTGGAGCCGCTGAAGCCCGCTGAGCGCAAGGCGCTGATGGGGCTGATGGCGCAGCTCGTCGATCTCAACAACGAGGCCTCGCGCGTGCCGCTGCGCGCGGAGGATGCGCTGGAGCATCTGGGGAAAACGGGGTGAGGGGGATTTGAGGCGATGCTCGTGCCTCACACACAGCTGTCGTCCCGGACAAGCGAAGCGCAGATCCGGGACCCGTACGCCGCAGCTGTAGTTTCGTAGGGTGGGCAAAGGCCCTCTTGCGCCGTGCCCACCATCTTTCCTCGAATAGGCCATCGGTGGTGGGCACGCGTCGCTTTGCCCACCCTACGATTGTTGCGCGTGAGGGGCGTCCTCACATCCTCAACAACGCCTGCCGATCGATCTTCCCCGTGCCCGTCTTCGGCAACTCGTCGATGAAAATCACCTCGCGCGGATATTTGTACGGCAGCAGCTTGCCTTTCACATAATCCTGCAGCCGCCGCGTCGCCTCGCTCTGGTCGGTGGCGCGGCTGTTCATCACTACCACCGCCTTCAGCGTCATGCGGCGATCCGGCAGCTCGGCCGCGAACACCGCGCATTCGCGGATGTCGGGGTGGTCGGCGAGGCACAGTTCGACTTCGAGCGGATAGACCCACTGGCCGGAGATCTTGATGAGATCGTCGGCGCGGCCCCGGAAGAAGTGGAAGCCGTCGGCATCGCGGACGAAGCGGTCGCCGGTGTAGATCCAGCCGCCGTCGCGGATGGTCTCGGCGGATTTGTCCGGCCTGTTCCAGTACAGTGGCGTGTTGGAATCGCCGCGCACCCACAGGATGCCCTCTTCGTCGTCGCCGACGTCGCGGCCGTCTTTGTCGCGCAGCGCGACTTCGTAACCGGGCACACGCAGGCCGGCGGCGCCGAGCTTCTTCTGCTCTGGCTGATTTGAAAGATAGATGTGCAGCACCTCGGTCGAGCCGAGGCCTTCGACGATCTCCAGGCCCGTGAGCGTCTTCCAGCCATTGAAGACGTCGGCCGAGAGCACTTCGGCGGCGGAGAGGGCCATTCGCAGTGAGGAAAAGTCGGGCTTGTCGGCGCCCTCAGCCTTGGTCAGGGCCGTGTACAGCGTCGGCAGCCCGAAGAAGACCGTCGGCCTGTACTGCTCGATCGCCGCGAAGATCGAAGCCGGCTTCGGTTGCCCCGGCAGCAGCAGCGTCGCCGCGCCCGCTGAGAACGGGAAGGTGACGGAGTTGCCGAAACCGTAGGCGAAGAAGATCTTCGGCACGGAGAAGCAGATGTCATCCGGCGTCAGCCTCAGCACGTTCTGCGCAAAGGCGGCCTCGCTGTAGGCCATGTCGTGCTGGAGATGCACGATGCCCTTGGGCCGGCCGGTCGAACCCGACGAATACATCCAGAACGCCATCTCGTTGCGATGCGTCGGGGCTTCCGTTAGCTCGGCTGGAAATTGCGAGAGCCAGCTTGCCGCTGCGAACGCCGTAGGCGCGGCGTGATCACCCACCGCCCCGTTGACGACGATCAGCGTGCGCAGTTCCGTGTCCTTGCAAGCTTCCGCGTTGAAGCGCGCACAGAACTCGGCGTCCGCCACCGCAACGGTGGCACCGGAATCGGCAAGATAGAATTGCAGCAGGTCCGGCGGCGTCAGCGTGTTGATCAGCAGCGGCACGAAGCCGGCGCGCACCGCGCCGAAGAAGACAGCGGGATAGGCCGGCGTGTCGTCGAGGAACAGCAGCACGCGGTCGCCGCGCTTCAGGCCGAGCGAGACAAGGCCGTTGCCCCAGCGGCACGCGTCAGCGCAGAGTTCGGCGTAGGTGCGGGTACCCGAAGCACCAATGAGGGCAAGCTTGGCGCCGTATCCCTTGCCGAGGTTGTCGAACAGCACGCGGCTGGCGTTGTAGACTTCAGGAACGGCAAAGCCGATCTCGCGGGCGCCCGCGCAGTCCCCGGGCACCTGGTCGCGAATCTCGTTGCTCATGCCGTCGCCTCACCGTCCGCATCCCTGCCACCGTTCTTGGCGGCCTCGTAGCGCGCCATGAAGGCGGGCGACATATGGCGCAGGCGTGCATCGTCGATGCGTCCGGAACGGGTGATGTAACTATAGGCGAAATCCATCAGGCCGAGTTGCATGTGCTGGGGAAAGTGCTCGTACCAGAAGGCGCTGGTGCGCGCCGCGTTGACGAGCTTCTGCACCACAGGCTTTCGCGCGGCCTGATAGCGATGCAGCGCGGTCGACAGATGCGCGTCCGATTCCAGCGCCTTGACCAGCGCGATGGCGTCCTCGATCGCGAGGCGTGTGCCCGAGCCGATCGAGAAATGCGCCGAATGCAGAGCGTCTCCGATCAGCACCATGTTCTTGAACGACCAGTGCTCGTTCCAGACCCAGGGAAAGTTGCGCCAGACCGATTTGTTGGAGACCAGGCAATGGCCGCCGAGCGTGTCGGCAAACACCTCCTCGCAGACGCCCTTCGACTGCTCGGCGTCCTTGTAGGCAAAGCCGTAGGCCTGCCACGTCGCGTGGTCGCATTCGACCAGGAAGGTGCTCATGGTCGGCGAGTAGCGGTAGTGATGGGCGTTGAAGGCGCCGCGATCGGTCTTCACGAAGGTCTGCGACAGCGTGTCGAAGTGCTTCGAGGTGCCGTACCAGACGAACTTGTTGGAGGAGTAGGACAGCGAGGTGCCGAAATCGCCCTCATAGGCGCGGCGCATCAACGAGTTCAGCCCGTCGGCGGCGACGATCAGATCGTGCCCGCCGAGCTGGTCGATCGTTTGGATCTGCGTGTCGAAGCGCGGCGTGACGCCGACATCGAGGGCGCGCTGCTGCAGGAACTGCAAGAGCTCGAGCCGGCCGATCGAGGAGAAGCCGACGCCGTCGATGGCGACGTGGTCGCCATGCAGGTTCAGCGTGATGTTCTCCCAGCTCTCCATGTGCGGCGCGATCGCATCGACCGTCTCGGGGTCGTCGGCGCGCAGGAATTCCAGGGCCTGGTCGGAGAACACCACGCCAAAGCCCCAGGTCGCGTCGGCCGGGTTCTGTTCGAACAGGTCGACTTGATCCTCGGGGTGACGCTTCTTCCAGAGATAGGCGAAATAGAGCCCACCGGGCCCCCCGCCAATCACGGCGATCCGCAACGTCTGCCTCCCTAATTGACAGTATACTTACTATCTAAGGGTAGACTAATGGGCTCCGGCGTCCCGCGCCAGCGGAATTATGGGCAAGGCAAGGCGCGCCGAAGCTCACCTCCGGACGCGCGTCAGGCGCGCACCCGAAGCAGTGACGTTGCGAAGCATAGTCAAACCGCGACGGCTTGGCTATCGGCGCATCACACGCAGCGCTTCACGTAGACGCCGTTCACCAGCACCCTGGTGCAGCGGACCGCCGGAACCGGCTTGCGGACCACGACGGCCGCGTTCGGTCCGGCGCAGCCAGCGCGATAGACGCCGCGCGCGCACACCACCGCGTTGGCATCGGTGGCTTCGAACGTCATGGTCGCCCCGAAGGCAAGGAGCGCGGAAGCGATGAGCAGCAATGCACGCATGTTCTTCTCCCGGTCTTGTCGTGATTGAAATCGGATATCGGCAAAAGGTTTATCGCAGCCGGCGCGCGAAAATTCATTCACGCGCGCCGCTATGTGTGTTGATGCGCGCCGCCTATCGCACTGCGAACGGCGCCAGCACGTCCTTGCAGGCGGGCGACAGCGAGGCGGCGTTGCTGGCAACGCATTGCACGATGCGGCCGCCGCCCGGCGCCACGCCGGCGCACAGTGTACGGATGTCGGCACTGCACGCCGAGCGGACGATGAACAGCTCTTCGCGCGGCCGCAGCGGCCGCAGAACGATCACGGTTGGCGCGGTCGCCGGTGCTGCTGCTGCGGGAGCTGCGCCCGCGGGCGCTGTCGTCGCTGCTGCACCGCCGCCACCGGCTGCGGCGGTCACGGCCTTCTCGCAGGCCGGCGAAACCTTCGCCTTGTTCTTCTCCAGGCATTCGAGCGCGGGCGCGCCGCCCGGCGGCACGCTGGCGCACACCTTGGGATAATCGGCGCGGCATGCGCTCTTCACCGCGGCGGCCTGCGCGCTTGTCGGCTGCTTGGCTGCAGCCGCCTTCGGCGCCGGTGCGGCGGCCGGCTTCGCGGCGGGGGTGGCTTCAACCTTCGGCGCGGCAGGCGCCGGCTCCGCCTTGGGGGCAGCTTCGGTCTTCGGTGCAGCGGGAGCGGCCTCTGTCTTTGGAGCGGCTGCAGGCTCGACCGCGCGAACCGCGGTCTGGCATCCCGATGACAGGCTGGACATGTTCTTCTGCAGACATTGATACGCCTCCACGCCGCCAGGCGTGACGCTCGAGCAGTGTGCCATGAAGTCCGAGCGGCATGCGGACCGCATCGCGCTCTTCTGCGCATCGGTCGGCGCTTGCGCGAATGCGCTTGTTGCAGTTGCGAAGAACGCCGCCGCCAACAATGCGCCGCGCGTCGAAACATATTTCAACGTGTTGAACATCCGAGTGAATCCTGCCCTGCCGGGTAAGCCCGGCGCTTTATCAATATGATGCAATCGCAATCGTCGCGAGCAATGCCTCGCGACGTTATCTTTGGCCGCTTTGGCCTCTACCGCAAGTAGATATTACCTCTGCAGTTGAGACACTGACATCGTCAGAGCCTGATCATGCGCTTGCCGCGGTTCTCGCCCGCAAGCAATCCGATCAGCGCCTTCGGCGTGTTCTCCAAGCCATCGATGATGTCTTCCTGCACCTTCAGCTTGCCGGATTTCACCCAGGTCTGGAGATCGGCGAGCGCGCGCTGGCTTTCCTTCATGTAGTCCATCACGATGAAACCTTGCATGATCAGCCGCTTCACCACGATCAGGCCGGGCACGCCGCGCGGGCCGTGCGGGGAGGGCGCGCCGTCATACTGCGAGATCGCGCCGCAGCAGGCGATGCGGCCGTAATTGTTCATCTGCGGCAGGCAGGCTTCGAGGATGTCGCCGCCGACATTGTCGAAATAGACGTCGATGCCCTTAGGCGCTGCTGCGCGCAGCGCCTTGAACACGGCGCCGTCCTTGTAGTCGACCGCGGCATCGAAGCCGAGTTCGGAGGTCAGCCAGTTGCATTTGTCGGCGCCGCCGGCGATGCCGACCACGCGGCACCCCTTGATCCTGGCGATCTGTCCGACGATCGAGCCGACCGAGCCCGCGGCCGCGGAGACCACGACCGTCTCACCCTGTTTTGGCTTGCCGATCTCGAGCAGGCCGAAATAGGCGGTGAGGCCGGCGATGCCGAACACGCTGAGCAGATGCGTCATCGGTTCGAGCTTCGGCATGCTGGTAAGATGCTTCGCCGGCACCGCCGCATATTCCTGCCAGCCGGTGTCGCCGAACACGATGTCGCCGGCGGCGAGCTCCGGTGCCTTCGAGCTGATGACCTCGGCGATGGCGCCGCCGGCCATTACGCTGTTGGCTTCGACCGCGGACCGATAAGTCGCGCCATGCATCCAGGCACGGTTGGCCGCATCGAGCGAGATGTAACGCACCCGCAGCAGGGCCTCGCCGTCCTTCGGCTCCGGCATCGTGCCGTCGACCATCTTGAAATGTTCAGGGCCGAGCTTGCCGCTGGGCTTTTCCACCAGAAGAATCTGGCGATTGATGCTGCCGCTCATGGCGTCTCCTCTTCGCTTGTTTGACGATTATTGATGCAGCCGCCGCAAACAAAACGTGCAAGCCGCATTCGTTGTGCGCTGCATGAAGGCTAGATCGGCGCCTCCAGTTTCACAATGGGAACATCGGGACAAAGCGACTGCACGCCAAGCGTGTTGCGCAGCTGTCATATCTGCGACACTATGAAGCGCCGGCGTATGTGGGGGTCATCGATGTCGAACAGGTTTACGCAATACATTCTGGCGGCGATGGTGCTCGGCATCATCATGGGCTCGGCGATCTACAACTTCCTGCCCGATACGCGCGCCGACTGGGCCTCCTCCATCAACCTGATCGCCATGATGTTCTTGCGCCTGATCAAGATGATCATCGCGCCCCTGGTGTTCGCGACCCTGGTCGGCGGCATCGCCCATATGGGCTCGGGCTCCAAGCTCGGCCGCATCTTCGCCAAGACCATGGGCTGGTTCGTCAGCGCCTCCTTCGTCTCGCTGATGCTGGGCCTCGTGATGGTCAATCTGCTTCAGCCCGGCGCGAACTTCCCCGGCACGCTGCCTGACAAGGCGCAATCGACCGGCCTGCCGGTCTCGGCCTTCTCGATCGAGAAATTCCTGACCCATTTGATTCCGACCTCGATCGCGGACGCGATGGCGCAGAACGAGATCCTCCAGATCGTGATCTTCGCCGTGTTCTTCTCGGTGGCGATGGGCGCGATGCCCGAGCGCTCCAAGCCGATCCTGGCGCTGATCGACGATATCGGCCACATCATGCTCAAGGTGACGAGCTATGTGATGCTGTTCGCGCCGCTCGCGGTCTGGGCCGCCATCACCGCGACCGTCGCCAAGAACGGCCTGCTGGTGCTCTGGAAGCTCATCGTGTTCATGGGCGGCTTCTATCTCTCGCTCGCGCTGCTGTGGGGCATTCTTGTCATCGTCGGCTTCGTCGTCATCGGCCCACGCTACGCCCATCTGCTGAAGCTGATCCGCGAGCCGCTGATGATCGCGTTCTCGACCGCGAGCTCGGAGGCGGCCTATCCGAAGACGCTGGAGGGACTCAACCGCTTCGG
Source organism: Bradyrhizobium sp. A5 (assembly GCF_042076515.1). NCBI lineage: Bacteria > Pseudomonadati > Pseudomonadota > Alphaproteobacteria > Hyphomicrobiales > Nitrobacteraceae > Bradyrhizobium > Bradyrhizobium sp. A5. The sequence continues at coordinate 6,610,854 of NZ_CP148990.1, read as the reverse complement.
CGCTTCGTCGCGGATCTCGAGCTTCGTGCTGCCGCTCGGCTATTCCTTCAACCTCGACGGCACGATGATGTACTGCACCTTCGCGAGCATCTTCATTGCGCAGACCTATCACATCGAGATGTCGCTCGGCACCCAGCTCGCGATGCTGGCGACCTTGATGATCACCTCGAAGGGCGTCGCGGGCGTGCCGCGCGCCTCTCTCGTCGTGATCGCCTCGACGTTGGCGCAGTTCAACATTCCCGAGGCGGGCCTGCTCATGATCATGGGCATCGACACCTTCCTCGACATGGGCCGAAGCGCTACCAACGTCATCGGCAACACGCTGGCGACCTCCGTGGTCGCGAAGTGGGAAGGCGAACTCGGGCCCGAGCATGCGATGGGACCAGGCGATGCCGTGCCGGAAGACATGATCCCCGGCGAGGTGCCCGCCATGGCCGGCCATGGTTAGGGGCACGTCATGGGCCAGACACTGGCAAGGTCAGTGATCGGTGGCTGCCTGTGGCTCGCGGCATCGTTGCTCGCGACCGCGGCTTCCGCCCAGACCGGCGGCGAAGGGCTCAGCCCGACGCTGTCGGCCATCAAGAAAGCGCATCTCGTGCGGCTCGGCTATCGCGAGAGCTCGCCGCCGTTCTCGTTCCTCGACCAGTCGGGCCGCCCGATCGGCTACAGCCTCGAACTCTGCGAGGCCATCGTCGAGGAGATCGGCGTCGAGGTCGACGACCCCAATCTGAAGATCGACTACGTCAAGGTCACCTCGGACGACCGCATCGACGCGGTGCTCCAGAACAAGATCGACCTGGAGTGCGGCTCGACCACGGCCAATGCCGAGCGCGGCAAGCGCGTCGCGTTCTCGCCGCTGATGTTCGTCGCCGGCACCAAGCTGATGGTGCCGAAGGCGTCGAGCGTCGAGTCGCTGTCCGACCTGAAGGGCAAGACCATCGTGGTGACGAAGGGCACCACCAACGAGCAGGCGATCCAGGCGGCCGACAGGAAATCCTCGCTCGGCCTCAACATCGTGGCCTCACCCGATCACGAACAGTCGTACCAGATGCTCGTAGACGGCAAGGCCGATGCGTTCGCGACCGACGATATCCTGCTCTCCGGCCTGATCGCGCGCCACAAGGCGCAGGACAAGTTCCGCGTCACCGGCGATTATCTGTCCTACGACCCCTACGGCATCATGTTCCGTAAGGGCGAGCCGCAACTCTCGGCCGTGGTCGAGCGCAGCTTCCGCAAGCTCGGCTCCAACCGCGACCTCGTGCCCCTCTATAACAAATGGTTCACCGCGCGACTTCCGACCGGCGAACGCCTGAACGTGCCGATCTCGCTGCAATTGGAGGAAGCGTTCAAGGCGATGGACGATTCTGCTGGCGCAAATAATTAGCTCTCGATCCCGTCATCCTGAGGTGCTCCCGGCGCGATGCAAAGCATCGCGCCGGGAGCCTCGAAGGATGAACGGCCGGGCTGCAGCTACAGCCGGGCTGTCGCCCTTCGAGGGCCGCTGAAGAAGCGGCCACCTCAGGGTGACGGTCATAGATCAGCGCTAGCGGGGATCCCCAAACACCCGATCCAGCGCCGCGCCATACGTCGCCTGCACCAGCTCCGGATGCAGCTTTGCCAGCGCCTCCGTCATCACGCCGGAATTGATTTCTAACACCTGCCACGCGCCATCGACGCGCACCAGGTCGATCGACGCAAAGGTGATGCCGATGGCGCCCGCGGCGTCGATCGCGAGTGTCACGCAGGCAGTGCGAACCTCGCCGTCCTCCACCAGCACCGGCTGTGCGCCGGCATCGAGATTGTGCCGCCAATCCGAGCCGCGCTGCTTGCTGTAGACGACGAGTGGCACGCCATCGAGCAGGATCACGCGTACCTCTTGCTCGATCGCGACATAGGGCGAGATCACGAGCCCCGCACTCATCGAAAAGACCTCGCCAGCCGCGTGGTCGAGTTCGGCCTCCGTCGTCGCCATCAAGACGGATCGTCCCGACGTTCCCTCGTTCGGTTTCACCACCACGCCTTGCGGATTGTCGTGCAGCAGCACGAGCATGGCATCTCGCCAGCCGGCGCCAACAATAGTCTCGCCCAGCTTCGGGTTGAGGAAGAGTTGATGGTGAATGCAGGGCACGCCTTCCAGCATCAGCACCTCGGCGGTGGCAGATTTGTCGTTGGCGAGGCGATGCGCGATGGCACTGTTGAGGCCGATGTCATAGCCGAAGGCGAAATGGCGCGCTGCCCCCCGGCGCATCGCGATCAGCCAGCCACCGGCGCGGACATCGACGGCGATGCCGTGGTTCGCACAATAGTGCCTGATCGCCTGGACGAAGATCCGCTCGCCGCTCATTTGCCTGATCATTCCTGGCGCCAAAGGCCGCAAAAATGCGGGAAACGGCGCCATGTCTGGGTGAAAACCAGAGCTATTCTTAATGAAATTCTCGCGAGCGCCACGGAAATTAAGTGCTGCGCTCGAGCCATTCAGGGGAAAGAAATTACCCTTGATGCGGGCCTGACAGCAGATCCGTTAATGATCCTGCCAATTCCGCCGCAAATGCCGGTTTGATCGGCATCAATTGCACCCGAAACGAGGTTGATTATTGGTCTCAATGGCGTAGATCACGCCTGAGAAATCCTCCGCCATGGCAAGTGGTGCCCGCCTCGCTTCAATGCAACGCTGTTGTTCTAAAACCGCAAATATTCGGAATATCGAAAATCATGAGCGCGTTTTACCGAGAGAAGGTTCTTTCCGTCCAGCACTGGACCGACACGTTGTTCAGCTTCCGCGCCACGCGCGACACCGGCTTCCGCTTCCAGAACGGCCAGTTCGCGATGATCGGCCTCGAGATCGACGGCCGTCCGCTGCTGCGCGCCTACAGCATGGCGAGCGCCAACCACGAGGAAGAGCTCGAGTTCTTCTCGATCAAGGTTCAGGACGGCCCGCTCACCTCGCGCCTCCAGAAGATCAAGGAAGGTGACACCATCCTGGTCGGCCGCAAGGCGACCGGCACGCTGATCACCGACAATCTCATTCCCGGCAAGCGGCTGATGCTGCTCTCGACCGGCACGGGCCTCGCGCCGTTCGCCAGCCTGATCAAGGACCCCGATGTCTACGATCAGTTCGAGAGCATCGTTCTGGTGCATGGCTGCCGTCAGGTCTCCGAGCTCGCCTATGGCGAGAAGCTCGTCGCGACCTTGCGCGAGGACGAGCTGTTCGGGGAGCTGCTGGCGGACAAGCTCATCTATTATCCGACCGTGACCCGCGAGCCGTTCCGCAATCGCGGCCGAATCACCGACCTCATCAACTCCGAGCAGATCTTCAACGACATCGGCCAGGGCCCGCTCGACATCGCCACCGACCGCGTGATGATGTGCGGCAGCCCGGCGATGCTCGAAGAGCTCAAGGTGATGTTCGAAGGCCGCGATTTCATCGAGGGCTCCGGCAACAAGCCCGGCCACTTCGTGATCGAGAAGGCGTTCGTCGAGCGCTGATCGGCGTTCGCCAAGCTCGCAGGGTCCCGGGTCTGCATTTTCTGGCCCGGGAATCGCTGAAGTCCGCTCCCATAGCCCCATCGCCTCTGCTGCACTGCAAAATCCGCCCATCCGGCTGATTGATTTGCCTCGGCCGAATTCGCTAGCCTGAAACAAGGGCCGCGTCATATCCGTATGATTGGCGCAGGCGTATCGTACCGCCTCATGCTGGCGAGAGGATGGGAATCGTGGCCGAAGACAACAAACCGCAGGAAGCTCCCGACCCCTTATCTCCCAAGCGCCTGTCGCTCGCGGAAGAGGGGATCATGGAAACCCTGCTTCTGCCATTCTCGCCACGTTTCATCGTGCTGACGATCTGTGCGGTCGTCACCGCGCTCCTGATCGGCATCGGCGTCGCCGACCGCAAGATCTTCGACATTCTGCTGGTCCCGATCCTGATCTTTGCCGCGCTCACCTTGCTCGGTGTGCGCGATCTCCTGCAAAAGAGCCACGCGGTGCTGCGCAACTATCCGATCTCGGCGCATATCCGCTTTCTGCTCGAAGAGATCCGGCCCGAGATGCGGCAGTATTTCTTCGAGAGCGAGAAGGACGGCATGCCGTTCTCGCGCGACACCCGCGCGGTGGTCTATCAGCGCGCCAAGATGGAGCTCGACAAGCGCCCCTTCGGTACCCAGGAGGATGTCTACCGCGAGGGTTACGAGTGGATGAATCACTCGGTGTCGCCGAAGAGCCATGCCGAAGAAAAATTCCGCATCACCATCGGTGGGCCCGACTGCCAGAAGCCCTATTCGGCCTCGGTGTTCAACATCTCCGCCATGAGTTTCGGCGCGCTGAGCCCGAACGCCGTGCGTGCGCTGAATGCCGGCGCGAAAAAGGGCGGCTTTGCGCACGACACCGGCGAGGGCGGCTTCAGTCCGTATCACGCCGAGATGGGCGGCGACATCATCTGGGAGATCGGCTCGGGCTATTTCGGTTGCCGGCATCACGACGGCACTTTCGATCCGGAGGCATTCGCGCGCGTTGCCGCCCAGGACCAGATCAAGATGGTCGAGCTCAAGATCAGCCAGGGCGCCAAGCCCGGCCATGGCGGCGTGCTGCCGGCCGCGAAAGTCTCGGAGGAGATTTCGAAGATCCGCGGCGTCGCGATGGGCGAGGACTGCATCTCGCCGGCTTCGCACCGCGCCTTCTCGACGCCCGTTGGCATGATGCAGTTCGTTGCCGAGATGCGAAAGCTCTCCGGCGGCAAGCCGGCCGGCTTCAAGCTGTGCATCGGCCATCCCTGGGAATTCCTGGCGATCTGCAAGGCTATGCTGCAGACCGGCATCTATCCGGACTTCATCGTTGTCGACGGCAATGAGGGTGGCACCGGCGCCGCACCGCTGGAGTTCATGGACCATCTGGGCATGCCGATGCGCGAGGGCGTCAGCTTCGTGCACAACGCGCTGATCGGCATCAACGCACGCGACCGCATCAAGATCGGCGCGTCCGGCAAGATCGCCACGGCCTTCGACATGGCGCGCGCGATGGCGATCGGCGCCGACTATTGCAATTCGGCGCGCGGTTTCATGTTCTCGCTCGGCTGCATCCAGTCGCTGAGCTGCCACACCGACCGCTGCCCGACCGGGGTCGCGACGCAGGACCCGACCCGCGCACGCGCGCTCTACGTGCCGCTCAAGATCGACCGCGTGCACAATTATCACCACGCCACGCTGCATTCGCTGACCGAGCTGATCGCCGCGGCCGGCCTCGAACATCCGCAGCAGCTGCGCCCGATTCACTTCAGCCAGCGGACCTCGACGACCGACGTGAAATCCTTCGCGCAGCTCTATCCGGCATTGCGGCCCGGAGAATTGCTGGAAGGCACCGAGGATCCCCGGTTCCGTGACGCCTGGCGGATTGCGCAGGCGGAGACGTTCCAGCCGGCGCTCTGAGGCGCCGTTCCACCGCATGATACCGTCGCATTTTGCGGCGGCGACAATTCATCGGGGATCGGAGTCGTGTTTTAACGTCTATGTCAGCTTCGGGTGTAAATTGGCCCGATGGACGAGCGACGCGATAGAGCCAGGCATCGTGTGCTGAAGGCCGGAACCATCGAGTTCGGCGGCGGCGCGATCGACTGCACCGTCCGCAATTTTTCCGGCACCGGCGCCGCTCTCGACGTCAGCAGCCCCGTCGGCATCCCCGAACACTTCACCCTCATCATCCAGGCGGACGGAACGCATCTCGCCTGCACTGTGGTCTGGCGCAAGGAAAGGCGCATCGGCGTGAAGTTCGGGTGAGGCTCTGCGTTCGACGCGAAGCTGGGGCTCACCCCGTCTCGACTTCACCCGTCCGGCTTGCCAGAATCTTGTCGATCCGCCGCCCGTCGAGATCGATCACCTCGATGTGCCAGCCGCCGAAGTCGAAGGCATCGCCGATGTCAGGCAGCGCGTTGAACTGTTGCAGCACGAGGCCGGCCACCGTGTTGTAGCGGTGCGGCGGCAGCTCGATGCCGAGCAACTCGCCGAACTCGTCGACCGGCATCCAGCCGGAGACCAGCAGCGAGTCGTCGCCGCGCCTGACATAGGCCGGCTCCGGCGGTCCTTGCTCCGAATGGAAGGCGCCGACGATCGATTCGAGGATGTCCGCGGCCGTCACCATGCCTTCGAAGGCACCGTATTCGTCGTAGACGAACCCGATGTGAACCGGCGCAGATCTCAGGATCGCCAGCACGTCGCGAGCGTCGGCCGACGCTGGAATGCCGGGCGCCTCGCGCACCAGCGCGCGCAGATCCGGCGCGCGTTCGTTCATATAGGCGATCAGCAGGTCCTTGGCCTGCAGTACGCCGATCGGCTTGTCGCGGTCGCCGTCGGAGACGGGAAAGCGCGAATGCGGGCTCTTTGCGATGATCTCCTGAATGGCTTCCGGCGCATCATTCAGGTCGATCTCGTGGACCTCCGTGCGCGGCGTCATGACGGCGCCGACCGGCCGGTCGCCGAGCCGCATCACGCCCGCGATCATCTCCTTCTCGCCGGGCTCGAGCACGCCTGCATTCTCCGCCTCGGTGACGAGATGATGGATCTCATCCTCCGACACCTTCTCCTCGGCCTTGCCGCCGCGGCCGAGCAGCCTGAGGATCAGCTTGCCGGAGAGATCGAGCAGGAAGACGAGCGGCAGCGATACCTTCGCAAGCACGTGCATCGCCGGCGCAACCTTCACCGCGACGCTCTCGGGATCGCGTAGCGCCACCTGTTTCGGCACCAGCTCGCCGACGATCAGCGTGGCGTAGGTGATGAGCGTGACCACGATGCCGACGCCGACGATGTCGGCAACGCCGGCGGAGAGACCGGCCTCGACCAGCCATAGCGTCAGCCGCTGGCCGAGCGTCGCGCCGGAGAACGCGCCCGAAAGCACGCCGACCAGGGTGATGCCGATCTGTACCGTCGAGAGGAACTTTCCGGGATCGGCCGCTAGCTTCAGCGCCCGCTCGGCGCCGCGCACGCCCTTGGCGGCAAGCAGCGACAGCCGGGCCGGGCGGGACGAGACCACGGCCAGCTCCGACATGGATAACAGGCCGTTGATGACGATCAGGACGACGACGATGATGAGTTCGACGGACAACATTGTGTGCAGGAAAGAGGATGTCAGGCCCGGCGGACGCCGGACCGAGTCCCTTATATAGGAACTCCAGGCGCGATTTGCCCGGCTCCGACCAAAATTGTCGCAGCTTGGGCTCTCGTTCGAATTTTCGGGATTTGATCCCCTGAGGGTCAATCTCGGCGAACCTGTTTAAGCGGCGTTAATGATGCTTTCTCAATGTGACACATCTCGATCCGTCGCAGTCCGTGTTTATGGAACGCGCGTAAGCGTTGATTAAGGCGCGATAGCCATATTTGCCCCCGTAAAGAGCGAGCGATCGGCTGCGAAACCTGTGGTCTCCTCCGGTCGCAAGGCACCAGTAAATGGTCTCGGCCGCAGCGACGGCAATCAGGGTGAAGGTCAAATGCTCCGCGGCTTAGTGCTTCGTTTCCTGCAAAACCGGAAGGCCAACGTCGCCATCATCTTCGCGCTGATGCTGGTCCCTATCATATTTCTGCTGGGGATGGCGCTCGACTACACGCTGGCCTTGCGCCAGCGAGAGCAATTGAACGCGGCCGCCGATGCGGCAGCCATCGCGGCCGTCAGGCCGGCGATGCTGACGCAGAGTGACAACACGATCGTCAAGGCGACGGCTGCGGCCGTGTTCGCCACGAAGGCCAATCTTCCGGGGCTGTCGGCGACTCCGACCCCGACCGTCAATGTCGTCGATTCCGGGCTCGCGCGAACGATCACGGTTTCCTATACCGCTCAGTCGGTGAATAACTTCCCGAACGTTCTTGGCAAGCAGACGTGGCAGATCTCGGGCTCCGCGACCGCGAAGGCCTCGAGCGCGCCCAACATGAATTTCTACCTGCTCCTGGACGACTCGCCGTCTATGGGGATTGGCGCGACCGCGAATGACATCAGCAAACTCATCACGTACACCGCTTCCAAATACCAGTCGGCGACGTCTTCGCAGAACTGCGGCTTCGCCTGTCATGAAACCAACATCGCTCACGACGGCGGCACCAAGGACAATCTCGCGATCGCACGAGCTAACAACATCAACCTGCGAATCGATCTCGTGACGACTGCCGTCAATCAGCTGCTGAATTCGTGGTCGAATTGCCCGCAAGCGGGCGTTACCGGCGGCGTGATGCAGTGCATGGCGACGTTGAACAATACGACCTACAAGGCGGCGCTCTACACGTTCGACGTAGGTTTGAACACCTTGGCGACGCTGACCACTCCGAGCACCGCCGGAACCAAGGTCTCAAACATCGCGTTGATGCCGGTCTATTACCAGAACTGCGTCTATTCGGGCTGCTCTTCGTCCAGTGCGACCAATCCCACCACCGACTATGGCACCGATATCGCTGGCGCGCTTTCAAGCGTCAACGGCCTCATGCCTGCTCCCGGGCTGGGCAGCAACGCGGCGGGAGACACGCCGCAGGAAGTCATCTTCCTCGTCACTGACGGCGTCGAGGACAAGATCGTCACCAGCGCTGCAGGATGTCCCAACGCGAGTCTCGCGTCCTACAAGCGATGCCAGCAGCCGCTCGACACGGCGGCATGCACGACCATCAAGAATCGGGGCATCAAGATCGCGATCCTCTACACCGAGTACGTGCAGCTCATCGCCAATTCCGCCACCGGTATCCAGAAAACGGATCAATGGTACATGAGCTGGATCGACAAGTACGACCAGCCTGATCCCGCGAGCGGCACGATCGCGAAAAACCTCCAGGCGTGCGCCTCGCCCGGCTTCTACAACCACGTTCAATCCAGCGACAAAATTCCCGATGCGCTGACGGATCTCTTCATCAAGGTCGCGTCAAGCACAGCCAACCTGGTGCAGTAGGAAGCCGCCATGAACGGATCGCACGTCGCAACAAAGAGGAGACGCCGCAAGTTTTGCGCCGATTTCGCTCGCGATGGCGACGGGGCCACGGCGGTCGAGTTCGCGCTCGTGGCTGCCCCGTTCCTGGCCCTCCTCATCGCGCTTCTTCAAACGTTCGTCGTCTTCTTTGCCCAGCAGTTACTCGAATCCGTGGTCCGTCAATCGAGCCGCCTGGTGATGACCGGGCAGGTGAAGGAGCAGGCGATGACGCAGGATGCCTTCAAGCAGAAGGTCTGCGATCAGGTCGTGATATTCTTCACCTGTAGCGGCCTGATGGTCGATCTGCAGGTTGCCAATTCGTGGTCTACGGCGGACACGTCGATGCCTCCCTTGAGCTTCGACGCCACGGGGGCAGTCAAGAACACCTGGAAATTCGAGCCCGGCGATATCGGCGATATCGTCGTTCTCCGGGTGACATATGTTTGGCCGGTCGTTCTTGGGCCGCTTGGTTTCAATCTCTCGAATCTTTCGAGCGGCAACCGGCAGATCATGGCATCCGCCGCGTTTCAGAATGAGCCGTAACCCCGGAAGGAGTCAGCTATGATCGCCGGCCTGTCGTTGCGCGCACGGCGCCTGTGGACCGACGTTAGAGGCGTTGCAGCGACGGAGTTCGCCATCGTGGTCCCGTTCATGCTGGTGCTCTATGTCGGCGGCGTCGAGCTCGGCAACGGGTTGGCCATGAACGTCAAAGTCAGCGCAACTGCGCACGCCGTCGGTGATATGGTCTCGCAGAATACGTCGATCAGTACGGCCCGCATGCAAGCCATTCTTGGCTCTGCGAAGGCAATCATGGCGCCCTATCCCGTGACCGATTCTAGCGGGTCCTCGCTCATTACAATCACAGTATCCGAGGTTTCCACCGACAGCAGTGGAAATGCAACCGTCCAATGGAGCCAGTCGACCTCCTCGACAGGAGGGAGGCCGAAAAATCAGCAGTTGGCGCTGTCCTCGTTCACCGCACCTGATCCAAAGAATCCAAGCAATGCGAACATCTCGCTCATTCTGAGCGAGGTGTCCTATAATTACGCGCCGAACCTGGGCTACAGCATTACCGGCACCGTCAAACTGAGCGACAGCTATTACCTGTTTCCGCGCTGTTCGACGAACAGCCCTGCAGCGTCCAGCTTTCCGTATTACGACGTGAAGTACTCTTCGACGTCGACGACGTGCACCTGCGTCCAGCATCTGCAGCAGAAGACCTGCTAGCTTTCTAACGCGCGTGCGGCCCGCACTTGAACTGGATTCGGCATTACAACCGATCTTTTGATCGTCCGATCGCGGGCTGCGATCAGAATTCGCCGTGCAGCCGCCCCGAGAACACCGAGACCGGTCCGCGGTCGGCGTTGTAGGCGGGATTGACGATGAGCTGGTAGTCGGCGGTGAAGGTCAGCGCCTTGTTCAGCGCGTAGGCGTAATAGGTCTCCAGCACGCGTTCGCGCCGGTAGTTGAGCTGGCCGTCGCCGATCAACGGCCCGAGTCCGCCGGCGGCGATGAAGTCGCGATGGTCCTGCGAGAGGCCGTTGATGGCGCCGGCGATGGCGACGATGTCGTCGGGCCGGCCCCATTTCGCGCCCTTGACCGAGACGCCGCCGGACAGGCTGCGGTCGATGTCGGTGAACGCCATGATCTCGTTGCGGCCGTCGTTCCAGCTCCAGCGGCAGAACACGCCGATGTCGTCGGTGACGGCCTGTTCGAGGTTAAACGCGTAGCCGTATTTGAGGCGGCCGCGGCGGGTCTGGGTGATGTCCACGCCAAACGCGGGATTATCCAACGTCTCGCGATAACTGCCCGCAAAGGCGCTGTTGACGAAGCCGAGCGTGCGCAGCTTGCCGGGCAGGCCGAACAGCGAATAGCGCGTCTCGAGCTCCATCACATATTCGCCGCGGCGCCCGACATTCATGTCGAAATTGCTCGAGTTGGATGTGGCATCCATCAGGAAGTAGCCGGCGCGCAGCGCCCATTGCTTCTGATTCAATTCGGCCGTCGCGCCATAGCCGAGGCCGAGCTTGTCGGCCGCATAATCGAAGGCGCCTGAGGCCCAGATCGACCAGTTCATGAAATCCTTGCGCGGGTCGTGCGCGTAGGAATTGCCGTCGAACACGTCGACGACGGAGAATTTTCCGACCTGCAAGGTCAGGCGCGAGACATCGACCTTGCTGGCGAGCTGAAGCTGTCCGCTGGCAAGCTCCTCCTGCTCGCCGCCGAAGCCAAACGTCTGGCGCACGAACAGCCGCGAGGCGTTGAAGTGCGGATAGGGGAAACCGGATTTCTGCGCTTCGCCGTTGGGAAAGCCCGCGGCGCCCGTCGTGTTGTTGAAGCCAAACCCCTGCAGCAGCTCGGGATTGAAATAGACCTCGCCGCCATCCCATAGCCGCGCATTCAGATAGAGCGAGTTGCTCCAGGTCTGCTGGAAATCCGGCGACGGGAGCAGGCTGTTCGGTCCGGTATAGGGCGCGCGGAATGCCGGATAGCCCTGCCCCAGTACGGTGGACTGGCCGTGGATCTCCCAGCGGCTGGATTCGGTGTCCGTGACATCCGACTTCGGATTGGTGGTCGGCACGCCCGGCCAGTCGATCTTGCGATTGAGGCCGATGCGCAGGCTATGGAAATCCATCGACGACGAATATTGCGCGCCCGATGGGAAGCTGACGTCGGCGTTCTCGAACTTGCTGTAGAGATATTCGAGACGCGCGCTCCAGTGCGGCGCGAAGGCGTACTCGACACCGCCGCCGGCAGTCCAGCCGAACCGCGTGTTCAACACTTTCTCTTCATTGCCGCCTGTCGGCGTCGCGAGGAAGCGCTCGCCGGCAAACGCCGCGCCGCCGGTGGCGTAGACCAGCCAGTTGCCTGCGGCGTAGCCGAGGCGCGCGCGCAGGCTCGCGACATAGTCCCAGCGCTCCTCCACGCTCGACAGCGCGGTCGCCGCCGATGACACGACGTGGTTGGAGGGCAAATAGTTCGGAAACGAGATGTCGCCTTCGACGCCGAGCAGCAGCCCCGAATTGAGGCGCCAGTTGTAGCCGGCCTGCACGCCGCCGGTCGCTCCGGTGAAGACATGGTTGTCGGTTGCGAGTGTGGGATCGGTCAGCGTCGCGGAGGATGTGCCGCGGGTGAAACCGGTGTGCGCGCCGATATAGAGGCCGGTCCAGTCATAGACCGGCTTTAGCGCGGGCGCCTTCAGCGGCAGATCGGCCGCGCGGCCGGCGGCGGGAAAAGCCAGCACGCCCGAGGCGATTGCCGCGGCCGTTCGCAAATACCGATGTCGAAGCCCTCTCAACGTCAAAACGCACGCCCCCAAAACGCAAATATGTCCACGCCGCGCTATCCCTGCCGATTCGCCGCGGCCCTGTCATCAAGTCTTGGGTCCTCACGCGATCGGACGAGATGATCCTGATTTGGCGTAATTTTTTCCCAAGTCCCTAGGCTCATTACGGACTTTATTGCGATTAATTCGCAATAGCAACTGGTGCGGATTGCCGCAGTGGATGGTTGGCATCGCTGTGTGACGGGACTGCAACAGATTCCCGGTGTCCAAATGAATGACCCCGCCCGGGGGGACAGCCGGGCGGGGTCGGGGGCGCGACACGGGGTGGATGAGGCGCCCGTGTCGGACGCGGGATCCACGTGAGATCGGCCTCAGGTACCTGGATCAGTAGCAGGTACGAACGCGGCCAACGTACTGACCGAAGGCATTGTACTGGGCGGCCCAGCCGCAGCGGTGGTAGCCGTAGTAATAGGGGTCGTTGCTGGCGGCGATCGCGGAGCCGACCACTGCGGCGGTGGCGATGCCGGCGCCGACACCCCAGACCCAGCCGGGCGGCTTGGCTTGAGCCTGCGAGGTGGTGGACACCATGGTGCCGGTGACGGCGAGGGCGGCGAGAGCGATGGCGGCAATCCTGGTCCTGATCGACATTTGAAACTCCATCCGGGTTGGGGCGGTCCGTTGTGGCCCGCGTGCCCAGTTGGACGGAGGCTCCTCGCGTCCGGTTCGAAGGCATGTTTCGTGGCCGCCGCGCGGAGCTCTTTCCCGAATAGATTCAGGAGGATGCGACCTATCCCAGGGGACCTTTTGCAAGCCTGTTCACGTCGAAGTTATCGACCTCGGCCAGCAACTCGCAGAAGGCCGTCGCGCCCTGATCGATGAGCTGCTCGCCCTTCGCGGCCACGGCCAGCGTCGCATTGCCGACCGCACCGCTGGCGTTGAGATCCTGCGTCTGCCAGGCGAACGGCGCCGGCCGCTGCGTCGACAGCCAGCGATATTGCTTCTCCAGCGCGATGCTGCTTGCGGGAAAATCCGCAACGGCATCGCTGCGCACCTGGTCAGGATAGCGCGCCAGCATGATCGAGGTCTCGACCGCGCCGCCGTGAATGCCATGGCGGACTTCATCGGCCGGGAACAATGTGTCCGCGCCTGATAGCCGCGACCACGAGGTGGTGACCACGAACAGCTTCTGATGCGCGCGCAGATCCTGCGCGATCAGCATCATTGCCGCGCTGTTGCCGCCATGGCTGGTGATGATGACGAGCTTCTTCACCCCGCGCCGCGCGATGTCCTCGCCGATCCCGGTCCATCGCTTCAGCGCGACGTCAGTCGGCAGCGTCTGCGTGCCCGGATAGTCGATATGCTCGGTGGAAATCCCGATCGGTTCAACGGGCAGGAACGTCGCCGGAACGCTCGCAGGCAAAAGCTCGCGCACGCGCGCCAGATAGGCGTCCGCGATCAGCACGTCGGTGGTAACCGGCAGATGCGGGCCGTGCTGCTCGGTCGCCGCCAGCGGCAGCACCGCGATCCAGCGTGACACCTCGGTGGGCGCAGCATCGGCCCAGCCAATCTCGGTCCAGTCGCGGGAAGGCGTCATCAAGGTTTCTTTGCCCGAATTTGTCGCGTAATTTGGGGTTATCAGGGGACGCGGGCCAGGCCGGCTCGCGTCCCCTGATATCTTGCGGTTTTATCGCGTTGGTTTGGTGTCGGCTAGAAGCGATCGACGGAGTGCCATTATGAGCCCCTCTCATCTGCGGCGAGCGTTAACGGCGGGCTTGATGGCCGCTTTGGTCTCGACGGTCCCGGCGCGTGCCGAGACGCTGGACAAGGTCACCTTCGGCACCAACTGGGTCGCCGAGGCCGAACATGGCGGCTTCTTCCAGGCGGTCGCCGACGGCACCTACAAGAAATACGGGCTCGACGTCACCATCATCCCCGGCGGTCCCAACGAAAACAACCGGATGCTGCTGGTCGCCGGCAAGATCGATTTCTTCATGGCCGCGAACACGCTGATGTCGTTCGATGCGGTCGCCAACAACGTTCCCGTCGTGACGATCGCCGCGATCTTCCAGAAAGACCCGCAGGTGATGCTGACGCAGCCGGACGCCAAGGTCGCCAAGATCGAGGACCTCAAGCCGCTGACGCTGTTCGTCTCCAAGGAGGGCATGACCAGCTACTTCCAGTGGCTGAAATCGGAATACGGTTTCAGCGAGAAGAACGTGCGGCCCTACAATTTCAACCCGCAGCCCTTCATCGCCAATCCCAAGAGCGCGATGCAGGGCTACGTCACCTCCGAGCCTTTCGCGGTCGAGAAGGCCGCCGGCTTCAAGCCCAACGTGCTGCTGCTCGCCGATTCCGGCTTCAACACCTATTCGACCCTGGTCGAGGCCCGCCGCGACACGGTCGAGAAGAAGCCGGACTTGGTACAGCGCTTCGTCGATGCCTCCATGATCGGCTGGTACAATTACATCTATGGCGACAATTCCGCCGGCAATGCCATGATCAAGAAGCTCAATCCGGAGATGACCGACGAGCTGCTCGCCTATTCCGTCGCGAAGATGAAGGAGTACGGCATCGTCGATTCCGGCGACAGCGTCAAAGACGGCATCGGCGCGATGAGCGACGATCGCTACACCTCTTTCTTCAACAAGATGGTGAAGGCCGGCGTCGTGAAGCCCGATCTCGACTTCCGCAAGTCCTACACGCTGCGCTTCGTCAACAAGGGCGTCGGCGTCGAGCTGCGCCCGAGCAAGCCGTAACGCATGCTGAGACTGGATCAAGGTGTGGCGGCGGTGCTTACCTCTCTCGAAGGGAGAGGTCGGATCGCATCGCCAGATGCAATCCGGGTGAGGGACTACGCTCCCTCGTGGGACCTGAGCCCCCTCACCCGCGCCTGCGGCGCGACCTCTCCCCGTCGGGGAGAGGTGTGGGGCGCGGCTCGGTCCCTCCACATCACAATCAGCGACCAATGGTAGAGAGCAAAACTTCGTCCGGGGTCGAGGCCAGCCTGACGGCCCTCGCCGTCAGCCTGCGCGGGGTGACGAAGGCCTATGACAATGGCGTCATGGCGCTCGGTCCGCTCGATCTCGCTGTCCGCAAGGGCGAGTTCATCTCGCTGCTCGGGCCCTCCGGCTGCGGCAAGTCGACGGCGCTGCGCCTGATTGCCGGGCTCGGCGCGCCGTCGTCCGGCATCGTGCGTGTGTTGCGCCACAAGGGTGAGGCGCAGCCAGGTCATGTTCAGCAAGCTCATGGCATCGGCTTCGTGTTCCAGGAGCCGACCCTGATGCCCTGGACCAGCGTGCGCGAAAACGTCAGGCTGCCCTTGAGGCTCGCGCGCGTGCCGAAGGCCAATGCTCTCGCGCGCGCCGATGCGGCGTTGGAGAGCGTCGGGCTCGCCGATTTCGCCGAAGCATTCCCGCGCGAGCTCTCCGGCGGAATGAAGATGCGGGTGTCGCTGGCGCGCGCGCTCGTCACCGACCCTGATATCCTCCTGATGGATGAGCCGTTCGCCGCGCTCGACGAGATCACGCGCTTTCGCCTCAACAACGATTTGCTCGCGCTGTGGCGCAGCCTTGGCAAGACCGTTATCTTCGTCACCCATTCGGTGTTCGAATCCGTCTATCTGTCGCAGCGCGTGGTGGTCATGACGGCGCGGCCCGGCCGCATCCAGGCCGACATCCGCATCGAGACGGTCGAGCCGCGCGGAGAGGAGTTTCGCACCTCGACTGCCTATTCCGACTATTGCCGCCGCGTTTCGGCCGCGCTGGCGCCGTCCTATTCGGGGCAGTCGACGCTATGAACGCGCAAGCCGCCGTCACCGCAAGATCCTCGGGCATGCAGCGCGCCGCGCGCTTCGTGCTTCCCGTCGTCGTGTTCGCGGCAGGGCTCCTTGCCTGGGAACTCGTGGTCCGCATCAGGGAGATTCCGCCCTACGTGCTGCCGGCGCCCTCCGTCATTGTCCTGACGCTGATCAAGGACTGGGCGGTGTTGTCACAATCGCTCGCCGCCACGCTGCTGACGACGCTCGAAGGTTTTGCCGCCGCCAGCATCGGCGGGATCGCGCTGGCGCTGTTGTTCAACCAGTCGAAATGGGTGGAATATTCGCTGTTCCCCTATGCCGTGGTGCTCCAGGTGACGCCGGTGATCGCGATCGCGCCGCTGCTTCTGATCTATCTGGAGCAGCAGACCGCGGTGGTCGTCTGCGCCTTCATCGTCGCCTTTTTCCCGGTGCTGTCGAATACCACGCTCGGGCTGAACTCCGTCGATCGCAACCTGGCCGGGCTGTTCCAGCTCTATGGCGCCTCGCCACAGCAGACCCTGCGGCTCCTGAAGCTGCCGGCGGCGCTGCCCTATATCCTCGGCGGCTTGCGCATCGCCGGCGGCTTGTCGCTGATCGGCGCGGTCGTGGCCGAAATCGCGGCCGGCACCGCCGGCGCGGGCTCCGGGCTCGCCTACAGGATCGCCGAATCCGGCTATCGGTTGAACATACCCCGCATGTTCGCGGCGCTGTTGTTGTTGTCGCTCGCCGGGATTGTCATCTATGGGGTGCTGGCGCTAGTTTCCCACCTCGTTTTACGGCGCTGGCATGAAAGCGCGCTTGGAAAGGACAACTGATGGCTGCCGGTTCGATTTCGTCCGAAAAGATCGACCTTTTGATTTATGGACCGGTGCGGCCGATCCTCGAGAGTGGTTTTTCCGATCATTTCGTCGTCCACAAGGCCGAGACGCGCGGTGATCTCGAGCGGCTGACGCCGGCGATCCGCGACAGGATCCGCGGCATGGCCGTGACCTATCACACGGTGCGCGCCGACAAGGATTCGCTGTCCCAGCTGCCGAAATTGGAGATGGTGGCGAGCTTCGGCGTCGGCTACGACCACATCGACGCCAAATACGCGGCCGAGCACAACATCATCGTCACCAACACGCCCGACGTGCTGACCGAAGAGGTCGCGGACGTCGCGATGGGCCTGTTGATCTCCACCTTGCGCGAATTCATCAAGGCCGACCGCTATGTGCGCTCGGGCCTCTGGCAGACGCAAAACTATCCGCTCAGCGTCGGCTCGCTGCGTGACCGCAAGGTCGGCATCGTCGGCATGGGCCGGATCGGCCAGGCCATCGCGCGCCGGCTCGATGCCTCGCTGGTGCCGGTGGTCTACCATTCGCGCAATCCGTCCAAGGACGTCTCCTACAAGCACTACCCCGATCTGATCGAGATGGCGAAGGCGGTGGATACGCTGATGGTGATCGTGCCCGGCGGCGCCAGCACCAACAAGATGATCAATGCCGAGGTGCTCAAGGCGCTCGGCCCGCGCGGCGTGCTGGTCAACGTCGCACGCGGCTCGGTGATCGACGAGCCGGCTTTGGTCCAGGCGCTCAAGTCGGGCTCCATCCTGGCTGCAGGCCTCGATGTGTTCGCGGCCGAGCCGAACGTGCCGGACGAGCTCAAGACCATGCAGAACGTCGTGCTGCTGCCGCATATCGGCTCGGCATCGGTGGTGACGCGCAACGCGATGGACCAGCTCGTGGTCGACAACCTCAAGGCCTGGTTCGCCGGCAAGGCGCCGTTGACGCCGGTTGCGGAAACGCCGGTGAAGAGCCGCTGATGCGCGTTCTTCGGGTCGTAGCATCGGTCATCGCGGCATGTGTCGCCGCGATCGGCATGGCGCATGCGCAGGATACGTCGACCCTGAAGAAGGACATGCCCGGACAGTGGGAGCTCTCCACCACCGAGCGAAGCAAGACCTGCGTCGTCACCCTCAAGGCCGACGCCGCGGGGCAGGGCTACAAGCTCGAGCTGGAGCCGGCCTGCAAGACCGCGCTACCTTTCACCAAAGACATCGTGGCCTGGAGCGTCAGGGGTCTCGACATCGTTCGTTTGCAGGATGCGACCGGTGAGGCCGTGATCGACTTCACCGAGGTCGAGGCCGGCATCTTCGAAGGCCTGCGGCAGGGCGAGGGCGTCTACATCCTGCAGGACCTCGCCGCCGCCCGCTCGATGGCCAAGTCGATGGACCAGATGATCGGCGACTGGTCGATCGTGCGCGGCAACGGCCAGCCGGTCTGTGGATTGACGCTGACCAACACGGAAGCCGGCCCTGACAATTTCCAGGTCTTCCTCAAGCCGAAATGCGATGCGGCCATCGCGCAGTTCAACCCGACGCAATGGCGGCTCGAGCGCGGCCAGATCATCCTGATGTCGAAGGCCGGCGAGGCCTGGCAGTTCGAGGCCGACGACAATGCGCAATGGCGGCGCGTCCCCGACACCGCCGATCCCCTGATCATGCTGCGTCAGTAGGCGCCGCCGCGGCGACAAGGGCGCTGCGACCTCTCCCGCAAGCAAGCGGGAGAGGTCGCGCCGAAGGCGCGGGTGAGGGCTCTCTCCTCTTGGGGTTCTCGATTGCGGAGACACCCTCTCCCCACCCCCGCAAGCGGGGGAGGGAGCACCTGTTCAAGCGGTCGAAGCTAACCCATCACACTACGTTGTCGGCTTCGGCGGCGGCGCGGTGCCTTGCGCCCACTTCTCCAGCTTGCCGAGCACGCCCCAGGCGGTCAGCGCCAGCGAGATCGGCATCGCGAACTGGCCGAGGCCCGGCACGGCCGACACCACCGTTCCGAGTAATCCGGCAATGCCGCCCGCATTGGGGCTCGCCGTGACCGAGGAGAGCAGCGCGGTGAGCACCGAGCCGCCGATGCCGAGTGCGGTCTTTTTGCCGTCGAGCAGCTTGCCGATGGTCTCGCCCAGCGCGCCGTTGACCTGGCCGAGCACGGGCTTGCTATCCTTGTTGAGCAAGGTGCTGAGCAGGTCGACGACCTGCTTCAGCTGATCGACGGGAGCAGGGTTGGTCGGCGTCACTGGTCCAGGCATCGGCGCGGTCTTGTTGATGAGGGCGAACAGGCGTTCGAACAGGTTGATCGGATCGTTGGTCGTCGTCGGCGTGGTCGCTGGCGGCGTGCTCGCCTGCGGCGTGCCGCCCCGCAGCAATTGCGCGAGATCCTCCAGCCGCTTCAGCGCCTGGGATAGGTCTCCGCCCTGCACCGAACCTCCCGCCTGTGTCGCGCGCGTGATGGCGGCGACCGTGGCTGCATCGAGGAGGCCGGTGTCCTTCAGGCCGTTCTGCTGTTGAAACTGCGAGACCGCGGCCTTCGTCTTCGGTCCGCTGATGCCGTCCTCGACGAGCGGCGGATTGGCGCCGAGCTTGTTGAGCGCCTGCTGCATGAGCGCGATCGTCGATGCCGCATCGTCCTCGGGCTCGGCGCGGTTCGCAAATTGCGGGCCGTTATCGAGGGTGATCGAGGAGTCGAGCGTCATCATCGCGTGCAGGATCACCGCCGTGCCGAGCTGAGAGTCGACATGGTTCGCGTCGAACACGTGGTCGCGGACGAATTTTCCGGCCCGTGCCTCGGGTGGGCCGTACAGGGTCGAGCCGCCGTAGAGATAAGGCGAATTGCACCCCTTCGCGTGATAGCCGAAGCCGTTGAACGCCTCCAGCCGGTACAGGATCCGCCCGATGCTCCAGTCCTGCGCGCCGACGAAATTCTCGATCCGGAACGCGTCCACGGCGCCGTCCACGAAGGTGGCGAACGGGCCGCGCCCTTTCGGAACGATCGTCGTCACGCGATGAAGCGACTCGCCGTTGCCGAGATAGGTGTCGAAGTCGAAATTGGACTCGCGGTAGTGACAGAGGGCGGCAAAATACCAGGGCACGCCGGTCAGCCGTTCGATCTGCTGATAGGTCGCCTTGCCGTTAATCGCCTTGCGAGCCACCGCATTGGCGTCGGCGAGGCGTGCAGGCCGGATCTCGAGACTGGCCCAATTCCGCTCATATTCGTTTTTCAAGCTCTCGAATGAAACCATCTCCCGCTCCCGCAAAAATTGATGAAAATATTCTTCATGCAAGTCAGGTGTGAGCCATGCGTCTTGGTCGCGGCATGGCTCCAGCGTGATCCGGCAAATCTGGCAGGCCGCGGGCCGGATGCATGTGAAATGGCTTACACGCTCGGGGAGAAAACAGCGCCGGTGGGGAGGGCTGCTTTTGAAATCGGCCGAGGCGCTTGTCCGCGTTCTCTAGATCAACCGCATCCCGCGCAGGCTCGCATGCCCGCTCTTGCCGACGATGATGTGGTCGTGCACGGCGATCCCCAGCGGCTTGGCGATGTCGATGATCGCCTTCGTCATCTGGATGTCGGCCTGCGAGGGCGAGGGATCGCCCGAGGGGTGGTTGTGCACCAGGATCAGCGCGGTGGCCGATAGCTCGAGCGCGCGCTTGATGACCTCGCGCGGATAGACCGGGGTGTGGTCGACGGTGCCGGTCTGCTGCACCTCGTCGGCGATCAGCTGGTTGCGCTTGTCGAGGAAGAGCAGGCGGAATTGCTCCTTGTCGGCAAACGCCATGCTGGAGCGGCAATAGTCGATCACCTCGTTCCAGGACGACAGCGCGTTGCGGCTGTTGACCTCGCCCTTGGTCACGCGACTCGCCGCGGCCGCGATCAGCTTGAGCTGGTTGACCGCGGCCTCGCCGACGCCCTCGACCTCGCGCAGGCGCGCGACGGGCGCGTGCACGACCTCGGCGAACGAACCAAAAGTCTTGATCAGCGTCTTCGCCAGCGGCTTGGTATCGCGCCGCGGCAGCGCGGGAAACAGCGCCATCTCCAGCAGCTCGTAATCGCTGAGCGCATCCGCTCCGGCGCTGTAAAATCGCTCGCGCAGCCGCTCGCGATGGCCGTGATAATGCGGCGTGTCTTCAGGCTTGCTCTGGTCCTGGTCTGGCTTGGCGGGCATCGAGCGCCAAGCATTGCCGCGGATTGCCGTTTTTGCAACCTTCAATTGTTCCAGCCGGCATGTGACGATGGCGACGGTCTGACTGGCGGTCTCTGGGCGCTTCGGATTGGCAGGGGCATCGTGATGGCGACGACGCCGGCTAGGATCAACGCCATCCCGGCAATGCTCGACCAGCTGAAGCGCTCGTCCAGCCAGGCGGTTCCCAGCGCCACCGCAAATCCTGCACGCAGGTAGCTCCCGCTGGTTGTGCCAAGTGGCCCGAGCGTTCTGATCAGGCGGAAGTAGATCACCATTGCGAGCGCCGTGCAGACGACCGCGAGAGCGACGACCGCCGCAACCGCCTGTGGGGGCGGCGGTGTCAGCGTCCACGGCTGTTCGAGGATGGCGGCCGCGGGCAGCATCAGCATGCCGGCGCAGCTCATAGCTCCGGCCGCCGTCACGACCGCGGGGAGCTCGGAGAACCGCTGTCCCCATATCGGCGCGAGCGCGTAGCACAGGCTGGCGCCGAGGACGGCGACCTGCGCCAGCGGCGGCGCCGCCGTGCCGATTCCGGACGGCGCATCGATGCCGATCGTCACGGCCACGCCGAAGAGGCCGAGAGCGACGCCGACGATCCTCCGGCCGCTGATCGTCTGCCGTCCGTGCCCGGTCATTAACGCGATCGCAAGCACGAACATCGGCGGCGTCGCATTGAGGACGCCGGCAAGACCGCTTGCGATGTGCATCTCGCCCCAGCTGATCAGCGTAAACGGCAGCGCGCTCTGCAGCAGCCCTTGCACGCAGAAAGCCACCCACACCGATCCTTGGCGGGGAAGCGCATGTCCCTGCGCGAGAGCGATCAGGATCAGGAGAACGGCCGCGATCGTCACCCGCGCGGCCACCATCGTGATGGGTGGGATCGTCGGGACCGCGACCTTGATGAGCGTGAACGAGCTGCCCCAGATCAACGACAGGAGCAGCAGAAGCCCGATATCGAGCGCGAGCGTGGTTTGCCCTGACGTCGTTGGTCGTGCCTGCGTGCCCATGCGATTTGCTCCTGAAAAGATCGGCACCATGATCTGGAGCGGTCGGACGGGCTGGCTGAATTCGGACCTCATCGTCCGATCGAGTCCGATTTCGGCTACTCGTCGCGCTGTGCCGCCATTATTCTTGCGACATGACGATAGGTTCGGCGCATCGGCAAACCCTGCCACCGCATCTCGATCGGGAGACCTGCGATCGGGCGCGGCTGGCACGGGCTCGCGCGTTCGATGGCCTGTTCTTCTCGGGCGTCCGGTCGACGCGCATCTATTGCAGGCCGGTCTGCCCGGTCCGCCCCGCGCGCTCCGAGAATGTCACCTTCTATGCGACCGCTGCCGCCGCCGAACGGGCCGGCTTTCGCCCATGCCTCCGCTGCCGGCCGGAATCGGCGCCGGGGTCTCCAGCCTGGCTCGGCACAGCCACCACCGTCGCGCGCGGGATGCGCCTGATCGATGACGGCTTTCTCGATCGTGCGTCGATGACGGAGCTTGCCGAGGCGCTCGGCGTCGGGCCGCGCCATCTGCTGCGTCTGTTCCTACGTCATGCCGGTGCGAGCCCGAGCGAGATCGCAGCAACGCGGCGCGTGCAGGAAGCCAAGCGCTTGATCGACCAGACTAGGATGACGTTGGCGGAGATTGCGTTTGCGGCCGGCTTCGGCAGCGTTCGCCGCTTCAACGATGCCTTTGCAGCGACCTACAAGAGGGCGCCGTCATCGTTCCGCCGCCGGAGGTAGAGGTCCGCGAGGGAGGCCGCGGCGCAATCACCCGATCTGCTTCTCGCCGTGCCGTTCCGACAGCGTGAAGATCTCGACGCCCGTCGCCGTGACGCCGACCGAGTGCTCGAACTGCGCGGACAGCGAACGGTCGCGGGTGACGGCGGTCCAGCCGTCCGAGAGGATCTTCACATGCGGCTTGCCGAGATTGATCATCGGTTCGATGGTGAAGAACATGCCGGGCTTGAGCTGGACGCCCTCGCCGGGCCGGCCGATATGGATGATGTTCGGCTCGTCGTGGAACATGCGCCCGAGGCCATGGCCGCAGAAATCGCGCACCACGCTCATGCCTTGCGGTTCGACGAAGCTCTGGATGGCGTGGCCGATGTCGCCGGTGGTGGCGCCGGGCTTCACCGCGGCGATGCCGCGCATCATGGCTTCATACGTCACCTCGATGAGGCGCTCGGCCCTGCGGGCGATCGGGCCGACCGAATACATCCGGCTGGAATCGCCATACCAGCCGTCGACGATGAAGGTGACGTCGATGTTGACGATGTCGCCTTCCTTCAGCGGCCGGTCGCCGGGCATGCCGTGGCAGACCACGTGGTTGAGCGAGGTGCAGGTCGAGTAGCGATAGCCGCGATACATCAGAGTCGCCGGATAGGCGCCGTGGCTGAAGGCGAAGTCGCGGACGAACTGGTCGATGCGTTCGGTCGGCACGCCGGGCCCGACGATGTCGGTGAGCTCGTCGAGGCACTTGGCCACCAGCGCACCGGCCTTGCGCATGCCGGCAAAGGCGCCCGGCCCATGCAGCTTGATCTGTCCGGTCTTGCGCAGGGAGGTATCGGAGGCTTCGACGTAGCTCATGCGGGGCTGGTCTCGATGTCGCGGAAAGGCTTGATTTCACGTCCCAATCTAATGGCTGTGGGCCTGCATGCAAGCCGAGCTTACTGGCTCTGCGCCCGAAAACGGCCTAATTCGGGACTTCTACGGTGGTTTCCACCGGCAGGGCGCCCCCGCGGATGCGGATTTCACGGACCGGATAGGGAACCCGGATGCCCTCGCGCTTGAAGGCGTCCCACAGCGCCAGCATGACGTCGCTCTTGACGTTGTCCATGCCGTCGGGGTCGGCGATCCAGAAGGTCAGCGAGAACTTCATTCCGGCCTCCGCGAATTCGGTCAAAATGCTGTTCGGCGGCTTGCCCTTCTGGGCGCGGGGATGGGCCGCTGCGGTCTCGGCGGCGAGCTTGCACACCAGCCTTGGATCGGCGTCGTAATTGGTGCCGAAGGCGATCTTCACCAGCGTGTTATTGTCGGTATAGGTCCAGTTGACGACCTTCTGCGTCACCAGATCCTCGTTCGGCACCAGGAATTCGCGGCCGTCGCCGGCGGCAACGGAAATATAGCGCGTCTTCATCGCGCTGATGCGTCCGGTGTTGTCGCCGATGGTGACGAGGTCGCCCGGCTTCACCGATTTGTCGGCGAGCAGGATAATGCCGGAGATGAAGTTGGCGACGATCTTCTGCAGGCCGATACCGATGCCGACGCCGACCGCGCCGGAGAACACCGCGAGCGCCGAGAGGTCGATGCCGACCGTGCCGAGCGCAATGACAATTGCGACGGCCAGAAGTCCGATGCGGATGATCTTGACCAGCAGCACCTGCACCGACGGCGTCAGATCGCTGGTCGCGTTGATCCGGCTTTCGGCGAAATTGCTGGCGATGTTGGTGAGCCAGAGCGCGATCAGCAGGAGCGCGCCCGCCTTGATCACCAGCAGCGGCGTCAGCCTGAGGCCACCGAGCACGATTGCGACGGAGTCGAGCAGGTCGACCGTCGAATCGAGCTGGCCGAGGATGGACAGCGCCGCGACGAACCAGGCGGTGATCGACACCAGCCTGACGATGAAGGCGTTGCGCAGCACCGAGGTCACCAGCCGGATCGCGAGCCAGGCGAAGCCCAGCTTGGCCGCGACCATCAGGAGATAGGAGCGGCTCGGCCAGGTCGCATGGTACATCACCACGCGGGAGACGATCACGAGCAGGGTGAACACCGCCGTCGAGGCGCTGGCGACCATGACCCGGGCAAAGTGCCGGAGCGGCAGCGGCAAGCGCATCGCCAGCGAGGTCATGTCGACGCGGCTGCGAATGGTCGCTTCCGCGGCATAGGCGATGCCGGCCGCGGCCAGCATCAGGCCGAATTGCAGGTAGAACCACGGTGAGGAGATTTCCGCCCCGACGCTGCGTGCGGTGGTTTGCACGAACTCCATGAAGTCTTTGAGGTCCATGTCCATTGGTCTCGTCGGGAGGCGGGGCGGAAGGATTTGATTCGATGGCGCCGCAGAATCCCACAAAGGCAGCGGCGCGGCCATCGATACACCGCCAAGTGAAGCGCGTTAAGGCCGCAAAATACGGGCAGATGGCCGCGAGCGGGAGAAAATGGGTTGGCGCGCCGGGGCTGCGACGATAAGGATGCAAATCCAGCAATTCGTACCCGGAAGGTGAATGGCCTCCCTCGACTCTGTCAGCCTCGCCATATTGCTCGGTGCCGTCCTCGTGATGGCCGGTATCCTGTCGAGCCTGCTTGCGCTGCGCTTCGGCGCGCCCTTGCTACTCGTCTTTCTTGCGGTCGGCATGCTCGCCGGTGATTCCGGCCCCGGGCAGCTCCAGTTCGACGACGTTCGCACCACCTATCTGGTCGGCTCCGTCGCGCTCGCCTTGATCCTGTTCGACGGCGGCCTGAAGACGCGCTTTGCCAGCATCCGCACCGTGCTCGCGCCGTCCGTGGTGCTCGCGACCGTCGGCGTGCTGCTGACCGCGCTGATCACGGCGCCGTTCGCCAAATACGCGCTCGACCTCAACTGGACGGAGTCGCTGCTGGTCGGCGCCGTGGTGGCCTCGACCGACGCGGCCGCGGTGTTCCTGCTGGTGCACACCCAGGGCCTGCGCCTGCGCCCGCGCGTCGGGGCGACGCTGGAGGCCGAGTCCGGCACCAACGATCCCTTCGCGATCTTCCTCACTTTGATGCTGGTCGAATACATCTCGCTGGGATCGAGCTCGGCCGGCCATGTGGCGATGGAGTTCATCCAGGAGGCGGTGCTGGGCGCTGCCGTCGGCTTCCTCGGCGGACGCCTCGTCGTCATCGCCCTCAACAAGGTCGCGCTGCCGCAGGGCCTGCACGCGCCGTTCGTGACCACCGCGGCGCTCGTCATCTTCGGCGGCTCGCAGATCATGCACGCCTCGGGCTTCCTTGCGGTCTATCTCGCCGGCATCATCATCGGCAATCGGCCGACGCGCGCGCATAATTCAGTGGTGGCTTTCCTGGACGCCGCGACCTGGCTCGCTCAGATCGTGATGTTCGTGCTGCTCGGCCTGCTGGTCTCGCCGAGCCGGCTGGGTTCAAGCGTGCTTCCGGCGGTCGGGGTCGCGTTCGTGCTGATGCTGGTCGCGCGGCCGATCGCGGTGTTCGTGTGCCTGGCGCCGTTCCGCTTCAACTGGCGCGAGAAAATCTTCATCGCCTGGACCGGTCTGCGCGGTGCCGTCGCGATCTTCCTGGCCTCGATCCCGATGCTGGTCGGCCTGTCGAAAGCCTATCTCTATTTCGACGTCGCCTTCGTCGTCGTCATCATCTCACTGCTGTTGCAAGGCTGGACCCTGGCGCCGGCCGCGCGCAAGCTGCATGTCGCGCTGCCGCGCGCCGAGCGCGGCCCGCGCCGTGTCGAGCTGGATCTGCCGGGCCAGCTCGAGCAGCAGCTGGTCGGCTATCCGGTTCGCGCAAAGAGCCTGTATTTCCGCCGCGGCCTGATCCCGTCCTGGTCCAAGCCGACGCTGGTGATTCGCAACGAGAACATCCTGACGCCCGTGGAAGCCGATCCGATCGCGCCGGGCGATTACATCTATCTGCTGGCGCCGCCGGAGAAGGCCGAGTCGCTCGACCGCTTCTTCGTCGACATGCAGCCGAGCTCGGCGCCTGATCCGCATCTGCTCGGCGACTTCATGGTTTCCGCCGAGCACACGCTGGCCGAGCTCGCCGAGATCTACGGCGTGAAGGTAGGCGATGATGAAAGCAAGCTGACCCTGGCCGACTATTTCGACGTCCATCTCGACCGCGCGCCGAAAGAGGGCGCCGAGCTCGCGCTGGGCGAGATCGTCCTGGTGGCACGCAGTATCTCCGGCGGCCGCGTCAGCGTCGTCGGCCTGCGTCTGCCGGAGGACGAGGAAACGCCCGCGCCGCTGACGCGCAGGCAGGAGCTGCGGCGCAAGCTGGCGGAGTTGTGGATCTCGGTGGCGGGGGTCTGATTGTTGTGTCGTTCTGAAGCCGGGACGCCGCGGAGGATAGTCTACAGCCCCCTCACGTCAGCACCTTCACCCCGCCGAACGACGTCACGCGGCCTTGCTTCAGCATCACGATCTGCGTCGCGAGCTGGCGCAGCTCGGCGACGTCGTGGCTGACATAGACCATCGGGATGTTGGCCTCGTCGCGCAGCCGCACCAGATAAGGCAGGATCTCGAGCTTGCGGGCCTCGTCGAGCGCGCCGAGCGGCTCGTCGAGCAGCAGCAGTCGCGGCTTTGACAATAGCGCGCGGCCGAGCGCGACGCGCTGGCGCTCGCCGCCCGAGAGTTTTCCGGGGCGGCGATCGAGCAGGGCGCCGATGTCGAGCAGGTCGATGATGCGCCTGTGCTGGGCCGGATCGGGCGCGAGGCCGTTCATCCGCCGTCCATAGTCGAGGTTCTGCGCCACGTTCAGATGCGGAAACAGCCGGGCATCCTGGAACACATAGCCGATGCGGCGTCGATAAGTGGGCACATGGATGCCGGCCGCTGTATCGTCCACGGTCTCGCCGTCGATCACGATGCTGCCACGATCGGGCCGCAGCAGCCCGGCGATCATGTTGACCAGCGAACTCTTGCCCGCGCCCGATGCGCCGAACAGGCCGATGACGCGGCCTTCGCTGGTGAAGGATGCGGAGAGCGAGAATTCGCCAAGCTGTTTTTCGACATCGACTCGCAGCATGATCAGTTCCCGTGCAGGCGCTGCGTAGCGCGGCGGGCGAACCATTCGGCGGCGATCAATGCGCCCAGCGCCAGGACGATCGAGACGATCACAAGCCGGCCCGCTGCCGTGTCACCGTCCG
Source organism: Bradyrhizobium sp. A5 (assembly GCF_042076515.1). Taxonomy (NCBI): domain Bacteria; kingdom Pseudomonadati; phylum Pseudomonadota; class Alphaproteobacteria; order Hyphomicrobiales; family Nitrobacteraceae; genus Bradyrhizobium; species Bradyrhizobium sp. A5. The sequence goes on along the minus strand of NZ_CP148990.1, from coordinate 6,583,006 downwards.
GCGTCTGGATCAGCGAATAGATCGCGGATGAAATCGTCTGGGTTTCGCCGGGAATGTTCGAGACGAATGTGATGGTCGCGCCGAACTCGCCGATCGCCTTGGCAAAGCCGAGCACCATGCCGGCGAGCACGCCCGGCAGCGCCAGCGGCAGCGTCACCGTGAAGAACACCTTCCACGGTGCTGCGCCCAGCGTCTCGGCTGCCTGCTCGAGCCGGCGGTCGATCGCCTCGATCGAGAGCCGCATCGGGCGCACCAGCAGTGGAAACGACATCACGCCGCAGGCGAGCGCTGCACCGGTCCAGCGGAAGGAGAAGACGATGCCGAGATAGTCCGCGAGGAAGCCGCCGACGAGGCCCTTGCGGCCGAAGGTGAGGAGCAGGAGATAGCCGGTGACGACAGGCGGCAGCACCAGCGGCAGATGCACCACGGCGTCGAGAAATGATTTGCCCCAGAAGTCGCGGCGGGCAAGCAGCCATGCCAGCGCAATGCCGAACGGCGTTGCCACCAGCGTTGCGATCACGGCGACCCTGAGCGAGAGCAGGATCGCCGTCCATTCGGCGGGAGAGATGTCGAGCACGAAAATCAGGTCGCAAAAATCAGGTGGTCGGGCTGACCAGGAACTTGAAGCCGTACTTTTCCAGGATGGTCTTGGCGGCGGTCGAGCGCAGGAAGGCGAGATAGTCGTTGGTCCAGGGTTTTGCGGTCGTGGTCGCGGCGACCGGATAGATGATCGCGGGATGCGAGTCGGCCGGGAAGGTGCCGACGATCTTCACGCCGGGCTCGACCTTGGCGTCGGTGGAATAGACGATGCCGAGGTTGGCTTCGCCGCGCGCCACCAGCGTCAGCGCGGCGCGCACGCTCTCGGCCATCGCGAACTTCGGCTCGGCAGCGGTCCAGGCGCCGAGCTTCTCCAGCGCTGCCTTGGCGTATTTGCCTGCTGGCACCGACTTGACGTCGCCGGTCGCGATCCTGCCGTCACCGGCGAGTTTTGCGAGATCGAAGCCCTGCGCGATGGTGACGTTGTCGAGCTTGGAATCCTTCGGGGCGATCAGCACGATGCTGTTGCCGAGCAGGTTGACCCGGGACGGCTCGTTGATGGTCTTCTTGGCTGTCGCGTAGTCCATCCAGTCGGTATCGGCCGAGACGAACACGTCGGCCGGTGCGCCCTGCTCGATCTGCTTGGCGAGCACGGAGCTTGCGGCATAGCTGACGCTGAACTTGACGCCGGTCCTGGCGGTGTAGGCCGCGTCGATCTCGTCCAGCGCGTTCTTCATCGAGGCTGCCGCAAACACGGTGATGGTCTTGTCCTGCGCGGCGGCAGGCGAGACGGCCGCGAGCAGAACGACGAAGGCGGAGAAGAGTACGGAAAGGCGGGACATCGGGAGCGCTCCATGCGGGCTCGCGCGCGCCAATAAGGCACGCAAGACGGCGTTGGTTGAGTAAGGTTCGCGATCGGCGGACGCGCTGTTCCGGGAAGCCCGATGGACTTACGGTCCCTCAGGATGTCGCTGGGCGTGACCATAACAGGCTGGCGGAACAGGTCAAAGCTGACCTTTTGAGGTCAAAGCTGACCTTTGAGGTCAAGCCGAGCTTTGGCCCGCTCCGTGCCTATTCGCCCGGCAGGATCGCGATCGAGACGAGATTGTCCCTGGCGCCGCTGATCTGGAGCACGAAGGGCTGCGTCGACAGCTGGTATTTCATGGTCTTGCGGATGCCGTCGCAGTCGGTGGCGCCGCTGAAGGCCACCGGCTTGAGGACATGGCCGTCCTGCACCACGTCGACCCAGGCCCCGCCGGACAGGCTGATCGTATAGAGCCCGGCCTTCGCGGTCTTGACGCTGGTGAAACCGGCAAAGGTGCCGTCCTTCGGCGCCCGCTCTGGCGGTGTCGGCAGTTTTGCCTCCGTGGTCGCGACCAGCCCCAACGTGATCGCCGACGACGGCATTGCGGCCTGTTCGCTCCCCGACGCGAGCCTGGCACGATCCGGCGCAGTGAGCGCGGCGCGCTCGCGCGCGATCGGCCATTTGAACTTGTCGCAGCCGCTGGGCTCTTCGGCGGCGAGAGCGGAGGTGACGCCGAGCGAGAGCGCGGCGAGGATGGCGAGGGCGCGCATGTCAAATCCCATCGTTGGCCGCGTTGTGAACGCGGGGCTTGGTCAGGTGTGAAGAGTGGGATGCGCGTCCCGGGATGCCACGGGCTTACGGCACGGCGGCGAGGCCAATCCTAGCGCATTTCGCGGGATAGGAGCCAGTAATGAATCTGTCATCCCGGGGCGCGCGCAGCGCGAGCCCGGGATCCATAGCCACAACAAGGAGTTTGGCGAAGACCCGTGGTTATCAGCGCGCCCCACATTTCTCTCCGGGAGTATGGGTCCCCGGCTCGCTTCGCGTCCCGGGACGACACCGATCGGGAGGAGACAGCGTACGCTACGGCTTCGCGTCGCTCGCGTGCAGCACGACCTTGCAGGCGGCCGGCATCTGCGCCAGCGTCATCGGCGGTTTCGGCTTGGGCGGTTCCGGCGGCGGCTTCGGGTGCAGCACACCGTCGCTGAACCAATAGGCGAGATCGGCCGGCTTGCAGCCCTCGTCCTCGGATTGCGACGGCTGGCCCTCGCACTCGCCTGATCCTGCCGGGCAGCGCATGCGAATGTGGAAATGATAGTCGTGGCCCCACCACGGCCGGATCTTCGACAGCCAGGCGCGGTCGCCCTTGGCCTCGCGGCACAGCGCCTTCTTGATCGCGGCATTGACGAAGATGCGCTGTACCGCCGGCTCCTGCGCGGCGTCGCGAAGCACCAGCACATGGCGGGGCGTGAACACCTTCGGATCGACGTCGAGCCGGTCCTGCCGCACCATCATCACCGCCGACATCTCTTCGCGCTCCTCGCGCGAGAGCCGGCGATCCGGCATCGGCGTCAGCCAGATGTCGGCGTCGAGCCCGATCTGGTGGCTGGCATGGCCTGACAGCGCCGGCCCGCCGCGCGGCTGGGCGATGTCGCCGACCAGGATGCCGGGCCAGCCGGAATCCTTGCTCGCTTTGGCCGCGAGTCGCTTGATCAGCGCGATCATGTCGGGGTGGCCGAAATTGCGGTTACGCGACAGCCGCATCACCTGCCAATGGTCGCCGTTGAGCGGCATCGGCATGGCGCCGCCGATGCAGCCCCTGGTGTAGGAGCCGATGACATGGGCCGGCCCCTTCGACGGCAACAGCTTGCGCGCAAACAGCTCCTTGGCGCCGAGCGTGGGATCATCGGGATTGGCGAGCGGCGGCAGGGGCTTTGGCGTGACGCTGCCCTTGTCCTGAGCCGGCGCGTCGCCGGCGGCCAGGAACGTCATGACGAACAGGAGAGGTGCGAGGCGGCGGGGACTCATGCTGATCTCCTTATAGCCGAACGCCGCGTCAGGGTTAACAATCAGGCTTGCAGCCAACGGCAGCTCACGCTGTCTTTACAGCCGCGGCCTCCGCGCGCAGCCACGCGCACCACGAGCATTCGAAAGTTCTGGATTTCGCGCCGTCCGGCCGCTTTTTTAACAGCGCGATAACCGTATCCTGCGTTGACCAATATTCGTGCGCGGAGCGGGATTCGCTTGATACGTGCATGCAATCGGACGCGCCTCCGGAATTGATTCATGGAGAGCGCGCGTTTTTGCACCACCTCTCGCTCCGATTGCGACGAGGGAACAGGACCGCCGTGCCCGCCGACGCCGCTCGCGCCTCTCAAACAGGCAAAACGGGCCGCCCGCAGCAGTCGCGGAGCCGACGGTTTCGTGGCGGCCCCACCGAAGATTACTTTTTTTTCAGACACTTGCCTCAAAGCTTGCGGCCGCTGGACGCGGCTAGGACGAGTGAAGTTGGGTTTGGGGTCTCGAAAAACAAAAAAGCGAAAGCAGAGCGTGCTCGCGAGGGCTGGCCGACAGCCGCGCAAGCCGCGATTTGCGCGCGCGCCTCATCGGCCCGTTGAAGGTGACGCGCTGGTGCAGAGCCGCGCGGAAGCCGAAGCGGCCATCGCCGAGGCCCGCAAATCGCATGAACGGCTGCGCCAGGCCGTCGACTTGCTGCCGCAGGGCATCGTGATCCTCGATCCCGAAGGCCGCTACGTCCTCTGGAACAGGCAATACGCCGAGATCTACAGCAAGACCGCCGATCTCTTCAAGGAAGGCGCCCGGCTGGAGGATACGCTGCGCGTCGGGGTTGCCCGCGGCGACTATCCGGAAGCCGCCGGCCACGAGGAAGAGTGGATCGCGCAGCGGCTGAAGAAGCTCTACGAGCCCGGCAAGCGGCATGAGCAGACGCTGTCGGATGGCCGCGTCATCCTTATCGAGGAGCGCCGCACCGATGACGGCGGCGTGGTCGGCCTGCGCGTCGACATCACCGAGTTGAAGCAGCGCGAGGCCTCGTTCCGGTTGCTGTTCGACGGCAATCCCGTGCCCATGATCGTCTGCGCGCTGGACGACGAGCGCATCCTGGGCGTCAACGACGCCGCGGTCGCCCATTACGGCTATAGCCGCACCGAGTTCGAGCGGCTGAAGATCCGCTCCCTCCAGGCCTTCGACAGCGAGCCGCCCTGGACCATCGATCGGTCCAGCGACGAGCAGGCGGCGCGCACCTGGAAGCACGTCAAGGCCGACGGCGCGCTGATCGATCTTGCGATCTACTCGCGCGAGCTGACCTACGCCGAGCGGCCCGCAGTGCTGCTCGCGCTGATGGACATCACCGAGCGCAAGCGCGCCGAGGCGCGGCTCGCCTTCATGGCCCAGCATGACGGGCTCACCGGACTGCCCAACCGCAATCTGCTGCGCCAGCAGGTCGACGAGATGCTGCAGCATATGCGGCGCAGCTCCGACAAGGTCGCGCTGCTGATGCTGGGACTGGACAATTTCAGGGCGGTCAACGACACGCTGGGACATGCGGTCGGCGACAAGCTCCTGCGCGGCGTCGCCAAGCGGCTGCGCTCGACCTTGCGCGAGGACGACGCGCTGGCGCGGCTCAACTCGGACGAGTTCGCCATCGTTCAAAGCGGCCTCACGCGGCCCGAAGACGCGGTGATCCTCGCCAAACGCCTGCTGGAAGCCGTCGCCGATCCCTATCTGCTCGACGGCCATTCGGTGGTGATCGGCGCCTCCATCGGCATCGCGATGGCGCCCGGCGACGGCGATGATTCCGAAAAGCTGCTCAAGAGCGCCGACATGGCGCTGTCGCGCGCCAAGGCCGATGCGCGCGGCACCTTCGCCTTCTTCGAGGCCGCGCTCGATGCAAAGGCGCAGAGCCGCCGCAAGATCGAGGTCGAGCTGCGCGACGCCATCCAGAACGACGTGCTGCGGCCGTATTACCAGCCGCTGATCGATCTTACGAGCGGACGCATCACCGGCTTCGAGGCGCTGGTGCGCTGGCCGCATGCCGAGCGCGGCATGGTCTCGCCGGCCGAATTCATTCCGGTGGCCGAGGAAACCGGCCTGATCAATCCGCTCGGCGGGCTGATGCTGCGCCGCGCCTGCCTCGACGCCGCGACCTGGCCGGACGACGTCCGCGTCGCCGTCAATCTCTCGCCGCTGCAGTTCCGCAGCGGCAATCTGCTCTCGGTGGTGACCGACGCGCTGAAGCATTCCGGCCTGCCGCCGCGGCGGCTGGAGCTCGAGATCACCGAGACGCTGCTGCTGGAGAAGAGCGCCCAGGTGCTGGCGACGCTGCATGCGCTGCGCGCGCTCGGCGTGCGCATCTCGATGGATGATTTCGGCACCGGCTATTCCAGCCTCAGCTATCTCAGAAGCTTCCCGTTCGACAAGATCAAGATCGACCAGTCCTTCGTCCGCGATCTCGGCGCCAACCGCGAGGCCCAGGCGATCATCCGCTCGATCGTCAGCCTCGGCAAAGGCCTCGGCGTCACCATCACCGCCGAAGGCGTCGAGACCGAGGCCGAGCTGAGCTGCCTGCGAGCCGAAGGCTGCGACGAGGGCCAGGGCTTTCTGTTCAGCAAGGCCCGCCCCAACGCCGAGATCATCAGCCTGCTGAAGGCGCAGCGCGGCATCGACGGCGACGAAGAAGACGCTGCGATGGTGGCGTGAGCGCGCGAGAGTGAGCTCAATAGCCGGCCGCAAAAGCGGTGCGCAGCCCCCCTCTCCCGCTTGCGGGGAGAGGTTAGGCGAGCCCGCGGCTCGACTATCCTAACCCAGGGCCCAACACCCTACGCCGCCCGAAGCCCCGCCAGGAACGTGTCCACGCTCTTCTTCAGCGCCGATGCATGCTGCCCGAGCTCGCCCGAGGCCGCCATCACATTGCCGGCCAGCGCGCGCGATTGATCCGCGGCCTGGCTTGCGCCGGCGACATTGGCGGAGACGTCGGTGGTGCCCGCGGAGGCCTGCTGCACGCTGCGGGCGATCTCCCGCGTCGCCGAGCCCTGCTCTTCGACGGCGGCGGCAATCGTCGTGGTGATGCCGCTGATCTCGCGGATGGTGCCGCTGATGCTTGAGATGGCGGTGACGCAATTGCCGGTCGCCGCCTGGATCGCCGAGACTTGGCTTGCGATCTCGTCGGTCGCCTTCGCGGTCTGGCTGGCCAGCTCCTTCACCTCGGAGGCGACGACGGCAAAGCCGCGGCCGGCCTCGCCTGCGCGCGCCGCCTCGATCGTGGCGTTGAGGGCCAGCAGATTGGTCTGGCTCGCGATCTCGCTGATCAGCCGCAGCACGTCGCCGATGCGCTCGGCGGCGCCGGCAAGGCTGGTGACCATCTCGGTCGTCTCGGCCGCCTTGACCACCGCGCCGCTCGCGACCTGGCTGGAATGGGTGACCTGACGGCCGATCTCGCTCACTGACGAGGCCAGTTCCTCGGTCGCCGCGGCAACCGCATTCACGCTGGTCGAGGCTTCCTCGGACGCCGTCGCCGCGGCGGAAGCGCGCTGCGAGGTGCCATTGACGCTGGTCGTGATCTCGCCGGCGACGCTCTGCATACCCTCGGTGGCCTTGGCGACCGCCGCGACCACGCCCTTGACGTCGGCCTCGAAGCGGTCGGCCATCTGGCGCTGCAGCGCCTGCTTCTCGACCTCCGCCTTGGCCTTGTCGGCCTCCTGCGCCTCGCGCATCGCGACGGATTCGAGCATGTTGCGGCGGAACATCTCGACCGCCTTGGCCATGGTGCCGAGCTCGTCCGGGCGCTCGCTGCCGGGAATGGTGACGCTGGTGTCGCCGCTGGACAGCCGGTTCATGACGGCGGTGATCGCGGTGAGCGGGCGCGACAGCCCGCGTCCGAGCAGCAGCGCCAGCACGATCGCTGCGGCCAGGATCGCGATCGTGCCGAGGATCAAATTGCGCTCGGCGGTGGCGAACGCGGCCTCGTATTCCGTCGTGTCCTTGATGATCTCGAGCACGCCGACCGGCGCCCCCGCATAGTTCTTGATCGGGCCGGCATAGACCTCCACCGGATGGCCGTCGAGTTCGGCTTCGTGCCGGACCGATGTGCCGTCGACCGCGCCCTTCAACTGGTCGAGCGGGGTGACCACAGTGTTGCCGAAGGTCGAGGACAGCTTGTTCAGGGTCTTGCCGTCGAGCGAGTAGACGGCAAGGTCGATGCCGAAGCGCTTCTTGGCGCGCTCGACGAATTCCTTGCCGAAGGCGGCGCCGACGTCCACGTTCGCAACGCTTTTGCCGTCGCGCATGATCGGCGTCATGCCGAAGATGCCGAGCGCCTCGCGGCCCGGTTCGACGCCCACGATTGACCGGCCTGTCCTGATCGCCTCGACGACGGTCTCCCGGCGTGTGGAGACGTCGTCGCCGAAGGTCTTCGGGGCATGGACGCGGTAAAACGCGATTGCGGGCGGAAGCTGGAAGGTGATCAGCGGAATGCCCTGCGCCTTCAGCGACTTGTTGGCGTCGCCGAGCAGCGCGGCGAGGCCGTCACGGTCGCCCTTGGCGATGGCGTCGCCGACCGGCGGCAGTGCGGCAATCACGGACGAGACGGCGAGCGCCGCGCGCCCCTCATAGTCGATCGCCGCGATCACGCTTTCATACTGCAGCTTGAGCTGCTGATCGAGTGCCATCCGCGTCAGCGCCCGCTGCTGGGTGATCGAGAAGCCGGAAAGGATGGCGCAGGCCACCGCTACCGTGAGCGCGATGGCGAGAATCAGGCGAGCGGCAATCGACTTGAGCTTGATCATCAGAATTCCCAGGCATTTCCAGAATCTTGCTTTTGTCGAACGGTGTCAGAAATTGCTTAACAACAAGGCGGCAGGCCTCGGTGTTTCAACGGGGACGTCCCATCCTTTTGCATGACTCAATGCAGTGGGTGCATGGAGAGCGCGGTCATTCGCCGCAAAGCGGGGACGGTGCGCCGGAGCTTCGCCTGCCGGCGACTATCGGTTTTCGGCAAGGATCGCCTTGCCGACGTCCTCCTATCGACCCGGATTGACGCAGGTCAACACCCCCGGGTCGATCCGGACTATCTAAAGCCTGTAAATCACATTCGAAGTTACACTGATGCTCTCGCTTCATCGGGTGAAGTGCTCACGGCGCCGATGGCGGATGCTGGGCCCAATTCTGCTCGCGCTCGCGCTTGCCGGTTTGCCTCGCGTTGCGATCGCCGATGACGAGGTGAAGCTCACCGCGACGCAGGCTCAGAATCTCGGGGTCCGCGTGACCCATCCGATCTCGAGCCGGACCGATCAGACACTGCCCTATCCGGCGCAGATCGTGATTCCGACCCCGCAATTATGGGTGGTGAGCGCGCCGGTCGCCGGCATGGTGACCAATCTGGCGGTCGCGCGCGGCGATCGGGTCATCGCCGGACAGCCGCTGGTAACCCTGCAGAGCCCGAGCTTCGTCTCGCTGCAGCGCGACTATCTGCAAGCCGTTGTGCAGGAGGTTCTCGCCAACAACCAGTTGAGGCGGAATGCCGATCTGTTCGAGGGCAAGGCGGTGCCGCAGCGCGTTCTGGAGGCCAGCCAGACCGAGGCTCGCCAGGCCGGCATCGTGCTCGCCGAGCGGCGGCAAATGATCTATCTGAGCGGCATGTCGGACGAGGCGGTCTCCCGCCTGATCAACGACGCCGCGATCAGCGCCACGCTGACCGTCCAGGCGCCGCAGGCTGCTTCCGTCGTCGACATCCCGGTCTCTCCGGGGCAGCGGCTGGAGCAGGCCGCGCCACTGGTGAAGCTGGCGCGGCTTTCACCGGTATGGGCCGAGATTGCAATTCCCGCGTCGAGCATCCGGGCCGTTCAAGCCGGCGCGAAGGTCGAGATCGAGGGCTATGATGCGCCGGGCCGTGTCATCCTGGTGTCCGAGACGACCGACGCGGCAAGTCAGACCATCCTCGTTCGCGCGGAGATGCCGAACGAGGGCGGTGGGCTGCGCCCCGGCCAGACCGCAACGGCGCGCATCAGCTTTCTCTCCGCGCGGCGAAAGCGCCTGGGAGATTCCCTATAGCGGCCTCGTTCGCCGCGGCGAGCAGACCTCGGTTTTTGTGGCCATCGCCGGCGGCTTCCGTCTCGTTCCCGTCACGTTGCTCGCCGAGGACCAGGATCACGTCGTGGTCGCAGGTGCGGTCAGCGACAAGGACGAGATCGCGATCGCCGGCATCTCGGCGCTGCGGGGCATTCTGTCTCGTCTCGGAGCTGGCCAGTAATGCTGCAGCGTCTGGTCGCATTTGCGCTGTCGCAGCGGCTCTTCGTTGCACTCGGCGTGCTCCTGCTGGTCGGAGCCGCCGCGGTATTTCTTCCGGGCCTTCCGATCGACGCCTTTCCGGACGTGTCTCCGGTTCAGGTGAAGATCATCATGAAGGCACCGGGCCTGACCCCGGAAGAGGTCGAGCAGCGCATTACCGTTCCGATCGAGCTCGAGCTGCTCGGGCTTCCCGACAAGAAGATTCTCCGCTCCACCACCAAATACGCGCTGGCCGACATCACCGTCGATTTCGAGGACGGCACCGACATCTACTGGGCCCGCAACCAGGTCTCCGAGCGCCTGTCCAACATCGCGCGCGATTTTCCGGAAGGCGTCAGCGGCGGACTGGCGCCGATCACCAGCCCGCTCGGCGAGATGTTCATGTTCACCATCGACAGCGCCGAATTGTCGCTGGCCGAGCGGCGAACCCTGCTCGATTGGGTGATCCGCCCCGCGCTGCGCACCGTCCCCGGCGTTGCCGACGTCAATTCGCTCGGCGGCCATGTGCGGGCGTTCGAGATCGTTCCTCTGGCCGACGCGCTCGCCGCCCGCGGGATTTCCTCCGAGCTGTTCCGGCGGGCCATCGAGGCCAACAGCCGCAACGATGGGGCCGGGCGCGTGAACCAGGGCGAGGACAGCTCGCTGGTGCGCATCGAGGGCAGCATTCGCACCATCGACGACATCCGGGCCATCGTCATCGACACCCGCGAGGGGGTTCCGATCCGGGTCAGCGACGTGGCGCGGGTCAGGGTCGGCGCGCTGACGCGCTACGGTGCCGTCTCCTCCGACGGCCATGGCGAAACGGTGGAAGGCCTCGTGCTCGGCCTGCGCGGCGCCAATGCCGGCCAGCTCGTGCGTGACGTCCGGGCGCGCCTCGAGGAACTGCAGCCGTCGCTGCCGAAGGGCGTCTCCATCAACGTGTTCTACGACCGCAGCCGGCTGGTCGGGCGTGCCGTCGGAACGGTGGTGCGGGCTCTCGGCGAAGCCACCGTGCTCGTCGTGGTGCTCCTGCTGCTGTTTCTCGGCAATTGGCGCGCCTCGCTGGTGATCGCGCTCAGCCTGCCGCTGGCCATCGTCATTGCCCTCCTCGCCATGCGCGCGGTCGGCATGTCCGCCAATCTGATGAGCCTCGGCGGCCTCGCGATCGCGATCGGCATGCTGATCGACGCGCTGGTCGTCGTGGTCGAGAACATCGTCGGCAATCTCGGCAAGCACGAGCCTGGAAAGGGCCCGCCGCTGATCCATATTATATTTCGGTCGGTGTGCGAGGTGCTGCAGCCGGTCGCCTCCGGCGTCCTGATCATCATCATCGTGTTCGTGCCCTTGCTGACGCTGCAGGGGCTCGAGGGCAAGCTTTTCATTCCGGTCGCGCTCGCCATCATCTTCGCGCTGGCCGGCTCGCTGCTGCTTGCTCTCACCGTCGTTCCGGTCGCAACCTCCTTTCTGCTCAAATCCGCAAGCCATGGCGATCCGCTGCTGATCCGCCTCGCGCAGCGTGTCTATGCGCCGGCGCTGGACTGGGCCCTGAAGAACGAACGCAAGGTCGTCGTCGTCGCGCTGCTGGGGCTCGTCGCCGCCGGCTACGCCTACACGCAGCTAGGCAAGACCTTCATGCCGACCATGGACGAGGGCGATGTCATCGTCAGCGTGGAGACGCTGCCGTCCGTCAATCTCGATGAATCCATGGCCATCAATGCCAGGCTGCAGGCGGCCCTCATGAAGGTGCCTGACGTGGCCGGGATCGTCGCCCGGACCGGCTCGGACGAGCTCGGCCTCGATCCCATGGGACCCAACCAGACCGATACATTTCTGGTGCTCAAGCCCGCGGACGAGAGGAAAACCCGGGACCGGACGGAACTCCTGCAGGTCCTGCGCGACGTGCTGGCGGATTTTCCGGGCCTGTCGCTCAGTTTCACCCAGCCGATCGACATGCGCGTGCAGGAGATGATCAGCGGCGTGCGCGGCGACGTCGCGGTCAAGATCTTCGGGACCGACATCGGCCAGCTCAACGACATCGCGACGAAACTCTCCGCGATCCTGTCGAGTGTCGACGGTGCGGAAGACGTCTACACGACCATCAACGAGGGCGCCCAATACTACACGGTCGCCGTGAACCGGATGGAAGCCGGCCGACTCGGCCTGACCGTGGATGCCATCTCCAACGCGCTTCGCACCCAGATCGAGGGGCGAATCATCGGGACCGCGCTGGAGGACGGCCGCCGCACGCCGATCCTGGTCCGGGGCAGCGAGACGACGCGGGAGGCGCCGACGCTGCTCGCGAGCCTGCCGCTGACGCTGTCGTCCGGCCAGCACGTCGCGTTGTCGCAGGTCGCCCGCATCCAGCGTGTCGATGGCCCCGTGAAGATCGACCGCGAGAACGGCAACCGCATGAGCGTCGTCCGCGCCAACGTCCGCGGCCGCGACATGGTCGGGTTCGTGCAGGCGGCCCAGCAGAAGGTCACGGCCGAGCTCCCGCTGCCAAAGGGCTATCGGCTCACATGGGGCGGACAGTTCGAGAACCAGCAGCGCGCGGCCGCGCGGCTGTCGATCGTGGTGCCTGTCGCGATCGGTCTCATCTTCGTGCTGCTGTTCACCACTTTCGGCTCCGTGCGCCATGCCTTGCTGGTGCTCGTGAACATCCCCTTTGCCCTGATCGGCGGCGTCTTTGCGCTGGTGTCGACCGGTGAATATCTGTCGGTGCCGGCGTCCGTCGGCTTCATCGCGCTGCTCGGCATCGCGGTCCTGAACGGCGTCGTGCTGGTCTCGTATTTCAATCAGTTGCGCGCGCATGGTCTGGCCGAGGAGCGCATCGTGATCGACGGCGCCATGCGGCGGCTGCGTCCGGTGCTGATGACCGCGAGCATCACCGCGCTGGGATTGATCCCGCTGCTGTTTGCGACGGGGCCGGGATCGGAGATCCAGCGCCCCCTCGCCATCGTGGTGATCGGGGGCCTGTTGTCCTCGACGCTGCTGACCCTGATCCTGCTGCCGATCCTGTATCGCCGGTTCGGCGGCGCTGCCAAGGCGGCCAGATGACCAGCGAAGCGGTCTGCCTCACCCTGATTGCCGCGCGCCAGCTTCGCGACGAGCTGTTCGACTATCTCAGCGAGCAGGCTGATCTGGTGCCGGGTTTTACGGCCTCTGACGCCGCGGGACATGGAGCCAACGTGCGACTGCAGAGCCCGGAGGAACGCGTCAAGGGGCATGCCGACCAGGTGCTGGTCCGTATTGTCCTGCCAAACGCTGCTGCCGAGCGCCTGCTGGAGCGGCTCAAGGTCTCGTTTGCCGGGACCAACCTCGTCTATTGGGTGATGCCGGTCGCGGACTTCGGCATCATCGAGTGATGGGCTGGCGGTGCTGCGCGCGCGGGTGCGGTCGGTACGGCCGGGATGTCCTCACTCTAGACTAGAAGGGAGCGCACCGACGTGCCTCTCACTCGGGCAAGCCCGCCAGCCGCAAGCCGTTCGCGAGGCTGGCGCGATGCTCCGGATGCCGGATCGGTATCCAGCCATCGAGCTTGGAGATGCGAAACCCAGGATCGAGCTTGCGCAGATGATCCGCAGCATCCCGAGCCTGCTCCGCTTGTCCGGCGAGCCCATGACAGGCGGCGATGATCAGCGCGACGAACACGAAGCTTGGCAGCTGCCGGAGAGATTGTTCGCCCCAGGACAAGGCCAGGTCGAAACGTCCGGCAAACAGATGCGACATCGCCATGCCGGCCTGCATCCGGAACATCTCGGGATCCAGCGGGCTGAACCGCATGGCGCGGGTCAGGAACTCGATTGCAGCTTCGGGATCGCCGCGCTCGGCCCGCAGGAAGCCTCCCAGGAACCAGGCCGCCGCCAGGTTCGGGTTGAGCAACAGCGCCTTGTCGAGCAGTGCGACGGCGCCGTCCACGTCGCCGGCGAGATGGGCGAGCGTGTGTCCGGCCCGTGTCAGCGCGACGGCGTCGTCCTTGCCCAACTCCATCGCCAGACGGGCCAACCGGATACCCTCGGCGGACTCCCGCGGCTGATCGGTCATCCATCCGTTGATCTTGCGCCAGCAATGACACCAGGCCGCCATGGCATGGGCCGAGGCGAACTCGGGATCGAGTACGATGGCCTTGTGAAACAGCGGCAACGCGTCGTCGATCGCTTCTCGCGTGCCACGGTGCAAATGTGGCATGGCGCGCAGATAGTGATCGTAGGCGCTGAGATTGCCAGTCGGTTTCCGCCGGGCGCGCTCGATCTCGGCGCGCTCGAGCTGGGAGGCGATCGCGCCGACGATGCTGATTGCGATCTGGTCCTGCAGCTCGAAGATGTCATCGAGCGTTCCTTCAAATCTTTCAGCCCATAGGTGGATGCCTGTTGCGGCGTCCACGAGCTGTCCCGTGATGCGCACCCGGCCTGCGGCGTGACGCACGCTGCCTTCGACGACATAGCGCACGCCGAGCTCGCGGCCGACCTGCTTCTCGTCCACGGTCCGGCCCTTGTAGGTGAAGCTCGAATTACGGGCGATCACGAACAGCCAGCGGATGCGCGACAGCGCGGTAATGATGTCTTCCACGACGCCGTCGGCAAAATAATCCTGCCCGGCGTCGCCGCTGAGGTTTCGAAACGGAAGCACCGCAATCGACGGAGAATCCGGCAGCGACAGGACCAGCCCGGGCGGTCCGATCGCGACGTTCGGCTGTACAGCCGCCGCGGGAGCGAGCGGCTCGTCCTCCCGGACTTCACCGACGAAGCGCATGCCTTTGCGCGAAACTGTCCGGATCAGGCGCTGCTCCTTGCCGGTATCACCGATCGCCTTGCGGACCGCGTTGACGTGGCTCGTCAGCGTCGATTCGGAGACGATCCGGCCGTCCCAGACGGCCGCCAGCAAATCGTCACGCGTCACCACCTGCTCCCGCTTGCGAACCAGATGGAGCAGCAGATCGAACACCTTTGGCCCGATCGGGACCTGCTCTGCGCCCCGGGTCAGCTCGCGCCGTTCGGTGTCCAGGCAATAATTTTCAAACCAGAAACGCAAATCCACGCTCCGCTTGGACGGAAAGCCAGGGAAATTTGAAGGTCAATTCAAGCCGGGCGCAAGGCCTTCCCGTCCGCATGCGCGCATCCTCGCTCCAGCAACAAGGCCATCGCTGACCAGAAAAATCGAGGAAAATCATCATGAAGATCGTCGTCATCGGCGGGACCGGCCTGATCGGAGCGAAACTCGCGGTCGTGCTCCGTGAAAAGGGCCACGCTGTCCTTCAGGCCTCACCCCGCTCGGGCGTCAACGCCATCACGGGTGAGGGGCTTGATCGGGCGCTTTCGGGCGCAGACATCGTCGTGGATGTCGCGAACTCACCGTCCTTCGAGGACCGCGCCGTTCTGGCGTTCTTCGAGACGTCGACCCGCAATCTCCTCGCGGCCGAGGCCGTCGCCAAAGTGCGGCATCACGTCGCGTTGTCCGTCGTCGGGACCGATCGCCTTCCGGAATGCGGCTACTTCCGCGCCAAGCTCGCACAAGAGAATCTGATCCGCAGCTCGAGGATTCCCTTCAGCATCCTGCGCGCCACCCAGTTCTTCGAATTCATCGGCGGCATCGTCGATTCCTCCTCCGACGGGCAGACCGCCCGGCTGTCGCCCGCGCTGTTTCAGCCGGTGGCCTCGGACGATGTCGCTACCGCGCTGGCCGATGTGACGCTTGCCGATCCCATCAACGGCATGATTGAGCTCGCCGGTCCCGAGCGATTGAGTCTCGACGAATTCGGCCGGAGATACCTGGCCGCGATCAAGGACCCGCGCAAGGTCGTTGCCGACATTCATGCCCGCTATTTCGGAGCGGAGCTTGACGACCGATCGCTCACGCCAGGCGACCGTCCACGGGTTGGTGCCGTCCGCTTCGAAGATTGGCTCGCCACCCTTCGCAAGTGACCCGCCGGTCTGCCTTCGGCCCTCATCGTGACCGCCATGCTACCACCTCTCATGCGAACCCACGTCCATGACAAAGCCTGTCTCTTACGATCTTTCGCAGAAGGGGCCGACGGCCCCGTCCGAAGCGCGCCAGGCCACTCCGGCCCAGGCCGATCGGCCTCTCGCCGATGCAGAAATGGCCCGCGTGCTCGGAACCGAGCCGTTCCGCATGGCCCTGGACCCATCCGGCGGCGGGATCGCGCACTGGAGACACGAGCCACTGCACGACGTCGTCGAACCCATGACCCACCATGTGATCATGGCCTACAACGGCGCGGTGCAGCGCATGCAGCGGCGTTCGGGCCGATTTGCTTCGACGGGAACGTTTCGTCCCGGGGTCGTGATCATCATTCCCGAAGGAGCGAGCTCCAGATGGGATATTCCAAAACCCGTTGACGTCGTTCAGCTCTACCTTCCGCACCGAACGCTCGTGCGCGTGGCCGACGAAGCCGACACCCCCGGGCCGATCGATCTGCTGGAGCGAACGGCGCATCCCGATCCCATCACGTCCCGGTTACTCCTCAGCGCCGCGGACGTCCTGGAAGGCAATGAGACCCTGGATTCGCTTTTCAGGCAGCAACTGACGGACCTTCTTGCGACGCGCCTGCTGGCCGCGCATGCGGGCGCGCCGACTATGGTCCAGCCGGTTGTGGGCGGGCTGGCACCGAAGGTGCTGATGCGCGCCATCGAGCGCCTCCGCTCGGAGCGCGATGCGGATGTCTCGCTTGCGGCGCTCGCCGCGGACGCTGGCCTCTCGCGCTTCCACTTCTGCAGGGCCTTCAAGGAGAGCACCGGGCTCTCGCCCCATGCTTGGCTGCGCCAGCGCCGGCTCGAGCAGGCGATGCAGATGCTGCGCGAGACGGACGCGTCGGTCGTCACGGTCGCCGCCGCGCTTGGCTACGCCTCTCAGACCGCGTTCGCCGCTGCATTCAAGCGGCTGACCGGCGATACCCCGACCGGTTGGCGCCGGCGCGCGCGTTAGCAGCAATTGCTCTGCAATCGCCGCAAGCGCGCTGGGGCAGCGGCACATCCGGTTCGCTAGATGAGCAGCATGCCCACGCCAATCACACGGAGAAGAAGAATGGCCTGGAACGTCCCGCTCAATCAGCTTGCGAACACCTCGCGCCGGAAGGTCCTCGCGACCTCGGTCATGTCTGCGATTTCACTTTCCGTCCGCTCGTCGACGGCGACCGGCGAGGAATCCAGCCGCTCGAAATCCGTCGCTCAATGGATCGATCCGATGACGTCGGTGATCACGGAGGATGGCGTACGGATCTTCTACAAGGACTGGGGACCGAAGTCCGCCCAGCCGATCGTCTTTCATCATGGCTGGCCGCTTTGCTCCGACGACTGGGACACCCAGATGCTGCATTTCGTCGGCAAAGGCTATCGCGTGATCGCACACGATCGCAGGGGGCATGGACGCTCGAGCCAGGTCGGCGATGGTCACGACATGGATCATTACGCGGCCGATGCCGCGGCGGTCGTCGACCACCTCGATCTCCGTAACGCCATCCATGTCGGACATTCCACCGGCGGCGGCGAAGCCGTCCGCTACGTCGCGCGGCACGGCCGCGATCGTGTGGCCAGGCTCGTGCTGATCAGCGCAGTGCCGCCGCTGATGCTGAAGACGGAAGCCAATCCCGGCGGCTTGCCGATCGAGGTCCTCGACGATCTGCGCCGGAAGCTCGCCACCAACAGGACGCAATTCTATTTGGATTTCGCGAGCGGTCCCTTCTTTGGCTACAACCGCCCCGGTGCCAAGGCATCGCAGGCGGTGATCTGGAATTGGTGGCGCCAGGGCATGATGGGCGGCGCCAAGGCGCATTACGACGGGATCAAGGCATTCTCGGAGACCGATTTCACTGAGGATTTGAAGAGCATCGCGGTGCCGACCCTCGTCCTGCATGGCGGCGACGATCAGATCGTGCCGGTTGCCGACTCCGCGCCGCTGTCGGCGAAGCTCCTGAAGAACAGCACGCTCAAGATCCACGCGGGACTGCCGCACGGCATCTGCACGACCCATGCCGGCGTCGTTAACGCCGAGCTGTCGGCGTTCATCGCGGCCTGATCCTGCGCATCGATCCATTCACACCACAGGAGACATCACATGCGATTGGTCATCATTGGCGCCGGCTTCGCCGGCATGTACGCCGCATTGTCCGCCGCGCGCCTGCGCGACATCAAGGGCGCCTCGCCCGACAAGCTCGAGATCGCGCTGGTCGCACCACAGCCGACACTCGTGGTTCGCCCGCGGCTTTACGAGCCGAAGCCCGAGACGTTGACGGCGCCACTGCTGGACGTGCTCAAGGCGGTCGATGTGGTCTACGTGCAGGGCAGTGCCGAGACGGTCGATGTCAAAGCGCGTGAAGTGGGTATTGTGACATCAGGGGGGAAGCGAACGAGGCTCTCCTATGACCGCTTGGTCGTGGCCACGGGGAGCCGGCTGTTCCGCCCGAACATTCCCGGCCTTGCCGAGCATGGCTTCAGCGTCGATACGCTCGACGATGCGATCGCGCTCGACCGGCATCTGCAACACCTGGTGAGCTGGCCGGTATCGGACATGCGCGACACCGTCGTCGTTGCCGGCGGCGGATTCACCGGGATCGAGGCGGCGACCGAAATGCCGGCGCGGCTCCGCGAGAGCCTCGGCCGCGATGCCAGACCGCGGGTTATCATCGTCGAGCGCAACGCGGCGATCGCTCCCGATATGGGCGAAGCTGCGCGTCCCATCATCGTGGACGCGCTGAAGCATGTCGGCGTGGAGACCCGGCTCGGCGTCGGTGTCGCTTCGCTCGACAAATCCGGCGTCACGCTGTCGGACGGCGAGCGCATCGCAACGGCGACCGTGATCTGGGCCGCGGGCATTCGCGCGGCGCCGTTGACCGCGCAGATTCGCGCCGAGCGCGACAATTTCGGCCGGTTGCTGGTCGACCGCGATCTGCGCGTGGCGGGTGTGGCCGGTGTCTTCGCCACCGGCGACGCGGCGCGCGCAGCTTGCGACGATGCCGGAAACTACGCGCTGATGTCGTGCCAGCACGCCACGCGGATGGGCGCCTTTGCCGGCAACAACGCCGCTGCCGAGCTGCTCGGCGCTCCGACAAGGCCGTATCGCCAGAAGGCCTATGTCACCTGCCTCGATCTCGGCGAAGCCGGCGCTCTCTTCACGCGCGGCTGGGAGCGGAAGGTCGAGATGGTCGGCGACAAGGCAAAGAAGACGAAGAAGGAGATCAATACGGTCTGGATCTATCCACCGCTCGCCGAACGCGCCGCCGCGCTCGCGTCGGCCGATCCGGAGCGCGTCACCGATCTCTGATCACATCATCAGCACCAAGCGCCAGGAGTTCTCAACGATGAATCGAGCCATCCGAAACACCCAACAGGAGACGACCATGAATCTACACGACACCCCGCACCTCGCCGGACCGCAGCCCGAAGAGCTAGTCCCGTCGCGCTACGCCTTGAAAGTCGGCGACATCGACGTGCTTGTGGTCAGCGACGGCGTGCTGCCGCTCCCGACCCAGATGCTGGGACACAACGCCGCCCCATCCGTCCGCGCCGCCTGGTTGAAGGACATGTTCCTGCCGCAGGACGCGTTCGACTGGGCTCTGAACGCGGTCGTTGTCCGCAGCGGCGACAGGACCATCCTGATCGACGCGGGACTGGGGTCTGATCCGGACTTGCACTTGCCGCGGGCCGGGCAGTTGATCAAGCGACTGGAGGCGGCCGGAATCGATCTCGCGTCCGTGACCGACGTGGTGCTGACCCACATGCACATGGACCACGTCGGCGGCTTGCTCGTCGACGGGGTGAAGGACCGGCTGCGACCGGACCTGCAGATTCACGTTGCGGCCGCCGAGCTCAAGTTCTGGGAAGCGCCGGATTTCTCCCGCACCGCCATGCCGCCCGGATTTCCGGACGCGCTGCGGGCGGCTGCCACGCGGTTCACGAAGGAGTACCATAACCAGCTGCGGCAGTTCGATGAGGAGCACGAGATTGCGCCAGGCGTCGTCGTCCGTCGCACCGGCGGTCACACCCCCGGTCACAGTGTTGTCCGCCTGACGTCCGGCGGTGACGCGCTGACCTTCGCCGGCGACGCCGTCTTTACGGTCGGCTTCGACCACCCTGACTGGTTCAACGGCTTCGAACACGACCCGGAGGAGGCCTCCCGCGTTCGCGGCCGGCTCTTGCGGGATCTGGCGAAGACCGGCGAGCTGCTGGTCGCCACGCATATGCCGTTCCCGTCGGTCGGGCACGTGGCGCGCGACGGCGACACCTTTCGCTTCGTACCGGTGTTCTGGGACTACTGATCGCGTGTCAGGCTCGAGCTGAGCAGGGCCGGGGGCGCGAACGCATGAACGTCATGGGTTCGCACCTCCGGTTCGGTGATCGCCCTTTCGATGCGATGAAACGGATGGTACTGCGCGAGAGCTCGCCCCATCCCATGAGCTGACACCATCGACCCGTAGTGATAGCGTGCCTCTCATCACGCGCACGTCAGAACGTGTGAGGAGGGCAGGTACAATGAATTGGGCAGCGCCCTGCAGGCCGCGCGGTTGTCGCGGGCATTTCTTGTCTTTCATTTTCGTCTGCGCTGTCTGGACACCCTTGGCCTGCGCACAGGACGTCCGAAGCTCTCCCGATGAACCCGGGCCGGTCTTTTCGGATAGCGGCCCCGATGCTGATGTCTACGGTGCGGCCGAGGGCTATCCGGTCGGCACGCGGGGGACCGCCACCCAGCTTGACAAGCTCGTCGGGGTCTACAGCCATTTCGGCGAGATCTTCCCCTCGCGCCCGATCGGCCGCGCGACGGCGCCCTGGCAATTCAAGCGCGCGCCGGAGCCGTCGATCACCTACAGTTTCGGCACGGAACGGCTGAGCATCGCGGACTACCTCAAGCGTAACCCGGTGACGGGCCTCCTGATCGCCAGGGACGACACCATCCTGTACGAGCACTATCAATATTCGCGGACCGACCACGATCGCTTTCTGTCGCAGTCCATGGCCAAGACGCTGGTGGCCATGCTGGTCGGGATCGCGGTCTCGGAGGGACGGATCAAGTCGATCGACGACCTCGTCTCGACCTACGTCCCTGGCCTTGCAGGGACGGAATATGGAAACACATCCATCCGGGCCTTGTTGAACATGTCTTCAGGCGTCGACTTCTCGGAAGTCTATGATGGGCACGACGACATCGCCCGGCTTGGACGCGCCCTGTTCGTTGAAGAGACGAAAGACCCTGCCGCCGTCGTCGCGCAATTCAATACCCGAACCGCGCCGCCGGGGACCAGATGGCACTATGCAAGCGTGGAAACCGAGATCCTGGGCCTGGTCCTGCGCTCCGCTACCGGCACGCCCGTTGCGGACTATCTCCACGACCGGATCTGGGATGCCATCGGCACTGAAGCGGATGCGTCATGGGCGATCGACGGGAGCGGGCAGGAGATCGCCTTCTGCTGCTTCAACGCAACCTTGCGTGACTATGCGCGTCTGGCCCGGCTGCTCGCAAACGACGGCGTCTGGGAAGGCCGTCAGTTGATCCCCCGGCAGTGGCTGCTGGATGCCACGACCGTCAGGCCAGGCGATGGTCATCTCGCTCCGCGCGTGGCCACCCCCTATTTCGGCTACGGCTATCAGGTGTGGCTCCTCCCCGGCGAGCAGCGCAGATTTGCCCTGCTCGGCATCCGCGGTCAGGTCATCCTGGTCGATCCGGCCTCGAAGCTCGTCATGGTGCATACCGCCGTTCGCCAGAAGCCGTCCGAGCCGGGAGCCCTCAGGGAGCCGCTTGCGCTGTGGTCCGCCGTTCTCCAGCAGCTCGGGCATTGACCGCGGCGGCCGAGTTGTTCGCGGCAGTCGGCGGATGGTCAGGAGCTGCTCCACCGGCAATTTTTTGAGATATCGACGACGCGACCATGTCGGTACAGACAGGTCTCGACCGTCCTTGGATGGACACCCCCGGAGGTGCCGTGGATGAATCCCGCGCATCTGAAGTGATGTCGTCACCTCGACTGTCAAAGACGAACTGGAGCAATGCATGAGGATCACCGTCGAAACCAGCGTAGCAGCCCCGATCGATCGGGTCTGGGATGCCTATACGACGCCTGCCGACATCGTGAAGTGGAATGCCGCGTCCGACGATTGGCATACGACCAAGGCGACCGTTGACCTGCGGGAAGGCGGCGCCTTCTCGTCCCGGATGGAAGCCAAGGACGGCAGCATGGGTTTCGACTTCGCCGGCACCTACACGAAGATCGTCGAACACAGGCGGATCGAATACGCGTTCGGCGATCGAAAGGCGGAGGTCGAGTTCGTGCCGGGCCCGAATGGCATCGTCGTCCGTGTCGTCTTCGACGGCGAGACGACGCATTCGGTCGAGCAGCAGCAAGCCGGCTGGCAGGCGATCCTCGACAACTTCGCGCGCTACGTCGAGGCGAAGCCAACGTCGTGATCGATCAAACGGTCGAAGGGAATGACGGGTGGTTGCATCACACACCCTGCGATGATGCCGCCATACCCCTGTTTTGCCCGACGGGTCAACTGGATTTCGTAAAATCGAAAATGTGCAATGCCGCCAAGGAGGCGGCTACTGTGCATGGGGTTGTTTTCGCGTTTCTTGTTTGCCGGCCCCGGCGACCGGGCCGATTGGTCTGGTCCCGGCCGTCGCCTCAGCTATCGACCTTCAGCGCGGCAATGAAGGCTTCCTGCGGGATGTCGACCTTGCCGAACTGCCGCATCTTCTTCTTGCCTTCCTTCTGCTTCTCCAGAAGTTTGCGCTTACGCGTGATGTCGCCGCCGTAGCATTTTGCGGTGACGTCCTTGCGCAGCGCGCGGACGGTTTCGCGCGCGATCACCTTGCCGCCGATCGCCGCCTGGATCGGGATCTGGAACATGTGCGGCGGGATCAGCTCCTTCATCTTCTCGACCATGGCGCGGCCGCGGCCTTCGGCGCGGGTGCGATGGACCAGCATCGAGAGCGCGTCGACCGGCTCGGCGTTGACGAGGATTTGCATCTTGACGAGGTCGGCCGGCTTGTAGTCGGTCAGATGATAGTCGAACGAGGCGTAGCCCTTGGAGACCGACTTCAGCCGGTCGTAGAAGTCGAACACGACCTCGTTGAGCGGCAGGTCGTATTTCACCATCGCGCGAGAGCCGACATAGGTCAGCTCCTTCTGCACGCCGCGGCGGTCCTGGCACAGCTTCAACACGCTGCCGAGATATTCGTCGGGCGTCAGGATCGTCGCTTCGATCCAGGGCTCCTGGATCTCCGCGATCTTGACCACGTCGGGCATGTCGACGGGATTGTGAATCGAGATTTCCTGACCGTCGGTCAGCTTCATCTTGTAGATCACGCTCGGCGCGGTCGCGATCAGGTTGAGGTCGAATTCGCGCGACAGGCGTTCCTGGATGATCTCCAGATGCAACAGCCCGAGGAAGCCGCAGCGGAAGCCGAAGCCGAGTGCGGCCGACGTCTCCATCTCGTAGGAGAAGCTGGCGTCGTTGAGGCGCAGCTTGCCCATCGCCGCGCGCAAGGTCTCGAAATCGTCGGCGTCGGCCGGGAACAGACCGCAGAACACCACGGGGATGGCCGGCTTGAAGCCCGGCAGCATTTCCGTCACCGGCTTCTTGTCGTCGGTGATGGTGTCGCCGACGCGGGTGTCGGCGACTTCCTTGATGGCCGCCGTGATGAAGCCGATCTCGCCCGGGCCGAGCTCGTCGACCTGCGTCATCTTCGGCGTGAAGAAACCGACGCGCTCGATGTCATAGGCCGCGCCGGTGCCCATCATGCGGACCCGGCTGCCCTTCTTCATGACGCCGTCGACGACGCGGATCAGCACGACGACGCCGAGATAGACATCGTACCAGCTGTCGACCAGCAGCGCCTTCAGCGTCGCGTCGCGATCGCCTTTCGGCGGCGGCAGGCGGGTGACGATGGCTTCGAGCACGTCGGGAACGCCGAGGCCGGTCTTGGCCGAGATCATCACCGCGTCGGAGGCGTCGATGCCGATGACGTCCTCGATCTGCTGCTTGACCTTCTCCGGCTCTGCGGCGGGAAGATCGACCTTGTTCAGGACCGGCACGATCTCATGACCTGCATCAAGCGCGTGGTAGACGTTGGCGAGCGTCTGCGCCTCGACGCCCTGGCTGGCGTCGACCACCAGCAGGGAACCCTCGCAGGCCGCCAGCGACCGCGAGACTTCGTAGGCGAAGTCGACATGGCCGGGCGTGTCCATCAGGTTGAAGATGTAGTCCTTGCCGTCCTTGGCCTTGTACGCAAGGCGCACCGTCTGCGCCTTGATGGTGATACCGCGCTCGCGCTCGATGTCCATGGAATCGAGCACCTGCTCCTTGCCCGCCATCTCGCGGTCGGAGAGGCCGCCCGTCATCTGGATCAGGCGGTCGGCCAGCGTCGATTTGCCATGGTCGATATGGGCGACGATGGAGAAATTGCGGATGTTCGAAATGGGGACGGTCGTCATGGGCGCGGGATACCACTCACATCCCCGTGCGGCAACCATATTGCTGTATTTTCAGGGCCTTTCTTCACGCCAAGCTGATTCCACGGCGGCCCAAAACGCGCTACGCAACGACCATGTCCACGACCTCGATCCCCTCCGCCCGACCGCGCGTCAAAGCCCGGGTGAGCCTTGGCCGCTTTCGGGCCTGGCTGGTTGCCAATGCGACCCGGCCGGAGGCGCGCCTCTGGCTGGTGGTCCAGCTCGCCATCCTGCATGCGGTGATCTGGACCTTCATCCTGATCAATCTCAAAGCGGCGCAAGACGTTCACATGGACGTCGCGGAAGCCTATGGCTGGGGCCAGAAATTCCTGCTCGGCTACGGCAAGCACCCGCCGCTGTCGGGCTGGGTCGCCGGCCTCTGGTTCACCGTGTTCCCGGCGACGGACTGGGCGACCTATGCGCTGGCGATGGCGACCGTCGGCGTCGGCATGGTGATCTGCTGGCTGCTGAGCTTGCGCGTCGTGGACGCGCGGCGCGCCTTCCTGGTCGTGGTGATGATCGCGCTCTACCCGATCTTCAACTTCAAGGGTTTCAAATACAACCCGGACCTGCTCCAGCTCGTCACGCTGCCGCTTCTGGTGCTCGCCTATCTCAACGCCTTCGAGAAGCGGAGCTGGCAGTCCGGCATCTGGTTCGGGCTCGCCGGCGCGCTGGCGCTGATGACCAAATACTGGGTACTGACCATGATCGGCGCCATTGGCCTTGCCGCGCTGATCCATCCCGATCGTATGAAATTCCTCCTGTCGCCGGCCCCGTGGGTGGCGATCGCGACGATGGCGGTGGCGATGATCCCGCACATCGTCTGGCTGGCGGACGCGCATTTCGTGCCGCTCACCTATGCCGGCGACACCTACAGCCTCGAGGACAGCCGCCTCGTGCATCAGCTCGTGGCCGGCTACATCCTGCATAATTTCGCGCTGCTGGCCTTGCCGGTAGCGCTCGCCGCGCTGGCCATGGCGCTGGTGCCGCATTGGTTCACGCTGCTGTTGCGCGCGCCCTCGCGTATCGTCACGCGGGCCTGGGCGCGCGGCGCCAATGCGGGCGTCAATCTCTCGCAGGCGATGAATGTCTGGATCATCCAGATCATTGTCGCGGTCGGCCCGCCGCTCGGCGCGCTGGTCTTCAGCATCTACATGAAGACCGATTGGGGCATCTCGCTGTTCTTCCTGGTGCCGCTCGCGCTGGTCGCGATCCCTGCGCTGCGGGTGCAGGGCGCAGTGCTGTTCAACATCGTCGCAATCTGGCTCGTGCTCAGCGTCGCGACGCTCATGGCCTCGCCCTGGATCGCCGCGCGCGAGATGGCCGCCAATGCCGGCAACACCGCGACCTACGGCGCGCGCTCGGATCTCGCACGCGAGCTGACGCAGGCCTGGCACGCGCGCTTCGCCTCACGCTGGGCGATCGTCGCAGGCACCATGGAGTCGATCCAGCCGATGGTGTTCTACAGCCCCGATCATCCCGCCGCTTTCGTGCCGATCGAAGCCTGGGATTCCGGATTGATCTCGCGCGACGACATCAGGAAATACGGCTTCATCGGCGTGTTCGATCCGACCGACGGTCGCCTGCCGGCATTCGAGAAATGGGTGTCGGAGACCGCGCCGAACGCCGAGCGCATCGTGATGACCACGCGCCGCTTCACTCACGGCAAGGCCGGTCCGTCGATGAGCTGGAACATCTACATCGCGCCGCCGGCGAAGTGACGAGGGACTAAATCCCTTCCTCGTTGAACTTGCTTTCAACGAGTTCGGTGATTGCCGCGAGCGCGGCATCCGCTTCGGCACCGGCCGCGGCCACCGTGATCGTCGTGCCCGGGCCGGCCGCGAGCATCATCAGGCCCATGATCGAGGTGCCGCCGACGGTCTCGCCGCCGCGTGTCACCCACACCTGCGCGTTGAAGCGCTCGACGGCCTGGACGAATTTCGCGGAGGCGCGGGCGTGCAGGCCGCGCTTGTTGATGATCAGGAGGTCCTTGGAGATCGCGCCCGCGGGCACGCCCGACCCGGCTTGCGGCGCGTCGTCGCTCATTTGCCGGCGAGCACGCGGCTGGCGATGGTGACGTATTTGCGACCCGCTTCCTGGGCCATCGCGATCGCGTCGGGCAGCGCGCGCTCTTCGCGCACCTTGGCGAGCTTCACCAGCATGGGAAGGTTGATGCCCGCGAGGACTTCGACCTTCGGCCGGCTCATGCAGGATATCGCCAGGTTGGATGGCGTGCCGCCGAACATGTCGGTGAGGATCGCAACGCCATCGCCGGAATCGACGCGGTTAACCGCCTCGATGATGTCGCTTCGACAGAGATCGGAATCATCTTCGGCGCCGATCGTGATCGCTTCGATTTGTTTTTGTGGGCCCATGACATGCTCAAGCGCTGCCTTGAACTCGTCGGCAAGGCGCCCGTGGGTCACAAGTACTAGACCAATCATCGGAAAACTCCTCGCGGGCGCTTTTGGTGCACCGCACGAACGCGCCACTTTGACCATCCAGAGCCCCCGCGCAAGGGGGGATGTTGCGTATCTCCCTGAATCTAGACGGATGGATAAGGGGAGCTGGGTCGGTCTATTCGGTCGCGATAGTGGGGTTCATATGGTTACAATTTCCCTTCAAACAATCGCCTCAAGGGTTAGTCGAAGGTTAACTCTTGGTAGTGGTCAAGGCCGCAACAACCAAAGGGAGGGGCGAATAGCCGCGCCCGACCGGGATTCGGGGTATTTCGACACCGAAAATGCGTGTTTTGAGCGATTCTGCCGCGGGCAGGCGTTCCGCCTCCGCAGCGTCCAGATCGACCACGAGGCCGACGGTCGCATGCTCCACGAAGTCGCAGTGGCGGATCCCCAGTCCCCGGACCTCGATCAGGCCGGCCAGTCTCGGCGCGGGACGGACCTCAATTTCATGGCCGACTGTCGCCAGATGGACACGGTCGTCCCCGACCAGAACGGCGCTTTCGACCACGCCGGCGCGCCCTGCCATGATCAAATCAAAGGCAAGCCGCGACTTGCCTGAGCCAGACGGCCCGCGGATCAGCACGGCCAGAGTCCCCACCTTGACCGCGGAGGCGTGAACACTGGGGCCGCCGTCGCTCATAGCGCCGGCAGCCTCACCACGAAGCGCGCGCCGGCAACCGTCGGCGCGCCGTCCGCGTCCAGCGGGCCCGCACGGTTCTCGGCCCAGATGCGTCCGCCATGGGCATCGACGATCTGCTTCGAGATCGACAGGCCGAGGCCGGAGTTCTGGCCAAAGCCTTGATGCGGACGATCGGTGTAGAAGCGCTCGAAGATGCGCTCCAGTGCGTCGTCGCGGATGCCGGGGCCGTCGTCGTCGACCACGATCTCGATCTCGGAGCGGACGCGGCGGCAGGTGAGGCGTACCTTGCTGCCTGCTTCCGAGAAGGATTGCGCGTTGGAGAGCAGGTTGGAGACCACCTGCCCGAGCCGCGAATCATGGCCGGTCACGGCGAAGGCGTCGGTTGGGCTGCGGCCCTCGAAGCGGGTCTCGACCGCGACGTCATGGCCGAGCTTGGTCTCGTTGGCGACGGACACGAGCGTCGTCAGCAGGCGGCGCAGATCGACCGGGACCGCATCCTGGCGCTGCAATTCGGCGTCGAGGCGGCTGGCGTCGGAGATGTCCGAAATCAGCCGGTCCAGCCGCTTGACGTCGTGCTCGATCACCTCGAGCAGGCGGGCGCGGCTGTTCTCGTTGCGCGCCAGCGGCAGCGTCTCGACCGCGGAGCGCAGCGAGGTGAGCGGATTCTTCAGTTCGTGCGCGACATCGGCGGCGAACATTTCGATGGCTTCGATCCGGCTGTAGAGCGCGCTGGTCATGTCGCGCAGCGCGCCGGAGAGATGGCCGATCTCGTCGCGGCGGCGGGTGAAGTCGGGAATCTCGATGCGGGCCTTGATGCGGCGGCGAACGCTCTCGGCGCTGTCGGCAAGCCGGCGCACCGGTCCTGCGATCGTGCTGGCGAGCAGCAGCGACAGCATGATCATGACCGCGGCGGCAACACCGCCGACCTTCAGGATTGCGAGGCGCTCGGCGGTGACCATCTGGTCGATGTCGTCGCCCTGGGTGGACAGCATCAACGCGCCGTGGATGGCGCGCGAGCGCAGCACGGGGACCGCGACCGAGACGATCACCTCGCCGCGCGCATTGACCCGCACCATCGAGCGCTTCTGGCCCTGGAGTGCGTCACTCACTTCCGCATAGCCGTTGCCGTTCTCGGGCCCGAGCTCGCGATAGAGCGGCAGGTCGCCGCGGTTCAGCCAGGTGCGTACCGCGACCATGCCGCGCTCGACGAAGCCGGGCTTGTCGGCCGGCGGCGGCAGGTTGAGGCGCAGCACGTTTTCGAGATTGCGGCTGTCGAGCAGCAGGCTGCCGTTCGGATCGTAGATGCGGGCTCGCGTCTTGGTCGGCGAGATCAGCGTGCGCAGCACCGGCGCCACGCGTTCCGGATTGATCGGAAAGTCCAGCGGCGAATACTCGTCCGGTCCGCCATAGGTCTCGCCCGGCTTGAGGTCGAGCAGCCGGTCGGGATCGATGGTGATGGTGTTGGTCTGGACGGTCGCGGACGCCGCGATCGCGCCGGCGATGATTTCGGCCTGCACCAGCAGGCTCTGCGCGCGCGCGTCGATCAGGCCGGCGCGGAACTGGGATAGGTAGAGGATGCTCGCGACCAGCGCGACAAGCCCGGCGAGGTTGAGCGAGACGATGCGGCGGGTCAGGCTCGAGAAGGACAGCGCGAAGAAGAACTGCCCGGCGCGCTTCAGCCAGTTCAGCGGCTGCCAGCCCTGTGCGGCCGGCCTGTCCTCGGCGACGTGCTCCAGACCGCCGTCGGATGCGACATCCCCGGCGCTCTGGTTCTCGTCAGGCTGCGTTCGGTCAAGCAATGCTTACGCCCGCGTTAGGACTTCTCGTGTGAAGGGTCCCCGCATCCTAGAGCCATCCCGGTCCCGATGGAATCAGAACCGGCGATGGTCTTTGTTGAAGGCGCGTGAGGCTCAGGCTTCCTTGAAGCGGTAGCCGACGCCGTACAGCGTCTCGATCATCTCGAACTCGTTGTCGACCACCTTGAACTTCTTGCGCAGCCGCTTGATGTGGCTGTCGATGGTGCGGTCGTCGACATAGACCTGGTCGTCGTAGGCGGCGTCCATCAGCGCGTTGCGGCTTTTGACCACGCCGGGCCGGGTCGCCAGCGCCTGGAGGATCAGGAATTCGGTGACGGTCAGCGTCACCGGCTCGTTCTTCCAGGTGCAGGTATGGCGTTCCGGATCCATGCGCAGCAGGCCGCGGTCGAGCGCCTTGGCGTCGTTCTCCTTCGGCGTGACCGTCGGGTCCTTCGGCGCCGAGCGGCGCAGCACGGCCTTGACGCGCTCGACCAGCAGACGCTGCGAGAACGGTTTGCGGATGAAGTCGTCGGCGCCCATCTTGAGGCCGAACAGCTCGTCGATCTCTTCGTCCTTGGAGGTCAGGAAGATCACCGGCAGGTCGGACTTCTGCCGCAGACGACGCAGCGTCTCCATGCCGTCCATGCGCGGCATCTTGATGTCGAGGATGGCGAGATCGGGTTGGGTGGTACGGAAACCGTCAAGCGCGGAGGCGCCGTCCGTGTAGGTCATGATGCGGTAGCCTTCGGCCTCCAGCGCGATCGAGACGGATGTGAGAATGTTGCGGTCGTCGTCGACCAAAGCGATTGTGGGCATGAGCCTCTGCTTTCTGCTTTCCGTTTGGGTCGTGGCTTAAACGGCGAGCAATCCACTGATGCGCCGCATACATGGGTGCCGAATTTGGCGTTCGAACCTTGTCACCGAGCAATGCAAGCTGGGCTGAAGTGTGACCAAGTTCCACGAAACACGGCAGATTCGCCGCATGTCGACCCATAACCAGACCCTCGTTTACCCGAAAAAAGGCCCTCCTTGCAACCACCCGTGCCGAGAAAGCCAATGCAACCGACCCCCGATTTCGACCCCGGAAAGCTCGCCAGATCGCTGCTCAGGCGGTCGCGCCAAGGTGCGCTGGCAACGCTGATGGCAGGCTCCGGCGATCCCTATTGTTCCCTGGTCAATCTGGCAAGCCACCCGGACGGCTCCCCGATCCTGCTGATCTCGGGACTGGCGGTCCACACCAGGAACATCCTCGCGGATAGCCGGGTCTCGTTGATGCTGGACGAGCGTGTGGCCGGCGATCCCTTGGGAGGCGCCCGGATCATGCTGTCTGGCCTGGCCGAACAGGCCGCAGCCGACCGGGAGCTGCTCCAGCGGCGGTATCTCAATGCCCATCCTTCGGCTGAAGCCTTTGTATCGTTTAAGGATTTCTCCTTTTTCCGGATCCGGCCGACGGGAACCCATCTGGTCGCCGGCTTTGGCCGGATCGTCGACCTCAGGCCGGAGCAGTTCATAACTGACCTCGCCGGCGCTGAGGACCTGCTGGCGGCGGAGGAGGGGGCCGTCGAGCACATGAACGCCGACCACCGCGACGCCATGGGCCTCTACGCCACCAAACTCCTCGGTGCGGCCGAGGGCGACTGGCGCTGCACCGGCTGCGACCCCGAGGGCCTCGATATGCAGGATGGCCAGACCGCGCTGCGGCTCGATTTCCCGGAGCGCGTGACCAACGGCACGGCGCTACGAAAAATGCTGGTCCGCCTCGCTGGCGAAGCGCGCACAAAGCTGGACTCAAGCGCAACAAATTGAACGCCGTTGCCTATCGCTGCGACCCAAGACCGTAATGGTCTTGAGGTGCGCAGCGAGAGGATTGATGACACGCCGTCGTCTGACGCTGGTTGCGGGTGTGGCGCTCGCGATCATGGTATCGCTGGCCACCCCCGGCCTCGCCCAGAAGGGTGATCTCTCCGCGCGAAGCGCGCGGATCAGCGCGCTGAGAAGCGCCGGCAGATATTCGGAAGCGCTGCCGCTGGCGCAGGCCATGGTGGCGTCTCTCGAGAAAACCACCAACAATCGCGACCTCGCAGGCGCTCTCAACAACCTCGCGCAAATCCATGCCGATCAGGGCCACGACGACCAGGCCGAGCCGATCTACAAGCGTGCCATCGCGCTGATGGAAAAGGGGACGGGTCTCGACAGCGTCGAGATCGCACCGGTCCTGAACAACCTTGCCGCACTCTATCAGCGGCAGAGCCGGCTTTCCGAGGCTGAGCCGCTGTTCAGGCGCGCGCTCGCTGTCCGCGAGAAGGCGCTGTCGCGCGAGCATCCCGATGTCGGCCAGTCGCTCAACAATCTCGGCACGCTCTATGTGAAGCAGCAGCACTACGCGGACGCGGAGCCCTTGTTTCAACGGGCGCTGGCGATCTACCAGAAGGTCGGTGGCCCCGAGCATCCGGCCGTCGCGACCCTCCTGAACAATCTCGGTCAACTCTATCGCGATCTCAACGGCGACGCGGAGGCCGAAGTACCGGTCAGGCGCTCGCTCGCGATCCGCGAAAAGGTGCTGGGGATGGATCATCCCGACGTCGCGCGATCCCTCAACAATCTTGCCGGCCTCTACGAGCACCAGCGGCGCTATGCCGACGCCGAGCCGCTCTATCGCCGTGCGCTTGCTATTCGCGAGCGGGCGCTCGGGCCCGATCACCCTGATGTCGCGACCTCGACCAGCAACCTTGCTTATTTCCTCTACGTGTCTGGTCGAAATGAGGACGCGCTGCCTCTCGCAGAAAAAACCCTTCGCAGCGACCGCGCGCAGCTGCGCGTCGTGCTGCCGGTCCTGTTCGCTGCGCGGCAGCAACATCTGCTACCTGACGACAAGGCGCTGGACGAGGCGCTCGCCGCGATCCAGCGCGGTACGCAATCGTCTGCCGCATCCGCCGTGAACAAGCTCGCCGTGCGACTCGCTGCCGGCAGCGACCGGCTTGCCGAGCTGGTGCGCCGGGATCAGGACCTCGCGGCCGAGTCCGAGGCGCTCGACAAGGCGATCATCGTCGCAGTGTCGAAGCAGTCGGCCCAGCGCGACGTCGCGGCCGAGGCGCGCAGCCGTGTGCGGATCGCGACGATTGCGAACGAGCGTGCAGGCTTGCAGAAGACGTTCGTCCTCGAGTTCCCGGACTACGCCTCGCTTTCCAATCCGCTGCCGCTGGCCGTGAAGGACATCCAGCCGCTGCTGTCGGCCGATGAGGCGATGGTACTCTTTTCCGTGGTCGACAAGCAGAGCCATGTCATCGCGATCACGCGCGAGGGTGTCGAGTGGAAGGAGATTCCACTCGGCGCGGACGCGCTGGCGCATAAGGTCACGGCGTTCCGCCGCGGACTCGATGTCGGCAAGGCGCGCGATGCGTCCGGCAAATCCGGATTGTTCGATCTTGCACTCGCCAACGAACTCTATGTCGCGCTGCTCGGTCCGGTCGAGGCTCTGACACAAGGCAAGCGTAACCTGCTGGTGGTGCCGTCGGCCGCGCTGACCGCCTTGCCGTTTCACCTGCTCGTCATGGAGAAGCCGCAGGCTGCGATCCCGGATACGCTCGATGGTTATCGCAGCGCCGCCTGGCT
This sequence comes from Bradyrhizobium sp. A5, assembly GCF_042076515.1. Taxonomy (NCBI): domain Bacteria; kingdom Pseudomonadati; phylum Pseudomonadota; class Alphaproteobacteria; order Hyphomicrobiales; family Nitrobacteraceae; genus Bradyrhizobium; species Bradyrhizobium sp. A5. The sequence continues at coordinate 6,550,416 of NZ_CP148990.1, read as the reverse complement.
GCTGCGGCGTCAGGCCGTGTCGGTGCTGCCGTCGGTGACCAGCCTGAAATCGCTGCGTGCCTTTGCGCGGAGAGACCAGGGCGTGAAGCCGATGACCGGCTTCGGCGATCCCGTGTTCAATCCTGCGCTGGAAGGGCCGGCCGATCGTCGCGCAGCGAATGGAAAGGTTGCCGCGCGCAGCATCGTGACATCAGCCTATACCGACTTTTGGCGCGGTGCCGGCGTCGATCGCGCGCGGCTGGCGCAGGCGCTGCCGCAATTGCCGGATACAGCGGATGAGTTGAATGCGGTGGCCAAGGATGTCGGCGCGGCCGCAGCCGACATCCATCTCGGCCGCGATGCCAGCGAGACGACGCTGAAGCGTGCAGCGCTTGCTCAATACAGCATCATCTACTTTGCCACCCACGGCCTCGTCGCTGGCGACATCAAGGGATTGGGCGAGCCTTCGCTTGCTCTCTCCATTCCTGAACAACCCACGGAGCTGGATGACGGCCTGCTCACGGCGAGTGAAGTCGCCCAGCTCAAGCTCAATGCGGATTGGGTTGTGCTGTCGGCCTGCAACACCATTGCCGGCGACAGGCCGGGCGCTGAAGCCCTGTCGGGACTGGCGCGCTCGTTCTTCTACGCCGGCGCCCGCGCGCTGCTGGTCTCGCACTGGGCCGTGGATTCGGAAGCTGCCACACGCTTGACCACCTCGACTTTCGAGTTGCTCAAAAACGAACCAGAAATCGGCCGTGCCGAAGCCCTGCGCCGCGCGATGTTGGCGTATGTTGATGACACCTCGTCGCCGCGCAACGCTTACCCCGCGATGTGGGGACCGTTCGCACTGATCGGTGAAGGCGAGGTACGGTAGCCCGGTCCAGGATTGTGCGTCGCAGCAACCTCAGGAAGCGCCGAAACACGTATTTGGTTGCGCGATCATTCGTGATTTCTTGATGCGGATGCTCGGGGATGACATGCGCGACGTTTGGCGCGGTCCTTGAATAAACCAAATCCTAAGGGATCGGCTTGGCAACGTCAGCGTTCACCGATATTAGGTCGTCCAACCGAGGCTGGACGGCCTGTAATTCACGGTGACCGCGATGGCGCCAAAGTCAGGTCACGTTATGTGTCGCGGGTTCTAGGAGGATTTTTCGTGCAAGAGACGGGCGTGCGCAACGGTGCCTTTGGCGCCGACAAATTCGGCTTAAAGAATCTCAAGCAGGTTCACTGGAACCTCGGCGCGCCGCAACTCTATCAGTACTCGCTCGCCGCGGGCGAGGCGGTGCTGTCCGCTGACGGCGCGCTCTGCGCCGACACCGGCGAGTTCACCGGCCGCAGCCCCAAGGACAAGTTCACGGTGCGTGACGACACCACCGACAAGAAGATGTGGTGGGCCGGCAACCAGTCGATCACCGCCGAGCAGTTCGAGACGCTGTACCAGGATTTCCTCAAGCACGCTGAAGGCAAGAGGCTGTTCGCGCAGGACCTCTATGGCGGTGCCGATCCGGCCTACCGGATCAAGACCCGTGTCTTCACCGAACTCGCCTGGCACTCGCTGTTCATCCGCACGCTGCTGATCCGCCCCGAGGCGATCGAGCTGTCGACCTTCACGCCTGAGCTCACCATCATCGACATGCCGAGCTTCCGCGCCGATCCGAAGCGCCATGGCTGCAAGTCGGAAAACGTCGTCGCGATCGACTTCGCCCGCAAGATCGTGCTGATCGGCGGCTCCTATTATGCCGGCGAGATGAAGAAGTCGGTCTTCACCACGCTGAACTATTACCTGCCGGAGCGCGGCGTGATGCCGATGCACTGCTCGGCCAATGTCGGCAGCAAGGGCGATGCAGCGATCTTCTTCGGGCTATCAGGCACCGGCAAGACCACGCTGTCGGCCGATCCCAACCGTACGCTGATCGGCGACGACGAGCATGGCTGGGGTCCGAACGGCGTGTTCAACTTCGAGGGCGGCTGCTACGCCAAGTGCATCAAGCTCTCGCAGGAAGCCGAGCCGCAGATCTATGCGGCGTCGACGCGCTTCGGCGCGGTGCTCGAGAACTGCGTGCTCGACGAGGACACCCGCGTGGTGGATTTCGACGACGGCTCCAAGACCGAGAACACGCGTTCGGCCTATCCGCTCGAGTTCATTCCGAACGCCTCGCGTACCGGTCGCGCGCCGCAGCCGAAGAACGTTGTGATGCTGGCCGCCGACGCCTTCGGCGTGCTGCCGCCGATCGCAAAGCTGTCGCCGGCGCAGGCGATGTATCACTTCCTCTCCGGCTACACTGCCAAGGTTGCTGGCACCGAGCGCGGTCTTGGCAACGAGCCGCAGCCGGAATTCTCCACCTGCTTCGGCTCGCCCTTCCTGCCGCTCGATCCATCCGTCTACGGCAACATGCTGCGCGACCTCATTGCCCAGCACAATGTCGATTGCTGGCTGGTCAACACCGGCTGGACCGGCGGCAAATTCGGCACGGGCTCCCGCATGCCGATCAAGGTGACGCGCGCGCTGCTGACCGCCGCGCTGGACGGCTCGCTTCGCAACGTCGAATTCCGTACCGATAAATATTTCGGCTTTGCCGTCCCGACCGCGCTGCCGGGCGTGCCCAGCGAGATCCTCAACCCGGTCAACACCTGGAAGGACAAGGATGAGTTCGACAAGACCGCCCGCGCGCTGGTCGGAATGTTCCAGAAGAACTTCGCCAAGTTCGAAGCCCATGTGGATGCCGAAGTGCGTGCGGCCGCGCCGGACGTGAAGCTCGCGGCGGAGTAATCTCTCGCCTTTGGTTGAATGCAAACGGGCGGCCGAGAGGCCGCCCTTTTTGTTTGTGTGCGCAGGCGCGAACCACACAGGCGATGTCGTCCCCGCGTACGCGGGGACTCATAACCTCAGGGAGAAGTCGTAGCGCGAGCTGGCAACTCAAAGCCTTCGCCAAACACCATCCTGTGGTGATGGGTCCCGGATCTGCGCTCCGCTCCGCTGCGCTTGTCCGGGACGACGAGTGTGGCTACGCCTTGAAATACGCGATCTGCGTCGTCGTCGCGAGCAGCCGACCGTTCGGCGACCACAGCTCGGCGTTCTGGTCGGCGTAGCTCTTGTGCATGATCTTCGAGTCGGCGGTCGCGAGCACGCGGGTGATGTCCTCGGCGGCGAGCTCGTCGCTGTCGGTGTGGAAATACGTCGTCAGCGACACCGTGCCGAACGGCACCAGTTCGCGCCGGGCGTGAAAGATGCGGCCGAAGAAGGCATCCGACATCGACATCAGCGACAGCATGTCGAGCTTGCGCGGAGTGCGGTCGCTGATCCAGATCTTAGAATAGGTGCTGGCAAGTTCGGGCTGCGGCGGGCCGATCCGCATCTCGCCCTCGACGAAGCGGAATTCATACTGGTTGGCCCACGACGCCGAGATCTTTGGGAACGGCAGCGTCTGCTCGAACGGCTTTGCTTCAGGATATTGCGCCACCCTGTGCTCCCACGACGGTCGGCGCTCGGCGAACACCGCGGTGGCGAGCGTCGCGACCTCGCCGCCGCCCTGCGACAGTTCGACGCTCCAGTGCTGGCTGGAGCGGTTGGCCTTCACCAGCCGGATGTCGAGATCGAACGGGCCCTTGGCGATCGGTGCGCAGTAATTGACGGTGAGGGCGAGTGGTTCGCCGGCGCGTTGCGGATGCTCGATCAGCGCGCGCAGGATCGTTGCGGCCGTGATGCCGCCGAACGGGCCGACAAAGGCCCAGTAATCGTCGCTGGTGTGCCCCTGCCAGCTGCTGTCACCAACGGTGATGCGGGTGGCGTCGTCGAAGGGGTGCGGGAGCTTGGCGTGCATGGGGCTAGACCTTCACTACGCTTCCATCCCAAAGACGAAACTCCATCGTCTCATCCCCAAGGCCGTATTTTTTCGTATCCGAGACATCCTCAGCCGGATCGTCGGTAACCCAGACATCCGCCAAAGAGCCTCCTATGCGCTTCATCGCAATGATGCTCTTGCCGCTGGTTAAGTCGGCGACGAAGTTATCGATCGCGGCCTCCTCGTCCTTCCCGGAAAGACTGGCAAGGATGCTGCCGTGCGTGTGCCAAGGGAAGCCGTCAAATCCCAGCGTCCAGTCCCCGTCGGGACATATGACCAGCAATCGAAGCTGCCCATCCGGGCTCGTATACTCGCCGACGGGCACGATCTTCTCCGGCCAAAAAAGCTCAAGCCGTAATATGATGCCTATCCTGCCAAATCAATAACCTCGCAGGTAACGTCGCTTCCACGCGGCGGAAAATCAGCCCGCGACGTCGCGCAGATTAGGCAGCAGCGGCGTGACCGGATTCACCGGCACGGTCCAGATCTCCTCGGCGTATTCACGAATGGTGCGGTCGGAGGAGAACCACGCCATGCGCGCGACGTTGAGGATGGAGGCGCGCGTCCAGGCCGGAGCCACCTGCCAGCGCGCATCGACGCTGCGCTGCGCTTCGTAATAGGAGTCGAAGTCGGCGCTGACCATGTAGTGATCGAGATAGCGCAGCGCATGCGCGATGGATTCGAAGCGGCCGGGATCACCGGGGGAGAATTCGCCGGCGCCGATCGCATTGATGGCGCGCTGCAGCTTCGGCGATTTGCGGATCACGTCGGAGGCATCCAGCCCCTGCTTGCGACGGATCATCACGTCGCCGGCCTCCATGCCGAAGATCGCGATGTTCTCGGCGCCGACATGATCGCGGATCTCGATGTTGGCGCCGTCGAGCGTGCCGATGGTGAGGGCGCCGTTCAGTGACAGCTTCATGTTGCCGGTGCCGGAGGCTTCCATGCCGGCGGTCGAGATCTGCTCGGACAGGTCGGCTGCGGGAATGATCACTTCCGCGAGGCTGACATTGTAGTCGGGCAGGAAGACGACCTTGAGCTTGCCGCCGATCGCGGGGTCGTTGTTGACGACCTCCGCGACATCGTTGATCAGCTTGATGATCAGCTTGGCGTAGCGATAGCTCGCCGCCGCCTTGCCGGCGAAGATTTTGACCCGCGGCACCCAATTTCCGTCGGGATCGTCCTTGATCGACTGGTACAGCGCAACCGTCTCGATGATGTTGAGGAGCTGGCGCTTGTATTCGTGGATGCGCTTGATCTGCACGTCGAAAAGCGCGCTCGGGTCGACCTTGATGCCGAGCCGTTCGCCGATCAGGCGCGCGAGGGCCATCTTGTTGTGAAGCTTGACGCTGCGGAACTTCTTCTGGAATTCGACGTCGCTGGCGCGCGCCTCGATCAGGCTGAGTTGGGTCGGATCGTCGAGCACGGCATCGCCGCAGGTCTCGCGCAATAGGTCCGTCAGCTTCGGGTTTGCCAGCATCAGCCAGCGGCGGAAGGTGATGCCGTTGGTCTTGTTGGTGATGCGGCCGGGATAGAGATGGTTGAGATCGTGGAACACGGTCTCGCGCATCAGGTCGGAATGCATCGCCGAGACGCCGTTGATGCGGTGCGAGCCGACGAAGGCGAGCTGACCCATGCGCACGCGGCGGCCGCTCTTCTCGTCAATCAGCGAAACCGAGGCGCGGAAATCGATGTCGCCGGGCGCGCGCGCTTCGGCGAGCGCGAGATGCTGTACGTTTATGCGGTAGATGATCTCCAGATGCCGCGGCAGCAGCCGCTCGAACAGCTCGACCGGCCAGGTTTCGAGCGCCTCGGGAAGCAGCGTGTGGTTGGTGTAGGAGAGGGTGGCGACCGTGATTTTCCAGGCCTCGTCCCAGCGGAAATTGTGGAGGTCGACGAGGATGCGCATCAACTCGGTGACGGCAAGGCTCGGATGGGTGTCGTTGAGCTGCACCGCGACCTTGGACGACAGGCTGCGGAGCTGGCCGTCGGACGACAGATGCCGCTTGATGAGGTCCTGCAGCGAAGCCGAGACGAAGAAATATTCCTGGCGCAGGCGCAACTCGCGGCCGGCGGGGCTCTCGTCGTTCGGATAGAGGAATTTGCAGATCGCTTCGGCGCGCGACTGCTCGGCACTGGCGCTGACATAGTCGCCCTTGTTGAAGGCATCGAGCTTCAACGGATCGGGCGAGCGCGCCGACCACAGGCGGAGCGCATTGACGTGCTGACCGCGCCAGCCGACGATCGGCGTGTCATAGGCGATCGCCTGCACCGTCTCGCCCGGGTGCCAGATCGCGCGGTCGCGGCCCTTGTCGTCGACATGCTCGATGCCGCCGCCGAAATTGATGTCGTAGATGACCTCCGGCCGCTGCAATTCCCAGGGATTGCCGAAGCCGAGCCATTCATCCGGATATTCCTGCTGCCAGCCCTGATTGATGATCTGGCGGAACAGGCCGTAATCGTAGCGAATGCCGTAGCCGATCGCGGGGATCGACAGCGTGGCCATGCTTTCCATGAAGCAGGCGGCGAGCCGCCCCAAGCCGCCATTGCCGAGCGCGGCATCCGGTTCGCATTTGCGGAGCTCAGGCAGCGAGACGCCGAGATCGCCGAGCGCGACCTCGAAGATCTTGAGCAGCCCCATGTTGTTCAGCGCGTCGGTGAACAGACGGCCGATCAGGAATTCGAGCGAGAGATAGTAGACGCGCTTGCGCCCGGCGTCGTAGCTGTGTTTCTCGGCCGTGAGCCAGCGGTGCACGATGCGGTCGCGCAGCGCGAGCGCCGCGGCCTGGTACCAGTCGTGCTTGGTCGCCATGCCCGCGTCCTTGCCGATGGCAAGGCGCAGTTTCGCCAGGATCGTGCCCTTGATCTCAGCCAGCGCGAGTTCGTCGATGGGCTGGCTGGGAGCTGGGAAATTTGGCTGGAACGATTGATCTTGCAAGGCCGTCACTTCCTGGTCGCGAGAACACCACTAACCCTACGCGTCTTGTAATCCTAAGCGTATTGCCCCCGCACCGGAACCATCGCTGGTGCGGCCGTGCACTGCGCTGGCGTAAAATTATGCAAGTAACGGGCCGATTTGGGAACCCGGAAGCGTACGGAGAGATGCGGATTTGGTGCTAGGTTGAGGGCCGATTCAGCCATCAGTATGGAGGAAGCGCCCCATGAGGCTGCTGATGAAACTGCTGATCGAGATCGCCGCCGCAGCCATTCTCGTCGTCTGCATCACCGTCTCCAGCGCGGCCTTTGCCGCCGGCAGGATGGGCCGCAGCGCCGACGGGCTGAGCTGCGGCTTTACTGTCCCGCAAAATGCATCTCCGGCCGCGCGCTGTGCCGCGATCAAGCGCCAATGCGGCGGCAAGTTCTACGCGAATGCATGCGGGGACAGGCTGGTCTCGGCGGCGAATTGAACAGCAGGAAGCGATTGGCCGCTCCGCAAGGAGCAAGCCGCTATCTGACCACGCCTGACGTGAATCCCGCCTTGCGGCGCGGCGGCTTGATTTCCTTTTTCAGGAAGCAGCGCGCTTCACGTCCGGTGTAGCCGGGACGGGCATAGGTGAAGGCGCGGCATTTGTTGTCGGCGGTGCAGGCGGCCTTGCAGGCCTCCTCGCCTTCGCCGTCCCTGAGTTCGAAATTGCGCAGGTCACCGCCCGGACGGTCGATCGACGTTTCCACGCCCTCGACCCGCGGCTCGATTACGCCGGCGCCGCGGACACCGGAGATGCAGCAACTGCCCGGGACGCGCGGCGGCACCGTGTTCTTGAGCCAGCACACGGCCGAGCCGCCTTCAACGTCGGGATAGCTGAAACTCCAGGCGCGACAGCGGCGATCGCGCTCACACTGCAGTGCGCAATCCTCGGGGTCACCCGAGGTGACCGGCGTGTTGGAATAGTCGCCGCCGGGCCGGTCGAACGCCGTCTGGGCGCGTGCGGGGTCGCTCGAAAACACGAGCGAGAGCAGCGTTGCGCAGGCCATGACGCTTGCCAAGACCCTTGCCATGACAGCCCCAGGCAGGCGGCCCTTTCCCATCGGAACAGCTTTCGAGTTATTGACGGCGCTCAGCTTTTTCAGCCGGCCATTTGATCGCCGCAAACCTGTATGGGCGATGAACGGCTGAACTTCCGAGCGCCGGAATCTAGAAAGCGTATTCCGCGTAGGCCGGTTCCACCGAGCCGTTCCAGGGCCCGTTGAACTTCTCCAGCATCTCCTCGGCCGGAGTCCGGCCGGAATCGATGATGCGGTCGAGCGGCTCCAGATGCCGGGTTTCATCGCGGCCGAGCTGGTCGATCCGGCCGCGACGGCGCAGGCCGGCATGGGCCAGGACGAGGCATTCCTTGGCGATCTCGAACAGATAGCGGTCCTTGATCCGCGCCTTGAAGCCGAAGCGCGGCACGTCGTCGCGCAAGGCCTGGCGCTCGGGCGCGGTCCAGTGCTTCACCAGGTCCCAGGCGGCATCGAGCGACACGTCGTCGTAGAGCAGCCCGGCCCAGAACGCCGACAGCGCCGGCAACCGGCCCCACGGGCCGCCATCGGAGCCGCGCATTTCCAGATAGCGCTTGAGGCGCACCTCGGGGAAGATCGTCGAAAGATGGTTGGCCCAGTCCGACAGCGTCGGACGCTCGCCGGGCAGATTGTTGTTGCGGCCGTCGAAGAAGGCGCGGAACGAGGAACCCGACACGTCGATGTAGTCGTCTTCGCGCTTGACGAAATACATGGGCACGTCGAGCGCGTAATCGACGTAGCGCTCGAAGCCCATGCCGTCCTCGAACGCCCACGGCATCATGCCGGCGCGCGCATTGTCGGTGTCGCGCCAGATCTCGGAGCGGAAGGAGAGGAAGCCGTTCGGCTTGCCTTCGGTGAAGGGCGAATTGGCGAACAAGGCGGTTGCGACCGGCTGCAGCGCGAGCGAGACCCGCAGCTTCTTGACCATGTCGGCTTCGGAGGAGAAGTCGAGATTGGTCTGCACCGTGCAGGTCCGGTACATCATGTCGAGGCCGTACTGACCGACCTTCGGCATGTAGTTTGTCATGATCTTGTAGCGGCCCTTGGGCATCACCGGGATGTCGGCGCGCGACCAGGACGGTGTCATCCCAAGGCCGAGGAAGCCGATGCCGAGCGGCGTCGCGATCTCGCGCACCTGCGCCAGATGCGCCATCAGCTCGCTCTGGGTCTGGTGCACGTTCTCGACCGGCGCGCCGGAGAGCTCGAACTGTCCGCCGGGCTCGAGCGAGATCGCGCCGCCGCCGGTGACGTCGTAGAGGCCGATGATGTTGCCCTTCTCCATGATCGGCTCCCAGCCGAGCAGGAGCTTCATGCCCTCGAGCAGCGCGCCAATGCCGCGCGCACCTTCGTAAGGCACCGGCCGGTGGCCTTCGAGCGTGAACGGCGTCTTCTCGTGCTCGGTGCCCATGCGGAATTCGGACGGGTCCTTGCAGCCGGCCTCGAACCACGCGACGAGCTCGTCACGCGATTGCAGTGGCGTCATATCGATCTGGTCTCGCGCCATATCAAACTCTAATCAAAAGGGCGCTTCGATCGAAGGCGCGCGGGTGACAGGGATGGTCCGCGAACCCATGGGGTGCGCGGACGTGCTGGTTGGCCGCGCGATCATCGCGGCGGCGAGGTTTCGTTGACGCTGGCGACGGGCGGCAGTTTCATCTCGCCGCACGAGCAGCCCAGGCGGTCGAGCAGACCGCTGAGCTTGACGGCATCCGCATCGGACAGTTTCGAGCCGACATATTTCTCGATCGCGGCGGAGTAGGCGCCCCACATCCGCTTCTGCAGCTCGCGGCCCGCTTCCGTGATCTCAACGAACTGGCCGCGCTTGTCGATCTTGCATTCGCGCCGGGAGGCGAGGCCCTCGTCGACCAGGCGGTCGATCAGGCGCGAGGTGGAATATTGCGGGATCAGCATCTGCCGCTCGAGTTCCACCGGCCGCAATTCGCCCGAGGGCGCCCGCGATAGTTCCAGCAGCGCGTCGTACCAGGCCAGCGGCGGGAAGCCCGCCTTCTTCAGGTCCTGCTCGACGCAATCGAGCACGCGGCTCTGCACCCGCATCAGGCGGATCCAGGCGGAAGTTGCCTCGGTCGATGGCTTGCGTTTCATGGTCCCGCTCAAACTCGTCGCCCGTCTCTTACCCCACTCGATGCACCTGCATCAATCTTGCTATTTCATGCAGCTGCATGTAGGCGTAGTTTCGCCTGAGCCAAGACAAAAGAGGAGGAAATTCCATGAGACTCTATTACTCGCCCGGTGCCTGCTCCCTGTCTCCTCACATCGCGCTCCTGGAAGCCGGCCTGCCCTACGAGCTGGTCAAGGTCGATATCCGGGCCAAGAAGCTCGAAAATGGGGATGATTATCTGAAGCTGAACCCCAAAGGTCAGGTCCCCGCGCTGGGCCTCGACAGCGGTGAGATCGTGACCGAAGGTCCGGTCATTGTCCAGATGATCGCCGACAAGGCCGCGGCCAAGGCGCTGGCGCCCGCCCACGGCAGCGCCGAGCGCTACAAGCTGCTCGAATGGCTGAACTTCCTCACCTCGGAGGTGCACAAGAGCTTCGGTCCGATGTTCGCACCGGCGCTGAACGACGAGGCCAAGGCCTTCTTCAAGGACCGCGTCATGGGCAAGCTGAAATACATCGACGGCCAGCTCGCCGGCCGGGACTACCTCATGGGCAAGCAGTTCACGGTCGCCGACGGCTATCTCTTCACGATGCTGACCTGGGCCGACCGGATGAAGTTCGACCTTTCGGCGATGCCGAACCTCGCCGCCTACAAGGCCCGCGTCGCCGCGCGCCCGCAGGTGCAGGAAGCGCTGAAGAAGGAAGGGCTGGCGCAGGCCGCCTGAGCTGCGAGAGCGATCGATCTTCGAAAGGGCCGGGTCGACGATCCGGCCCTTCTGCATTCCAGGTTCGCGGAATCCAAGGTCGAGAACGAGCGCCAGCAACTTTTAGATGTATTGTCGAGGTTAATAATAATTCAGCCTTGTTTGAGGGGTGTGCTTCGCTCTCCTTGTGAGAGCGGTCCAGTTAGCGCAACGATAGGATGTGGCGGGGCCGCCAAGCTGGATTACGACCGTGACGACGGCACTTGTTCTTCTTTTCGCCAGCGCAACCGTTGGATTGGTAACCGGGCTGTTCTTGCGGGTCTGGTCTTTGTTGTTGATCTCGCCGGCGATCGCAGTCCTCGCTGCAATCGTGCTTCAGACCTCCGACTTCGGATTTTGGACGGGTGTTCCGATCATCATCGGCAGTCTGGTGGCTTGCCAACTCGCCTACATGATGGGCGCGTTTCACCTGCAAAACGGGGAACATTCAGCCCAGGACCTTAGCGACGGCGCTCCAGGCCACGATGGCCAACATCGCGTCGGCGACGAGAACGAGTAGCGCCAAGCCGGGCCAGGACGGGATTTTCCGGCGCAGGCGCATGACTTTGCGTCGTAGCCGCAGCCGACCCAACAGCACCACAGGGGCGTATCTCGCCGTGACACCGGCTGCGCCGTGTTGAAACACCATGGGAGTCATTGCGGGACACCTTTGGAGCCAATCATCGTTCTGTGGATTGGCTAGCAAGCGCGGTGCCAGTGCGGAGCCCGCGTGGCCGCGTCAGGGAGTTGGGGTGGTCGTAGTGTGGCACGGAAACACATCAAGAATTCTGCAGTTTGCAAAGCGAAAGGCCGGATCAACGATCCGGCCTTTCGTGATTGTGGAACCTGATTTCGCTCGTCGCGTCGGGGCCAGAAAGTCAGATCAGGCCGCTGCCTTCTTCGGCGCGAAGCGGCCGTAGAAGGTTTCGCCCTTAGTGGCCATCTCCTCGAGCAGTTTCGGCGGGGTGAAACGCGAGCCGTACTTTGCTTCCAGCTTGTGGCAGAGCTCGACGAACTTCTTCGTGCCCATGAAGTCGATGTAGGACAGCGTGCCGCCGGTGAACGGCGCGAAGCCGAAGCCGAGGATCGAGCCGACATCCGCCTCACGCGGATCGGTGATGACGTGGTCTTCCACGGTACGCGCGGCTTCTACCGACTGCACCACCAGGAAGCGCTGCTTCAATTCCTCGACGTCGAGCGTATCGGGATCGAGCTGCTTCGGCTGCAAGGCCGAGAGGCCCGGCCACAGGCTCTTCTGGCCCTTGCCCTTTTCGGGGTAGTCGTAGAAGCCCTTGCTGTTCTTGCGGCCCAGACGGCCCTGTTTCTCGACCAGCTCCACCATCAGCTTCTTCTGATCGGGGTTGATGGCGTTGGGGCCGAGATCGGCTTCCGTCGCCTTCATGATCTTGAGGCCGAGGTCGAGCGCGACTTCATCCGAGAGCGAGAGCGGGCCGACCGGCATGCCGGCCATCTTGGCGCAGTTCTCGATCATCGCCGGCGGCACGCCTTCGAGGAACATCTCGTTGCCCTCGGCGACGTAGCGGCCGACGCAGCGATTGGCGAAGAAGCCGCGGCTGTCGTTCACCACGATCGGCGTCTTGCCGATCTGCCGGACGTAATCGAGCGCGGTCGCGAGCGCGATATCGCCGGTGTTCTTGCCCTTGATGATCTCGACCAGCATCATCTTCTCGACCGGCGAGAAGAAGTGGATGCCGACGAACTTGCCTTGGTCCTTGAACCCTTCGGCCAGCGAGGTGATTGGCAGCGTCGAGGTGTTCGATGCGAAGATCACGTCCGGCTTCATATGCTCCTGCGCCTTGGCGAAGGTCTCCGCCTTGACCTTGCGGTCCTCGAACACGGCCTCGATGACGAGGTCGACGTCCTTCAGCGCGGCATAGTCGGCGGTCGCCGTGATGCGCGCGAGCAGGGCCTCTGCATCCGCGGGCTTGGCGCGGCCCTTCTTGATCTGCTCCTCGATCACCTTCTGCGCATGTGCCTTGCCCTTGTCGGCGCTTTCCTGGTCGCGGTCGATCAGCACGACGTCGAGGCCGGCGCGGGCCGAGACATAGCCGACGCTCGCGCCCATGAAGCCGGCGCCGATCACGGCGATCTTCTTCACCTTGGTTGCGGGCACGTCCTTCGGACGGCGTGCGCCCTTGTTGAGCTCCTGCATCGACAGGAACAGGCTGCGGATCATCGCGGCCGCTTCCTTCGAGCGCAGCACCGAGGTGAAGTAGCGCGACTCGACACGCAGGGCGGCGTCGATCGGCAACTGCAGGCCTTCATAGACGCAGCTCATGATGGCGCGCGCGGCCGGGTAGTTGTCGTAGGTCTCGCGGCGATAGATCGCATTGCCGGCCGGGAACATCATCATGCCGGCCTTGGAGAACACTGGCCCGCCCGGGAGCTTGAAGCCCTTCTCGTCCCAGGGCGCGACGGCCTTGCCGCCGCCCTTGATCCAGTCCTTGGCGGCTTTGACGAGGTCGGCGGCGGGAACGACGGCGTGAATGAGGTTCAGCGCCTTCGCCTTCTCGACCGTAACCGGGTCGCCCTTGAGCAGGATCGTCATGGCGTCCTGCGGCGGTACCAGGCGCGGCACGCGCTGCGTGCCGCCGGCGCCGGGGAACAGGCCGACCTTGACCTCGGGCAGGCCGAGGCGGGTCTTGGGATTCTCCGCCGCCACGCGATAGTGGCAGCACAGCGTGATTTCGAAGCCGCCGCCGAGCGCGAGGCCGTTGATCGCGGCCGCCCACGGCTTGCCGGATGTCTCGATCGAACGCAGCACCAGCGAGAAGCGCCGGCTCTGGTCGAACAGCATCTGGTTCGCGGCGGTCTCGCCTTGCTCCTTGAAGACCTTGGCGTAGGCCTGGTTCATGCCTTCCAGCATCGACAGATCGGCGCCGGCGCAGAATGCCTCCTTGGCGGAGGTGATGACGACGCCCTTCACCGCAGCATCAGCCGTGGTTTCCTTGACGATCGCGTCGAGCTCGTTGGTCGAGGTCTCGTCGAGCACGTTCATCGAACGGCCCGGGATGTCCCAGGTGACGAGCGCGATGCCGTCGGAATCGGTCTCAACCTTGAAGTTCTTGTAAGCCATGTTGGTCGATCCCTATCCTTAGACGCGTTCGATGATGGTCGCGGTGCCCATGCCGCCGCCGATGCATAGCGTCACAAGGGCAGTGGACTTGTTGGTGCGCTCGAGCTCGTCGAGCACGGTGCCCAGGATCATCGCGCCGGTGGCGCCGAGCGGATGGCCCAGCGCGATTGCGCCGCCATTGACGTTGATCTTGGCGTTGTCGATGTCGAAGGCCTGGATGTAGCGCAGCACGACGGAGGCGAAGGCCTCGTTGAGCTCGAACAGGTCGATGTCCGACTTCTTCATGCCGGAGCGTGCGAACAGCTTCTCGGTGACATCGACCGGGCCGGTCAGCATCATCGCCGGCTCGGAGCCGATGTTGGCGAAGGCGCGGATCCTGGCGCGCGGCTTCAGGCCGTACTTGCCGGCCGCTTCCTTGCTGCCGAGCAGCACGGCGCCGGCGCCGTCGACGATGCCCGAGGAGTTGCCGGCGTGGTGCACGTAGTTGACGCGCTCGATCTCCGGATGCGACTGAACGGCGACGCCGTCGAAGCCGCCCATCTGCGCCATCATCGTGAACGCCGGCTGCAGCTGCGCCAGCGACTGCATCGTCGTCGAGGGACGCATGTGCTCGTCCTTGGCGAGGATGGTGAGGCCGTTGATGTCCTTGACCGGCACCACGGACTTGTTGAAGCGGCCCTCGTCCCAGGCCTTGGCTGCGCGCTGCTGGCTCTGCACCGCGTAGGCGTCGACGTCGTCGCGTGAGAAGCCGTACTTGGTGGCGATCAGATCGGCCGAGACGCCCTGCGGCATGAAGTAGGCCGGTACCGCGATCGAGGGGTCTACCGGCCAGGCGCCGCCGGAGGCGCCGATGCCGACGCGGCTCATCGATTCCGCGCCGCCGCCGATGACCAGCTCATGCTGGCCGCTCATTACCTGGGCTGCAGCAAAGTTCACGGCGTCGAGGCCGGAAGCGCAGAAGCGGCTGATCTGCACGCCGGGAACGGCTTCACCGAGACCGGCCTTGAGCGCGGCAAAGCGCGCGATGTCGGAGCCGGCTTCGCCGACCGGATCGACCACGCCGAGTATGACGTCGTCGATGGAATCTTCCGGCAGGTTGTTGCGGTCCTTCAGTGCCTTCAGCGGCACGGTGGCGAGTGCGAGTGCGGTCACTTCGTGCAGCGCGCCGTCGGCCTTGCCGCGGCCGCGGGGGGTGCGGACGTGATCGTAGATATAGGCATCTGCCATGGGAGCCTCCTGATTGCAGCGATTGGTTCCGACCGCGGTGCGGTCGAGATTGTTGGGGAAGCGAATATTCTCAGAAAGCTTCCGCCGGCAATTCCATGATGGTGGCGGAGCCGGCCTGGATGCGCGCGAGATTGGCGGCGGTCTCGGGCAGCATCCGTTCCATGAAGAAGCGGCCGGTGACGAGCTTGGTCGAGAGATAGGGCGTGGCCCCGCTCTCGGCAATCTTGGCCTGGGTCACCTTCGCCATCTTCGCCCACATGTAGCCGAGGGCGACGAAGCCGAAGAGGTGCAGGTAGTCGGTTGCGGCGGCGCCGGCATTGTCCGGCTTCATCATCGCGTTCTGCATCAGCCAGGTGGTGGCCTGCTGGAGGTGGCCGAGCGAAGCCGAGAGCGGGGCGATGAAGGGCTTCAGCGCCTCGTCGCCGCCGTTCTCCTTGGCGAAGGCCATGACCTCGCCGAAGAACGCCATGATGGCACGGCCACCGTCGCGCGGCAGCTTGCGGCCGACGAGGTCGAGCGCCTGGATACCGTTGGCGCCTTCATAGATCATGGCGATACGGGCATCGCGCACGAACTGCTCCATGCCCTGCTCGGCGATGTAGCCATGGCCGCCATACATCTGCTGCGCCTGCACCGCGTTGGCGAAGCCGTACTCGGTGAGGAAGCCCTTCAGCACCGGCGTCATCAGCCCCATGTGGTCGTCGGCGGCCTGGCGGTCCTTGGCATCCTCGGAGCGATGGGCGACGTCGCTCTTCAGCGCGGTCCACATCACGAAGGCGCGGGCGGCCTCGTTGAAGGCGCGGATCGAGAGCAGCGTGCGGCGTACGTCGGGATGCACGATGATCGGGTCGGCCGCCTTGTCCGGCGCCTTGGCGCCGGTGAGCGAGCGGCCCTGGATGCGCTCGCGGGCATAGGCGACAGCATTCTGATAGGCGACCTCGGACTGCGCGAGGCCCTGAACCGCGACGCCGAGGCGGGCCTCGTTCATCATCACGAACATGCCCTGCATGCCCTTGTTCTCTTCGCCGATCAGCCAGCCGGTGGCGTTGTCGTAATTCATCACGCAGGTGGAATTGCCGTGGATGCCCATCTTGTGCTCGATCGAGCCGCAGACTACGCCGTTGCGCGCGCCGACCGAGCCGTCGGCATTGACCAGGAATTTCGGCACCACGAACAGCGACACGCCCTTGATGCCGGCCGGCGCGCCCTCGATGCGGGCGAGCACGAGGTGAATGATGTTGGGAGCGAGGTCGTGCTCGCCGGCCGAGATGAAGATCTTGGTGCCCGTGATCCTGAAGCTGCCGTCGGCCTGGCGCACCGCCTTGGTGCGGAGCATGCCGAGATCGGTGCCGCATTGCGGCTCGGTCAGGTTCATGGTGCCGGTCCATTCACCCGCCACCATCTTCGGCACGTAGGTCTTTTTCTGCTCCGGCGAACCGTGGACGATCAGCGCCGCGGTCGCGCCCATGGTGAGGCCGCCATACATCGAGAACGCCATGTTGGCCGAGCACTGGAATTCGTTGACCGCCTGGCTCAGCGTCACCGGCAGGCCCTGGCCGCCGAACTCGGTCGGAGCCGACAGACCGAGCCAGCCGCCCTCGGCGACCTGCTTGAACGCGTCCTTGAAGCCCTTCGGCGTGGCGACGCTGCCGTCATCGGCGCGCTTGCAGCCTTCGAGATCGCCCACACGATTCAGCGGCTGCAGCACCTCTTCGGCGAGCTTGGCGGCTTCGCCGAGAATGGCTTCGCGCACGTCGCTCGACGCGTCGGAGAAGCCGGCCAGATTGTCGTAGCGGTCGATCTGGAAGACGTCGTTGAGCAGGAAGTTCACGTCTTCGACGGGGGCTTTGTAGATCGGCATGGTGGTCTCCCGGCATTGGCTCTGAAGTGATGTTGTCTTAGGATTGGGTGGCGGCCAACTGCTCCGCCATCAGGCGGTGCAGCATGTTGATCGCCTTGAGCGGACGCACCATCACCTTGAAATTCGTGATGCGTCCCTCGGAATCGAAGGTGATGATGTCGACGCCGTTGAGCTCGATGCCGTCAATCATGGTCTTGAACTCGAGCACGGCGCCATTGGCGCTTGTCCACTCGCCGACATAGGTGAAGCCGGGACCGCCGAGCACTTTTTCGGCGCTGGCGAGGTATTTGAAGGTGATGTCGCGGCCGCGCTGCGGCGAGTGCACCACGGGGCTTTCGAACACGGCGTCAGGATGCAGCAAGTCCCAGAGCGCTTTCGCATCATGGGACTTCATGAAGGCGTACCAGGAATCGAGGCCGGTCATTGTCAGGATGCCTCCCTAGATCAAAGGCCTTGGCAAAAAGCTCGAAAACAACCCCATGCACAGTAGCGAGGAGTTTGATTTCGCTATGTTTTCGGGTCGAGTATTGAGCCCCGACCTTTGGCATCTCATATGCACATTGACGCATATGCATCAATGCGCATAAAGTCAAGTCAATTGGTCGGAACCTCAAGGGAGCTGGTGTCATGGCGCTGGGCGACGCAATTCTCGCATGCCTGACGGAACGTCCGATGACAGGCTACGAGCTGGCCAAGACGTTCGACTCCTCGATCGGCTTCTTCTGGAAGGCCGACCATCAGCAAATTTACCGCGAACTCTCCAAGCTGCGCGACCGCGGCTACATCCAGGGTCGCGAGGTCGTGCAATCAGGCAAACCCAATAAACTCATCTATACGCTCACTCCCGAGGGTCGAACAGCGCTGCGGCACTGGGCCGCGCGGCCGAGCACGCCGCCCTCGATCAAGGACGACCTGCTGGTGCGGCTGCATGCGCTCGACAGCATCGACATCGAGCCCATGCGCGCCGATCTGATGGCCCGGCTGGAGCACCACCGCGACCGGCACGCGAACTACGAGCGGATCCTGAAGAAGCGTTTTCCGGAAGAGACGGCCTCGGG
Source organism: Bradyrhizobium sp. A5 (assembly GCF_042076515.1). Classification (NCBI taxonomy): domain Bacteria; kingdom Pseudomonadati; phylum Pseudomonadota; class Alphaproteobacteria; order Hyphomicrobiales; family Nitrobacteraceae; genus Bradyrhizobium; species Bradyrhizobium sp. A5. The sequence continues at coordinate 6,532,489 of NZ_CP148990.1, read as the reverse complement.
TGTGCTCGACCTCGGCAATCTGCTGCTGCTTCAGCTCGGCGCCCGGCACGAGCAGATGGTGGCCGATTTCTGCGAGGAGGCGCTCGAGGCGCTGTCGGCGATGAGCGCCAAGGGCACGGTGGTGCCACTGGAAGACGGCAAGCGCGAGGGGAAGGGCTGAGGGGCGTAGGCGGTGAACCCTAACGCCGCCCGAACTGCCGCCACCCACTCCGCTGTCGTCGCCCGCCTTGTGCGCGATTGCGCAATGAGGCGGGCGATCCAGTACGCCGCGGCGGCTCGCTTCCAGCCGCGCTGTCTCGGAGTACTGGATGCCCAGCCTTCGCGAGGCATGACACCGGCTATTTGACGACCGGACGAGCGCCACAACGAAACGCCCCCGGGCCCCGCCGCCCAACTTTAAGACACCGTCAACGGGTTCCTTAACCCGTTATTTACCGTAACAGACAAAAGTCGGTTCTCGAGGCAGACGACCCGCGCCAAATCCGATTGTCTTTGCAACCGGCACGCGTGGGGAGACTGGAGGCGCCGGGTGGGGCGTCGGAGTCGGAACCGGACAGAGTCATGAATTCGCGCGTATCGTGGAGTGTTGACGGTATCGACCCATCCGTCCGGGAGCGGGCCGAAGCTGCCGCGCGCCGTGCCGGCATGTCACTCAACGATTGGCTGAACTCCACGCTCGGCGAGACTGCCCCGCCAAACTTTCGGGGACCTTACGATCAGCGCCAGGATCAACGTCAGGATCAACGTCCCGATCCGCGTTCAGCGCAAATGCCGAGCCAGGAGAGCCGCGAAGTCGCCGACATCCACCAGCGGCTCGACGCGATCACCCAGCAGATCGAACGGATCTCGAAGCCCGCGCCGCGCCAAGACGTTTCACGACAAGACGTTTCACGACAAGATGCTTCACGACAGGACGTTGCGCGGCCAGACGTCTCGCGCGAGCAGGGCGTCGCGCGCCAGCTCAATGACGCCATCTCGCGGCTCGACGCGCGGCTGTCGCAAATCTCAAAGCCGCCGCAGCCTCAGGCAGCGCGGCCGGCACCTGTCGAAACGCGCCAGCGCCAGGCCGACGCGGTCGAGCGCGCGGCCGCGCAGGTCTATCGCAACTCACCGCCACTGAGCCCCGCGTCGTTCGACGTTGCCGTTGCCGAGATCACGGCGCGGCAGAGCGAGCTCGACGGCTTTACGCCCAGGCAGATGCCGCCGCGCGCCGCGCCGTCGATTGCGCCGGTGGCAGCGCCATTCGCTCCCCATATGGCGCCACCCACGCCGGTCTACGCTCCGCCGCCACCGCAGCCGGGGCCTGATTTCTCGTCGCTCGAGCGCCATTTGCTCAAGATCACGAGCCAGATCGAATCGCTCCAGCGTCCTGACAATACCGAACGGGCGATCAACGCCTTCCGCAGCGAGCTTGCCGAGATCCGCGCCGCCATCACCGAGGCGATGCCGCGCCGCGCGATCGAGTCGATCGAGAACGAGATCCGCTCGGTGCATCGTCGCATCGACGAGACCCGCTCGTCCGGCACCGACGGCCAGGTGCTATCAGGCATCGAGCACGCGCTGTCCGACATCAAGCAGGTGCTGCGCACGCTGACGCCGGCCGAGCAGCTCACCGGCTATGACGAGGCGATCCGCAATCTCGGCGCCAAGCTCGATCTGATCCTGCGCGCCAATGACGATCCGTCGACGGTGCGGCAGCTCGAAGACGCGATCTCGGCGCTGCGTGCCATCGTCTCCAACGTCGCCTCCAACGAGGCGCTGGCGCGGCTTTCGGACGACGTGCAGCTGCTGTCGTCCAAGGTCGACCAGGTGACCCGCGCCTCCGGCCCCGGCGACAGCTTCGCGGTGCTCGAGCAGCGCATCGCGGCGCTCACCGCCGCGCTGGAGACCCGCGAGCGGCCTCAGCCGTCGGAGAGCAGCGAACATCTGGAAGCTGCGATCCGGGCGCTGTCGGACCGCTTCGATCGCATGCAGGTCGGCAACGATTCCGCTTCGACCTTCGCGCATCTCGAACAGCGGGTCTCGTATCTGCTGGAGCGGATCGAGGCCGCTTCCGATGGGCGCAACGGCAATCTCAGCCGCGTCGAGGATGGGCTGCACGACATCCTGCGACACCTGGAACGGCAGCAGGCGACCTACTCTGCGCTGGCCGAGAGCCGCAATTCCGCGCCGTCGTCCGATTCCGGCGTGGTGGATATCGTCAAGCGCGAGCTTTCCGACATCCGCTTCAGCCAAGCCGAGACCAACCGCAGCACCCAGGACTCGCTCGAGGCCGTCCATAACGCGCTCGGCCATGTCGTCGATCGCCTGTCCATGATCGAGGGCGATCTGCGCGCGGTGCGCACCGCGCCACCGGCGCCGCAGGCCATGGCGATGCCCGTGGCCGCGCCGATGGAGCCCGCGCCGATGGCGCGCGAAATGCGGCCGCAGCAACAGCCGCAGCCGAAATACGATCCCAAGCCCGAATTGCCGAACCCGGCCGCTGCGCAACAGCCACCGCAGTCGGCCTTCGTCGCCGCGCCGCGCGAATTCCATGCTGCTGCCATACCGGCCGCGCCGCCGCCTGTGCCGATGGCGCCGCAGGCCACGCCACCTTTGCCGCCGCGCGCGATTAGCGAGATCCTGGAGCCCCACACGGCGCCGGCCCGCTCGGCGCTTGCGCCGGAATTGCCGCCGGATCATCCACTCGAGCCGGGCACGCGGCCGGGCGGCCGCGTCGCCACGCCGTCGGAGCGCATTGCCGCGTCCGAAAGCGCGATCAGCGAGATCCCCGCCGCTCCGAAGGAGCCGGTGTCATCGTCGAGCTTCATCGCCGCCGCGCGCCGCGCGGCCCAGGCCGCAGCCGCGCAGCCCGAACAGCCGGCCCGCGGTGCCAAGGTCAAAGCGACCAGTGCTGGCCGCGCCAAGGACAAGGGCCAGGAAGGCGGCTCGACCATCACCTCGAAGATCCGCTCGTTGCTGGTCGGCGCGAGCGTGGTCGTGATCGTGCTCGGCACGTTCAAGATGGCGATGAACCTGCTCGACGGCGGCACTGCGCCGCCGGCGCCGCAGGCGATGGAGGACTCCTCCAGCGCACCCGCGCCGCAGACGCCGCCGCCGGTCGAAAGCAAGCCGGGCGCGCCCGAGCAGGTCACGCCGTCGATGACCTCGCCGACGCCGATCGGAAAGCAGTCGCTGAACAATTCCGCGCCGGCCCCCGTCGCCGGTTCGGGCAACTCGGCCTCGGTTGAAATCCCGCCCGCTCCCGCTGCGGCGCCGCCGCCCGCGGCGAGCAGCGATGTCACCGGCGCGCTGACGGGCACGAGCCGCGCGCGGATCGGTCTGGTTCAGGTGCCGCCCAGCGAAAAACTGCCTGACGGCATCGGCGGTCCCGTGCTGCGCACCGCCGCGATGAAGGGTGATGCGGCCGCGGCCTTCGAGATCGGCATGCGCTTCGCCGAAGGCAAGGGCGTTGCGGCGAACTACGACGAAGCCGCCAAATGGTACGACCGCGCGGCACAGGCCGGCGTGGTACCCGCGACCTTCCGCCTCGGCACGCTCTACGAAAAGGGCCTGGGCGTGAAGAAGGACGCCGACATCGCCCGCCGCTACTACACGCAGGCGGCAGAGCGCGGCAATGCCAAGGCGATGCACAATCTCGCGGTGCTCGACGCCGACGGCGGCGGACGCGGCGCCAATTACAAGAGCGCGGCGCAGTGGTTCCGGAAAGCCGCCGATCGCGGCGTCGCCGACAGCCAGTTCAACCTCGGCATCCTCTATGCCCGCGGCATCGGGGTCGAACAGAACCTCGCCGAGTCCTACAAATGGTTCAGCCTGGCAGCCGCCCAGGGCGATGGGGATGCATCCGGCAAGCGCGACGACGTCGCCAAGCGCCTCGACCCGCAATCGCTCGCCGCCGCCAAGCTCGCGATCCAGACGTTCAGCGCCGAGCCGCAGCCGGACGATGCCGTCAACGTCACGGCGCCCGCCGGCGGCTGGGACAGCGCGCCGCAGGCAAACGCCAAGCCCGCGCCGAAGCCGGTGGCGAGCAAGCGCTCGGCCTCGGCGGCGCATTGAAGCTCGATGAGATCGGGTTCGGTGCCCGCCTCTCCCTTAGGGAGAGGTGAACCGAGGCCCTGCCCTGGCCTCGCTTTGATGCAACCAGGCCACGCGCGCACCCATTCACCACGCTCAAAATTCCCGGTCCCGCCCGCCTCTGAATTCCGCTATTGAAGAGCGCGGCAATCGTTCGACCGTCCGGCGAGTAGTCCGCACAATCGATCCGTCTCGCCGGAGCGTGGTCCCTTCGATGCAGCTCTATCTCCCGATCGCCGATCTTCCGGTCAACATCTTCCTGGTGCTGGCAATGGGCGCGGCGGTCGGCTTCGTGTCCGGCATGTTCGGGATCGGCGGCGGCTTCCTGATGACGCCGCTCCTGATCTTCATCGGCATCACGCCGGCGGTCGCGGTCGCCTCGGTCGCGAGCCACATCGCGGCCTCGTCCTTCTCCGGCGCGCTGTCCTATTGGCGGCGGCGTGCGATCGACCCGGCGCTGGCCGGCGTGTTGTTGTGCGGCGGCGTGACCGGCACGGCGCTGGGGGTGTGGACGTTCACGCAGCTCCGCGCGCTCGGCCAGCTCGATCTGATGATCGCGCTGTCCTACGTGGTGCTGCTCACCACGGTCGGCAGCCTGATGTTCTCCGAGGGCCTGCGCGCCCTGATGCGGACCCGGCGCGGGGCGGTGCCGCCACGGCGCACCCACAACTGGATCCACGGCCTGCCGCTGAAGATGCGGTTCAAGCGCTCCAAGATCTACCTCTCCGTGATTCCCGTGGTGATCGTCGGCATCGTGATCGGCTTCATCGGCGCGATCATGGGCATCGGCGGCGGCTTCATCCTGGTGCCGGTCATGATCTACCTGCTGCGGGTGCCGACCTCGACGGTGATCGGGACCTCGATGGTCCTCACTTTGGTCACCATGCTGTTCGCGACCATGCTGCACGCGGTGACCAATCATCTGGTCGACGCGGTGCTGGCGCTGATCCTCATGGTCGGCGGCGTCACCGGCGCGCAGTTCGGCGCACGCGCGGGCCAGAAGATCCGCGGCGAGCAATTGCGGCTGCTGCTCGGCCTGCTGATCCTCTCGGTCGGCGTCCGCTTCGCGATCGAGCTGGTGATCCAACCTGCGGATCTCTTCACCATTCGTGAGCTCGGAGCGAGCGGATGATGCGCGCGCTCCTCGCAATCCTGCTCGTCACGTTGACCGTCGCGGCCGCGCGCGCCGAGCGGCTGATCGTGTCGGTCTCCAACCATCGCGTCACGGTGACGCCGGACTATTCCGGCGAGGAGCTGGTGCTGTTCGGCTCGATCGAGAAGGATGCTTCCACACCGGCCGACCGTACGACATACGATCTCGTGGTCACCGTGATGGGCCCGCGCGCGGATATGGTGACGCGGCGCAAGGAGCGCGCCTTCGGCATCTGGATCAACACCGATTACCGGCAGTTCCTGCAGGTGCCGAGCTATCTGGCGCTGTTCGCCAACCGCCCCTTCGATGTCATCACCTCGCCCGAGATCGCGCGGCGGCAGCAGATCGGGCTCAACAACGTGCTGCTGACCCAGCGCGTCAGCGGCGACTTTGCCGACGTGGTGCCGCAAGACGCCTTCCGCTCGGCCTTCGTCCGCCTGCGCACCCAGCGCGGCCTCTATCGCGAGGATGCGGGCGCGGTGACGTTCCTGACGCCGACGCTGTTCCGCACCGGCATCCCGCTGCCCGCGGAAGTGCCGATCGGAACCTATCAGGTCGAGATCAAGCTGTTCGCCAATGGCGCGTTCATCGGCAAGACAGAAACCGCGTTCGAGATCGTCAAGGTCGGTTTCGAGCAGTTCGTTGCGACGAGCGCGCGGCAGAACGGTCTGATCTACGGCCTCGTCACCGCGGCGATGGCGCTGATGACGGGCTGGATGGCGTCGATTGTGTTTCGGAAGGATTGAGAGGCGGCGCTCCTTCCTCTCGTCGTCGCCCGGCTTGACCGGGCGACCCAGTATTCCAGAGGCCAGCGTTAGGTAGCTCGCACTTACAACTATCGCCGCCGCGTACTGGATGCCCCGGTCTAGTGTTTAGTCCGGAGACATGGCTGACACCTGTTCGGACACATCACTGACAGGTTGGCGGTTAGTCAAGTCGATTGATGCGACCTGCCAGCTGGCGAAGAAGATGCCGTAATGGCCGTCACGATCCAGCGGCCTGATGGCAAGCCGTTCGCGTGCGAAGGCCTGAGGAACCTTCCAGAAGCGTCCCTTGAAGGAGATGTAGGGTCTTGTCGATGAGACCCTGCGCACGATCTCGCCGCTGTCGTACTCGACGTTCGGGACACGGGCCGGCATGGCACGGGCACTCGGTCGGAAGCGATCGGCGGGAACGTGCATATCGAGGCCTTGGTGGGGGCGCTCCAGATTGTAGACCGGCCGCCAGGCATCAAGGGCGCGTTGGACTTCCGGGAGAGTGCGGAAGCGACGCATCGCAAAGACTTCAGCCTTCAGCGTGCGATGGAAGCGTTCGTTCTTGCCGCGGGCCTGTGGGTGACATGGCCGGGCATGCACCACCCTGACGCCCAGCTTGAGCAGCCACACCTTCAATCCGGTCCAGCGGACGCCGGACGTATCGCCCCAGGGGGAGCCGTTGTCGGTGTAGAAGGCCTCCGGCAGGCCATAGCAACGGAACGTCGCCGTCAGGTGATCCTGCACGGTAAGACGCCGTTCGTCGGCGCACGCCTTCAGGCACAGGACATAGCGCGAGTGATCGTCGACGATGGTCAGCGGATGGCACCGCGTGCCGTCAGCGAGCGGCATGTGGCCCTTGAAGTCCATCTGCCACAGCAGGTTGGGTGCTTCCTTCTCGAAGCGGTGTCCCGGATTGGGCGGCGCATTCTCGCTCGGTTTGACCCGGCCGTTCCGGCACAGGATCCGGTGCACCGTTGACGGCACAGGTACCGTCTGGCCGTTCCGCTTCAGGCAGTGGGCGATCTTGCGCGCGCCCCAGGCCGGATGCTTGTCACGCACCGCGAGCACCTGCGTCTCGACCGCAGGCTCGCTGCGCCTGGGCATCGCATGCGGCCGCCGCGAGCTGTCGGCCAGCTCCCGATCGCCAGCCAGCCAGCGCCGCAGCCATTTGTAGCCGACGTCAGGACTAATATCGAACCGCCGGCACAGCTCGCGCCGATTGGCGCCTTCCTGCAAGGCCAGCCGCACGAACTCATGGCGCTGATCCTGGCTGTGTGAAAACGCCATTGCGCTGCTATGATTCTCTCGATGATTCTCGGGAGAGAATTGATGAGGCGCTTCATTGAAGAGGCGGATCGTGGGCAGTCGACGCTGCTGCCCGAATGCCTCGATGATTTCATTGACGAAGGCAACCCGGTTCGCGTGATCGACGTGTTTGTCGATGCGCTCGATTTGGCGGAAATGGGCTTCGATGGGGTGGCCCCGGCGGCGACCGGACGGCCGTCGTACCATCCTTCGGTGCTCCTGAAGCTTTACATCTACGGTTATCTAAACCGGGTTCAGTCGAGCCGGCGGTTGGAGCGAGAGGCCGGCCGCAATGTCGAGGTGATGTGGTTGCTGGGCCGGCTCGTGCCTGATCACAAGACGATCGCGGACTTCCGCAAGGACAACAGCCTGGGGCTACGCAAGGTATGTGCGCGCTTCGTTGAGCTTTGTCGTGAGATGGGCCTTCTCGCGACGGCGAGTGTTGCCATCGATGGCAGCAAGTTCAAGGCCGTTAACAACCGGGACAGGAACTTCACGCGGGCAAAGGTGGAGCGGCGGCGTGCCCAACTGGAGGAGAGCGTCGCCCGCTATCTGAGCCAGCTTGACACCACCGACCGGCAGGAGCCGACCGAAGCGCTGGCCGCGAAGGTGACAAGGCTCAAGGAGAAGCTGGCGAAGGTGAAAGAGCAAATGGGCAAGCTTGCCGTCTACGAGAAGCAGATGCTGGCTTCGCCCGACCAGCAGATATCTCTGACAGATCCCGACAGCCGCTCGATGGCAACCAGCGGCCGCGGCTCGGGCGTCGTCGGCTACAACGTGCAGGTCGCTGTGGATACCGATCATCACCTGATCATTACCCATGAGGTGACGAACAGCGGCTCGGATCGGGCGCAACTCGCCAATATGGCCAGGCAGGCAAAGACTGTACTGCAGACCGAGACCCTCGAGGCCGTTGCCGACCGCGGCTACTTCAGCAGCCCGGAGATCCTTGCCTGCCACGAGGCCGGCATCACGGTAACCCTGCCCAAGCCGATGACTTCGGGCGCCAAGTCGGACGGACGCTTCGGCAAGCAGGACTTTGTCTATTTGCCGGAGGACGACGCCTATCGTTGTCCGGCCGGGGAGCGGTTGCCGTATCGCTATACAAACGAAGAAGCCGACAAGATGCTGCGGCGCTACTGGACCAACGCCTGCAAGAATTGTTCGATCAAAACCCAGTGCACGCCCGGGTCCGAGCGACGGATCACGCGATGGGAACACGAGCATCTGCTCGACGCCGTGCAGCAGCGGCTCGATGCGAACCCGCTCGCCATGCGACTACGTCGCGAGACCGTCGAGCATCCGTTCGGCACCATGAAGGCGCGCATGGGTGCGACCCACTTCCTGACCAAAACCCTCCCAAAAGTAGCCGCCGAAATGGCCCTCTCGGTTCTGGCCTACAATCTGACCCGGGTTATGAACATCGTTGGGACCAAGCCGTTGATGGCCGCGATCGTGGCCTGACGCCGAACCGGTCCGGCTTTCTCCCCGGCTTTCCCGGGATGGAGTTTTTACACGGCCAAGATCCATTACTGACACCTCACTCCAGGGCATGGACGGCCTCCCGAATCGGACCAATCCAGCCAATGTTGATGTGTCAGCTATGTCTCCGAACACCCGTCAGTGATCTGTCCGGGCTAAACATCTAGCCGGGGCATGACAGCGGAGACTACGGCGCCTCCACCACGGTCGGAACGCCCGGCTCCAGCAGGCGCAGCCGCGTGCCGAAACCGAGCACGTCGAAGGCCTTGCGCAGATCCTCGCTGTTCTGGCGGAAATGCGCCCAGCCTTCGGTATGCAGGGGCACGATCATGGCATTCGGGAAGGCGCGCGCGGTCTCGATGGTGTCGTTGGTGTCCATGGTGAGGTGGAACGGCCCGCGCGTTTGCGCGGCGCCCGCGAACGGCATCACGACGCCGCATTTGAAGCGGCGTGCGACTTCGGCGACACCGTCGAACCAGGTGGTGTCGCCGCTGATATAGACGTCGCTCGTGTCTTTCCGGCTCGATGACACCACGAAGCCGATGACGTCGCCCGACAGGGGCTCGATGCCGGCCGGGCCATGACGCGCGGGCGTGGCGGTGATGGTCAGCGTGTTGCCGTCGCGGTCCTTCAGATGTGCGGTCGCCCAGGGTGCAAGGCCCTCGACATGGCCGCCGAGACGTTTGGCGCCCGCTTCGGTCGTCAACGCGCGCTTCGCCTTGAGGAGATATTCGCGCCCGGAATCGTCGAGATTGTCGGAGTGCTGGTCGTGGCTGAGCAGCACGGCATCGATCGGACCAATGGCATCGGCTTTCATCGCGGGGCCGATGGTCTTCTCCAGCTTCACATGCGGCAGCTGGTAGGCGCCGGGCGCATCGAAGGTCGGGTCGGTGAGCAGGCAGAAGCCGTCGATCTCGATTAGCGCGGTGGGGCCGCCGATCAGGGTGATGGAAATGGGCATGGTGAACCTTCCTTACGATGCAGACTTTGCCGGCCGCGTCACCAGATAGATGCCGAGCGCGACCGGGATGATGCCGAGCAGGTCGCGGGCCTCGACATGCTCGCCGAGCACGATGTAGGCGAACAGCATGCCGAGCGGCGGCATCAGGAAATGATAGGCGCTGGCAGCGGTCGCGCCACACACTTTCAGGAGATGAAACCAGAGCCAGTAGGCGAGGATCGAGCCGCCGAGCACCAGGAAGGCGAAGGCGCCGATCAGGCTCGGTGTGACGTCGATCGCGCCAACATCGGCAAAGGTGAGCGCGATTGGCGTCAGCACGATGCCGGCGGTGAGATTCTGCACGCCGTTGCCGATCCAGAGGCTTCCCTTCGGCGCCAGTAGCTTGAACAGGATGGTGCCGGCGACGATGGAGGCGAGCGAAGCCAGCGTGAAGAGGATGCCGTGCATGGAATCGGTGCCGACTGCGAGGCGATGCCAGACGATCGCGGTCACGCCGATGACGCCGAGCAAAAGGCCGCTGGCCTTGCGCCAGGTCATGCCTTCGCCGAGCAGCAGCGCGGCGAGCGCCGCGGTGAAGACCGGATTGGCCGAGACGATCAGGCCGCCGAGGCCGGCGGATATCGATTGCAGGCCGGTATAGCCGAGCCCGAGATAGAGCGCGTTGTTGGCGATGCCGAGCACGGCGAAGACCGCCGCATCCCGCCATGACAGCGACCAGTCACCGCGGATCAGCGTGGCACCGATGATGAGGATGCCGGCGAGCGAGAAGCGCGCGGCGAGCAGGATCAACGGCGGGCAATGGGTGACGCCGATCTTGCCGGCGACGAAGGCATAGCTCCAGAGCAGGCAGAACAGGCCGATATAGAAGGGCAGGGCGTCGAAGCGGCTGCGCGGGACGGACATCGAGGGGGCGAGCGACATGCGGGAATTCTCCTGTGCCCTCGATCTAGGGAGGCGGCTTGTCATTTGGAAATTAAATGATTAACTTCCAAGCAGTGGATTTTCGAATGGAGGCGGCGATGCTCGATCTGGAGCTCCTGCGCAGCTTCGTCTCGGTGGTCGAGGCCGGCGGCTTCACCCGTGCCGGGGAGCGCGTCCATCGCACGCAGTCGACCGTCAGCCAGCAGATCAAGCGGCTGGAGGAGGACGTCGGCCAGGTGCTCTTGCACCGCGACGGCAAGGACGTGCGTCCGACCGAAGCCGGCGAGCGGCTGCTCTCCTACGCGCGGCGGCTGCTCACGCTTGCCGAGGAAGCGCGCGATGTGTTGCGCGCGCCCGACAGCGAAGGCGCGATCCGGCTCGGCATCCCCGAGGATTTTGCGGCTTACCGGCTGACAAACCTGCTGGGCGCGTTCTCGCGCTCGCATCCCGGCCTGCGGCTCGATGTGCGCGCCGACCAGAGCAAGCACCTTGCGCGCGATCTCGATCGCGGCGAACTCGACCTCGCGCTGTTCAAGCGCGAGGCCGGCGCCAAGGGCGCCATCGCAGTGTGGCCGGAGCGGGTGCATTGGGTCACCAGCAAGAGCCACCCAGTCGACGTCAACGCCTCATCGGTGCCGCTGATCGGCTTTCCACTCGGCTGCCTCTATCGCGCCGGCGCGATCCATGCGCTGGAAAGCGCGGGCCGGGCCTGGCACATGTCCTACTCGTCATCGAGCCTTGCCGGCATCCAGGCCGCGGTGGCCGCCGGCATGGGCCTCAGCATCTTGTCGGAGATGTCGATCCAGTCCGACCACCGCGTGCTGACCGCCAAGGACGGCTTTGCGCCGATCAACCGCACCGAGGTGGCGCTGATGGCCGCACCCGACGCCAGCCCCGCAACGCTGCGGCTGGCGGATCGGCTGGCGGAATTTTGCGATAACGTGCAGGCGAAGGCGGCGTGAGTTGATGGAATTCGCAGGGTGCGGCAAAGGCGCGTAGCGCCGTGCCCACCATCCTTCCGCGACTCCGTTCGAAAAGGGTGGGCACGCTTCGCTTTGCCCACCCTACGAATCCGCGAGATCGGGGCCTTGTGGTGCGCCGTCAATGCACGGCGGTGAAGAACCGTGCGAGCCGGAAGCCGGACAGCCACGTGTAAACCGGCTGGCTGCGCATGCCGAGATCCCAGGAGCCGACCACGGCATCCGCGCGTCCGACCAGATTGTCGATCGGCAGGAGGCCGACGCCGCCGGAGCGCAACGGCACGCGGCTGTCGGCGGAATTGTCGCGGTTATCGCCGAGCACGAAGAGATGGCCCGGCGGCACCGTCACTTCCTGCGTGTTGTCGAGCGGGCCGTTGTCGCGCATCTTGAAGATCAGGTGCGAGACGCCGTTCGGCAGGGTCTCGACATAGCGATACGCCGGCTCGCTGCCACCATTGTCGTCTTCGGCAGCGCCGACGCCATCCGGCTTCAGCTCGGCGGGGCGGTCGTTGATGAAGAGCTGGCCCTGCCGCATCTGGATGCGGTCGCCCGGCAATCCCACGACGCGCTTGACCCAGGCCTGCGAGCGATCGCCGGGCCAGCGGAACACGACGACGTCACCTTGCTTCGGCGTTTCCGCGAAGACGCGGCCGCTCTCGGGCAAATTGATCTGGATCGGCAGCGACGAGGTGCCGTAGCCGTAGGGAAATTTCGACGCAAGCAGCGCATCGCCGATCAGCAGCGTCGGCTCCATCGAGCCCGACGGCACGTAGAACGGCTCGGCGAGCGCGCCCTTGGCGATGAACACGGCGGCGACGATGCCGGCAAGCTGCATGAGCTGTCCAGCCCAGCCGGTGCTCTTCCGCTTGGAGGTGACCGTTACTTTCTCAACGCTCATGCGCCCGTTCCACCCACCGTAATGCGTTCCATCAGCAGCGACGGCTGGCCGACGCCGACCGGCACGCCCTGGCCGTTCTTGCCGCAGGTGCCGATGCCGGTGTCGAGCGCGAGGTCGTTGCCGATCATGCGGATGCGATGCAAATCGGTTGGCCCGTTGCCGATCAGCATGGCGCCCTTGAGCGGCGCGCCGATCTTGCCGTTCTCGATCTTGTAGGCCTCGGTGCACTGGAACACGTATTTGCCCGAGGTGATGTCGACCTGGCCGCCGCCGAAATTCGCGGCGAACACGCCGTTCTTCACCGACGCAAGAATCTCGGCCGGATCGCGGTCGCCGGCGAGCATGTAGGTGTTGGTCATGCGCGGCATAGGCACATGGGCATAGCCCTGGCGGCGGCCGTTGCCGGTCGGCTTCATATTCATCAGGCGCGCGTTCTGGCGGTCCTGCATGTAGCCGACCAGAATGCCGTCCTCGATCAGCACGGTACGGTTGGTCGGCGTGCCCTCGTCGTCGATCGACAGCGAGCCGCGGCGCGAGGCGATGGTGCCGTCGTCAACGACCGTGACACCCTTGGCCGCGACCTGCTGGCCCATCAGGCCTGCAAAGGCAGACGTCTTCTTGCGGTTGAAATCGCCCTCGAGGCCGTGGCCGACGGCTTCATGCAGCATCACGCCGGGCCAGCCGGCGCCGAGCACGACGTCCATTTCGCCGGCGGGAGCGGGAATCGATTCCAGATTGACCAGGGCCTCGCGCAGCGCGCCATCGGCGGCATCGCGCCAGTTCTTGCTCTCGATGAATTCGGCATAACCGGCGCGGCCGCCATAGCCCTTGCTGCCGCTCTCCTGGCGGTCGCCCTGGCCGGCGACGACGGAGACATTCACCCGAACCAGCGGGCGGATGTCGCGATAGCTCTCGCCGTCGGGCCGCAGGATCTCGACCACCTGCCAGGTCGCGCCGAGGCTCACGCTGACCTGCCGCACCCGCGGGTCCTTGTCGCGCAGATAGGCGTCGATCTCGGCGAGCAGCTTGACCTTGGTCTCGAAGCCCGGGGCATCGAGCGGATTGTCGTCACTATAAAGCCGCACGTTGGTATGCGCCGGCGGGGCGGCAAAGCTGCCGGAATAGCCGCCGCGGACGGCCGCGACCGCATCGGCGGCGCGAATCAGCGCCGGCAGCGAGACGTCGGAGGAATGCGCATAGCCGACCGCATCGTCCTTGACGGCGCGCAGGCCAAAACCCTGCGAGGTGTCATAAGTCGCCTGCTTCAGCCGGCCGTTGTCGAACATCAGCGCTTCGGTCTGGCTGTATTCCAGGAACAATTCGCCGTCGTCGGCACCGGCAAGCCCGCGCGCGAGCTCGCTGCGAACCTGGTCGCGGTCGAGATTGGCGCGGTCGAGCAGGGAGGTCGTGGCAGGGTTGGTCATGCGTCCGTCCATTATCTGGAGATGTGGGGCAAGATAATGGTTTCGGGCTGAATCCGCGAGGGCGCGAGGGCTCACATTACGGAAACAATAGGATCGCGGCCGGTCTCACGGCCCTACGGCAGCTTGTCATACCCCTCGCCCAGCCCATTCAGGCTGAGCGGGAAGCCAATTCCCTCTTCCGGCGTCTCGAAGATGATGAAGGTGGCGGTCTTGGCGGTGCGGAGCTGGCCGAGCAGCTTGTCGTCCATGACGACCTCGGCGACGCAGCCATTGGGCAGGCAGCGGACGAAGCCGGCGCGGCCGACGTCCTGGTTGTCGAGCTTCAGGCCGAGGCCGGAGGGCAGGAGGACGCCGAGCGGGGCGACCACGCGCATCAGGCGGCTCTTCTGGTCGGCGGTCTTGAGCACGATCACGGTCAGGCCGGCATTGGAGCGGTCTTCGGCCACCACGCTCTGGATCAGGGCGCATTGCTCGGCCTGGGCGCCCGGAGGGGTGTCGCAGCGAATCTGCCAGTCGCCATGGACGGAGCGCACCGCGCCCTGCGCATGGGCGAGGCCCGGAAGCGCCATGACGACGACCGCCGCCAGCAGGGCGGCCAGCTTCGCGAGGCCGCCAGCCTGCCTCTTAGCCCGCCTTGCCATGCCTCTCGAAAACCCCATCGGGTCGGTCCCTCTGCTCGCCTGGGTCGCTCGCGCCTGGCGGACTGATACGGGAATGACGGCGTCTTGAAGGCGATTCACAAGCAAATTCCGCGCCGCCTCGCATCGCCATCGCCCGCACGAATCAGGTTCCTGCGCGGCTGTTCGCCAGTGCCTACCGCGGGCAATTCCGCTGTCAAGCGGCAGCATCCCGGGAAACGGTATTTTTGTCTGATGTTACTAGGAAATATCTTGCGGGTGATGGCTGACAGACGATGCTCAAGACTGCATTGCGATAGATCAAGAATTATGGTTTGAGAAGCTTGATTTCGGCGTTCTAGCGATCTGGCCCAATTCCTCTTAGAGGTATTCTTGCGTGGCGGTTTGTCAGAGGGGCGGATCGAATAAGCGTTTCCCGGAAATAGGGGAGCGCACTTGGGGTGATTTCGTAAGGGGAGCGCGAACGGCATGAGGATGTCGATAGGCCGGGTAGGCCGGCATTTGCTGGGATTGGCCGTAGCGGGTCTGACATTGGCCACGGGCGGGGCGGCGTTCGCCGAACTCGGGCAGCCGGCGCCGTGGGAGTGGACGCTTCAGCAGTCTGGCTCTCCGGTGATGGACAATATCGTCTGGTTCCACAATTTCCTGTTCGTGCTGATCACCGTGATTACGCTGTTCGTTCTGGCGTTGCTGGTGATCGTGGTCCTGAAGTTCAACGCGAAGGCCAATCCGGTGCCGTCGCGGACCACGCACAACACGCTGATCGAGGTGGCCTGGACGCTCGTCCCGGTGCTGATCCTGGTCGGTATCTCAGTGCCGTCGTTCCGCCTCTTGTTCCTCGAGCTCGATGTGCCGAAGGCGGATTTGACCATCAAGGCGACCGGCAAACAGTGGTACTGGTCCTATGCCTATCCGGATAACGGCAAGTTCGAGTTCGACTCGCTGATGGCCCAGGACAAGCAGCCCCGCCTGCTCGGCGTCGATAATGAGATGGTGGTGCCGGTCAACAAGGTGATTCGGGTCCAGGTCACCGGCGCGGACGTCATCCACGCCTTCGCGCTGCCGGCTTTTGGCGTCAAGATCGACGCCATTCCGGGGCGGCTGAACGAGACCTGGTTCAAGGCCACCAAGGTCGGCATGTTCTACGGCCAGTGCTCGGAGCTCTGCGGCAAGGACCACGCCTTCATGCCGATCGCGATCCGTGTCGTGGAGGACAAGGATTTCGCCTCCTGGGTCGAGACGGCGAAGAAGAAATATGCCAGCGGCGGCACCAGCACCTACGCCTCCGCGTCCGGCCCGACGCAGTAAGCGCCGGGTGACGGATCGAGGGGACTGAAAGCGATATAAAGGGCGGGACCGTCTAAGGTCCGCATGGGACGCAAGGCAGGATTTGAAAATGGCAACGAGCGCAGCGGCACACGGCGATCACGCGCAAGACCACGGACATGACGAGCATGCCCATCCGACCGGATGGCGCCGCTATGTCTATTCGACCAACCACAAGGACATCGGCACGATGTACCTGATCTTCGCGGTCATCGCCGGCGTCATCGGCGCCGCGATGTCGATCGCGATCCGTGCCGAGCTGATGTATCCGGGCGTGCAGATCTTCCACGAGACGCACACCTACAATGTGTTCGTGACCTCTCACGGCCTGATCATGATCTTCTTCATGGTGATGCCCGCGATGATCGGCGGCTTCGGCAACTGGTTCGTGCCGCTGATGATCGGCGCGCCGGACATGGCGTTCCCGCGCATGAACAACATCTCGTTCTGGCTGCTGCCGGCCTCCTTCGCCCTGCTGCTGATGTCGACCTTCGTCGAGGGCGAGCCGGGTGCCAACGGCGTCGGCGCCGGCTGGACCATGTACGCGCCGCTGTCGACCTCGGGTCATCCGGGGCCGGCCGTCGATTTCGCGATCCTGTCGATCCATCTGGCGGGTGCCTCATCGATCCTCGGCGCCATCAACTTCATCACCACCATCTTCAACATGCGCGCGCCGGGCATGACCCTGCACAAGATGCCGCTGTTCGTGTGGTCGATCCTGGTGACGGTGTTCCTGCTGCTGTTGTCGCTGCCGGTGCTTGCCGGCGCGATCACGATGCTGCTCACCGACCGCAACTTCGGCACCACCTTCTTCAACCCCGAAGGCGGCGGCGACCCCGTGCTGTTCCAGCATCTGTTCTGGTTCTTCGGTCACCCCGAGGTCTACATCCTGATCCTGCCCGCCTTCGGCATGGTCAGCCAGATCGTCTCGACCTTCTCGCGCAAGCCCGTGTTCGGCTATCTCGGCATGGCCTACGCCATGGTCGCGATCGGCGGCATCGGCTTCGTGGTGTGGGCGCATCACATGTACACGGTCGGCATGTCCTCGGCGACGCAGGCCTATTTCGTCGCGGCGACGATGGTCATCGCGGTTCCGACCGGCGTGAAGATCTTCTCGTGGATCGCCACGATGTGGGGCGGCTCGATCGAATTCCGCGCCCCGATGATCTGGGCGGTGGGCTTCATCTTCCTGTTCACGATCGGTGGCGTCACCGGCGTCGTTCTGGCGAATGCCGGCGTCGACCGCGTGCTGCAGGAAACCTACTACGTCGTCGCCCACTTCCACTATGTGCTGTCGCTCGGTGCGGTGTTCGGAATCTTCGCCGGCTGGTACTACTGGTTCCCGAAGATGACGGGCTACATGTACAATGAAGGGCTCGCCAAGCTGCACTTCTGGGTCACCTTCATCGGCGTCAACCTGGTGTTCTTCCCGCAGCATTTCCTCGGCCTGTCGGGCATGCCGCGCCGCTACGTCGACTATCCCGACGCCTTCGCCGGCTGGAACCTGGTGTCGTCGGTCGGCTCCTACATCTCGGGCTTCGGCGTCCTGATCTTCCTCTATTGCGTGATCGACGCCTTCGCGAAAAAGGTGCCGGCTGGCAACAATCCGTGGGGCGCGGGCGCGACCACGCTGGAGTGGACGCTGCCTTCGCCGCCGCCCTTCCACCAGTTCGAAGTGCTGCCCCGCGTCCAGTAATCGATCTCCCGCGGCGCCCGTGACGGGCGCCGCGGCTCTATCAAGAAGCGAGTCAAATTAGTGTCCGTCCTCGACCAGAATGCCATCGACATCAATCCCCGCATCTCCGAGGCGGAGGTCGGCGACTATCTCGCGCTGCTGAAGCCACGGGTGATGTCGCTGGTGATCTTCACCGCGCTGGTCGGGCTGGCGATGGCGCCCGGGCATTTCCACTGGGTGCTGGCGATCACCTCGCTGCTCTGCATTGCCGTCGGCGCCGGCGCCTCCGGCGCGCTCAACATGGCGCTGGAAGGCGACATCGACGCCAAGATGTCGCGCACGGCGAACCGGCCGATCCCGCGCGGCCGCATCACCCGTCCCGAGGCGATGGCGTTCGGGCTGACGCTTTCCTTCTTCTCGGTGATGACGCTCGGCATCCTCGTCAACTGGATCGCGGGCGCGCTGCTCGCCTTCACCATCTTCTTCTACGTCGTGATCTACACGATGGGCCTGAAGCGCTGGACCGCGCAGAACATCGTGATCGGCGGCGCCGCTGGCGCCCTGCCGCCGGTGGTGGCCTGGGCCGCGGTGACAGGCACGGTCGACGTCGAGCCGCTGCTGCTGTTCGCCATCATCTTCTTCTGGACCCCGCCGCACTTCTGGGCGCTCGCGCTGTTCCGCTCCGACGACTACGCCCGCGCGGGCATTCCGATGCTGCCCAACGTCGCCGGCCCCGATGCGACGCGCCTTCAGATCCTGCTCTACACCATCGTGCTGATCGCGGTGGCCGCCGCGCCCTGGGCGCTCGGCTATTTCGACGCCATCTACGGTGTGGTCTCGCTGATCCTGGGCGCCGGCATGCTGGTGCTCGCGATCAACGTCTATGTCCGCCGCGAGCGCAGCCAGTCGCTGCGCGCGACGCGAAAGCTGTTCGCCTTCTCGATCCTGTATCTGTTCGCGCTGTTCGCGACCCTGCTGGCCGAAGTCGTGTTCCGGGCGCTTGCGCCGATGGTAGGGGGCGCATGATCGCAGGGATGGCCGACAAACCCGAGCCAGATGGAATCGTCCTCACCGAGGCGCAGAAGAAGAGCCGTCGTCAGCGCTCCATCGCCATCGCTTGGGCGCTCGGCGTGCTCGTGGTGCTGTTCTTCGCCGTCACCATGGTCAAGGGGCCGGCGGTTCTAATCCGGCCGATGTAGGGAATATGGATCAAGAGCCCACCATATCGCGGGATCAGAGCCGGGCGGTCACCAAAGGCCGCTCCAAGGGTATCGGCAAGGGTATCGGCCGCGACGTGCTGGTCGCCTCGCTCTGCGGCGGCGTGGTCGCGCTGATGGTCGGCGCCTCCTACGCGGCGGTGCCGTTCTACAACTGGTTCTGCCGCGCCACCGGCTTCAACGGCACGACCCAGGTCGCGACCTCTGCGCCGGCCACCGGGCCGATCGCGCGGAAGATCGCGGTGCGCTTCGACTCCAACGTCGCGCCCGGCCTGCCCTGGAAGTTCGTGCCGGAGCAGAGCGAGATCGAGGTCAATATCGGTCAGGTCGTGACCGTCTTCTACACCGTGACCAATCAGGCCGCGCGGACCACGGCCGGCCAGGCCGCCTACAATGTCGCGCCGCTGACGGTCGGCTCCTACTTCCAGAAGATCAACTGCTTCTGCTTCACCGAGCAGACTATGGCGCCCGGCGAGAAGCGCGAGATGCCGGTCGTGTTCTATGTCGACCCGTCGATCGCCGAGGATCACGAGAACGACGGGCTGAACACGATCACGCTGTCCTACACGTTCTATCCGGTGAAGGATCCGGTGGTGAAGCCGCTGGCGGCCAGTGAAGACGACAAGCGCAAGGGAAATCTCTGATCGCGGGATTGACGCTCCGGGGTTGGAACAAGGGGATAAGTGCCAGACAGGCACGGGATTGAGGAGAGAGACGGCAATGGCCACAGTGCAAGGCAAGCATCACGACTATCACCTGGTCGATCCCTCTCCCTGGCCGGCCGTAGGCTCGCTCTCGGCCTTCATCATGGCGGTCGGTGCGATCTCCTGGATGCATCACATGTTCTCGGCTGCTCCGATCGTGTTCGGCGTCGGCACGGTGGGCGTGCTCTACACCATGGCGAGCTGGTGGGGCGATGTGATCAAGGAAGCCCAGTACAAGGGTGACCACACCCGCGTCGTGCAGCTCCATCACCGCTACGGCATGATCTTGTTCATCGCCTCCGAGGTGATGTTCTTCGTCGCCTGGTTCTGGGCCTATTTCAACGCGGCGCTGTTCCCGGCCGACGCTGTCCACGCCACGCGCGATGCCGTGTTCGGCTGCGGCCTCGGCACCGCTGCCGGCGCCTGCGCGGTGCCCGGCACATGGCCGCCGCACGGCATCGAGACCTTCGATCCCTGGCACCTGCCGCTCCTGAACACGCTGATCCTGCTCACCTCAGGCACCACGGTGACCTGGGCGCACCACGCGCTGCTCGAGAACGATCGCCAGGGCCTCAAATACGGCCTGATCCTCACGGTCGTGCTGGGCGCGCTCTTCACCTGCGTGCAGGCCTATGAGTATAGCCACGCGGCGTTCTCCTTCGCCGGCAACGTCTATGGCGCGACCTTCTTCATGGCGACCGGCTTCCACGGTTTCCACGTGCTGGTCGGCACCATCTTCCTGCTGGTCTGCCTGTTCCGCGCTTATGCAGGCCACTTCACGTCGAAGCAGCATCTCGGTTTCGAGTTCGCCGCCTGGTACTGGCACTTCGTCGACGTGGTCTGGCTGTTCCTGTTCCTCTGCATCTATGTGTGGGGACACGGTGCCGAGACCATGGCTCACGGCGCGCACTGAGCGGTCCCGGATCCATCAGAAGGGGCGGCCGCAGGGCCGCCCTTTCGCTTTTGGAAAGTTTCGGCGAAAACTGTGATAGAGTGCGTCATCATGAACGACACCGCCGGCAAGTCCGAGCCCGAGACGACCGTCCTGCAAAGCGCCATGCGGGGACTGGCCTGCAAATGCCCGCGCTGCGGCCAGGGTAAGCTCTATGCCGGCTTCCTGACGCTCGCGCCTGCTTGCGACCGTTGCGGCCTCGACTATGCCTTCATCGACACCGGCGATGGGCCTGCGATCTTCATCATCATGCTGGCCGGAGCGATCGTGGTCGGCTGCGCGCTCGTCGTCGAAGTCAAGTATCAGCCGCCGTACTGGCTGCATGCGGTGCTGTGGCTGCCGTTGATCCTCGCCACCACGCTGCTGCCGCTGCGTGCCATGAAGTCGCTGTTGATCTCCCTGCAATTCCACCACAAGGCGGCGCCGGGCCGGCTGGTCGACCGCGCGAAATGAACGAGACTGCGCGCAAGCCTCGCGTGGCCGGCTTCGCGCTGTTCACGCTGTTCCTGACCGCGTCTTTCGTCGCGCTCGGCGTCTGGCAGTTGCAGCGGCGGACCGCCAAGCACGAGCTGGTCGCCGCGCTCACCGAGCGGCTTGCCGAGGCGCCGATCCCGCTGCCGCCGCCGGCGCAATGGGCCGCGCTCAATCCCGCGCACGACGAATTCCGCCGCGTCAGCTTCACCGCGACCTACGCGGCTTCGCCCGATGCGATGGTCTATTCGTCCGGCTCGGCCGTGCGCAGGGACGCCTCAGGGCCCGGCACCTGGGCCTTCCTGCCGGCGCGGCTCCCGACCGGCGAGATGGTCGTGATCGATGCGGGCTTCGTCGAGAACACGATGCAGGATCGCAGCGTCGAGGATCGCGCGGTGAAGAAGCTCGTGACCGGGCAGACCGTCGCGCTCACCGGCTATCTGCGCTTTCCCGAACCGCCGGGCTGGATGACGCCGGCGGAGAACCGCGACAAGCGGCTCTGGTTCGTGCGCGATCATCTCGCCATTGCCGGTGCGCTCGGCTGGGGCGCTGTTGCGCCGTTCTACATCGATCTGGAGCGGCCCGCTCCCGAGAACAACATCCCGCGTCCGGGCCCGCTCGACGTGCATCTGAAGGACGACCATCTGCAATACGCCATCACATGGTTCGCACTCGCAGGCGCGGTGCTGATTGCATTCGGCGTCTGGGTGCGGGGACGCCGCCTGGCCTGAACTTTCCGTAGGTTCCCGGAGGGAACCCGGTATCGCCCGGGGTTTATTATTCAGCGCACATTCACGAGTGTGATCCTAAGCCGCATGCGAATTTTCGCGGCAGACAGGACTTTGGCGTGAGCGATTTCGATCAGATGGGTGTTATCGTCGACTGGGTGGACGCCTGCCGGAAGGGCGACCTCGCCATGCTGCTCGACCTGTATGCGGACGACGCTCAAGTCGAATGCAGCTGTAACGGTACGCGACGTTATCGTGGACGACGCGAGCTCGAAACCTATTGGGGCCCGCGGCTCAGCGCCTATTCCTCGGCGGGTTTCGGCCTGGAAGAGATCAATCCCGGGCCATTTGGCATCGATCTCGAATATTCCGTCGCCGGCTCGCTGCGCATCCACGCCTCGTTTCGCTTCAGCCCCGAAGGCAAGATCCACAGCACGCTGTGCGAACCGGCACTGCAGGAGCCGCACGCCGGTTGCGCGTGCTAGTTCAGGTCGGCGCATCGCGCCTCGTCTCGACCGGCAGACGACATCGCACATAGGTTCGCTCGTCCGCGCGAAGCAGTGACAGCGATCCGCTGAGCGCGCGCACGCGCTCGTGCATCCCGGTCAGACCCCGGCCGAAGACGTTGTCGGCGGGAAAGCCGCCGCCGTCATCAGCGATCTCGATGGTGAGCGCGCTGCCGGCAATGGTCGCCTGCACATGGGCATGGCTTGCTCCGGCGTGGCGCAACACATTGGTCAACGCCTCCTGGATCAACCGATAGACGGTCTGCGCCAGCGGTCCGGCGATGTCGTCGAGATCAGGGGCGAGCGTGGCCGTCAGGGCGATTTGAGGCGCCTGCCTGCGAAAGTTCTGGAGCAGCGTCTGCACGCTGCGCTCCAGTCCCAATTCCTCGATGTAGAGCGGCCGCAGCCGGTCGAGAATGCGCCGGTTAGTCTGCTGGAGCGCCTCGACCGAGCGCATCACCTCCCGGGTCGCATTGCCGAGATTTCCCGCCGGCGGCGCGGTTTCGATCAGCGCGGTCGTGCCGGCGCGAATGCTGAACAGCAATGGCCCGAGCTCGTCGTGCAGCTCGCGGGCGAGGTCGCGCCGCTCGTCGTCCTGGAGCGACACCAGGCGGTGCAGCAGGTCGCGATTGTCCTGGCTCAATTGTGCGAGCGTTGCCGCCAGTGCGTTGGCTTCCTCGCAGCTCTGCCGGATCTCTGGCGGCCCGGCTATCGGGATCGGCGTCGCATAATCGCCGCGCCGGATGCGGGTGAGGCCTGCGCCGAGATTTTGCAGGGGGCGCAGCGCCGATCCCGCGAAGAGATAGGCGATCGTTCCGGTCAACATCATCAGTACGGCGATGAGGCTCGTCAGCGCCAGAAAGCCGATCCATTTCTCGAACAGGTCGGCCGACAGATCGGGCAGGAAGACGAGATCGCCGACGCGCTTGCCGTCGATGATGACCGGAGACGCTGCGTCCATGTCCGGGATGGCGATCAGGTCCACGAACCATTGCGGCACGCCATGCTGCCCACGCAGGCTCTCCTTCGGAGGAGGCGCTGAACCCGTTTCCGTTGAACGGAATTGAATATCCGGGGATGTGCCCAAGGAATGGACAAAAGCCTCGAGCGTCTTCTGCGGGGCGCTCGAGGCGCTCAGGGTATTGTTGAGCGCCCCGGCGACCGTCCTGGTCAAGCGTCGTCCCGGTTCATGCTCGTCGGCCAGCTGACCGGCCGCGAAGATCTGGAGCAGCACGCCGCCCATGGCCAGCGCGGCGAGGAAGCTCAGGCCGAGCGGAAGAAACAGTTGCGTCCGGAAGGAGAGTCGTTGCCACATTAGGTCAATTCTAACGCGCATTGGCGGGATTTTCTCTTTCCATTTGTTCCCGCCGGTCTATGAGTCGAAAAACAAGAGAGCGCGCGATGCAAGATACTGCCAAGCCGGCGACCAAGGTTCTGATCGTCGACGACCATCCTGTGGTGCTGTCCGGTTGTCGCACCCTTTTCGCGTCGGACCACTCGATCCGGATCGACGAGGCGATCGATGCCAAATCCGGGCACCGCGCCTATATCAGCAAGCGGCCCGACGTCACCGTCATCGACATCAGCCTGCCCGACGTCTCCGGCTTCGAGCTCATGCGGCGGATCCGCAAGGACGATCCCGAGGCCAAGATCATCATGTTCAGCATGAACGATGATCCGGCTTTCGTGGTGCGGGCGGTCGAGCTGGGGGCGCAGGGCTACGTCTCCAAGGGCGACGATCCCCGGATTCTGCTCAAGGCGGTGCGCAAGGTGATTGCGGGCGACAACTTCATCTCGCCGCAGCTCGCGGAGGCCGTGACCTTCTCCGGCGCCGCGATCAAGGCCAATCCGGCCTCGCAGATGACGCCGCGGGAGCTTGAAATTCTCCGCCTGCTCGGACGCGGCGACAAGATCGTCGAGGTCGCCGAGGCGCTCGGCATCTCCTACAAGACGGTCGCCAACACTACATCCCTGCTCAAGCAGAAGCTCGGCGCCAAGAACCATTCCGACCTGATCCGGATCGCGGTGGAAATCGGGATGAACTGAGGTCGCGGTACCGCCCGGTCGCCGAACCGGCTGTCCAGGATGCATCCGGTTCGGCGGGGCGGATCGGTACCGGCGCCAGCCGGGCAATGCATGGACACCGCCGACACCATCCTCGGGCACAATGGACGGAGGTGATATTCGTTCCGGAACCAGTCCTCGATTCGGGAAAAAGCAGCAATAG
The DNA here is from genome assembly GCF_042076515.1 of Bradyrhizobium sp. A5. NCBI lineage: Bacteria > Pseudomonadati > Pseudomonadota > Alphaproteobacteria > Hyphomicrobiales > Nitrobacteraceae > Bradyrhizobium > Bradyrhizobium sp. A5. The sequence goes on along the minus strand of NZ_CP148990.1, from coordinate 6,508,092 downwards.
CGGGGCTGGCGAACCGCCGCTACGCGCAGTGGTGGACGATAGTACGTCGGGAAAAGTAGGAACATTTTCTTGCGCCCGTCGTTTTCGCCCTTGACGATGTCGTGACAGGCGATGAAAGCTGGCGCGAACTGTTTTCGCGGGGCCGTGACCCGCACAAGACAAACTGGTCTGCACAAATCAATGACAGACCTTCCAAGAGAGGGGCTGCGGCATCACCGCAGCCCTTTTTCGTTGGAGGCAGGTGCAGACGGGAAGCGGTTTCCCGATGCCGCAAAACACTTTATGGTGGCCCAAAGCCTCTGGCTGTTAACAAGTAATTTCGTAAAATCAAAGGCTTACGGATGAGCTCAGGCTTGGCCGGCCTTTGGAGGGCAGTTTGACTCGTTATATCTCGACCCGGGGCGAGGCCCCCGAACTCGGCTTCTGCGACGTGATGCTGACCGGGCTTGCCCGCGACGGCGGCCTTTATGTGCCGGCCACCTGGCCGCAGCTCTCGGCCGACACCATCGCCGGCTTCTTCGGCCGCCCCTATTGGGAGGTCGCGGTCGATGTGATCCGCCCCTTCGCGGGCGGCGAGATTTCGGACGCCGAGCTCGGCCGCATGGCCAACGAGGCCTATGCCACCTTCCGTCATCCGGCGGTGGTGCCGCTTCGCCAGATGTCGCCGCACCAGTTCGTGCTGGAGCTGTTTCACGGTCCGACGCTCGCCTTCAAAGACGTGGCGATGCAGCTGATCTCGCGGCTGATGGACCACGTGCTCGCCAAGCGCGGCCAGCGCACCACCATCGTGGTCGCGACCTCCGGTGACACCGGCGGCGCCGCTGTCGAGGCGTTTGCGGGCCTCGAGAATGTCGATCTCGTCGTGCTGTTTCCGCACGGCCGCATCTCCGAGGTGCAGCGCCGGATGATGACCTCGGCGGGTGCGGCCAACGTCCATGCGCTCGCCATCGAAGGCAATTTCGACGACTGCCAGGCGCTCGTGAAGGCGATGTTCAACAACCATCGCTTCCGCGATGCGACCTCGCTGTCCGGCGTCAATTCCATCAACTGGGCACGCATCGTCGCGCAGGTCGTCTACTACTTCACCTCGGCCGTTGCCGTCGGTGCGCCGGCGCGCGCGGTGGATTTCGTCGTGCCGACCGGCAATTTCGGCGACATCTTTGCAGGCTATGTCGCCAAGCGCATGGGTCTTCCGATCCGCACCCTGCGCATCGCCGCCAACGTCAACGACATCCTGGCGCGTACGCTCAAGACCGGGATCTACGAGGTGCGCGAGGTGCACGCGACCGCGTCGCCGTCGATGGACATCCAGATCTCCTCGAATTTCGAGCGGCTGATGTTCGAAGCCGGCCGGCGAGACGCCGCCGGCGTGCGCCGCTTGATGGAGTCGCTGAAGCAGTCCGGGCGGTTCGTGCTGCCCGACGCGACGCTGGCCGCGATCCGCGAGGAGTTCGACGCAGGTCGCGCCGACGAGACCGAGACCGCGGCTGCGATCCGCGCCGCCTGGCGCGAGGCGGGTGAACTGGTCGATCCCCACACCGCGGTCGCGCTCGCGGTCGCCGACCGCGACACCACCGACACGACGGTCCCCAGCATCGTGCTCTCGACGGCCCATCCGGCCAAATTCCCCGATGCGGTCGAGGCGGCCTGCGGCCAGCGGCCGCAACTGCCGGCCTGGCTCGACGGTCTCATGACCAAATCCGAACACATGAAGGTGATGAAGAACGAGCAGGGCGAGGTCGAGCGGTTCGTGCTGTCGGTCAGCCGCGCCGCGAAACAGGGAGTTGCCGGATGAGCGTCGAGATCTCCAAGCTTGCGTCCGGCCTGACCGTCGTCACCGACAAAATGCCCCATCTCGAGACCGCCGCGCTCGGCGTCTGGGCCGGGGTCGGCGGACGCGACGAGAAGCCGAACGAGCACGGCATCTCGCATCTGCTCGAGCACATGGCGTTCAAGGGCACGACCAAGCGCACCTCGCGCGAGATCGTCGAGGAGATCGAGGCGGTCGGCGGCGACCTCAATGCCGGCACCTCGACCGAGACCACGTCCTATTATGCGCGGGTGCTGAAGGCCGACGTGCCGCTTGCACTCGACGTGCTCGCCGACATCCTGGCCAATCCGGCCTTCGAGCCGGACGAGCTGGAGCGCGAGAAGAACGTCATCGTGCAGGAGATCGGTGCCGCGCAGGACACGCCCGACGACGTCGTGTTCGAGCACCTCAACGAGCTCTGCTATCCCGACCAGCCGATGGGCCGCTCGCTGCTCGGCACCGCCAAGACCTTGCGCGCCTTCAACCGCGACATGCTGCGCGGCTACCTCTCGACGCATTACCGCGGGCCCGACATGGTGGTGGCCGCGGCCGGCGCCGTCGATCACAAGCAGGTGGTCGCCGAGGTCGAGAAGCGCTTTGCGAGCTTTGAAGGCTCGCCGGGTCCCAAGCCGCAATCCGCGATGTTCGGCAACGGCGGCGCCAAGGTGGTGCATCGCGAGCTCGAGCAGGCGCATCTGACGCTGGCGCTGGAAGGCGTTCCGCAGAGCGATCTGTCGCTGTTCTCGCTCCAGGTCTTCACCAACATCCTCGGCGGCGGGATGTCGTCGCGGCTGTTCCAGGAGGTCCGCGAGAAGCGCGGCCTCTGCTACTCGATCTACAGTTTCCACGCGCCCTATAGCGACACCGGCTTCTTCGGCCTCTACACCGGCACCGATCCCGCCGACGCGCCGGAGATGATGGAGGTCGTGGTCGACATCATGAACGATTCGGTGGAGACGCTGACCGAGGCCGAGATCGCGCGGGCCAAGGCGCAGATGAAGGCGGGCCTCCTGATGGCGCTGGAAAGCTGCTCGTCCCGCGCCGAACAGCTCGCCCGCCATGTGCTGGCCTACGGCCGGCCGCAGACGGTGGAGGAGCTGGTGGGCCGGATCGACGCCGTCAGCATCGAATCGACCCGGGACGCCGCGCGTGCACTGCTTTCGCGGAGCCGCCCTGCGGTTGTCGCATTAGGCAGCGGCAGGGGTCTGGACACGGCGGTGTCTTTTGCGGAAGGATTGACCCGGGCACGTGCCAAGGCGCGGCTGCATTAGGAGCCGCGCGCACGGGCTGATCTGCCCCGGGAAGCATCACCATGGCCCTGTTTCGCCTGCCATCCAGTGGACCCGCCGCCCTCGCGCCGCGCGGTAACGGACTTTTGCTGCGCGCCCCGCAGATGTCGGACTTCCTGCAATGGGCGCATCTGCGCGAGTCCAGCCGCGATTATTTGACGCCCTGGGAGCCGATCTGGCCGTCGGACGACCTCACCCGGTCCGGCTTCCGCCGCCGTCTGCGCCGCTATTCCGAGGACATTGCCGCGGACCGCTCCTATCCCTTCCTGATCTTCCGCGAGCTCGACGGCGCCATGGTCGGCGGCATCACGCTGGCCAATGTCCGGCGCGGCATCGTCCAGGCCGGCACCATCGGCTACTGGGTCGGCAAGCCCAATGCCCATCGCGGCTACATGACGGCGGCGCTCCGGGTGCTGCTGCCGACGCTGTTCGGCGAGCTCAATCTGCACCGGGTCGAGGCCGCCTGCATCCCCACCAATGCGCCGTCGATCCGGGTGCTGGAGAAGTGCGGTTTCACCCGCGAGGGGCTGGCGCGCCGCTATCTGTGCATCAACGGGGTCTGGCAGGACCATCTGCTGTTCGGCCTGCTGCACGAGGATTTCCGCGGCTGAGCCCGCTATCCATCGGGCCAAAGTCTCCGGGGGCTGCCTTATTTTACTTGCCTTGGGTTCGCCGATTTTGGCGATATAAACCGCTGGCCGGCCGGCGATCGGCCGGAAGATTGTCATGGAGTACAGGCGTTGATGGTGAAGCAGCTTCGATCATTGCGGCATGTGCTGCGGCAGGGCCCGGTGATCGTATTGGCGCTCTCGGTGTCGCTTGCGGCCGTCTCGCCGGCCTCGGCGCAGTCGCTGACCGACCGCTTCAAGGGCCTGTTTGGCGGCAAGTCGGACGAGCCGGCCCAGCCCAAGCCGGCACCTGCGCCCGGCCAGCCGGCCGATGACGACGTCGATTGCCCGCCGGTCACGGTGCGCGCCGGAGCCTCCACCTATGCAGTCGGAGCCACCGGCAAGCCGGCCGTCGGCAATGAGGTCCGCTTCCAGGCCACCATCACCAAGATGGCGCGCGAATGCTTCCGCAGTGGCGGCGACATCACGGCCCGGATCGGTATCCAGGGACGCGTCATCGCCGGTCCCGCCGGTGCGCCAGCTACGGTCGATGTGCCCCTGCGCATCGCCGTGGTGCAGGGCGGCGTCGGCGAGAAGGTGATCGCCTCGAAGGCCTATCGGACCACGGTCGAGATGGCGGAAGGCGGCAGCGTGCCCTTCACCTTCGTCGCCGAGGATCTGGCCTATCCGGTGCCTTCGGCCGCGGTCGCGGATTCCTATATCTTCTATGTCGGCTTTGACCCGCAGGCGCTCGCGCCCGAGCCGAAGGCGCGGCCGAAGAAGAAGTAGGGGGCTCACCCGGCTGTCGCTGCAATTTCAACTGTCATCGCCGCCTTGTGCGCATTTGCGCACTGGGGCGGGCGATGAAGTATTCCAGAGGCAGATGTGATTCAGCCGAGAAGTCTCGGCGTACTGGATGCCCCGCCTTCGCGGGGCATGACAGTGTCGCTGGTGGACGAGCTGGGCCTAAAGCTTACAGCTGCCCCAGCAGTGTATCGCCGCCGGACACTTCGACCTTGCCGGGCATCGCCTCGAGATTCAGCTTCTTCACCACGCCGTCCTCGACCAGCATCGAGTAGCGCTTGGAGCGGATGCCGAGGCCGTTGGCGGAGGCATCCAGCTCCATGCCGATCGCCTTGGTGAAATCGGCATTGCCGTCCGCGAGGAAGACGGCCTCGTCGCGCTGGTCGGTGTCGCGCTTCCAGGCGTTCATCACGAAGGCGTCGTTGACGGAGACGATGGCGATGCTGTCGACGCCCTTGTCCTTGATGGCGTAGGCGTTGAGAAAGATGCTCGGCAGGTGCATCTTGTGACAGGTGCCGGTGTAGGCGCCGGGCACCGCGAACAGCGCCACCTTCTTGCCCTTGAAGATATCGTCGGTGGTCTTCACCTGCGGACCTTCCGCCGTCATCACGCGGAACTTCGCCTCGGGCAGCTTCTCGCCAATCTGGATCGCCATCGTCAGTCTCCCTGGAATTCGGTCCCGCTTTGTAGACCGTGCTGCGGGCCTGTACAATATTGCCGGCGGAAGACGCCGCGAGGGCCGGGGCCGCTCACCGTGATGTCATCAGCCCGCAAAACCGCCATTGTCGAGGAAAGCCTGCTCGTCCTCTGTGGTCTCGCGTCCAAGCAGGCGGTTGCGGTGAGGGAATCGGCCGAACCGGCGGATGATCTCGGCATGCTCCCGGGCGAACTTCAGGTTTTCAGCATTGTCGGTGTTCTGAAACAACGCGACGCAGTGCAGCTGGTCGGGCAGCTGCTCGGAATGCATGAAGGGCATATAGAGGAATTCGAGCAGGACAGGGGCGATCCTGCGATCTGTGCCTCGCCCGATAGCTCGGCGGGCGACATCCCGCGCCAGCGCGTCGCTGGCAAAGGCCTGCGGTGTGCCGCGAAACATGTTGCGGGGAAACTGGTCGAGCACGATGACGAGCGCGAGCGCGCCGTCGTCATTGTCTTCCCATGATGCCAGCTCGCCGGCGGCCGCCGTCTGCCACAGCGCGAGAAAGCGGTGCCGGATCTGCGCGTCGAACGCGTCGTCGCGCTTGTACCAGCGCTCGCTGCCGGCCTCGCGCCAGAAGGCGAGAATGCCGTCCGGCGTGATGTGACCGGCGTCAGTCATGAACCTTACGCCGCCTCGGCCTTCTTCTCGTCGCGGAGCTGCCGCCGCAGAATCTTGCCGACATTGGTCTTGGGCAGTTCGGTGCGGAATTCGATCTGCTTGGGCACCTTGTAGCCGGTGAGCTGCTCGCGGCAGAACCTGGTCACGTCCTCGGCCGCGAGATTCGAATCCTTCTTCACCACGAAAGCCTTCACCGCTTCGCCGGACCCACTATCAGGAACGCCGATCACGGCGCATTCGAGCACGCCCGGGTGGCTCGCGATCACTTCCTCGATCTCGTTCGGATAGACGTTGAAGCCGGAGACCAGGATCATGTCCTTCTTGCGATCGACGATTTTGGTGTAGCCGGTCTCGTCCATGATGCCGATGTCGCCGGTGCGGAAATAGCCGTCCGCCGTCATCACCTTCGCGGTCTCTTCCGGCCGGTTCCAGTAGCCCGACATCACCTGCGGACCCTTGGCGCAGATTTCGCCGGGCTGGCCGAGCGGCACTTCGTTGCCGTCGTCGTCACGGATCGAGATCCAGGTCGAGGGCACGGGGATGCCGATGGTGCCGTTGAACTCGGAATTGGTCGCGGTATTGCAGGTCAGCGTCGGCGCAGTCTCCGACAGGCCGTAGCCTTCCGCGATCGAGCAGCCCGTAATCGCCTTCCACTGCTCGGCGACGGGGCGCTGCACGGCCATGCCGCCGCCGTTGGAGATCTTCAGCTTGGAGAAATCGAGTTTCTTGAAGTCGGGATGATGCATCAGGCCGTTATAGAGCGTGTTGACGGCCGGGAAGCTGTTGACCTGGTACTTCGCCAGCTCCTTGACGAAGCCGGGGATGTCGCGCGGATTGGGGATCAGCAGATTGCAGCCGCCGGCGCGTACCGCGAGCAGGTAGCAGGCCGTCAGCGCGAAGATGTGATAGAGGGGCAGCGCGCAGACGATCATGAGCTGGTCGACATGCGGGGGTGCGGCGAGCGCCGGCTGGAGCCAGGCGTCGTTCTGCAAGACGTTGGCGACGATGTTGCGATGGAGCAGGGTGGCGCCCTTGGAGACGCCAGTGGTGCCGCCGGTATATTGCAGGAAGGCGACGTCGCCGGGCGACAGCTTCGGCTTGTTGAAGGCAAGAGAGCGGCCGGCCGACACCGCGTCGTTGTAGGAGACCGCCCCCGGCAGCGACCATGCCGGCACCATCTTCTTGACGCGGCGAACGACGAGATTGACGATCACGCCCTTGAAGCCGAGCAAGTCGCCCATGCTGCCGACGATGACATGCTTGACCGCAGTCTTCGCAATCACCTGCTCGACGGTGTGGGCGAAATTCTCCAGCACGATGATGGCTTCGGCGCCGGAATCCTTGAGCTGATGCTCGAGCTCGCGCGGGGTGTAGAGCGGGTTGACGTTGACCACCGCATATCCGGCGCGCAGCACGGCCGCGGTCGCAACCGGGTACTGCAGCACGTTCGGCATCATGATCGCGACGCGGGCGCCGCGCTGCAGGCCGCGTCCCTGCAAATAGGCGGCAAGCGCCAGCGACATCTGGTCGAGGTCGCGATAGCTGATCGACTTGTCCATGCAGATGAACGCCTTGCGGTCGGCGAACTTGGCAAAGCTCTCCTCCAAGAGGTCGACCAGCGATGCGTATTGCGCCGGATCGATATCAGCGGGCACGCCGGGCGGATATTGCTTGAGCCAGATGCGCTCCATGGAAACTCCCCTCTCCTACACCAGAGCCCGTTGTGTCTCGGGCTTGCCCCATTGCCGGCAGTATCGAGCCTGCCGGAACGGGTGGCAAGTCGTGGAGGCTTAAGACAAAGGCCGGGGAGTGGCTACTGGAATCATCGCAAACCGCGCTGCCGCAAGTGCGAAGCGCAGGCTGCGGTTTAATTCCGAGGGGCGTTAACTGCTGTTGGCTGGCTTGGCGGCAGGCTTGGTCGCGGCCTTCGGCTTGGCGGGTTTGGCTGGCTGATCAGCGCTTGCCGCAGGTTTTGCTGCTGCATCCGGCTTGGCCGCGGCATGCTTGGCGCCAGCCGGCTTGGCCGCCTGCTTAGCGCCGGCCTTCGGCTCAGGCTTCACCGCCGCCGGCTTCGCGGCCGCGATCTTGGGCGCCGCGTCTTTCGGCTTGTCTGCGGCATCAGGCTTCTTGGCAACGCGCGACTTCTTGCCACGCGGCTTCGTAACCGTTTGTTGGTCGGCGTCAGCCGCAACCGCCGCGATCAGGGCGGTGCCGGTGCGGGTCGGGCCGGTATAGACCAGCACGGGCTCGGCCGCCGCTGGAGCCGAAGCCATCAGCTCGGAGGCCTTCATCAGGGGCGGCTGCAGCCCGGCCGTGAAGAACGTCACCTGGGCTTCGCCACCGGTGGCGGAGGCCGACCCGGAGGTGCCGCCATTGGCCGCGATCAGGGCGTCGTCGTCGTCGCTCGCCGGCCGCTTGCGATGGCCGCCGCACATGTCGTCGCGCAGGTTCGGCGGCGAGGCGTCGACCGGTACCAGCTTGTCGACGGTGCCGAGCGAGGGGCGGAGCCAGGTGAGATTGTCCTGCCCGAAGCCGCGCTCGAGCAATTGCGCCGCCTTCACCGCGCGCGCGGTGCCGGAGCTGGCGCCGAGCACGACGGCGATCAGCCGGCGGCCGTTGCGCGTGGCCGATGCGACGAGATTGTAGCCCGAGGCGCAGATGAAGCCGGTCTTGAAACCGTCCGCGCCGGGGTAGCGGCCGATCAGCTTATTGAAATTGCCGGTGACGCGCTTGCCGAAACGGATCGCCGGGATGTGCACGAAGTATTCGTATTCCGGCAGGTCGCGCAGGAACGAGCGCGCGAGAATGCCGAGGTCGCGCGCCGAGGTGATCTGACCGTCAGCGGGCAGTCCGTTCGGATTGACGTAGCTCGTCTGCGTCATGCCGAGCTTCTGCGCGGTGTCGTTCATCATCGCGGAGAAGCCGTCGATCGAGCCGCCGACGCCTTCGGCGAGCACCACGGCCATGTCGTTCGCCGACTTGACCATCATCATCTTCAGCGCGTTGTCGACGGTGAGCTGTGTTCCCGGACGGAATCCCATCTTCGAGGGCGACTGCGAGGCGGCCGTCGGCGACACCGTGAGCAGCGTGTCGAGCGTGAGCCTGCCGTCCTTCACCGCCTTCAATGTCACATAGGCGGTCATGATCTTGGTGACGGAGGCCGGATACCACGGGATCGTCGCGTTATCCGCCTGCAACACCTTGCCGCTGTCGGCTTCGATCAGGAGCAGCGCTTCGGCGTTCGCCGCGCGTGGCGCAAGCAGTGCCGCACATGCGAGGGTCGCAGCAAACAGATTGAACAGGGACTTGCGAAGCAGCGGGCGAAGGGCGTGCACTATCCGATTTCCGGTCCTTGGAGACCCGCCTGTTCCCGGACGGCTCTCGTGATCTGATGTTCGGTTCTGAAATCCGGCGCCGCCGCTTGCGGCGTCGCAAACCTATACTGGCTCGTGCGTCGAGAACAGGGGGTTCGGCCGGGTATTCAGCGATGAAATAGGCCGAATTTCGACGGTGCCATGAGGACTTGCTAAGGGGATTTGGCTGCTGTCGCGGCAGCCTCGGCGGCCGTCACGCTGGCCCGTGCATTCGCTTGTGATTGTTCCTGCACCATGAACTGGGCTTTCGCCAGTTCGGCGAAATGGCCGGCTTTGGCGACGAGTTCATCGAAAGTTCCGCTCTCGATCACGCGTCCGTTCTCGAACACCAGGATCCGCGTGGCATTGCGGATGGTGGAGAGGCGGTGGGCGATCACGAAAGTGGTACGGCCCTTCATCACTTCGTCGAGAGCGGCGTTCACCTTGGCCTCGGTCACGGCATCGAGCGCGCTGGTGGCCTCGTCCAAGATCAGGATCGGCGGGTCCTTCAGCAGCGCGCGGGCGATCGACAACCGCTGCCGCTCGCCGCCGGAGAGCATGCGGCCGCGCTCGCCGGCGTTGGTCTGGAAGCCGCCGCTGCGCTCGATGAATTCGAGTGCCTGTGCGCGCTCCGCGGCCTTGCGCATCTCGGCCTCGGTCGCATCCGGCTTGCCGACGCGCAGGTTCTCCTCGATCGAGCGGTTGAACAAGAGCGCTTCCTGGAACACGACGCCGATGTTCCGGCGCAGCGAAGTCAGCGTAACGCCGCGCACGTCCATGCCGTCGATCTTGATGAAGCCGGATTGTGGATCGAAGGCGCGATGCAACAGTGCGATCGCGGTGGATTTGCCGGCACCGGTCGGGCCGACCAGCGCGATGGTCTGGCCAGGCAATGCAGTGAAGGAGAGGTCTTCGATCGCCGGCCGCTTGCCGTCATAGGAAAAGGTCACGTCGTTGAACTCGACGAGGCCGGAGAACCGGCCCGCGTCGATCGCGTCGGAGCGGTCGTGGACCGCGGGTACGGCGTCGAGCACATTGAAAAACTCGCGCAGGCGCGGGGCTTCCATGAATACGTTGTTGATGAAGCTCACGACCTGCTCGAGCTTCTGGATCAGCATCGTCGCGAAGCTCACGAACATCACGATCTCACCGACCGAGGTGAGGCCCTGGTCGTGGAGGGCGATGCCGAGCGAGAAGATCGCGAGCACCGTGATGGTGGTGGAGGCGCGCGTGATCACGGTAACGAGCGCCCACCAGGACAGCACCGGCATCTGCGCGGCCAGCAACTCGTCGGCGACGGAACGCAGCCCCTTCACCTCGGATTCGACGCGAACGAAGCTCTGCACCAGCGCGACGTTGCCGAGCGCGTCAGAAGCGCGGGCGGAGAGCTCGCTATAGTGCTCCTCGACCTGCATCTGCATGCCGAAGGTCTTGCGCACGACGAAGGTCGTCAGCGCCGTGAAGACGACGCAGAGCACGAACAGCAGGACCGCGAGCCGCCAGTTCAGGTAAAGCGACAGCGGCAGCAGCACCACGACTGACAGGATCGCGGCAAAATGCTCACGGAAGAAGCCGAGCCACAGCCGCCACAACGCGTCGGTGCCGTTGAGCATCACCTTCATCAGCCGGCCGGAATGGGTGCCGGAGTGGAAGGTCAGCGGCAGTTGCAGGATGTGCTCGAAATAGTCGGTCAACACCGCCTGGCGCTGACGGTGGGACAGCCGGTCGGCCTGCAGGGCCACAAGTGCGCTGCAGGCGATGGTGAACAGCCCGAACGCGACCCAGGCGATCAGGAATGGCCAGGCCGAACTCGACCCGGCGACCGTCTTGCCCGAGAGCACGTCGACGATTCGGCCGAACAGTACAGGCTCGGCGAACTGCGAGGCGGCCAGCAGCAGATTGGCAAACGCCAGCAGCCAGCCCAGCCGTGCCTCCTTGCCGAGGAGCTCGAGAACGCGGGTGTAAAGGCTGAAAATGGACATGCGTGGACGAACTCGGGCGGATCGAACGAGGTGAGCCGATATTCTAATCAGGGATCGGGCACCAGATACAGCGGAAGCTGTCAGTTTTGCTCAATTGATAAGCCGCCCGGCGACCGGCGGCAGGAACCGGTCGTCGAAGATATCACCCGCCGCCGGCTTCTTGCGGAATTTGAAGTCCTGCGCGATCTGGTCGATCGAGCGCTCCAGGCGCGCCGGGTCGATGCCGCCGAGGCCATTGCGCCTGACCTCGTCGGTCAGGACGTTGTCGACGAGCACGGTGCGCAGGCGTTCAAGCTCCCGATCGCGGTCCCCGTCATCGATGCGGCTTGCGGCCTCGTTTGCCGCGCGCGCCGGCTCTTTGATGCTCGCATTGATGCCGGCGATCAAGGCGCGAACAAAACCCTTCACCGCCTCGGGTCTGGTCGCGGCGAAGGCGGGATTGGCCACCACGGCAAAGCCGTAGGCCTCGCAGCCATAATCGGCAAAGTGCAGCACGACGAGATCGGCACCGGGTACGCCGCGATCGCGCAGGTTCACCGCCGAGAGATAGCTGAAGCCGGCGACGGCATCGACCTGCCCCGCGGACAGGATCGGCTCGCGCACCGCCGCGCTCATCTTGTGGAATTTCACGTTCTGGGTGTTGATGCCGTTCTGCTGCGCCAGCGCCGGCCACAACCGCATTGACAGATCGCCGTCGACAACGCCGACAGTCTTGGCGTCGAGGTCGGGCAGGAGATGGATGCCGCGACTCCTGCGGGCGACGATGGCGTAGGGCGCGCGGTTGAACAGCACGAACACTGCCTTGAGCGGTGCGGCATCGTCCTTGCCGCGAAAGCGAATGAGTTCGTTGATGTCGACGAGCGCGAGCTCGCTGTCGCCCTTGGCGACGCGCGCGAGTGTTTCCGGCGATCCGGCCGCGATGTTGAAGGTCACGTTGAGACGCTCAGTGCCGAAGCCGCCGTCCTTTGCGGCAAGGAAGAACGGCGCCATGCTCGCATCGATCGGACGATCGAAAGTGAAGTGGATCGCAGTGGAGGGGGCGGCGGTCTCGGCGGCCATGACGTCGCGCGTCGTCGGTGCGGCAAGCGAGATTGCAAGGACCAGCAGGCCGCGAAGGACGATCGTCTTGAATCCTGACATGAGCTACGCCGGTCCCGCATTGTTGTGGTTTTGTGACGCTCGCAGCGCCGGCCGGCGATGAGCCTGCGCGCGCCAACATGAACGGCGGATGAGCGGCGGTTGCGTCACGATCACGCAACCCCGTTCAGCTTGTGTTGGGGTTGCGGAACCCAACATGGGCTGCGGGTGTTTGAAAGACATAAGCCTGTCGTCAGGCACCATTCGAGGTCCCAAGGAGGGTCCCAGGACATGTTTAACAGATTTTCGGGATTTGCCGGCCGCAAGGCCGTTATCGCAACTGCCGCATTGCTGGCGCTGAGCGCGGTCGCACCGACTGCCTCTTACGCAGGCGGCCGCCATTGGCATGGCGGCGGTGGTGCGGCCTTTGCCGGCGCGGCGATTGCCGGTGCCATTGGTACCGGACTTGCGATCGCCGCGACCCGCGACGCCTATGCCTATGATGCCCCGGCCTATTATGGCGGCGGTCCCGTCTACTATGATGAAGCTCCGGCCTATTACGGCGGCGGCTCCTATTATGGCCCGCGTCCGTTCCACCGTTGCGGCGGCCCCTATCAGTCTGCGCAGGGCGGCCAGGGCTCGATTGGGTCTTGCTACTAAGTCCGGCTGGCTGGTCCTAACCATAGCGGGCCGTCGCGCTTGCCGCGGCGGTCTGTTTTTTGCTTTATTGCCGCGCGTTAACGCGCTCGCCATTGGTTTAGAGTAGTTTTGAGTACCATGAGTGATTCGCTTGAGCGGCTATATCTGGCTGTGCTCGCGGCCAGAGATCTTGATCCGGCAACCTCGCGTACGGCCCGGCTGTTTCAGCGCGGCCCATCCAAAATGGCGAAGAAGCTGGCAGAGGAGGCGATCGAAGTCGTCATCGATGCCGTCAATGGCGACAGCGATGCCGTGATTCGGGAAAGCGCCGATCTGCTCTACAATCTCACTGTGCTTTGGGCCTCGGCCGGTGTGCGCCCTGAAGACGTCTGGCGCGAAATGGCGCGGCGGGAAGACATGCTCGGGATCGCCGAGAAGCTGCCGAAGTCGCCGATGAAGCTGCCCAAAGTTGCGTCACCGGGCGTAGCCGCCAGGCGGCCAATTGTCGCGCTCGAAGGCCGCGTGGCGCGCAAACGCCACTAGGCGCCACCAGAGCGTCACAAAACTCGCGATGGACAAATCCGCCCCATGGTGCTTCATCGCGGCGCCATGCTGAAACGTATCTACGACTGGTGCATCGACGCCGCTCACAAGCCTTACGCGCTCTGGATCATGGGCGCCGTGGCTTTCGCTGAAAGCTCCTTCTTCCCGGTCCCGCCGGACGTGATGCTGATTCCGATGTCGTTGGCGCGCCCGCAGCGCGCCTGGCTCTATGCTGCAATCTGCACCGCGACGTCCGTCGTGGGCGGCCTGCTCGGCTATGCCATCGGCGCGCTGCTGTTCGACTCGGTGGGCCACTGGCTGATCCAGGTCTATGGCCTCGGCGACAAGGTCGACGCTTTCCGCGCCTCCTACGCGGAGTGGGGCGCGGTGATCATCCTGCTCAAGGGGCTGACGCCGATCCCCTACAAGCTCGTCACCATCACTTCGGGTTTCGCCGGCTACAATATCGGACTGTTCATCCTGTGCTCGATCGTTGCGCGCGGTGGACGTTTCTTCATCGTGGCGATCCTGCTCAATCGCTATGGCGACTGGATCCGGGTCAGGATCGAGAAGCATCTCGGATTGTGGGTCGCGCTCGGCGCCGCCGTGCTGGTGCTGGGCTTTGTCATTGCAATCAAGTTGATCTAGCGCTGCGGCGGCTTTGCCGCGGCGCCCGCTTCGGCTACGGTTGCCGTCATGATGGTTCGATCCGGCAGTCCGGTCCTGCGACTGGGGACGCTGATATTCGCGGTGCTTTCGCTCCTGCTCGGTGCTGGCGGGACGGCATGGCCGCAATCCGCGCCGCCGTCGCTCGGCGTGCAGGAGCAGGCCCCGCAGGCGCCGCCGCCCTCGACGCCCGCCCCACCGGTTCGCGAGGAAAATCCCGGGCTGATCAACGAAATGGGCAAGCTGTTCGACAAGCTGCCCTCGATCCTGCCGCCGATCAAAAGCCCGAGCGAGACCATGAACGACCTGTCGCGCCTGGCGAAGCCATCTACCATGGTGTCGGGGCGCATGGCCTGTCCGGCGTCGTCAAACGGCGCGCCCGATTGCAAGCAGGCCGCCGACCAGCTTTGCCAGAGCAAGGGCTACAAGGAAGGCAAGAGCCTGAACGCCGACTCCGCAGAGAAATGCTCGGCCAAGGTTCTCATTCCGGGCAGGCAACGCAAGCCGGACGACTGCCGCACCGACACTTTCGTGACAAGCGCGCTGTGCCAGAACTGAAGCGATGACGCCGCGCACCAGCAACAAGGAGCGCCCATGAGCCGCACGGAGCAGGACTTCCTCGGACAGCGTGAGATCGCCGACGACATCTACTACGGCGTCCAGACCATCCGCGGGAAGGAGAACTTCCACATCACCGGCATTCCGATGAACCAGGAGCCTTACTTCGTGAAGGCGCTCGGTTACGTCAAGAAGGCCGCGGCGATGGCCAACCGCGACCTCGGCGCGGTCGACGCCAAGGTCGCGGACGCGATCATCCTCGGCTGCGACCGCGTCATTGCCGGCGACATGATGGATCAGTTCGTCACCGACTTCATCCAGGGCGGCGCCGGCACCTCCACCAACATGAACGCCAACGAGGTGATCGCCAATCTCGCGCTGGAATCGCTCGGCTTCAAGAAGGGTGACTACCAGCACGTCAGTCCCAACGATCATGTGAACTACGGCCAGTCCACCAACGACACCTATCCGACCGCCTTTCGGCTCGCGCTGATCCTGCGGCTCGAAAGCTACATGACGGCGTTGCGGCAGCTCCAGGAGGCGTTCTTCGCCAAGGGCCGCGAGTTCGATCGCGTGCTGAAGATGGGCCGTACGCATCTCCAGGACGCCGTGCCGATGTCGCTCGGCGCGGAATTCCGGGGATGGGGCACCACCATGGGCGAGGAGGTCGATCGCATCTCCGAGGCACGGACGCTGCTGCGCGAGATCAATCTCGGCGCCACCGCGATCGGCACCTCCGTCACAGCGGCGCACGGCTATCCCAAGCTCGCCGTCAGTCATCTCAGTGCGCTGACCGGCGTCGATTTCATTCTCGCCGGTGACCTGGTCGAGGCGACCTCGGACACCGGCGCCTATGTGCAACTCTCCGGCGTGCTCAAGCGCACCGCGAGCAAGCTGACGAAGATATGCAACGACATCCGCCTGCTCGCCTCCGGCCCGCGCGCCGGCTTCAACGAGATCAACCTGCCGCAATTGCAGCCGGGCTCGTCGATCATGCCGGGCAAGGTCAATCCCGTGATCCCCGAGGTCGTCAACCAGACCAGCTTCCTCGTCATCGGGCTCGACACCACGGTGACGCTGGCAGCCAGCGCCGGCCAGCTGCAGCTCAACGTGATGGAGCCGGTGATCTCGTTCGCGCTGTTCTTCTCGATCCGCACCATGGAGCGTGCCGTCAACAGCCTGCGCGAGAACTGTGTGGTCGGCATCACCGCCAATGAGGAGCACACCCGCAACATGGTGCTGAACTCGCTCGGCATCGTCACCGTGCTGAAGCCTCTGCTCGGCTACAAGCAATGCGCCGAGATCGCGCGCGAGGGCTACAAGAGCGGCAAGTCGCTGCACCAGATCGTGGTGGTCGAGCGCAAGCTGCTGACGCAGGAGAAGTGGGACGAGATGTTCTCGTTCGAGCGGCTGATCAATCCGGATCTGATTGGGTAGGCGCGGTCTCTCCCGTCATTCCGGGGCGCGCGTAGCGCGAGCTATGATGCGCAATTGCGCATCCGAGAATCCATTTCGCCATTTGCGCTGTAGCCCGATGGATTCCGGGCACGACGCTGCGCGTCGCCCCGGAATGACGGAAGGGGAATTCCGTGCGTTGGAATTGTCGGAACGGTGGCTGCGGACCGGCGTCAAAACGCAATACTTGACAGTGGAAAGATTGCCTTGTTGGTATGGCTCCCAACTTCAGTTTGACCGCCAATAGAGGATCGTTCCGCAATGTCCATGCCTGCCCTGTTCAAGGGGCGCCTGTCGATCCCGGTGATCGGCTCGCCGCTCTTCATCATCTCGGTGCCTGATCTGGTGATCGCGCAGTGCAAGGCGGGTGTGGTCGGCTCGTTCCCGTCGCTGAACGCGCGGCCGCCGGAGCTGCTCGACGAGTGGCTGGCACGGATCACCGAGGAGCTTGCGGCCTATGACCGTGCCCATCCCGACAAGCCTTCGGCGCCGTTCGCGGTCAACCAGATCGTGCACAAGTCGAACAATCGGCTCGATCACGACATGCAGCTCTGCGCCAAGTACAAGGTGCCGATGGTCATCTCCTCGCTCGGCGCACGCGAAGAGCTGAACCAGGCGGTGCACGGCTGGGGCGGCATCGTCCTCCACGACGTGATCAACCAGAAATTCGCGCACAAGGCGATCGAGAAGGGCGCCGACGGCCTGATCCTGGTCGCGGCCGGCGCCGGCGGCCATGCCGGCACCATCTCGCCGCTGGCTTTCGTTGCCGAAACACGAAAGTGGTTCGACGGTCCGATCGCGCTGTCCGGCGCCATCGGCAACGGCAGGGCGATCCGCGCCGCGCGCATTCTCGGCGCCGACTTCGCCTATATCGGCTCGGCCTTCATTGCCACCAAGGAAGCCAACGCGGTCGAGAAGTACAAGGAGATGATCGCAGGCTCGACGGCCGACGACATCGTCTACTCCAACCTCTTCACCGGCGTGCATGGCAATTACCTGAAGCCCTCGATCCTTGCCGCCGGCATGGACCCCGAGAACCTTCCGACCTCGGATCCCTCCAAGATGAACTTCGGCACCGACGCCTCCGGCGAGCGTGCCAAGCCGAAGGCGTGGAAGGAGATATGGGGCTCGGGCCAGGGCATCGGCAGCGTGGACAAGGTCTTGCCCGCCGCAGAGCTTATCGCGCGCTTCAAGAAGGAATACGACGAGGCGATTGACCCGCCGTTGTAGTCTTGGTGGCCCGGACGCGCCGCAGCTTGCGACGCTGCTGCGTCCGGGAATGCCAGCCGAGAGATCGAGCAGAACATGACCCCCATCTACCGTGTCGACGGAAACAACGTCGTCACCAGCCCTGACGCCGCGGGACCCTGGGACCATCGTATGCAGCACGGCTCGGCGCCGGCCTCGCTGGTGACGTGGGCGGCCGAGCGCATTCCGACACCGGTGCCGATGAACATTGCGCGCGTCACCATCGACCTGATGCGCCCGGTCCCGGTGGCGCCGCTGACCATCGTAACAGGTGTTTTGCGCGAGGGCCGCAAGATCCAGCTCTGTGAAATCAAGCTGCTCGCCGACGGCGTGCAGGTGGTCGGTGCCACCGTACTGAAGATCAAGCGCCAGGCCTTGAGTCTGCCCGACGACGTCGCGGAGTTGCCGGTGACGCTGCCCTCGCCGGAGGACTCGCTCGTCGAGGACGGTCATGCCGCCACCAGTCCGTTCGTGCGATCGGTTTCGATGCGCGCCGCGCGCGGTCGCTTCGGCAAGGCCGGTGCCGGTGCGATCTGGTTTCGCGTCGATCACCCGCTGATCGAGGGCGAGGCGCTCTCGCAGGCGATGCGCGCCGTAGTCGCCGCCGACTTTTCCAACGGCACGGCTTCGACGCTCGACTTCCGAGCCTGGACCTTCATCAACGCCGACCTGACCGTGAACTTTGCGCGTCAGCCGGTCGGCGAGTGGATCCTGCTCGACGGCGAATCCTGGATCGGCCCCGACGGCGCGGGCCTCGCGATGTCGCGGCTGGCGGATCGGCAGGGCTACTTTGGCCGCGCGGTGCAGAGCCTCGTCATCGAGAAGCGATAGCGCCATTCCTGTCGGCAGCCGTCTTCGCCGGCGCGGTGCTGGATCGGTTCCCATTGTCGGGCCACCATTCGGAAATGGCCGTCTGTCCGCCCTGCATGGATCGTGACGGCCCCGGCCCGGAACCGATTGTTCCCTTCCCGGTTTTATTTTCCCTAGAGGGAAAATATGGCTTCGATTAGGGAATTTTCAGGAAGGGCCCAGACTGGTGTTTGGGGCCTGGACAACATCCTGTCCGGCGGATTGTCGCGCGGGCACGTGTTCCTTGTGGAAGGCGCGCCCGGTACGGGCAAGACGACGGTGGCGCTGCAATTCCTGCAGGAAGGCACCAAGGCCGGCGAGCGATGCCTGTACATCACCTTGTCTGAGACCGAGCGCGAGTTGCGCGATGGTGCGGCTTCGCACGGCTGGACCCTGGACGAGGGGATCACCGTTTTCGAACTTCTGCCCCCTGAGAGCCTGCTCGATTCTGAACAGCAGCAGAGCCTTCTCTACTCCTCCGATCTCGAGCTCGGCGAGACGACCAAGCAGATCTTCGAGGCAGTCGATCGGATCAAGCCGCACCGCGTCGTGCTCGACAGTCTATCCGAAATCCGGCTTCTTGCCCAAAGTTCGCTGCGGTATCGCCGCCAGATCCTTGCCATCAAGCACTTTTTCTCGAGGTTCAACACCACGGTGATGCTGCTCGACGATCTCACGGCTGATGTCGCCGACAAGACCGTCCACAGCGTCGCGCATGCGGTTCTGCGCCTCGAAGAGCTCGCTCCGGACTATGGCGCGGAGCGTCGCCGCGTGCGCGTCATCAAGTATCGCGGCACGAAGTTTCGCGGCGGTTACCACGATGCAACCATCACCACCGGCGGCCTGAACGTGTTTCCGAGGCTCGTTGCTTCCGAGCACCGCGCCGATTTGCGGCGCACCACGTTTTCCAGCGGCATCGCAGGCTTCGACCGATTGCTGGGCGGCGGCGTGGAATCGGGATCGAGCACGCTCGTTCTCGGACCATCCGGTACGGGCAAATCGTTGATCGCGATCGTGTTCGCCGTCGCGGCGGTGGCGCGGGGAGAGAAAGCGGCGCTGTTCGTGTTCGACGAGGAGCTCGGTCTGCTGTTCTCGCGGATGAAGGGCATCGGGATCGATCTCGACGCGCTGCGACGGAACGGCAGTCTTGCGATCGAACAGGTCGACGCAGCCGAACTCTCGCCGGGGGAATTCGCTCATATGGTCCGCAAGCGAGTGGACGAGGAGGGCATCAAGGCCGTCGTGATCGACAGTCTCAATGGCTATCAAGCCGCCATGCCCCAGGAAAATTCGCTCATCCTCCACATGCACGAACTCCTGCAGTACCTCAATCGCCGCGGTGCCGCGACATTCATGACTGTGGCCCAGCACGGCCTCGTCGGTGACATGAAGGCGCCGGTCGACGTCACCTATCTCGCCGATACGGTCATCCTGCTGCGCTATTTCGAAGCGCTGGGCAGCGTGCGGCGTGCGATATCCGTGATCAAGAAGCGGATGGGCCAGCACGAATCGACCATTCGCGAGTTCCGCATCAGCAGCCGCGGTCTGGCCATCGGTGAGCCGCTGGAGGAATTCCAGGGCGTGTTGCGCGGCGTGCCTGTCTACATGGGCGATACGAGGCCTCTGCTGCGGGAGCCCGGTGCGTGAGGCCGGGCGACACGTCCGAACGTGCCGTTGTCCTTGCTCCGACGGGCCGCGACGCAAATGTCGCCGCGAGCCTGATCCGTGAAGCGGGGTTCGTCGCCGACATCTGCACCGACCTCGATGCGCTCGTGCGCGAGATGGCGGCCGGCGCGGGGCTCGCCATCATCGCCAACGAAGCCGTGAAGACCGCCGACTTGCGCAGTCTGGTCAGGTGGCTGAACGAACAGCCCTCATGGTCGGACTTTCCGATCGTGCTGCTGACACGCCAGGGCGGCGGGCCGGAGCGGAATCCCGACGCCATGCGGCTCGGTCTGGCGCTGGGAAACGTCACCTTCATCGAGCGTCCATTTCATCCGACCACGCTGGTGAGCGTGGTGGGATCCGCCCTCAGAGGGCGCCGCCGGCAGTACCAGTCGCGCGCGATCCTGGAGACCCTCACCGAGAGCGAAGGCCTGCTGCAAACGGCATTGAGCGCTGGTCAGCTCGGCGCTCTGGAGCTGCAACTCCCGTCGTTGATGCTCGAAGCCTCGAACACCTGCAAGCTCTTCTTCGGGCGACGATCCGAACAGGAGTTCTCCTACCAGGATTTGGTCGATTCCGTGCACCCGGACGATCGCGCCAGACGGCAGGCCGTGTTCGACCGCGCCGTCGCCAGCGGTAGCGATTACAGCATCGAATATCGAAACATCTGGCCTGACGGCTCCCAGCACTGGGTCGATATCAGGGCCCGGCCTGTGTTTCGGCCCGACGGCAGCGTGCAATCGCTGGTCGGGGTGTGCTCCGACATCACCGCGCGCAAGGTCGCCGAGATCGAGCGTGAAAACCTGCTGGCCCAGCTTGCTGCGGAGCGGACCGCGCTCGCCGAACTCACGGCCACGCTCGAGCAGCGCGTCGAGCAACGGACCGCGGATCTGATGAACGAGGTTGCCGCGCGCGAAAAAGCCCAGGATCAATTGCGGCAGGCCCAGAAAATGGAGACAATCGGTCAGTTGACCGGCGGCGTTGCGCACGACTTCAACAATCTGTTGATGGCCGTCATGGGCAATCTCGATCTGTTGCGCAAGCGCATACCGGACGACCCGCGCCTGCGCCGGCTGATCGACGGCGCGTTGCAGGGGGCGGAACGAGGCGCCTCGTTGACGCAACGCCTGCTGGCGTTCGCCCGTCAGCAGGATCTGCGGGCGGAGGCGGTCGATCTCGGCACGTTGATCAGGGGGATGAGCGACCTGCTCGAGCGCTCGCTCGGTCCCCGGGTCGAGCTGCGTCTGGACGTTCCCGATCGCCTGCCACCGGCACGAGCCGACTCCAACCAGCTTGAACTCGCGATCTTGAACCTCGCCATCAATGCGCGTGATGCGATGCCCGATGGAGGCTCGATCGAAATCCGCATCCGCGACGAACAGGTGGATGAAGAGGCGCGGCTGCCGCCGGGTCACTATCTGGCGCTATCCGTGATCGACAATGGCGCAGGCATGTCGCCGGAGACGTTGAAGCGGGCCGTGGAGCCGTTCTTTTCCTCCAAGCCCCTTGGCAAAGGAACCGGACTTGGCCTCTCGATGGTGCATGGTCTTGCCGTGCAGCTGGGCGGTGCCCTTCAGCTGTCCAGCAAGGTCGGAGTTGGCACCACGGCGACCCTCATTCTTCCGGTCGCCACCCAGCTTCCGAAAGCGGAGGTGCCGATCCCGGTGCAGCGACAGGCCGGTCGATCCGCCGTCATCCTGTTCGTCGACGACGATCCGCTGATCGCGATGTCGACCACGGAAATGCTCGAGGATCTCGGTCATCGCGTCATCGGCGTCAGCTCGGCGCGTCACGCCCTCGATGTCATCCGAAGCGACCAGCCGATCGATCTCATGGTGACCGATCACGTCATGCCCGGCATGACGGGGCTCGAACTGGCGGCCGCCTCGCGTCAGTTGCGACCGTCACTGCCGATTCTGCTGGCCACTGGATATGCCGAGCTGCCAGAGGGGTCTCAACTCGATCTGCCGCGACTGGCCAAGCCCTATCACCAGGATCAGCTTCGCGATCGCCTCGATCAGATGCTTGGCTGAAAGGTCGGCGCGGAAAGCATCGGCGACCCCACTTGAACGGCAGGCTTCCGCCGCCGCGGAAGTGATGCTTGGTCGCGAGCCTCGTCTTGCCTCGAGGTCTCTTGTTCGACGCAGGCATCCTGCCTGTTCAGATGCCGTAGAAGATCTTGATCTCCCACAACACGACAATGATCGCCGTGATCAACGTGACCGCGGCCACTGCACTTTCCAGGGAAGCGACTCTCATCTCACTCTCCGCTTCCCAGCCCCGATAACGCTCTAGTTGATTCCTCGATTCGCCGGCAATTGTGCGAGCAGTGCCCGCGCGCACTTCTGTGGCGCGTTGTGGCGCCGAGGCCACAACGGCACCCGTAAAATCCCGGGAGCTACCCCACCATCCGGTCCCGCCCGCTCCAGAAACCCGCGCGCAGCACTTTCTTGTCGACCTTGCCGACGCCGGTCATCGGGAGTTGCTTGACGAACTGGATCTGCTTGGGCGCATGCGCCGAGCCTTTTCGGGTCTTCACCAGGTTGATCAGCTCGTCCGCATCGGGCCTTGTGCCCTCGCGCGGCACGACGATGGCGGTGACGGCCTCGCCCCATTTCTCGTCGGGGATGCCGACCACCGCGACCATCGCAACATCCGCGTGTTGCGACAGCACGTCCTCGATCTCGCGCGGGAAGATGTTGAAGCCGCCGGTGACGATCATGTCCTTCTTGCGGTCGAGGATGAACATGTAGCCGCGCTCGTCCCGGCGCGCGATGTCGCCGGTGTGGACCCAGCCATTCTTCAATGTCTCGGCAGTGATGTCAGGACGCTTCCAGTATTCCGCCATCACGTGCGGGGCACGCACGCAGATTTCGCCGGCTTCGCCCGTCTTCACCTCCTCGTCGTTGTCGTCGAGGATCCTGACCTCGCAGGCCGCGATCGGGAAGCCGCAGGACAGGAACAGCTCCGGCGTCCTGGGATCGTGATCCGCCTTGCGCAGCACCGAGACCGGATAGCATTCGGTCTGGCCGTAGAGCTGTGAGAACACCGGCCCGATCCGTTCGATGCCCTCGACCAGCCGGCTCGGCGACATCGCGGAGGCGCCGTAGAGCACCAGTTCGAGCGAGGAGAGATCAGTCTTGCTCAATGCGGGGTGATCGAGCAGCACATAGATCATGGTCGGCACGAACAGCGTGAAGTTGATGCGCTCGCGCGCGATCGTCGCCAGCACGGCTTCGGGATCGAACCCCTTCAGCATATGCACGGTGCCGCCGCGCATCAGCGTCGGCAGCACCTTCGTGCCGGCAACGTGGCTGATCGGCGCGACCGTGAGATAGCGTGCCGCGTCCGGGATTTCGAAGTCGGCGAGGATCGCGGCGGCGGCTCCGGCATTTTCGCGGTGATAACGCAGCGCGCCCTTGGATTTGCCGGTCGTCCCGCCGGTGTAGTTCAGTGTGGAGAGATCGTCGGCACCGGCGAGGCACAGCGCGCTGGCATGGCCTTCGATCTCGATCGCCTGCAACAGGTCGATGCCATAGTCGGCCGGTCCCATGGTGAAGACCGCCTTGAGCCGGCCCGCCTGCGTGGCGAGCGCGCCCCCGCGATCACGGAAGGCGGCCGCATCGACCACCAGCACTTCGGCCTCGGAATCCTCCAGCTGGAACAGCTGGTCTGCCTGCGATCCCAGCGGATGCAGCCAGGTGATGCAAAGCCGTGACAATTGCGCCGCGACGCCGGCGCACCAGGTGTCGGCGCGGTTCGCCGTGAGGAAGGCGACGCGCGCGCCGGGCTGCAATCCGAGCCGCATGAAGACGCCCTGGATGCGTCCGATCAGGTCGATGGTGCCCTGATAGCTCAGCGACCCGCCGGGCCAGGCAAAGGCGGTGCGGCCGGGATAGCGCGACAGTGCCCGTAGCGTCTGCGCGCAACTCGGGGACGATGCGTGGAGCGGATCGGACATATGTTTCCTCGTTGCTTTGTCATCGGCTTGTGTCGTGCCAATGTTTGCGCGCAACGCTAGCACAGCGACGGCGGGATGGAACGGCAAAGCCCGCGCAGGGAGGCAAGGGTGACAGGGAGGTTCGCGTGACGCCGGATCGACTGCAACGTTTCCGCGATCGTCTTGGTCTGCCGTTGATCGCGGCGCCGATGTTTCTGGTGTCGGGCGTCGAGCTCATGGTCGCTGCCTGCCGCAAGGGCGTGATCGGCAGCTTCCCCACCGTGAATTGCCGCAACACGGAACAACTCGAGTCGTGGCTCAGCGAGATCGAAATGCGGCTGCGTCAGCACGAGGATCAATCGGGCCGCAAGCCAGCGCCGCTCTGTCCGAACCTGATCGTGCACCGCTCCAATGTGCGGCTGGAACAGGATCTCGCCGTGCTGCTGCGGCACAGACCGGAGATCGTCATCACCTCGGTCGGCTCGCCGGCGCCGGTCTTGAAGCCGTTGCACGACGCCGGCGCGCTGGTGCTGGCGGACGTCGCATCGATCCGCCACGCCGAGCGCGCGGCGGCGGCAGGTGCCGACGGGCTGGTACTGCTCACCGCGGGCGCCGGCGGGCAGACCGGGTGGCTCAATCCGTTTGCCTTCGTCCGCGCGGTGCGTGCGTTCTACGACGGAATCATCGTGCTTGCGGGCGGCATCAGCGACGGCCGCGCGCTGCACGCCGCCGAAGTGCTCGGCTGCGATCTCGCTTACATGGGCACGAAGTTCATCGCCACGCGCGAGAGCATGGCGGACGAGCGTTACAAGCGGATGCTGGTCGACAGCAGTGCCGACGACATCCTGCTCACCACCGCATTCACGGGCCTGCAGACCAGCATGCTAAAGCCGTCGGTCGTGGCTGCCGGCCTGGATCCCGATGATCTGCCGGCACGTGGCGCGATCGACATCGGCAAGGACATTGACGTCGCCGCGCGCGAGAACCGGCCAAAACGCTGGCGCGATATCTGGAGCGGCGGACATTCGGCATCGGGCGTGACCGACGTGCTCGCGGTCGATGATCTCGTTGCGCGAACGCTGGCCGAATATCGCGAGGTGGGCGGGCGCTAGGGGACGCTCTCGTTCTCCCCGTAAAAATGCGGAGGAGTCTGCCGTCGTCGCGATCACAGTTAATCGAGCGCTCCTCCAACCGGCCTCACTTAACGGCAGATTAACCAACGCGAGCCAAGAATCCTCCTCACGGCCGTCAATCGGGACGGAGGGGGACAGGCGATGGACTTCGATTTTCTCAACTCCAAGACGGCGGCGTCGCTTGATGAAATTCGCGTTCGCGTGGCCCATGCGCTGGCCCGCCATCCGCTGTGCCGCAACGTGCGCTTCGACATCCTCAGCGTTCCCCGCACCCGCCGGGGTGGCAACTGGACGGTGACGCTGCAATCGGTCGAGCCGCGCGCGGTTTGGGAAGCCTCGGAGATCGTCGCCGACATCCAGGACGCCTACGATCTGGCGCTAGCTGCCTGATTTTACTGGATTTTTCGGGGTGTGTCGCCGTAGTCCGCGCGATTGCCGCGGCGATGGCACGGTTAAGCCTTAATTATCGCCCAGTTTCCGGGCGTGATCACGTGGACTTGAAGCCGGACGCGGAGGGACGTTTGTCCAAAGCCATCACCATCGTCGTGCTGACCTGTTTCCTCGTCCTTGGTGCCGCCACCACCGCCATTCTCGGCCGTGACAGCGTGCCCAGCGTCAGCGCGGAGATGATCTCACAGGGCTCGCCCAAGTCGCCACTCGCGACCAACCGCGCCGCCAAGGCCGACCGTCTGGTTCCGACGCTGGCACTGGCCTCGGCCGCGATCGAGCCCGTGGTGCAGGTATCGGCCGACAAGCTTTCGCAGACGCCGGTGCTGACCGAGCCGCTGCGCCAGGCCTTTGCCGCCGCCACGCCGGCCGATTTCCCGATGCCCAAGGCCAGTGTGAATGAGGCGCCTGCTGCTGCGGAGGCTCCTGTTGTCGAAGCGCCCGCCAAGCCGAAGGTCGCCGCCAAGCCGCAGCCGCAGAAAAACTATTCGCTGCTGTCCGACGTCCAGATATCGGGCATCAGGGATCGCCTGAGACTGTCGTCGTCGCAGGAGTATTACTGGCCCTCGGTCGAGACCGCGCTGCGCAATGTCGTCCGCAAGATCTCGGCGAACAAGCTCTCCAATCCGAACGCGCCAGGCGTGCCGATCGATCCGAACTGCGACGAGGTCCAGCAGTTGAAGTCGGCGGCGATGCCGCTGCTGTTCCAGCTGCGTGACGACCAGAAGGAAGAAGTGCGCAAGCTCGCCCGCATCATCGGGCTGGAAAAGGTCGCCCAGCAAATCTGACGCACGGTCCCTCGGGGAACCCTGCTGCCGTCGGGAACATCCGGCAATCCTCAGGCGTTGCTCGCTCCAAACAGGGAGTGAGCCAATGCGCGCCTCGACAGCTTATTTTGTCGGTGCTGGAACGATTGTCGCCGCCATCGCCATTGGTCTCGGCGGCGGTATCGTCGCCGGCAACATCATGAATCCGACCGCGCCCAAGCAGGGCCCCGACACCGGCAAGATGGCGCAGCGCGCTGAAGTCGCCGCCAGGCCGGCGATGACGAACGCTCCGTCCGAGCGCGTGCAATATATCACCGGCTCGCAAACGTTCGGCGCGATGATCGCTACACCCGCGCAGGCGTTGGACGAAGCCAGGCCTGAGGCAAAGTCCGATACGCAGACCACTCAGGCGAATGCCGAGCCACCGGCGCCGCAGCCCCCGCAGGCGGCCGCAGTCGAGCCGCCGATGCCGGCATCGGCAGCACCGCCGCAAAACACAAAGCCCACCGTGCAGCAGGCAGCGACAGAGCCGCCCTCTTCACCCGAAAATGCCTATGCCAAGGCCAGGGATTCCGACGTGAAGCGCACCGCGTCTGACCGGCGCCGGATCGATCGCCGTGAACGCTGGGCCGAGCGCTCTCGATATGATTCGCGCGAGCAGCGCAGTACGCGCGATCCTATCGATTGGGACGATGTCGCGCGCAACGTCCGCGCAGATTCCGACGCTCGCGATGTCCCCGGCCGCTCGCGCGGCCCTCGGATCATGCTGTTCGGTTCCGACGACGACTAGTGCCTAGCCCAGGATCGCGGCGGCTGCGCATTCGGCAATCAGGATGGTCGGCGTCTGGATATTCCCCGAGATCATGATCGGGATCACCGAGGCGTCGGCGACATGCAGGCCATCGATGCCGCGCACCTGTAGCCGCTTGGGATCGACGACGGCCAGATCGTCGGTGCCCATCCGGCAGGTCGAGGCGGCGTGGTAAAGCGTGGTGCAATGGCCGCGAATATAATCGGCGATCTCGGTGTCGCTCACGGCCTCTGCGCTCGGCGTGATCTCGCCTTCGATCATCTCCTTGAGCGGAGACTGCGCGGCGATGCGGCGGTTGATGCGCACGCCCTCGATCATGGTCGCGATGTCGTTGCCGGTCGTGTCCGAGCTGAAATAGCAGGGGTCGATCGCGGGATGTTCGATCGGATCGGCCGAGCGCAGCTTGATCCGGCCGCGGCTTTTCGGCCGCTGCAACGTCGCATGCAGGGTGATGCCCGGCCTGGACGATAAAAAGCGGACATAGTCGCGGTGCGGGCTGATCGCGCCGTAGAGCTGGAGGTCGGGCTCGACGTCGGGGCGGCTTCGTACATGCGCGCCGGCCGCGACCCAGGGCGAGCTGCGCGGACCGATGCGGCTGGTTTCCCATTCGGCAAGGCTCGCGGCCAGACTCTGCTCCGTCCAGGCGCCGATGCCTATCTTCTCCTTCGTATAGGAGGTGATGGGAATGTTGATGTGATCCTGGAGATCTCTGCCGACGCCGGCCAGCTCGTGCACGACATTCACGCCGGCTTCGTTCAATTCGTCAGCGGGGCCGACACCCGACAGCAGGAGCTGCTGTGCCGAGCCGATGGCACCGGAGGCGAGCACCACCTCGCTAGCGGCGAAGGCGCTCTTCGGTCGCCCGTTTTCGAGATATTCAACACCGACCGCGCGGGAACGTTCGATGATGATGCGAGTGACGTGCACGCCCGTCTTCAGCGTGAGATTGGTGCGCGCCAGTGCCGGACGCAAATAGGCCTTGCCGGTGCCGAACCGCTCGCCGTTCTTGATGACGAACTGGAAGAAGCCGGCGCCTTCTTGCGTAACACCGTTGAAATCGGGGTTGTGCGGCAGCCCCGCGGCCTGCGCGGCCTCCAGCCATTTCGGCTCGTGAGGGTCGACATGGGGAACGTCGGCAACGTACAGCGGGCCGCTTGTGCCGTGGAAGGGATCGTCGGTGAAGCGCGCGTTGTTCTCGAAAGCGATGAGCTTTGGCAGCACGTCACGCCAGGCCCAGCCGCCGCAGCCCGCCTGCGCCCAGCCGTCATAGTCGGAGGGCAGGCCGCGGATATAGATCATCGCATTCATCGCGCCGGGACCGCCGATCATCTTGCCGCGCGGCCAGAAGATCCGGCGCCCGCGGCAGCCCGTTTGCGGCTCGGTGTAATAGCTCCAGTCCACCGCCGTGTTGAACATCGTCGGCCAATCCGACGGAATGTCGGAGGCGACCGGCGCTGCCCGGCCCGCCTCCAGCACCAGCACCTTGCGATGCGGATCGGCCGATAGCCGGTTGGCCAATACGCAGCCGGCCGAGCCGGCGCCCACGATGATGGTGTCGTACATTGAAAGGCACTCCGAAGACATTCATGTCGCGGAGTGCCTGCAAGATTTGTGCAGCTAGCTCAGCCCCCGCGCGACTCCACCACCTTGCGGCAGCCGTCGGAAAGTTTCGTCTTGTTCTCGCGCAAGCAGGCATTCATCTGCGGTGGCTTGCCGACATGCTCGGCGCAGAATTTGCTGGCGTCGCTGCGGCAGGCCATCTGCTCCTGCAGAGTCGGACCGGATTGCGCTACGGCGGGCAGTGCAGCGGCGGCGAGCAGCAGCGCGGCAAGAACCGAAGTCTTCATGAAGCACCTCTTTGGGATGTCTGTGGTCTCGTTTGAGATCAAGCGGGCCGGACCATCTCGCGGAGGGCTGCGGCCGGTCCATGCCATGTTCATGGCATCGGCGCGCCCTCCCGGCCGCCGCACCCCCATCTTCATGGCATGTATCCGCGCGCCGTCTTTTGCCATTCAGGCTGCACGTCGGCTGCGAGACCCGGTAATTGCATCGGGACGCCGAACGGGAAGCAGGAGAGCAAGATGTCGAAGAAAGTGGGAGCGCTGAGCGCCGGGCTGACGGTCATGATGCTGGCCGGCGCGGCGGTTGTGTCGCTGGGCACAAGTCCGGCGCAGGCGGTGGTCTATTGCAAGACAGTCGGCGTGCCCAAGGGCTGCGTGGTGCGGCCGACCGCAGCGGTGGTGGTTGCAGCACCGGTGGCGCCGGTTGCCGCGGCAGCGGTCGCAACGCCCGGTGTCGGTGCGCCCGGCGTCGGCGTACGGGCCGGTACGCCTATGAATCGCGGCGGTCCCGTCAATCGCGTCGGCAGGCGCTGACGGTCTCGTTCGATTGAGTTGATTGCATTGCTTCGGGCAAAGGGATGACTTGCGGACGAACCCCCCGTCCTCCGCAGACAAAAAATCCGGCCCGTTCCCTCTCTCCGTGCGTCCCACACGTTCGGAGAGGGGGCTTTTCAGCCGGTGGCCGCGTCGCTGTCGGGGAAGATTTGCGGCAATTGCAGCCGTACTCGCGTCCCCGAGGCATCCGATCTCAGATCGAGCACTGCCCCGCAGCGCGCGGCGCGACTTCTCATATTGCGCAGGCCCCGGGTCGTCTGGCTCGCGCTTGCGGCTTCCCCGTTGCAGGCCAGCGCAAAGCCCTTGCCGTCGTCCGCGACGCTGATCACGCCGTACGGCCCCTGGCCATCGTCGAGCGTCTCGATGCCAAGGGTGATATTGCGCGCCTGCGCGTGCTTGACGGCGTTGGTCACGGCCTCGTCGAGAATGCGCACGATCTGGATGACGTGCCATGGCCGCAGCTCCGGATGCAGCGGCAGGCCCTGCGGCGTCGCCACGCGCCAGTCGAGTGCGATGTCGTGCGGCCGCAATTGCATCGCCGCGCGCTCGCGCCAGGAGCCGAGCGCGAGCATCAGGTCGCCGCCGATATCGTCCATGGAGTCGATGACGAGGCGCAGATCCTTCAGCGCGGCGCGCGCCGCGTCCGTGATGGTGGCGCCCTCCTGGCCGCGCTCGGAGAGTGCGACGATGCTGACGAGCTGGCCGCCAAGGCCGTCATGCAGATCGCGCATCAACCGCGTGCGCTCGTTGGCGAGCGCGGCGGCACGGGCGCGCGCCTCCTCGCGCACGAAGCTCGCCTTCAGCCGCTCCTCGGTCTCGCGCACGCGCGTCACGAGCTGGCCGGCAAAGCTGTCGACCTGGTTCAGCGCGCGGGCGAAACGCCACGTCAGGCCGGCGCCGATCGCGACCAGCATCGCCGAATAGGACAGGCGGGAGACGAATGTGCGTTCGTTGGTCACGATCTCGAACACCGACAGCATGTCGTGGATCCAGCAGGTCAGCACGATGGTCACCGCGCAGCCGAGCGTGAAGCTTGCGGCGTCCTGCCTCCGCACCACCTCTGTCGCCGTGATGCTGGCCATCAGCAGCAGACAGATGCCCACCATGGGAATACCGAGAACCAGGAAGAGAATGCGCGGCAGCGGCGGGCCCCCCAGCAGTCCGACCACGAACACCACGATGCCCGGCAGGAACAGCAGCGCGCCATAGCGCGGCCAGCGCCAATCGAAGAACAGCAGGGCGAATACGACGATCAGCGCGCTTTCGGTCGGCGCCGATGCCAGCAGCACTGCGGCGAGCCGCGACGTGGTGGCCGGCGGCACCGGCGGCGGCACGAACGCCTGCACCACGCCGAGCACCATCGCGGCCGCCAGCACCCCGTAAACCGGCTCGCGCCGCCGCATCAGCCACATGATTGCGAGAATGACGGCGAGGATCGACTGCCAGGCCGAGAACACCACCGGGAGCGTGACGAACAGCAGCGTGCGCGTCTCGAACGCCGGGCGCAGGGCGGCGTCCGGCCCGACATAGACGGTGTCGAGGAAGCCCTTCAACGGGCCCCATACGAAAAGCCGCACCGTGATCTCGTTGCTGCCGTCATGCAGCAGCGAGGCAGGAATGGCCGCGATCTGCGGCGTGTTGCGATCCGGCCGGTTGGCGTTGGTATCGCGGCGGGAGTCGAGCACGACGACGCCGTTGACGGCGACCTCCACCGCATTGCTGAAGCGCGGCAGGAACACCGACCATCCCGGCACCGCATCGCCGTGGTGAAAGGCGAAGGTGCCGGCGTAGAGCGGAGGATCGGCAAGCGAGTAGCGCGACGACGTGAAATGCGGCAGCGACACGGGACGCGTCGCGCCGTCCTCCCGCAGCGAAAATCCGTTCAAGGCAAAGTCTTCGGGGTCGCTGGGCTGGAGCAGCCGCAGCCCGAGGATCGTGGCGATCAGGATCAGTGCCTGGAGCAGCAGATAGGGCGTCAGGCGCGGCAGAAGCCGCCGGCGCCGCCCGCTCGCCTTCGCCGCGATCTCGCTCACAGCTTGATCAAGCCCTGCTGCACGGCCTCGAACACCGCTTCGCTGCGGGTGTGCACTTCGAGCTTGCGATAGATGTTCTTGATGTGGCCGGGCACAGTCTGCCTGGACAGGCCGAGATGGCTCGCGATCTCGGCATAGCTGAAGCCTTTTGCGATGCCCCAGAGGATGTCGATTTCGCGGGGCGTGAGCCTTGCGGTGTTGAGCGCGGGGCCGGGCGGCGGATCGGCCGGGTTCTGCGCCGCGCCTTGCGTTCTGCGCACGATGAAACGGGCGATCGAGGCCGAGATCGGCGAATGGCCGGCGACCAGATCGCGCACGGTTGTGGCGATGTCGGTCGGGAAGGCATCCTTGAGGAGATAGCCGGTGGCGCCGACCGTGATCGCCGAGATCACGCTTTCCTCGTCGCCGAGCGCGGAGATCACCATGATCTCGGTGTCGGGAAAGCGCCGCCTTGTCTCGCGGATCAGCTCGATGCCGTGGCCGTCGGGCAACCGCAGGTCGGTCAGCAGCACGCGCGGCGCGCCGCCGTTCAGGGCCTGGCGCGCCTCGCTGAGCGTGCCTGCGCTGCGCACCTCGTAGCCGGCCTTGACCAGTGCATCCTGGAGCCGCCAGCAGGTCGGCGCGTCGTCCTCGACGAGGAGGATGGTGATGGCCTCACCCGTCTCGCCCTGTTCGCTCATGTCCATCGTCCCGCACCGCGTGTCCCCCGCGGCGCAGGACCAAGTTTAGCCGCAGCGCGAGCGCCACGACACCCATAATCATGGGGGCCGATGACCCGGTCCAGCGCCCCCGGACGCGGTGCCTATTGCTTCGCGGCGGCCGGTTTGTCCGTCGGCATGGGCGGGCTCGGCAGTCGCTGCACGACGATGCGCGCGGTGCCGGCATTGTTCTTGTAGAACTGTTCGTACGGCCCCTGGATCAAGTCGAGCTTCGCTGGCCGCAACCATGCCGGGAGCAAGGTCGGGTAGATCTGGACGGCGTCGTTGACATAGAAGAACAGATCGCCGGCGTCGGGCGCGACGAATTCGGCGACCAGCCGTCTCGACAGCTTCTGGTTCTCCCAGATCGCGCGCGCCGTGCTGTCGTTCGGCGCCGGCTCGAAATCTCCGAGCTTGCTCAGCGCCAGCTTGAGCGGATGGTCGCTGGGAAGCGCCTCGAATTCCCTGGTCTCGTCGAGCCGGGTCGGATACCTGCCCACGCCCACGGTCTTGTCCGCATCCTCCTCGGGCGGAATGGTCGGATGCATCCGGCGCGGCAATTCCTCGGCCGGCATGACGTCGACGGCCTCCAGCGGAATGTCACTCATTCCCTTGGCGCCGACCCGGACCACGGGCTGGAACCAGGCGGCGCCGAACTGACGGAGCGTCGGCAGCGCGAGGTAATGCTGTGTGAAGTAGGTCTTGAAGCCGTTCGTCCCGCTCATGATGGTGCGGTCGAACCAGGGATCTTCGACCTGGACCCAGACGCGGTACTTGCGCCCGTTCTCGACCGCAAGGCCGCTCCACCAGCAGAATTCGTTTGTCGCGAACAGGCCGCGCGCATCGATCGGCTCGTCCGGCACGGGTGTCCCGACCTCCGCCTTTGGCGGGACCGAATCCTTGGCCATGGGGGCAGTGCAGATGTTGCCGGTCGCGGTCCGGGCCGTGAAGACGCTGGTCGATCCAATCAGCAGCGCGGAATAGAAAATGATGAAGAGGAAGACGAACGGCAGCACGAGCTTGGCGAAGAACCAGCGGGCCGGCCCCGCATTCAGCCGCATCCATCGGGCGAAGCGGAGCAGCACGCCGGGGGTGTCGACATGCTGTTGGCTTGCCATGCGGTGTGGTCTGCTCCAGGCCAGCCGCGCGCGTTCCTGGATGATGTCGCGCAGCACCGTGTTCCTGCGCCAGATCAGGTAGGTGGCAGCCAGGACGATGGAGGTGGCGAACGGGTAATACAGCGTGATGTCGAGCCACGGCGCCGCGAAGGATGGCAGGACATTCCTGACCAGATTGGCCAGCGGACCCAGGACCCCGCCGACGAGCCAGTCGATGGTGGTGATGACGCGCAAAAACAGGGTGCCTTGCAGCCCGTTGTCCTTCGACGCCCCGATCAGCCAGCGCGCGATCCACGGCCAGACGGCGATCAAGCCGGCCGCGAACAGCAGCGAGAAATAGGCGACGCGCCGCCACCACACGGTGTCGCGTGTCAGCCTGGCCATCTCCGCGCTGGGCGTGTTCATGCGGGTGAAGTCGTCCGCCTCCTTCTCGCGCCGCGGGCCCTGGGCCTTCGCCAGATAGGCCTGCTTCATCGCTTCGCGCGTGGCGTCCTCGGTGAGGTTCAGCTTGCGGCCGTCCGGCATCAGCACCAGCGCATCGGCCGGAAGCATGATCGGTGCATAATCGTCGCAGCCGAACAGCATGCGTTCGATGACGGCGAAGTGCACGACGGGCAGGCCGCCATTCACCTTGCCGCCGAGAACCGGGCGCGGCCCGTAGCGGTAGAACACGGCGGCGCCGCTGCGTGAATCGTGCCTCGGTCCTATCGCCGATTGATATTCCTTGAAGTGCTCGATCGTGCCGTCCTGGAAGCGAAGCCTGCCCTCGAGCTGGTCAGTCATCCAGACCAGCGGCACGAAGGACAGCGTGGATTCCGGATAGCCGCCGCCGATGTCGGAGTGGACGCCGGCGAACCACACCTCCTCGACCGTCTGGTCGGCCGCCAGATGGCTCTGGTCGATCCGCAACGGATGGAAGGTGGTGCGCTCGTCATCCAGCGCGAGCGCGTGACGGATGTGCTTCACCTTTTTCGAGGGCCGGTGATTGCGGAACGAGATCGGCCAGATCGCCCAGTCGACGGCGACGCGAAGCTCCTCGATGGGGACACCGTAGGCTTCGACCGTGTCGAACAGCCCGAGGAATTCGATGTCGATCTCCTCGCGACCGCGCATCGCCGCGCGGACATCGGCGTAGGAGCGGTGCCGGAGGATCAAATGATAGAAATAGAGCAGGACATCGCGGATGAGGCGCGCGATCCAGATCGTCGGCAAGCTCTTCTTCAACGGCACTGTGCCGCGGCGGTACTCCCGCCACGCGGCCATGGCGTTGCGCTCCATCTCCTCGTGCGAGACTGGCGTGTTGTCGATCACGGCGGGCACGAGGCCCTGGCTGGCGATCATGGATGCCAGCGTGCGTGCCGTGAAGGCGCCGCGGCTGAAGCCGAAGATGTAGATCTCGTCGCGGGGACGCCAGTTCCAGCACAGGAAGCGGTAGAGCTTGCGGACGTTGGAGGGAACGCCGATGCCGGTGGCGCCGTCGAGGGCTGCGAGCGGGGCCCAGCCGGCGGTGCCGACGCCCTTGATGTAATGCGCGATCTGGTCGGGCTGGGTATGATCGAGCGCCTCGTAGAGGCGCCAGACGCTGGATTCCTGGGTCGTGAACGCGTTGCCGGTGCCGTCGGCGAACAGCACCAGCTTGCGCGGCGCCCGTGCATCGGGTGCATTCGCCGCGGTCCCTGGATCATCATGCGTATGAACCGGCTTTGCAGGACCGCCACGCAGCGCCTCGTCCTCGTGCGTCATGGACTCCTCCGGAAATTCAGGTGGATGCTTTAGGGCCCGCCCGAGCCGCATCCTTGAAATTCATCCGTGATTTCATCGTGAATCGATGGACGTATTTCACGGCCGTCTCGCCCCGGCCGTCTATGAACTCCGCCACAATCGGCAAAAGAAAAGCCCGGGCAAGCCGGGCTTCGAGTCCTGATTTGCTGCAAGGCGGTCGCGGCCGCGCAGCGTCCGTCCGGGGCCGGCTGTTACCTGCCGTTGCCGCGGCAGGCGCCGCCGGGGCCGATATGGTAGCCGCGCGGGCAAGCGTGCGCGGCCGGGTTGGCATAGTTCCTGAGGCAGCCGCCATAGAGGCCGCGGTGCCAGCGCCGCGGCCGCAACCGCCTGCAACGGCGATGACATCGCCATTCGCGGTCGCACCGGGCGCAGCGAGCGGCATGGCTTCGGCAACGCCGGTGATCGCGCCGAGCGCGAGCGCCACGGCAAACACGGCTCGTATCATGTCTGTGCTCATGACTGCGCTCGCTTCAATGGCCGGCTGCAAACGCGATGCCGGCGCGGACCTCGCCGATCGCCTGGTCGATCAGCCCGATCGCCTTCTCGCGATGGCCGCCCTTGTTCGGCTCGGCCTTGCCGAGCTCGGCGCGCGCCGATTGCAGGATCGCAATGGCTTCGTCCATGTGCGGCTGCGCGCCCAGCGCGTAACCGATGCAGAAGCTGGTCGCGATGGCGCCGCCAAGCATGAGGCTGCGGGGGTGAGAGGTTCGCATGTCGATGTCTCCTCCAGCGAGCGTCAGGCAGGGGCCGCCCGTTTGCCCGGATGCGGTGCCTTATATGGCGGGTTGCCGCATCCGCCGCCTGAATAGGACCCGCTCATGCGGAGCGTCTTGGACTGTCCGGCGCCAGAGGCCTTGCGGCTTGGACTGACCGGCGCAGCTTGATTCACCTCAGCGTGCTGATAGCTTTGCGGTACGCCAATCTTCGGCGGGCGATCATTTCGGTTCGGCGATCGCCAAGTACTCTTTGAAAAAAATCAGAAAAGCCATTCTCGAAAAGTCGTTCTCGATGTCCGTCATCAGGAAGTCGCTCACGACCGAGATGCTGCCGCAGGATATGTCCGACCGGCAGCGCTTCATCCGCTTCGCGGAGCTGTTCGAGCATTTCTCCAACACCGGCGAGCTCGATCCGGCGTCCGACGTGCCGTTTCGCGCCACGATGAACTCGATCCACATCGGCACCACCATGCTCGGCCGCTGCGACGGCAGCTTCATCACGGTGCGGCGCGAGAAGCGCCAGGTGATCGAGACCGGCGACGACCGCTTTTGCCTTGCGCGCAACACTGGAGATCGACCATCGCAGGTGATCCACCGCGTCCGCGATTCACCATGCGGCCGGGATCGATGGTGCTGCTCAAGCTCGACGAGCCGTTCTTCGCCGCCGACGGCGCGAGCCACAAGCGCTTCACCAACGTGCATCTGCCGGTCGATACGTTGCGCGCGATGGTCGCCGATGTCGACGGTCTCGTCGGCTGCGAGCTCGAGCCCGGTGGCGCGCTGTCGCTCGCGATGGACTACAGCGATCTCCTCCTGCGTCATCCCACGGCCGCCGACGAGGCCGGCATGGCGATTGCCGGCCATCTGCTCGATCTTGCCGCGATCGGTCTCGGGGCCCGCCGCGATATCGCCGCGTCCGCGCGGCGCGGAGGGCTGCGCGCCGTGCGGCTCAAGGCCGTGCTGTCGATCCTCGAGGCGCGCTTTCACGAACCGGATTTCTCCGCGCAAAAGCTCGCCGCCACAGCCGGCCTCTCCGAGCGCTACGTCAACGAATTGCTGTTTGAGGCGGGCGCCAGCTTCACCACCCGCCTCACCGAATTGCGCCTGCGCAAGGCCGCCGACCTCCTTGCGCATGGCAAGGGCCGCATCAGCGACATCGCCTTCGCCTGCGGCTTCAATGATCTGTCTTATTTCAACCGCTGCTTTCGCCGGAGGTTCGGGTTGACGCCGACCGCGGCTCGCGGGAAATGAGCAACCGCTATGTCTCCACCCGCGGCGGCGGATAGCGCTCGGCCAGCATCGACAGCGACAGATGCCGCTCGTCCTCCGGCAGCGCCAGGAAGCCCAGCACCAGCGGCCGCTTCCAGTCACCGACGCCGAAATCCATCGCCATCCATTTCTGCGACTCCGGGCCTTCGAGGCCCCGGACCCACACGAAATAGCGGGGGAGGTCGTCGGGGTCCGCTTCCGTCGTGCGTCTCCGGGCCATCCAAGCTGCTCGCTGCCTCACCATCCGTTGCGGTAGGATATAGGTATCGGCCTGCCGAAGTCGAACTCCCGGCTGCAGGTCCGGGGATGCTGAACCGGTTGGTAATGTGCGGGTCTGAATAATGAACGAAGCCACGATCGACGGCTGGGGTGAGGCATCGGACGTCACGAACAAGCTGATCGGCTCGTGGTCCCTCGACCGGGTCATCGAAAGCCAGGCAACGATGCAGGGTATCGCGACCTTCACGCCACTGGACAGGGGGCGGTTGGCCTATCGCGAGCAGGGACATCTGAGGCTCGCGAACGGCAACATCGTGCAGGCCGAACGCGAATACGTCTTCAGCAGTAGCGACGGAGGATTCAAGGTCTTCTTCAGGGAGGATCCGCCGCGGCTGTTTCACGAGATTTGTCTGTCCGCATCGTCCGGAGGAGCGCTGAGCGGACGTGCGCGTCATCTCTGCAAGCGCGACGACTATCGGTCGGCTTACATGTTCCTGCCGGATGGAACGTTCGTCGTCCGTCATGTCGTGTCGGGTCCAGGCAAGAACTACACGATGGACACGACCTACGCGCGACGGTCGTAGCCGGGCCGAAAAGACCGTGAACGGCTGATCAAGGCTCTGATCTAAAATTTCGACTGACCGAAATTCGGAAATGACGTATATGCTGCGCCATCCCGGCCCAAGGATAAGGGGCGTTTCGCGATCGTCACGATACGCGGGCCGGGTGGCGGTGGACGTGGAGTGCAGCGGCGCGCAAGCAATCGCAGGGCGGGCTTGGCCCGCGAGCGGTTGAGCGGCGCGCGCACGACCGGTGCGGTCCGCGTACGGCAAAAGCGTGTCGTCCTGGCGCCCGGGGTCTGTGCGCCAAGTCCTGCGGTGATGTGGCGGCCCGACCGGGTCCGCGCGTCAGTCATCCGCAGGGCGACGGGGGCAATAGTGCATCGCTCCCCGGGGAGAACACGCCATAAGCCGTCAAACCACTGCGCAGGGAAAGGCCGGGATGTCCAGGCTGCCCTGTATGCCGCTGTGCAGCCTCCTGTAGCGCAACCTTCGCACAGTGGACCGCGGGTGCCAGCCGGCGCCCGGCCTTCCCTGCGCCCTTTCCAAGGAAGGGGCGTCACGAGAAGCATATAGCTCGGGCGCGTTGCGCGGCGAGGCTATGTCCGCGTGTCTTCCGGCTGTTTGAAAATCGAGTTCAGCCCATTCCTCTTGCTGCTCAGCGCCAGAGCTCACTCGCCGCGACGCGGTTGATGTCGGCGAGCCGGCGGTGGGCGTCGGCGTGGAGATCCAGGCTCTCAAGCAGCGTCAGTAGCCGGTGATAGGCGCCGTCGGCGACCTCGACCGGCAGCGGGGCCTCGTCAAAGGCCTCGACATAGCTGCCGACGAGTCCGCTGAGCAGGCGGCACAGGCCGCGCTGGGCGGAATCGTCCCGGCCGAGCGTCTCGAGCTTCTGCTGGAATGTCCGGAAGGTGCGCAGGCCGTGGTGCTGCTCAGAAAGCCACGCGTGCAGGTCGTTCATATGAGCCTCTTCGAGTGATGGAAGAAGCTACCGGTTTATACAGGCGGGATGTGACGATTGGAAGGGAGGGGAAATTGAGCTTTGCTGAAACAGTCCGTCTTCGCCAGGAGGCTTCGCCGGACACGCCTGGCCGGGCAACAATATGTGAAACATATTAATCGCTTAGCGGAATGTGGGACTTTCGAGATTTCCATTGTTTCACATAGCCCTTTTGAACCATTGTCTCACCGTATCCGCGAGTTCGACGAATACCTCCGGCCATAGGCTTCCTCGACTCTTGATCGCAACGCGGCGAACTAGCGCGGGTTGGCCAAGATTGAAGCGGACGAATGGGAGATAGGCGGATGATCGACCGGGAGTACCGAGAAAAGTTTTTATCTCAGGAAGAAGGGGCCGCGAGAAGCTTCTTCTGAACGTGTTCGGCGGACAACCCCGCCATCAGCGCTTGCTGAGCGGATCGAAATTGAACGGCATCGCTAACAATAAAACCCGAGATTGCCGCTCTGCTCACAGATGTTCTGCACGTCAATTCTGTCGACGAATGCCCTCCTCACCGACCGCAACCGCCGACGTAGGTTAGCGCATGAAAACTTCAGGACCGCAGTCAGAATGGCGTAGTAGTAGGCGAATTGTCCGACCATCGTGCCCAGTTTGGGATTATAATCAGGTTCGAAAATTCAACAGATAAGCAAGTTAATTGCCACTCAAGCTTGCGGCGTCTCATACAGGTTGTTAACTTCCTCGGTTATTGAGGATTTTATCATTGTCAATTTCTGTTCGGATTCACCATATTCAGGCGTTGAGAGGAATAGCCGCCTCGGCGGTTGTTCTGGATCACGCTCTTGGTCCACTAGTTAGAAACGGGATACTGCCCTCGTACTTCGATGACGTCAGATACAACATCGGTAATCTCGGTGTTATCGTGTTCTTCATCGTGAGCGGCTTTATTATGATCAGGACGAACCGAGACCGCTTTGGGACCCTCGGAAACGCCAAGGAATTCTTTCTGAGACGCTTGACGCGTATCCTGCCGATTTATTGGATTGGGACTTTTTGCGCCTTTATCTTTGTGGCGCTCGTTGCGAAGGAGTGGCGGTTTATCGATCTCGGACTATCCCTCGCTTTCGTCCCGTATTTTGACGCGACGCACGGTGTCATGAAGCCAATATTGAGCGTCGGATGGACGCTAAACTATGAGATGTTCTTCTATGCCGTCTTCGCGGTCGCAATGTTGCTGCCGTTGAGGGCAGGCGTTTCCTTCATCACCGCGGTGTTCGTGATCTTGGTTGGGTCGCACTTGCTTTTTGTCGGACCTGGAAATCCGGCACGTACAGCGGTGCTGTTCTTCACGGAACATATCGTTTTGCTCTTCATCATCGGCATCTTCATCGGTTTGTTTGCGAGGAATCCGCGGATTCCTTATCCGTTTATTGTGGCATGTTTCATGTTTGGGTTGATGTGTGTCGCATACACTTGCGTCAGAAGCCTCGATGATATCTCCTTCCCCACTGATTTGCTGATGTGGGTTCCAGCCGCATGCGTGGTGATACTTTGCAGCGGTGAGGGCGGCGAGGGCGGCGTTTTCGCCAAATTGGCGGAAAAGTTTGGCGACGCATCGTACAGCACGTATATTTTTAATGTATTCGTCGTTGCGGCGTTGGCTAAAGTGATGCCCGTATCGTCGCGCGCAACCGGTCTGGTATTCGTGCTCGTTGCGCTCGTGGCTTCCAATCTCCTCGGGCTTTCAATCAGCCGCTGGATTGAGAACCCGATGCTCAAGAACATACGCAGGATTCTCGACCGAAACATTGGAGGCTTACGAGCCAAAAAGGTTACGACCTAGTGTCTGCCCTTCGGGTCGATAGTGACTCAACCCCAACCGTATTCAACGATTTCGAATGTCGCCGCCACTGACGTGACGTTCACGAGGTGGTCCAGTCTTCACCAATGCCAAATTAAATCCTGTGCCGTCCTTGTAAAGTCGGATAAATTTAGCACTTGAACTGGAGAAGACTTCAAGATTCAAGGCCGTACGGCGCCTACTACGAGCCGGTGCCAACATTTCGTCGACACCAGGCTGCGCCTGTTGTTTCAGGTTTTCGTACTTTTCTGTTTTGCGGCGTTCACAGTCCAGCTGGCGATGAACTCCGACCGGCACCGGCTTACGAACCCCAAGTTGTTAAGCGAGGACAGTTTGAGAAATCTATCGACCAACCCTCGCCTCTGGCTTCCTCTCATTGTCATTCTTTTTTTTGCCATCCATACTGGCCTATTTTTGTTTGATGTAACGGACCCAGCCGCCGTAATTCGCGGAGATCGCGCAAGTGACCGCCTTGCAAAACTCAACGAACTCTTCGCAGCCAGTCAGCACTCACTCGAAGGTATAATTTTCAATTCGGGTGTGCCCGGCGACTTCCTGCAGCACGCGATTCTATATTCGATCGGCGGACCCTATTTGCTAATCGGTTTTCAAATCGCACTTCAGTTCATCATTCTTGTTACTACCTTCCTCGCCGCCGTCCGATTGACCGGAAGCGCAACTGTAGCGGTGGCGACAGGCTTCTTCGTTCTGGTAATGCCTGGTGCTCTTTTGAACCCGCACCTTCTAGTGACCGAGACATGGTTCACTCTGCTTCTCACAATTGGAACATTTGCGATATGCCAGGCTGTGAAGGACGCTTCTAAACGAGATTTCCTAGTCCTTATTTACATAGGCTTTGCTAGTTTCGGTTTGGCATCTTCAATTCGGCCCCAAGGTCTGTTAGTTCCGCTGGCATTAGCTGCCTATCTTTCGATTGCTCCATTCTCAGACCGGAAAACCATATTAGGTGCCACTGTTCTAGCTTACGCCATATTCCCAATTTCCTGGATGACCTTGAGATTGTTGTTCGTTGGTGACTTTGGCTTGGGTGCATCCAATGCGGATCTCTCGACAAATTTGGCATTACGCGCTGATCGTATATTGGGGCTGCCGCTGGACACGACTGGCCGAATGGGACCTTCAGCGTTTCTGGCCCTGGCAGCCGGTCATCCCTTAGCCACCTTCAACTCGGTGTACACCGACGCATTCAATTTAATCCTGAATCCAGGCGCCAACCATCTCTTTGGTTATTACCTTGGCCTCGGCGAAACCCCAGATGGCTTTTCCTGGCTGAGAATTAGGGACGAGGCGGGCGTCTTCGGCGTAATCGCGGAGTTGTTGAGACGGAATCTCGCGCTCGTAGCGCTATTTGTTACCTGGACTGCGATTCATGCCGTGGTTATTTTGGGCGTTTGTAAGACTGTTCTATCTAACTTAAGGGCCAACTACAGGACACCGTCTTGGGTTTGGGTCGCCTTGATAGTTGTAGCCACAACCGCGGCGTCTGGTTTTGTTGCAGGCCTAGTGAGATGGAATCTCCGCGCGGGTGTAGAACCCCTTTTGGCCCTTTTGGCAGCCTACGGTTGGTTCAGCAATGAGACGGCATTCGGAAGTGCAAGGAAAATTGAGCCGAGAAAGTCGGACACACTTCTGTCTGATGGCGCGGAAAACGTCCCCAACCCGTAAGCTCCATGGTCGCTACCGTCCGTTGAATACGAGAGCCCGGTCGAGAAAGTATTTTGCGGTGTAGCCGAGCGTCAATCCAACGACAGCCCCGGCATATTTCGCGCCAGAGGACTGCCAAACCTCCCAGAAGATGATCTCGGTTACCCAAAACACTATCGTGGTTGCGACACTAAAAGCTCCGTAGAGAACGATTTTTCTGATTTCCTCGGTATAGCCGGCCGACTCGTCTTCAAATATCCAGTATTTATCCAGCACATATTTGATAACAAAGCTTATGCCGGTCCCTGCCGCCATTGATGTAGCGAGAGGCATGATCGGCGAAATATGAAAAACACACTCCTGGAACAAAAGGTTCGCCAGCGTAGACGCGATTGCGAACACAATGTACCGGAAGGCAAGACCCATTAGATTGCGGCCAGTATGAGCAACGCAGTAATGGCTCCGGCTATGATGCTATTCTTGTCCCTCAGTGCAAAAGCAATCGGATCGTCTTCCATATGTCGCCTGTGTGCCATCATGAGCGCACGGCTGAACCAGTACAGCAATATAGGACAGATTAACCATAGTAGCTGGGGACGCCGGTATAATGAGTGTACTGTGTCGGACGATATATAGAGAGCAAATACCGTCACAGCGTTGAATCCCGCCGCGGCCGCAAGCCCCGCGACAATTTCTAAATCCTTAAGCTTATAATTGCGATTTTCTGGTTCAGGCAATCCCGAGTCGACGCGCACGGCGAGTTCGACGTATCGCTTGATCAACGCTAATGCCATAAAGAAGAACATCGAAAAGGCTAAGAGCCATTCGGAAAATACGACCTCGGCCGCGATCGCACCTGCCACGAGCCGAACGACGTAAAGCATAGCCAATACGATGACGTCGATAAGCATCTTCCGTTTCAAAACGAAAGAGTACGCTACCGTCAGCGCAAAATAGCCAAGCATCACAGCCAGAAATTTTAGTGAAACCATCGTTGCTATCAGCACGGATGTCGTGAATAGCGCCGGCATCGCAGCAAAGCCATCAAGTACAGATATCGCACCACTCGCAAGCGGCCGCTTCCGCTTTGTAGGATGCCGTCGGTCGGCCTGCAGATCAGCGAGATCGTTTAAGATGTAAACACTCGATGCGCAGAGCGAAAAGGCGATGGCGGCAAGGAAAACATCTGCTGTAGATTGCAGAGAAAATTGATGGGCTAGAAAGAAGGGAACGAAGATCAAGGCATTCTTGGCATACTGGTGCACGCGAAACAGCTTCAACCACGTACGCCAACCTGGCCGTTCGTGCGGCAAATATTCGACTTCTGTTATTGTCGTATGTTGTGCAAGGGCGCGCTTCACCGGACTCGAAGCTCTGATGGCGATCGCTCTTCCGGCCTTGGCCCAAATAGGCAAATCGGCAAGATCATTTCCGATATAGTCAAACCCTCCTTCCTTAAACTCCGTTACGAGGCGTTCCGCCTTCGCGGCGCCGGCCAAGTTTACCTTCTCATCCGAAGCGAACCATCCTGAAAACATTCCCAAGTGATCAGCAATCGCCGCAACCAGACGTTTGTTGCTTGCGGACGCAAGGT
Organism: Bradyrhizobium sp. A5; assembly: GCF_042076515.1. Classification (NCBI taxonomy): domain Bacteria; kingdom Pseudomonadati; phylum Pseudomonadota; class Alphaproteobacteria; order Hyphomicrobiales; family Nitrobacteraceae; genus Bradyrhizobium; species Bradyrhizobium sp. A5. The sequence continues at coordinate 6,464,258 of NZ_CP148990.1, read as the reverse complement.
AGACCGGCCGTCCTTCGAGCGTTGCCTGACGTACTCGGGCCAACACAATTTCGTCGTAGGGAAGAGCCGAAGGATCAAGTTCTGCCGATTCCGCTAAGCGGTGCTTAAGAGCAGCTTTGCCTCGCATCAAAGTTCTGCAGATAGCAAACAATGACAGCGGATCCCGCGCGAGTTCAAAAAAAGCAGTTTCAATAAGAAGATCCGACCGCACGAGTGTACCGTCTAGATCGACGACCAGAGGTCTACCAGGAACGCCCGTCACGTCGTCAGATGAAGGCATCGAAATACGGGACATCTCTCAATCCTAATTATTCGAAGATTTAAGGTCTATTTATCTTCCGCGGGATTGGGCTTGGAAGTTACACGGTTCTCAGCTGGCTTGATAACTCCCTCGGAGCCTAGTTAACGCGGCCGCTAAATTAGTCCGTGGCGCCGTCGACATGAGCTCCCACTTACTCCCAGGGAGCGCTGTATCAATCGCATTTAACGGTCGCGGCCAAATATGCCGTTGTTAATATTAAAACTCACTGGGAGCTTCATTGGAGACCAATTAAATACTTGCATCTGATCCAGCCACGCGACGTCAAAGCGTGACCAAAAGCGTGTCCCACCGAAGCGTCGGGTGGGATTAAATCAATAACTATGTAAGAGAAATCAGACGCTTAATTCTTGGTTGGTGCCCCTGGCCGGAATCGAACCAGCACTCCTTGCGGAACTCGATTTTGAGTCGAGCGCGTCTACCAGTTCCGCCACAGGGGCCCCCGGTCGGCCCCCAAAGCGGGCGTCGCGAAGCCGGCGGACTATAGCCATGGACAAAGCGGGGTCAACCCGCGCCAAAGTGATCCCGGCCGTTCTCGACAGCCGCATGGGCCGGGGTTAGAGGCTAGGGAAGCGACCCACCGGAAGAGGCTGCCGTGACGACCCAGAGTGCCGCAATACCTGCGTTCAAACCGGCGGCCACGAGCCCCGCGCTGACCGCCGCGCTTCTCGTCACGCTGATCGCCGCAGCGACCATCGCGGGCGCCTGGTTCTTCCAGCTCGTGCTGGGGATCGTGCCCTGTCCGCTTTGCCTCGAGCAGCGCTACGCCTATTACCTCGCGATCCCGCTTGGCGCGCTCGTGGCGCTTGCGGCGCGGGGCGGCGCGCCGCGGCCGCTGCTGCTCGCAGGGCTCGCGATTCTCGCGCTGGCGACGCTCGCCAATGCCGGCCTCGGCACCTATCACTCCGGCGTCGAGTGGGGCCTCTGGAAAGGCCCGACCGATTGCTCCGGCCCCGTCGTCAATCTCGGCAGCGCCGCCGACCTGCTGTCGAAGCTCGACACCGTGAAGGTGGTGCGCTGCGACGAGGTGCAGTGGCGCTTCCTCGGCCTCTCGCTCGCCGGCTACAACGTTCTGATCTCGCTGCTGATGGCAGCGATCTCCGTCTGGGGATTCGCGGCGACGGCGAAGCGCTAGCTAATCGTCCACATCGTCCTGCGTGCGCCCGAACAGGTGCACGATGCCCGGCGTCGCGATCGTCACGAACACGAAGCGCGACAGATGATGGGCGCCGACGAAGATCGGGTCGATATGCAGGGTCAGCGCCAGCGCCAGCATCGCGTCCATCGCGCCCGGCGCGAAAGCGACGACGACGTCGGAGAATTTCACCTGCGTGGTGACCGCGACGATGCCGACGAAGACGGCGGAGACGGCGATCGCCACCGCAAACGAGCCCAGCGCCGCGTTGATGTGGCCGGCGAGCGTCTTGATCCGCATCCGCGCGAACCGGCTGCCGATCAGCGCGCCGATGCCGATCAGCGCCACGCCGCGCATCCAGTTCGGCAGGCCGCCCTCGACCCAGTCCGCGCCATGCAGCACGCTGGAGGCGATCATCGCGCCGAACATCCAGCTCGCCGGAAACCTGATCAGCCGCAGCAGGAGTGCCGCTGCCACCGAGGCCGCGACGAGCGCCAGGAGGTCGAGCGGCGAGGCGGTCGCCGTCGTCAGCGACGGTGCCGCGGAGGGTGCGACGCCCGCGAACGCCAGCACCATCGGCAGCGCCGCGGTGAGGATGATGACGCGCATGGTCTGCACCACCGCGATGCCAGGCAGGTCGGCGCCGCGCTCGACCGCCAGGATCGTGATCTGCGACAACGCGCCGGGGCTGCCGGCGAGGAAGGCAGAGGTGCGGTCCCAGCCGTGGATGCGCTGCAGGTAATAGCTCGAGCCGAAGGTCGAGCAGAAGGTGGCGAGCGCGAGCAGGCCGATGGTGAGGGGGTATGCGCTAACCTGTTGGATCAGGTGACGCGAGACGACCGACCCTAACGAAATGCCGAGCAGCACCAGCACGGTCTGGGTCAGGATCGGCGGCAGCGCGAGCTTGCGTCCGGCGATCGCGGCAATCCCGACCGCGATCATCGAGCCCGAGATCAGTCCGCCGGGGAGGCCGGCGACGAGAAAGGCGAGGCCGCCGGCGGTACCGATCACGAGCGTTTCCACCGTGCTCAAAATCTCGGCACGGCTCGGCCATTCGAAAGTCAGGGAGGCGGCAATTTGCTTCACGCCACCTTATCGCAAATCAGCGGGAGGCGCACAATTGCAGGCTTGTCATGCCGCAATGCGTGCGCCTCTCGCAGATGTTCGCGAGCGGCCTGTGACGGATTTACTTCTTGTCGGCGGCGGGGGCGGCGGGCGCGGTGGTGCCGGCCTTCGCGTCCCTCTTGCAATCGCGGCGGAATTTCTTGCGCTCCTTGCCCTTCAGTCCCTTTGCGTCGGCCTGCTTGGAGCACTCGAGCGACTCGGCCGTGCGTTCCTTCGTTACCTTCTTGTCGGCGGTGGTTGCCGCGTCGGTCTTGGCGGCCGGCGCTGCGGTCTGTGCGTAGGCGGCGCCTGTGGCGAGCAGGGAGGCCAGGGCGACGGCGGCGAGGCGAGACGTGAAGGTCATGATGTTGCACTCTGTCTTGCGAGAATTGCGAAGGGCTTGGACCGTCGGCCTGGGTTGCTGAACGCGACATGAATAACCTGAACGCCGCGATCACTATATTTTGGCGGCAGCAGCCATCACTTCCTTGTCGCGGGCCTGCCGCACGCTAGGATAGCAATCTTTCACTTCCCGTCGGGAAAGACCAAGGAGGAGACCCAGGGATGACCATCCAATCAAAATTGCTGTGTGCAGTTGCGTTGTCGGGCTTTGCCGCGCTGGTGGCGAGCGCGCCGGCGGAGGCGCTGACCTCGCAGGAGTGCAGCGCGAAATATCAGGCCGCCAAGAAGGACGGCTCGCTCGGCACCACGAAGTGGAATGACTTCCGCAAGGCCCAGTGCGGCGCGGACGCGACGCCTGCTGCTGCGCCGACCGCGGCTGCGCCCGCCGCTCCTGCCGAGCCGAAGCAGGCGAAGAAGGAGGCGGCTCCCGCTGCTGCCCCGGCACCGACCCTGCCGGCCGGTCCCGCGATCTATCCGAACGCGGTCGATCCGAAATACGCCAAGGAGACCGCCGGCAAGGCGCGTCTCCACACCTGCGTCGACCAGTACAACGCCAACAAGACCACCAACGGCAATGGCGGCATGAAGTGGATCGAGAAGGGCGGCGGCTATTACAGCGAGTGCAACAAGAAGCTGAAGGGCGCCGCCTGAGCGTTGACCTGATGCGATGGCCGGAGCAGGGCTCCGGCCATCTTGCCTAAGTCTGGTCGTCTAATCCAGCAGCTTCTCGGCCGATTTCGCCACGAGCTGCGATCGCTTGCGCGGACCGCGCTCGACGAACAGCAGGCTCTGGCCGAAGATGAAGCAGTAGAACAGGAAGGCCTGCGCCTCGGCCTCCTCGGCCGCACGGCCGGTCGCGCGATAGAGCTCGGCGACGTGCTTGAGCCGCGCCGCATCCACGCTCGCCACCGCCGCGGCGGCGTTCTCGTCCGAGCGGGCCCATTGCCGGATCGCGAGCTCGACCGCCATGCCCTCCGGATTGAGCCGCTCGGAATAGAGCTGGATCACCGCCTTCAGCCGCTCGCGGGGCTCTTGTCCGTCGAGGCTCGTCTGATGTGCGATCGCCGCGACGCGCCCGTCGCGCCAGCGTTCCAGCATGGCGCCGAGCAGCGCGGCGCGATCGGCGAAGCGCCGGTAGAAGCCGCCCTTGGTGACGCCGAGGTTTTTGGCGAGCACCTCGACCCGCACGCCCTCGACCCCCGAGCGGGCGAGTTCGCCAAACCCTGCCTCGACCCAGACGTCGCCCTTGCCGTCGCTCATAAGAAAACCTCACCGGCTCTTGATACGGTGCCGTATTGCTAGCGCGGCGAAGGCCTGATACGCAAATCAAAGGTCGGAAGACTGCAGGCAGCCCTTGCGATAGTTCAGAAGGCGACCTGTCGCGGCACGGTCTATCCGTGGCAGTGCCTGCACGACATGCGGTGCACGCCGATTGACAAGCATGACCGACACATCTCTTGATGCGCCGGTCATGCTTGCCAGCCTCGGCCTCATCCTGCTCTGCCAGTTGATCGGCGAAGCCGTCGCGCGCGGTCTCAGTCTGCCGTTGCCGGGGCCCGTGCTCGGCCTCCTGCTGCTCCTGATCCTGCTGCTCGTCCGAGACCGCTTCAAGTGGCTCGCACTCGGGCCGTTGGACAACAACGGCGTCGAGACGGCAAGCAAAGGCTTGCTGGCGCATCTGTCGCTGCTGTTCGTGCCGGCCGGCGTCGGTGTGGTGCAGAAGCTGGACCTGCTCGCTGCCCACGGCATCGCCATCGTCCTGGTGCTCGCGCTCTCGGTGGTCGTCACGCTGCTCGCGACCGTGCTGACCTTTCGTCTCGTCAGCCGCCTGTTGAAGCAACAGGATGCGCGATGAGCGACAATCCATTCTCGCTCTGGGTCTATCTCTCGCAGTCGCCGCTGCTGTGGTTGACCGTGACGCTGCTGGTCTATGCAAGCACGGACGCGGTGTCGCTGCGGACGCGTCGCCATCCGCTGGCCAACCCCGTGCTGCATGCGATGTGGATCATCGGCGCGTTCCTGCTCCTGACCGGCACCTCCTACACCACCTATTTCGCCGGGGCGCAGTTCGTGCACTTCCTGCTGGGGCCCGCCACCGTCGCGCTCGCCGTTCCGCTCTACGAGAACCGCAAGCGCGTAATGGTCTCGATCGTGCCGATGCTGGTGGCGCTGATCGCGGGATCGGTCACGGCCGTGGTGTCTGTCGTGCTGCTGGCCGAGCTCGCCGGCCTGCCGCGCGAGGTGGTGCTGTCGCTGGCACCGAAATCGGTCACGGCCGGCGTTGCCATGGGCATCGCCGAATCCCTGCATGCGGATCCCTCGCTGGCAGCCGTCGCGGTCATCCTCACCGGCATCACGGGTGCGATCATCGTCACGCCTCTGATGAACCGCACCGGCGTTACCGATTACCGCGCCCGTGGTTTTGCCGCTGGCCTTGCCGCGCACGGAATCGGTACCGCGCGTGCGTTCCAGGTCGACGAGATCGCCGGCGTTTTCTCCGGCATCGCCATGAGCCTGAACGCCTTGGTGACCTCGCTTCTGGTGCCGCTGGCGGTCACGCTGCTGGTGCGATGACATGACCTCCGCGACACTCTATATAGACCGTAACAATTCCCGGTCCTGAGCCGTAATTCCGGCGATGGGACTGAAATGGGACGAGATATGGCTGGATTCAGGAATAAGGGCCTTGTGCCGACACGCCGTAGGGCGTTGACGCTGATCGGGGCGGGCGCTCTCGCGGTGGGCAGTATCAGCCTGGCACGTGCGGCCGCCGACGATGACGAAGTGTTGACCGAAGCAAAAGTGCTGCGCGATCCCGGCGTTCCCGTCGCCGGTAATCCCGACGGCAACATCAGCATTATCGAATGGTCCGACTACAACTGCCCCTATTGCCGCAAGCTCGAGCCGGAGCTGCGCCAGGTCGTCCAGGACGACGGCAAGGTCAGGCTGGTGATGAAGGATTGGCCGATCCTCGGGCCGGTCTCGGTCACGGCGGCGCGGATCGCGCTCGCGGCCAAATTCCAGGACAAGTACCATCAGGCCCACGACGCGATGATGGGCGTCAGCTCGCGTCTGACCGAGCCACGCATCAACGAGCTGCTTGCGGCGGCCGGCGTCGACATGGACCGCCTCAAGCGTGACCTGACCGATCACGCCAAGGACATCGATGCCGTCCTCAAGCGCAACAACGAGCAGGCCGAAGCCTTCGGCTTCCGTGGCACGCCGGCGTTCATCGTCGGGAAGTACCGCGTGCCGGGCGTGCTCAGCATGAAGGAATTCGAGCAGGTCATCGCCGACGCCCGCAAGGCCAAGATGAACTGAGGCGTACCGCGCCGTTCGCAGTCAAGACAAAAGCGCCGCCGCGGATCCGCGACGGCGCCCTGTTCAGACTTGGTCGATCGAATTACTTCGACGAGATGCGCACCCAGTCCCTGTGCGCGCGATCGCGCAGCAGATCCCAATCGGCCTTCGCGACATCCCAGTTCACGATGGTGCGATTGGCGGTTGCGACCTCACCGTTAGCAACGGACGACGTCTGCATGGAGTCATAGACATAAACGCCGCAGCCGAGCAGCAGCGCGCCCAAAATCATTCCCAGAAACATCCGCATGGCTAACCTCCAATGACCGGCGATAACGTCGGCCCCTAACGATGGTTCCGCGGCAGTGCGGCGCAGGTAAGGACGGCTCGTTCATCCTCCGTTCAGCCATGCCACCAGCTCCGCATTGATCTCGCGCGGATATGTATGGCTGAGATCGTCGATCTCGCGATAGACGATTTCGGCGCCGGCGGCCGAGAGCGCGGCCTGGGTCTGCCGCGCGGTCTGCACCGGAAACATCCAGTCGAGCTTGCCGTGGGTGATGAAGACGGGCAGGCCCTGCAACCGCGTGGCGTCGGCCATCTCCGCCATCAGCGGATGGAACGTTGCCGAGACCGGTGCGAGATGGCTGAAGGGCGAGGCACTGTCGAGCCCGCTGACATAGCTGAAGGTGCCGCCGTCGCTCATGCCGGTCAGCAGCATGCGTGAGGCGTCGATGGTCCAGCGGCTGCGGACGGCTTCGAGAATACGCATCAGATTGGGCGTGTCGGTATCATCGCCCATCAGCGCCCAGGTCGGTCCGGTCGAGGTGGGTGCCACCAGGATCACGCCGAGACTGCGCGCATCGCGCAGCCAGCTCCAGAGAAAACCGCGGCCGTTGCCGCTGCCGCCATGCAGGGCCATCACCAGGGGCATGGCGCGTTCCGGCGAATAATATTCGGGGACATAGACCGAGAAGCCGCCGCGGCTGCCGGGGTCGTTGTGGTCGTGGAAGATACCGGTGTGCTCACCTGCCTCTGCCTCCAGCCGCGACAGCAGCCCGGCATTCTCGCGATTGTCGGCGTTGAGGAAGAAGCTGCTCACCGGCGGAAACTGCACCGCTAGCGGATAGAGTGCCTCCTGCGCGCGAGGCACGTGGCGCAGCGCGCGGAAGACCGCGACGAGATCGCCATTGCCGCGCTCGACCTCGCGGATGCCGGCATAGGTGGCGAGGGTCTCGTCGCAGGCGCGATCGAGCCGCTCGCGCAAGCCTGAGAACTGCTCCGGCCAGTGTCCGATGGCAGCCCGTGCCGCTTGCAGCGCCTCGTCCGGCGTACCGATCGCGTTCATCACGGAGGCGAAGGCCGGGGGATGCAAATGCCGCTGGAAGAAGCCGAGCGCTTCCAGCGCATTGAGGAGCGGCGGCAGCACGGCCACGATGTCGTCGATCACGGCCTCGCTCATTGCAGCTTCCTCACTAACGGGGATCAGTGCAGCTTCGGCGCCTTCAGCAGCTTGAAGCGGTCGGCCGACGTCACCGTGACGTCGAAGGTGACGCCTTCATGGTGTACGGTGAGCGGCACGTCGACGCCGGCGGCGCCGAGCCCCCACATCTTCTTGTAGAAACCGGTCTGGCTCGTGACCTTCTCGCCGTCCACGGCGAGGATGACGTCGCCGGTCTTGAGTTCGGCGCGTGCCGCGGGGCCGTTGGCGGAGATGCCGATCACCACGACTCGGTTGTCGATCTCGGTCGAATAAAGCCCGAGCCAGGGCCGGCCCGGCTTGTTGACGCGGCCGAATTTGCGCAAATCGTCGAGAACCGGCTTCAACAAATCGATCGGCACGATCATGTTGACGTGCTCGGCCTTGCCGTCGCGTTCGCGCTCGAGCTGAAGCGAGCCGATGCCGATCAACTCGCCGCGCGCGTTGAGTAGCGCCGTGCCGCCCCAGTTCGGGTGTGCCGGATGCGTGAAGATGGCCTCGTCCAGCAGATACTCCCAGTAGCCGGCGAATTCCTGCTTGGCCACGATCTGGCTTGCGACCGAGCGCGTGCGGCCGCCAGCGCCGCCGACCACGACGCGGTCGCCGAGCCGGGTCTCCGCCGACGTGCCGAGCGGCAAGGGCTCGACGTCGAGCTGACCGAGCGCCTGCACGAGGCCAAAGCCCGTGACGGAATCGAAGCCGAGCGCATGTCCCTCGACGACGCGCCCGTCGGCGAGGTGCAGCCACACCGATTCCGCCTCGGTGATGAGATAGCCGATGGTGAGTACCAGCCCGTCGTCGATCACGACGCCGTTGCCGGCGCGTTCGGTGCCCAGCGTCTCGGCGGTGAAAGCGTCCGGCGGGATGATGGCATGCAGGCCGACGACGGATGCGAGCGCGCGGTCGAGATCGAAACCATAGTCGCTCGCACGCGGCTGATTGGCCGGCGGCACTCTCCATTCGGTCAGGGCGGGCATGGAGTTCTCCTGGCTGGGTGCATCGGCTCCGACGTGGCTGGCGGAACGACGCGCGAAGCACGCATAATTTAGGCTGGAGCAGGCCGTCTTGAAAGCCTCGTTCCCCAACTATTCCGGAGAAGGCCGCGTGAAATCTTCGCAAGGTACAGAAGCGGTTGCACAGGACGCAGGCCGGCTGCTCATTCCGGCCCCAGCCGCATGGCTGCTGTCCCGCGAAATGCTAGGCGGAGTGCAATGAAACTGCTACCGATTGTCGCTTCGTTTGACCAAGAGATCACGGACCGAAGCAATGGATAACCGCAGCGACATCTGGCGTGGCGTCGACACGATCAAGGCGCGTTTCATCGACCTCAGCGACAAGGTCTGGGGCATGCCGGAGGTGTGCTACACCGAGGCGCGTTCCGCCGCCGAGCATCTCGCCGAGCTGCGGCACCAGGGTTTCCGCATCACCGAGAACGTTGCCGGCATTCCGACCGCGCTGATCGGAGAATGGGGCGAGGGCGGGCCGGTCATCGCCTTCATGGGCGAGTATGACGCGCTGCCGGGCCTCAGCCAGGAGGCCGGTGTCGCCGAGCATCGACCGACCGAGGCGGGTGGCCACGGCCATGGCTGCGGCCACAATCTGCTTGGTTCCGCGGCGCTGCTGGCCGCGACTGCGGTGAAGGACTGGCTCGCCGAGAACAAGGTGCCGGGCCGCGTGCGCTATTACGGCTGCCCGGCGGAAGAAGGCGGCGCGGCCAAAGCCTTCATGGTGCGCTCCGGTGCGTTCGAGGACGCCGACATCGCCATCACCTGGCATCCGCACAGCTTCTGGGAAGTGGCCGTGACGCCGTCGCTTGCGAATACGCGGGCCGACTTCATCTTCACCGGCCGCACCTCCCATGCGGCGGCCTCACCGCATCTCGGCCGTTCCGCGCTTGATGCGGTGGAATTGATGAATGTCGGCGTGAATTATATGCGCGAGCACATGCCGAGCGACGCGCGCGTGCATTACGCGCTGCTCGATACCGGCGGCATTGCCCCGAACGTGGTGCAGGCTCATGCACGCGTCCGCTACTCGATCCGCGCCCGCGATCTGCCCGGCATGAACGAGCTGGTCGGTCGCGTCAGCAAGATCGCAGAGGGGGCGGCGCTGATGACCGAGACCAAGGTCGAGATGAAGGTCATTTCCGCGGTCTCCAACATCCTGCCGAACACGCCGCTGGAGCAGGCGCTGCACCGGGTCATGGAAGAGCTCGGACCGCCGCATTTCGACGACGCGGACAAGAGCTTTGCCACGGAGATCCGCGGGACCCTGAGCGACAAGGACATCGCGTCGGTCTACTACGCCATCGGCATGGAGCCGACCGATCGGCCGCTGGCCGACTTCCTGGTGCCGCTCGATGCCAAGCGCAATCCGCTGGTCGGCTCGACCGACGTCGGCGACGTGAGCTGGGTGGTGCCGACCGTGCAGGTTCACGCACCGACGGTTGCAATCGGCACGCCCTTCCACACTTGGCAGGTTGTGGCGCAGGGCAAGAGCGGACACGCCCACAAGGCCATGGTGCAGGCCGCCAAGGCGATGGCCGGTATCGGCATCAAGGCGTTGACGGATCCGGAGCTGATCAAGGCCGCGAAGGCCGACCTGACGAAGCGGACCGCGAAGACGCCTTATGTCTGTCCGCTGCCCGACCACGTCGAGCCGCCGCTGACCATGTCCGTGGCGTAGAATTCGCCTCGATACTTCGTCTGATGCGACGAACAAATTTTCCGCAGTGCAACGAGGATTCCGGCGCGTTTTGACGCCGGATTGCCGAACGCTTGGGCTGTGGAACACGGTTTTGCCCAACGGACAGCCAGAAGACCGTTTGCATACACACGGTCCCAGTTGACGTGCACCCTATTCAGTGTGCCATCTACCGCCAGCCAAAACCCGGCGGCCGCCCCGCGGTCGCCTGCATCCAAAAACGGAAACCAGACGGGGGACAACCATGCTGGATAAAGAGCTGCGTTCGATGATCGGTGACGTGAAGGATGGGCGTATGAATCGCCGCGCCTTCATCCAGCGCCTGGCCGCCGTTGGCCTCGCCGCGCCCGCAGCCTACCAGCTGCTTGCCTTGGGCGGAGTGGCGATGGCCGAGGGCCCGTCTGCCTACAAGCCGACCAAGCGTGGCGGCGGCGGTGCATTGAAGCTGCTGTGGTGGCAGGGCCCGACCTTGCTCAATCCGCATTTCGCCACCGGCACCAAGGACCAGGACGGCTCGCGCCTGTTCTATGAGCCGCTCGCCTGCTGGGATCCCGACGGCAACATGAAGCTGGTGCTGGCGGCTGAAATCCCCTCGGTTCAGAACGGTCTGCTTGCCGCCGACGGCACGTCGGTGACGTGGAAGCTGAAGCCCGGCGTGAAATGGCACGACGGCAAGCCATTCTCGGCCGACGACGTCGTCTTCACCTGGGAATATACCAAGGATCCGGCGACCGCGACCGTCACCAGCGGTACCTATCGCGACCTCAAGGTCGAGAAGATCGACGACCTCACCGTCAAGATCACCTTCCCGAAGCCGACTCCATTCTGGGCCGATGCGTTCGTCGGCGCCGGCGCCGGCCAGATCCTGCCGAAGCATCAATTCGCCGACTATATCGGCTCGAAATCCCGCGACGCCCCGGCCAATCTCGCGCCGGTGGGCACCGGTCCCTACAAGTTCGTCGAGTTCAAGCCCGGCGATCTCATCCGCGGCGTGATCAACCCCGACTATCACATGGCGAACCGTCCCTATTTCGATTCGATCGAGATGAAGGGCGGCGGAGACGCGGTCTCGGCGGCGCGCGCGGTGATCCAGACCGGCGAATATGATTTCGGATGGAACATCCAGGTCGAGGACGACGTGCTGCTGCGCCTGGAGAAGGGCGGCAAGGGCAAGACCATCTACGCCGTGGGCGGCGACACCGAGTTCATCGCGCTAAACTTCTCCGACCCGAACACCGAGGTTGATGGCGAACGCTCCTCGATGAAGACCAAGCATCCGCTGTTCTCCGATCCGGCAGTGCGCAAGGCGCTGTCGATGTTGGTCGATCGCGACTCCATCAAGAAGGCGATCTACGGCCGCGCCGGCCGCACCACCGCCAACTTCCTCAACGGTCCCGAGAAGTTCGTCTCCAAGAACACCACCTGGGAGTTCAACATCGAGAAAGCCTCGAAGCTGCTCGACGACGCAGGCTGGAAGCCCGGCGCCGACGGCATCCGCGAAAAGGACGGCAAGAAGCTGAAGCTGCTGTACCAGACCTCGATCAACGGTCCGCGTCAGAAGACCCAGGCGATCGTCAAGCAGGCCTGTCAGAAGGCGGGCATCGACGTCGAGCTAAAGTCGGTCGTGGCCTCCGTGTTCTTCTCCTCGGACGTCGCCAACCCCGACACCTATCCGAAGTTCTATGCCGACCTCGAAATGTTCCAGATTCCGCTGAGCCAGCCGGATCCGTCGCAGCACATGCGCCGCTATCATTCGCGCTACATCGCCAGCAAGGAGAACAAATGGCAGGGCACGAACTTCACGCGCTGGACCAATAAGGACTATGACGCCGCGATCGACGCTGCCGATGCCGAAATGGATCCGGTCAAGCGCGCGGCCCTCTACATCAAGTGCAACGACCTGATGTGGCAGGACACCGTCTTCATCCCGGCGATGCATCGTCTGAAGGTGGAGGCCTCCGCGAACACGTTGCGTCCGGTGATCTCGGGCTGGGCCAACGAAACCGACAACCTGTTCGACTGGTATCGCGAGGAATGATCCCCCAGCTCTAGACGGGATCCTCCCTCATGAGTCAGTACGTCCTGCGTCGCCTGATGATCGCGATTCCGAGCTTGCTCGGAATCTCGGTCGTGCTGTTCGTCGTGCTGGCGCTCGCGCCAGGCGATCCCTTCGCGGAATTGGCGACCAACCCGAACGTCCCGCCCGAAGTTCAGGCGGCACTCCGGGCCAAGTTCGGCCTCGACGATCCGATCTATCTCCGTTACCTGCACTGGCTCAACGCCATGCTGCACGGCGACTGGGGCTTCTCCTTCGTCAGCCGGATGGACGTCGATACGCTGATCCTCCAGCGCTTGCCGGCGACGCTCTACGTGATCGGCTCGGCGCAGATTCTGGCGCTTCTGATCGCGATTCCAGTCGGCGTCTATGCGGCGACAAAGCCCTATTCGCTGTTCGACCAGGTTGCGAACACGCTCGCCTTCGTCGGCTTCTCGCTGCCGACCTTCTTCACCGGCATCCTGTTCATCCTGATCTTCTCGGTCACGCTCGACTGGCTGCCCTTCGTCTATACGACCGACATCAAGGGCACCGGCATCCATTGGGTGCTCGAGATGATCCGGCAGGCAATCATGCCGGTGGCGGTGCTGGGCCTGTTCCAGGCCGCGTCGATGACGCGCTTCGTGCGCTCGGCGATGCTCGACGTGATCCGGCTCGACTATGTCACCACGGCGCGCGCCAAGGGGCTCGGCCAGGCCAAGGTCATCGTCAAGCATGTCATGCGCAACGCCATGATTCCGGTGGTGACGCTGATCGCGCTGCAGATGCCTGCGGTATTCGGGGGCGCCATCGTCACCGAGCAGATCTTCCGCATCCCCGGCATCGGCTCGCTGCTGATCTCCTCTATCCTGTCCAACGACACGCCGGTGGTGATGGCCGTTACTTTCGTCTTCGCGTGCCTGGTGGTCCTTTTCAATCTCATCGCGGACGTTCTGTATGGCTGGCTTGACCCTCGCATCTCCCTCCGGTGAGCGGCGTACCTACTCGCCCTGGCGAGAGACGTGGCGGCGTTACAGCCGCCACAAGCTCGCGGTCGTCAGTGCTTTCCTGCTTCTTATCCTCATCCTGGCCGTCGTGGTCGGGCCCTTCATCTGGCGCGTCAAGATCGACGACATCGATATCGTGGCGGGCATGCAGGGGCCGTCGCTCGCACATCCTTTCGGCACCGACGATCTCGGCCAGGACATTCTGGCACGCATGATCTATGGCGGGCGGATCTCGCTCGCGGTCGGACTCGCCGCGATGCTGGTCTCCGTCATCATCGGCACGCTGGTCGGCTCGCTCGCCGGGATGTCGCGCGGCGCGCTCGGCCACGGCCTGATGTGGCTCACCGACCTCTTCCTGTCGCTGCCGCAACTGCCGCTGCTGCTGTTGCTGATCTATCTCTTCCGCGACGGGCTGAAGCAGGCGTTTGGCCCTGAAGGCGGCATATTCATCCTGATCGTGCTCGTCATCGGCGGTTTGCGCTGGATGCCGGTCGCCCGCCTCGTGCGTGCGCAGTTCCTGTCGATCCGCGAGAAGGAGTTCGTCGAGGCCGCGCGTGCGCTCGGGGCCAGCCCCGTGCGGCAAGTGGTGAAGCACATCCTGCCCAACGCGCTCGGTCCGGTGATCATCGCCGGGACCATCGACGTCGCTGCGGCCATCATCGCCGAATCCACGTTGTCGTTCCTCGGCCTCGGGTTCCCACCGGATACGCCGACCTGGGGGCGGCTGTTGTACGACGCCAAGGACTTTCTCGACATCGGCCCGCACTGGGCGCTGTTTCCGGGCGGCGCGATCTTCATCGCGGTGGTCGCGATCAACTTCATCGGCGACGGCCTGCGTGACGCGCTCGATGCGCGACGGGTGATCTGATGGCGCCGCTGCTCGAAATCAAAGGGCTGAAAACCCATTTCTCGACCGACGACGGCATCCTGCAGGCCGTCGACGGCGTCGACATCTCCATCAACCGCGGCGAGACGCTCTGCGTCGTCGGCGAGTCCGGTTGCGGCAAGACCGTCACCGCGATGTCGATCCTGAAGCTGATCGCGATGCCGCCGGGCCGCATCGCCGCCGGCCAGATCATCTTCGAGGGCCGCGATCTCGTGCCGCTGACGAGCAACCAGCTCGACGAGATCAGGGCCAAGGAGATCGGCTTCATTTTCCAGGAACCGATGACCTCGCTCAATCCGGTGCTCACCATCGGCGAACAGATCGCCGAGAGCCTGCGCCGCCATGAGAACGTCACCAGAAAGCAGGCGCTCGAGCGTACCATCGAGATGCTCAAGCTGGTGCAGATCCCCAACGCCGAAGGTCGGGTTCACAACTATCCGCACCAGTTCTCCGGCGGCATGCGCCAGCGCGTGATGATCGCGATGGCGCTCGCCTGCAAGCCGAAGCTGATCATCGCCGACGAGCCCACCACGGCGCTCGACGTCACCATCCAGGCGCAGATCCTCGACCTCCTGCAGGACATGAAGGAACGCTTCGGCATGGCGGTGATGCTGATCACCCATGCCATGGGCGTCGTCGCCGAGACCGCGCAACGCGTCGTCGTGATGTATGCCGGCAAGGTGGTGGAGGAGGCGGATGTCGACGACCTCTTCGGCCATCCCGGCCATCCCTATACGCAGGGCCTGATCCGCTCGATCCCGCGCATCGATCTCGACAGCGAGCACAAGACGCGCCTGGAGGCGATCGGCGGCTCGGTGCCGATCCTGATCAATCCGCCGGTCGGCTGCCGCTTCGCCCCGCGCTGCAAGTTTGCCATGAACGTCTGCACCGAGAGGGAGCCGTTGCTGCGCGAGATCGCGCCCGGTCACCGCATGGCCTGCCACCTCGGCGATACGCAGTTGGGAGGCACGGCATGACCGAGCCCTTGCTCCGCGTCAGCGGCCTGAAGAAATATTTTCCCTTGCTTGGCGGCCTGTTGTCGCGCCAGGTCGGCAGTGTCTATGCGGTCGACGGGGTCTCGTTCTCGGTCAACCGCGGCGAGACGCTCGGCCTCGTCGGCGAGTCCGGCTGCGGCAAGTCGACGACGGGACGTTGCGTGCTGCGCCTGATCGAACCGACCGACGGCGAGGTCACCTTCGACGGTCAGGACGTGCGCCAGCTCAGCGGCAACGATCTGCGCGCGATGCGGCGGAACATGCAGCTCGTGTTCCAGGATCCGTTCGCCTCGCTCAATCCGCGCATGACGGTCGGCGCGATCCTCGGCGAGGCACTCATCATTCACAATCTCGGCGCCAACGCCAAGGAGCGCGAGGAGCGCGTCGCGAGCCTGCTGGTCAAGGTCGGGCTCAAGGCGGAGCACATGCGCCGTTATCCGCACGAATTCTCCGGCGGCCAGCGTCAGCGCATCGTGATCGCGCGCGCGCTTGCGGTGGAGCCGAAGCTGATCGTCTGCGACGAGCCGGTCTCCGCGCTCGACGTGTCGATCCAGGCGCAGGTCATCAACCTGCTGGAAGATCTCCAGGCCGAGCTGAACCTCACCTATCTCTTCGTCGCGCACGACCTCTCGGTGGTCGAGCACATCTCCGACCGGGTCGCGGTGATGTATCTCGGCCGCATCGTCGAGCTGGCGAAGGCGAGCGATCTCTATCGCAATCCGCAGCATCCCTATACGCGGGCGCTATTGTCGGCGGTGCCGGTGCCGGATCCCAAGCTCAAGCGCGAACGGATCCGTCTCAAGGGCGACGTGCCGAGCCCGATGAAGCCGCCATCAGGCTGCCACTTCCACACCCGCTGCCCGATTGCCCAGCCGCGCTGCTCGGAGAGCGCGCCGGAGCTAAGAGAGGGCGCGGGCGGGCATTTCGTGGCGTGTCATCTCGCCTGATGTCCGTTATCGCGGTTGCGACGTGCGGCGGCGGGCCAGCTGATGCAGCACGGTGTCGACGGCCGGGACCGCGCCGGTTTCGCGGAGCCAATTGTCGGCCAGCTCGCGGAGCTCGCCCGGTGTCAGCCCGAACTTGCGGCGGAATGCGCGGATGAAGGTCGAGTCGCTGCTGAAGCGCATGCCGATGGCGAGGTCGATCAGCCGCATGTCGCGTGCTGACGGAGCAATCAGCTCGCGGAAAGCAAGATTGAGCCGCTGCTCGCGCACGTAATGCGCAAGCCCGCCATCGGCCTCGAACAGCCGGTAGAGGGTCGCGCGCGAGATCCGGAAGTGACGGCACAGCTCGTCTGCAGTGAGCGCGTCGGTCTGAAGATTGTCCGCGATGCGGCGCTTGATCATCGCAAGATAAAGATGCCGCTCAGCTCGCTCGACGCCCGCCAAGATGTCGGCCGTCCCGCCGGCGGCTGCGGCCACGAGGTCGGCGATCGCCTCGACCGTCGCCTCGACGTTGCCGGTCTCGGGACTCGGTGGCAGGCCAAGCGCAGCAAAATGGCTGGCGATCAGGCGGGCATGCGGGTGGTCCGACGGCAGCAAGGTTGCCGTGGCCGAGTCTGGATGCGCGAGCCGCGGCGCCAGCATGGCGCGTTGCAGGATGATCGCGATCAGGCGAGTGCGGCCGCCGGCAGCGCGCAGCACTGTCCGGTTCGGTTGGGCCATGTCGAGCAGGCAGATGTCGCCGGGCCGCGCAGTCACGTCGCGACGACCGGAGCTGAACCGCATCTCGCCGGCGACGCAGAGGGTGATGTGATAGTGATCGAGGCCGCCGCGGGCGATGTGCGCGGGGGTTCGGTCGTATTCCAGGTCGGTGACGGCGGTCTCGACCAGTAAAGCGTTGCCGGCCATCATAGTGGTCGTGGTGGTGTGGAAATCGCCTGCCGCGGTGTGAGGGATGACATCGCAGATGTCGGCCGTCATGACTTGTAACTGCGCAAGCGCACGCGCCCCGCGTTCGGGGTCGTCCGCCACCATGCTTTCGCTCAACGCCGTCCCGTCCACATCACCCCACGATGCAGCCGCACCGCTTCAACCCGACGTTTCAGAACCGGCGGTGCACTAGCATCTTCCCGGGATGTAATCGTTTGGAAATCGGTGCGCAAGCGAGTTCGCGCGACGGGATGCAGCGGACTTCGCGCGAACGCAGCGCCGATGTGCCGTGCGCGCATCAGTGTTCGCCGAAATCAGGGGCTGAGACAGCGGGCACATCGCGCAGCTGGCCGGTCTGCTAACGAGCATCTCGAAATCCTGGCCTTACCGCGCGAACGCTTGCGGCAAGGTTCGCGTCCGAGGCACTTCATGACAATCAGATTGCGTCCGCCGCTCGTCCCCTTGATTGGACGGACGAAGTCCCGGCTTGCCGCCCGGCGGCGGGAGGTCCTCGCCGGCATCGCCGTCACGGCAATGACGCTCGGCCTGCCCGGCGCGGCGCGCGCTGCAACGCTGGTGGTGACCTCCACGGCCGACAGCGGCGCCGGCAGCCTGCGGGGGGCCATCGCCAGCGCCACGAGCGGCGACACCATCCTGTTTCAGGTCAGCGGTACCATCACGCTCCTGAGTGAGCTGCCGGTCATCACCAAGAACATCACCATCGACGGCAACGGCAACAACCCGACCATCAGTGGCGCCGGTACCTACCGGCCGTTCTTCATCGGCGATGCCGGCACCACCGGCGCGACCTACTCGGTAACACTGAAGAGCCTGACCATCGCCAACGCGGTGGCGCAGGGCGGAGCCGGTTTGGGCTCCGGTGCCGGCGCCGGACTCGGCGGCGCGGTCTTCGTTTCCAGCAACGGCGCATTGACCTTGTCGAACGTCGCCGTCTCGAACACGCAGGCCAAGGGCGGCAGCGTCGTGGACAATGCCGGAAATATGGGCGGCGGTGGCGGCATGGCCGGCACGTCCTATCCTGCCACTCCTGCCGGGGGCGGGGGACTGTTCGTCGGCTCGGACGCTCCGATCCTGAGCGGCGGTGGACCCAATGGCGGTGCATCTCAAAATGTCGCCAGTGGTCCGGCAACCGGGGGAGCCGGGGGGTTTGCAAGCGGTGGAGGGGGAGCCACCTCGGATGGAGGACCCGTCGCGGGTGGCGCGGGTGGATTTGGTGGAGGCGGTGGCAGCGCCAATGCGGGCGGAGTCACCACCGGCGGCTCAGGCGGCTATGGCGGCGGCGGCGGCACGGCATATGGCTCGTCCACCTCGACCGGCGGTGATGGTGGTTTCGGCGGTGGGGGTGGTGGCGCGAAGACCACGGCCGGAAGCGGAGGATTCGGGGCCGGCAACGGCGCCAGGGGAACGCTCAACTACAACTCCGGTGGTGGTGGTCTCGGCGCCGGCGGCGCGATCTTCGTGCAGAGCGGCGGAACGGTGACGGTTCAGGGCGATCTGTCCCAGACGAATGGCAGCGTCTCGGGCGGCACCGGCTACAATGGTGGGACCAATGGCTCCGCCTTCGGATCCGGCATCTTCTTCCAGGGCACCAGCGGCACGAGCACCGTGCTCGGCTTCCGCTCTGGCAACCAGTCCATCGCCAACGGCATCGCCGACTACACCGGCTCCGGCGGAAGCAATCCCGGCGGCGGCACCAACGCCGCCGACCAGGGCGGCAGTGTCGCGATCACCAAAAGCACTGGCGGCACGCTGACGCTCTCCGGCGCCAATACCTATAGCGGCGGCACAATCGTTTCCGGCGGAACCTTGCTTCTCTCCGGCGCGGGCACGCTCGGCGCTGCGACCGGAACGACGACGGTGTCCGGCGGCACGCTCGATCTCGGAGGTACGACGCAGGTCCAGGCAACAGTGAACCTCGCCGGCGGCGCGATCCGGAACGGTAGCCTCGACGCGCCGATCACGTCGAGCGGCGGTGTCGTCAACGGCATCGGCGGCACCGCGAGCCTGACGACGACGGGCGGGACCACGGTCGTGATTGGGAGCAATACCTATAGCGGCGGTACGACTGTCAACGGCGGCGTGTTGATGGGCGATGGCTCGCTCGGCGCAACGTCCGTCAATGCCAGCGGCACGTTTGCACCGGGTAACGGCACGCCCGGCAGCGCGATGGCTGTGAACGGCAGCCTCGCCTTTCAGTCGGGCGCGATCTATCTCGTCCAGCTCGATCCGTCGACGGCGTCCTATGCGAGTGTCACCGGCGCAGCGCAGCTCGGCGGCGCGACGGTGATGGCGAATTTCGCCGCCGGTAGTTACGTTGCGAAGCGGTACATGATTCTGACCGCGAGCGGCGGCGTCAGCGGCACCTTCAATACGACCATCGTCAACACCAGCCTGCCGTCCAATTTCCACAGTAGCCTGAGCTACGACGCCAATGACGTCTATCTCGACCTGACCTTGAATTTCGAGATTCTGTCCGGCCTCAACGGCAACCAGCAGCGCGTCGGCGACGCGCTGACCAATGTCTTCAACGCCAATGGCGGCATCGCCGCGGTCTACGCCACGCTGACGGCGGGCGGGCTGACGCAGGCCTCCGGCGAGTCGGCAACAGGTTCGCAGCAGATGACGTTCAACGCGATGAACCAGTTCATGGGACTGCTCACCGATCCCGCCGCGCAGCGTGACGGCGGGCCGGGTTCGGCCGGTGGCGCTGCCGGATTCGTCGAGGAGGATCAGGCCAGCGCCTACGCCGTACGCAAACGCGCCGACGCATTCGCGATGATGACAAAAGCCCGGCCGCAGACCTTTGCGCAACGCTGGAGCGTGTGGGCCGCGGGCTTCGGCGGGTCGCAGTCGACCGACGGCAACGCGGTGGTCGGCTCGAATGGAGCGACCAGCCGCATCGCCGGCACCGTGATCGGAGCCGACTATCTGTTCTCACCGCACACGTTGCTCGGCTTCGCGCTTGCCGGTGGCGGCACCGGCTTCGGCGTGAACGGCCTCGGGTCGGGCCGCTCCGACCTGTTCCAGGCCGCCGCCTATCTGCGACACACGAGCGGGCCGGCTTATCTGTCGGCGGCGCTGGCCTATGGCTGGCAGGACATCACGACCGATCGCACTGTGACGATTGCAGGCGCCGATCGCCTGCGCGCCGAGTTCGACGTCAATGCGTATTCCGGCCGTCTCGAGGGCGGCTATCGCCATGTCGGGCCATGGATCGGCGGGATCGGCGTCACGCCCTACGGCGCGGTGCAGTTCACGACGCTGGATCTGCCCGCCTATGCCGAGCAGGCCGTTGCCGGATCCGCCGCCTTCGCCTTGCGCTTCGCCGCCAGGAACGTCACGGACACCCGCGGCGAGCTTGGCTTGCGTACCGATAAATCCTTCGCCATGCAGGCTGGCGTGCTGACACTGCGCGGCCGCCTTGCGTGGGCGCATGATTTCAATCCGGACCGTTCGATTGCAGTGACCTTCCAAGCGTTGCCTGGCGCAAGCTTCGTCGTCAACGGCGCCGCGCAGGCCCGCTATTCCGGGCTCACCACGGCTTCCGTGGACATGAGCTGGCTGAACGGCTGGTCCGCGGCGGCGACGTTTGAGGGTGAATTTTCGGACGTCACCCGCAGCTACGCAGGCAAGGGCAGCGTTCGCTACGCCTGGTGAGCCGCCTCACGCATCCAGTGTGAAGCCGACGCGCAGCGTCACCTGGTAGTGACGGACCGTGCCGTTCTCGATGTGGCCACGCGTCTGCGTCACCTCGAACCATTTCATTTCGCGAATGGTTTTGGCGGCGCGGCTGATCGCGTTCTTGATCGCATCATCGATCGATGTGTCGGACGATCCAACGAGTTCCAGGATCTTGTAGACATGGTCTTTCTCGGCTGCGGGCATGTTCAGTCCTCCCTTGGCTCCGCTGCGACAGGCAGGACATCGTGCCTGCCGTGGAACGCCGACGCAGCGGGATCAATCTGAACGAGCGCCGGCGGTTTGGGTTCCATGATGCGGCTAACCCGCAGGCGCCGGCCGCGATGGGCGCTCACGCCCGGCGGCGTGACCGGATGTTGCGGAGGACCGGACGGGCTATTCCGGCAGGCGCGCCGGAGCGACGGCGGCCAGGCGTGTCGCGGTAACCGGCTGCGCGTTGCGCCAAAGCATTCGCAGCAGCATCGCAAGCAGTGCGATGAGGGCGATGCCGGCGATAGCGGGCTTGAAGCGCTCGTCGAGGCCGGCCGCAAGGCCGATCGATTGCAGCAGGCCGTAAGCGCCGGCCAGCATCACGAGCCCGTACATGATGCTGCGTTCACCAGGGCTGGTCACTTTGGGCAGATCGGGAAGGAGCAGCGCCAGGCCGATTCCCACGATGGGCAGATCGTAGTCATAAGCATAGGGGCTGATCATCACCGAGACGGTCGCCGCGACGCCGAGCGTGAAGGACGGAGGCATCCCACGGGCGATGCAAGTCACGACCGCAACGAGTGCCAGTCCGGCGACGGTGACCTGCCC
Source organism: Bradyrhizobium sp. A5 (assembly GCF_042076515.1). Lineage (NCBI taxonomy): Bacteria > Pseudomonadati > Pseudomonadota > Alphaproteobacteria > Hyphomicrobiales > Nitrobacteraceae > Bradyrhizobium > Bradyrhizobium sp. A5. The sequence goes on along the minus strand of NZ_CP148990.1, from coordinate 6,442,503 downwards.
CCAGAACGCGGCGCTGGCGGGGACGCCGGCATTGAATAGCGCCGCGTAGGCCGAGATCATTCGAAACAGGGGATACAAGCCCTGTTCCAGAAAGCCCGCCGACTCCCTGATCGCGCCCTGCCACGCGATCCAGATATGCGACCCGAAAGCCACGGTGCAGAGCAGGGAGCTCACGAGCACGACAATGGCGGCCGTGACGATCGTTGCCCAGCGGCGGGTCGCCAGCAGATACACACCGACCGCAATGGCGAGGTGCGGCTTGACGACCATGGCGCCGAGCGCGAGGCCTGCGAAAACCTTGCGTTTCTGCAGGTTGATGCAGACGAGCCCGATCAGCGCACCCGTGAGAAAGCCGTTTTGTCCGCAGCCGATCGTGGTCGCCATGGCTGGAAACAGCACGACGAGGGCCTGTGCGAAGTGCTCTCGCGCAATCGCGCGCAGCGTCATCAGATAGGCGGTGAGCGTCGCGGCGGTGAACACGAAATAGGCCGCCCAGGTGGGCAGGAATGCGAAGGGGGCCAGCAACAGGTCGAACTGTGGCGGGTAGGTCCACGGCATGAAACCGGTCGCGCCGCCTGACATCCCCGCCTGCATCTTCATGAACGCCGCGAATCGATAGGTCAGGTCGAGATCACCGAGCCAGACCCGCTGTGCGACGAGGTGAAAGGCAGCGAAATCGGGCACCTCGTGGCCGTGCCAGAAGCCCCACCTGAAGAACCAGTAGGTCTTGAAGCCCACGATGGCCGCAAGCGTCGCGAGAAGGCAGCGCACATACGTCGCTCGCCTTCCTGGCGAGGACTGAATTTGCTCCAGCGTCTTCGCGAGCACGCGTTCACTACCTCTGGCGACAGGGCGGCATCGCCGCCGATCCGCGCGCGAGATTGCCGCCTTAGTCTTAAGGGACGGTAACGAACCGGAAAGGATTTTGGCGGCTACCCGACATGCGCCGGCGGCGAGTCGGAAGCCAGCCACGCTGCGCGGTTGTGCCGGGAAGACACGATCTCCGGCAGATTCCCGTGCGATATCGAAATGTCCCTCCGAATTCGCCGGATCGCGTCGCGCAGCCCGCTTGTCCGCGGAGACGCGGAGGGGCTAGCTTGAATATCCTTCCTGCAGCTTCGAAGTGCGGTGATGAACGATCGTTGGGCGAAGGGTATTTTGATCACGATCGGTCTGTTGGCCGTGGCAGCACCCGTTGCCGCGCAGGACGATCTTCATGCCGCGCCCGGCATGATGTCGCTGCAAGTGACGACCGATCCTTCCATGATCGAATGTCGCAAGCTGGAGACGGTCAATCCCGACGCGCTCACGTTCCTGCCGCTGCGCCGGACGTTCAACGACGATTTCGACGATCATCCGCTCGCGAACGGACGCTGGGTGCCGCACTACGCCGGCGGCGCAGTCTGGCCGGAAGCGCGCTATTGGGGCGGCGACGGCTCCGACTTCAAGCGCAAGACCAGCGCCAATGGCGAGCAGCAGATCTATGTCGATCCGCGCTACGCCGGCCGCGCCGCGACGCCACTGGGGCTCGATCCGTTCAGGGTGAGGGACGGCGTGCTCTCGATCGTCGCCAGCCGCACGCCGCCGGAATTGAAGCCGGTGCTGTTCAACAACGAGTACGTCTCGGGAATCCTCACGACCCAGGGTACGTTCGCGCAGAAGCACGGCTATTTCGAAATCCGTGCCAAGGTACCGGTCGGCCACGCGGTATGGCCGGCGTTCTGGATGCTGGCGGACGATGGCGGCTGGCCTCCGGAGGTGGACGTGCTGGAAGGCCGCGGCGAGCGGCCGGGCGATCTCGTGATGACGACGCATTGGAGGATTCCGTCGACCCAGAAGATCCAGTCCTGCGGCTTCGACTTCGCGGTCGGCGACGCCTCGCACGCATTCCACAATTACGGTGTGCTGTGGGAGGAGGATCGTCTGGTCTATTTCATCGACCGCAGGCCGGTCTCCGACATCAAGGTGCCGATCGGCTTCGATGATCCCATGTACATGATCGTCAATCTCGCGATCGGCTCAAAGTTCTTTCCCGGCGTCGGTGCCGTCGATGCGCAATCGCCGCCGACGGTCGCATTCGAGATCGACCGGATTTCCGCCTATCAGATCGATAGGGAGCAGGCCCAGAGATAGGGACGGCTGACGAACTCTCTCGGCGGCGGCGCGCAAAGCGATCAAAGCGTAAGTGTGCTGGGACCCAATTAGCCGTCATATTAACCGAAAAAGCTCAATGATTTCGGTAGCCGCGGGAGCCCCTGCTGCCGGACGCCCGCCGGAATCCGGTTAAGGCCGTCGAGTTCGGATGTTGGGCCGGAGCAACTCTGCGCCGATTCAGACTGGTGCTGGATCGCAAGTCAAATTCAGCGCCACCGTGGTGAGAGACGCTTCGTTGCCCGCGAAATTGTGCGCCCAAGCGCATGACCCTCGGCCGAACTGATGTCGATTCGGTACGCCCAGCGCACCTTCGTTTGGCCAGTCCGACATTCGAAAAGATATATTATTCATATTGTTTTTAGACCTGAAGCGCTTATAAAGATGTACTTGAAATAGATCTTATTGCGCTGGTCATAGCAGAAGCGCGGCGGAAGGCAGGCCGATGACTCACGTCGTCACCGATAACTGCATCAAATGCAAGTACATGGACTGCGTCGAGGTATGCCCCGTCGATTGCTTCTATGTCGGCGAGAACATGCTCGTCATTCACCCCGATGAGTGCATTGATTGCGGCGTCTGCGTACCGGAGTGCCCGGCCGAAGCGATCTTTCCGGACAGCGATGTTCCGCCGAACTCACATTGGCTCGGTCTCAACCAAAAGCTTTCGGGTCTTTGGCCGAACATCGTCAAGAAGGGCGAACCGCCACATGACGCCGATGCCTGGAACGGCGTTCCCAACAAGTTTGCCGACCATTTTAGCCCGAAGCCGGATGAGCGCCTTGAGCTTCGATCTGTCGCCGAGGTCGCCGGCGGTGATCAATCAGACGTTGGTGCGACCAAAGGAGAAGACTAGGAATGTCCAGTGCAAACGCAAACGCTTCAATCATCGATGTACGCGAGCTTCCGCCAGCGCAGCGCCACCAGAAGATCTTCCAGCTCGTCAACGAACTCGCCGTGGGCCGATCGTTCACTCTCGTGAACGATCATGACCCGAAGCCGCTCTACTACCAATTGGAAGCGGAGTATCCGAAGCAATTCTCCTGGACCTATGTCGAGAGCGGTCCCGCCGTATGGCGCGTCGAGATCGGAAAACTCGCCAAGGCGGCCTGAAGGGCGCCGCGCGCACGGGGGCGAGACCATATCGCCTCGCTCCCGCGCAATTTCGAGGAAAGTCATGTTCGGCGCATCGCTGTCCAGATGGACGATGAGCTATTTTGCGGCCGCACTCTGTGCGCTGCTCGGCGCCGAGGTGCTGATGGCTGCTGGCGTCGGCTTTCCGAGCCAGCCGCTAGCTGCGCCACTGACCCTCGTTCTCGTTCACCTCGTTGCGATCGGCTGGCTCAGCCTCCTGTTGTCAGGAGCGCTCATTCAGTTCGTCCCGGTCCTCGTCGCCAAGCCGCTGGCCCATCCCGAATTGCCCGTCGTTGCGCTTGCGCTTCTGCTGGCCGGCCTCGGCAGTCTGCTTTTCGGATTTCTCGGTATGGCCGGGCTTTCCGTTGGCTCGATGCCCTGGTTGCCGCTCGGCGCCATCGGTCTCGCAGGCGGCTTCGCGCTCAATCTATGGAACCTCGGCCGCACCCTCTGGTCGGCGCGCCCTATCGGTCTGGCCGCCCGCTTCGTGGCGGTGGGTCTCGTGAGCCTCATAGGTGTCGTCACGCTGGGAACGATCTTCTCGCTAACGCTCAGTGGGTGGACGACCAATGCGGCCTTCTTGCGCCTCACGTCGGAGGGCATACCGCTTCACGCCGCACTGGGGCTTGGCGGCTGGCTCACCTTCACCGCCATGGGCGTGAGCTATCGGCTCCTCGCAATGTTCATGCTCGCGCCCGAGGCCGAACACCGAAGCAGCCGTATCGCACTTCTGGCCGGCACCGTGGCCATTCTGGTGATTCTGATCGGCGGTCCTGTCTGTATCCTGATCTTCGACCAAGGGGTGATCCACCCGCTGCTTGCAGCGTTCGCGCTCGCGCTCGTCAGCCTTGCTCTCTACGGGCAGGACATCGTGAGGCTCTATCGGACCCGCAAGCGACCGAAGATCGAGCTCAATGCGCGCGTGTTCGCCTGGGCGCTGGGTAGTCTCGGACTCGCCGTTTTGCTGTTAGTGGCCGCGTCGGCACGGGGGCCGACCGATCGCCAAATTGGAGGGGTGGTGTTTCTCTTCGTGTTCGGTTGGCTTACCGGGCTCGGCCTCGCGAAGCTCTATAAAATCGTGGCCTTTCTAACCTGGCTCGAATGTTACGGCAGGCTGTTGGGTAAACGTCCGACGCCGCGAGTGCAGGACCTCGTCGATGAATCGCGCGCCATGCCCTGGTTCTGGCTCTATTTCACAGGTGTCGGAGTCGCATCGCTGGCGGTGTTCTTAGGCGCGCCAATGGTGTTCCGGGGCGCGGCGTTCGCCATGCTCATCGCCACGGCGAGAATATGCTTTGAACTCGTTCTGACCCGCAATTTGACCGCGGTGCCGGCGGCGATGTTGCCTGACGGCTATCGCGCCTGGCCGCGGCTGCATCTGCCAATTCTGTAACGCCCGCGAAATGGAGGAATGACAAATGACACAAGCTTCCTACGAACTCGACGTTCGGCCGATTCTGCGCTCCGGCGGAGAGCCCTTCTCGGCCATCATGCAGGCCATCGATGGCCTGAGCACCGGACAAGCGCTCCGGTTGCTGGCGACGTTCGAGCCGGCGCCGCTCTACACGGTGCTGGGCAAGAAAGGATTCGACCATGCCGCACGAGAGATCGGTGGCGGCGATTGGGAGGTGCTGTTCACACCGCAAGCTCAAGCTGGAAGCGCTCAGCCGGCACCGGACGGCACTGCGACTTCAGGATGGCCCGAGCCCGTGCGTCAGCTTGACAATCGCGATCTCGATCCACCGGAGCCGATGGTGCGCACGCTTGCAGCCGTCGAAGAGTTGCAGCCGGGCGACGTATTGTGCGCTCTTCTGTGCCGCGAGCCGGTATTCCTGTTGCCGGAACTCCACAAGCGAGGATTCGAATGGCTGGGTGGCTTCGAGGCGGATCGGACGACGTACAAGCTCCTGATACGCAAGGGCGTCCAAAGGGAGGTGGCCGAATGACTGGCGCTGGCGATCTGGTTGAGCAAGTGCGCACGGCCCTTCGGGGGGTGATCGATCCCGAGATCGGCTTCAATATCGTCGATCTCGGGCTCGTCTACGATATTGCCGTCGCGGAGGACGGTGTGGCCCGGATCTCCATGACTACGACGACGAGGGGCTGCCCCGCGACCGGCTATCTCCGGGACGGCGCCGGTGAAGCAGCGCAGTCGATCGCCGGGGTTCAATGGGCCGATGTCCAGCTCACCTATGATCCACCATGGGCCCCGGACATGATGAGCCAGGCGGCGAAGGACTACTTGGGGGGTGGCCGATGACACGGGCCTCCCTCGGTCCCGGTCTCGACTACGCGGCGCTGACCCCGCTCATCTCGCCGCACGAGCAGATCAACTTGCTCTTGCTCGATGCCCTGCAGAAGCTTGCCGACGCCGGCGAGGTTGACTCAGCCTGCCGAGTTGCCGGCAAAGCCTGTGTCATCCTCCGCCGAACCGCGCCAAAGGATGAGAGGCGCTTCAACGCCTTGCTGCACCGCCTCGCGCGAAAGCTGTGATAGATCTCGTGGAGGTGGCCGGATCGCAGGCCGTCTAGAACTGGAAATGGAAGCGCTGCAGTTTGCAAAACATCGAGGCTATGTATACCTTTAGTCCTCTCCGGCCGCCGATTAGTCAATTTGGGATCCGCATGCGACTGACGAACTTTACCGACTACGCGCTCAGGCTTCTGATGTACGCGGCGGCCCATGACGATCGCCTGATCACCATCGAGGAAGTGTCCGAGGTCTACAAGATCTCGCGCGCGCACCTCATGAAGATCACGAACACCCTGACGCGGGCAGGTTTTTTGAAGGCCGTGCGGGGACGCTCCGGCGGTCTGACGCTGGCAAAGCCGCCGCGCAAGATAGGCTTGGGCAACGTCGTCCGCGCCACCGAACCCGATTTCGCACTGGTTGAATGCTTTGCCACGGGCAACCAATGCATCATCACACGAAGTTGTCGCCTGCGCGGCATCTTCCACGAGGGGCTTGATGCGTTCAATGCGGTGCTTGACAAGTACACGCTCGCCGACCTGATGCTTAGGCCCAAGGACTTTGGTGTCCGACCCGCAGCATGACCGGTAGCCGCTCCGACGCGCCTGTCAGGCGGCAAGCCTGGCGGGCAATGCTTCTTGCTCGGCGGCAGCTCGCCTCGCTGCCACCGCCATCCAATCGCGCAGAAGTCCCTTGTCCTCTTTCGAAAACGATGCCCGGCGTTTGACATCATCCAGTGTTTCGCCGGGGTGACATCGCTCAAAATCCTCGCGAATAAGCGACTCGAGAAGGGTCCTTTCCGCCTCGTTCGCCGGATTTACATGGTGATGGGAATTGCTCAACATTTCCGTTTCTCCATTGACGGGTCTTCACTCTAGTCACCGCAAGCATCGAAATGATCCATGCGGAGCATTCGCCAGTTCCGGCCGCAGCGATGATTTCCTGCCTCTCCGCGCGCGAGAGCCGGCCGTTGCGGGGGCCAACTCGGCTTACCACCCGCCATGAATAGCTGAACGGAATGTCGCAAGCTCAAAATCGACGGATCAGCCATGGTCTTCAGTCCCGCGGTCGAGCAGACGCAGGCGAACTCGCCAGAGATCGGGTCCCGTTTCCAGATATGACCAGCCGCAACGCGAGCCATGACGCGCCTCGAGTTGCAGCCGCAGCCGCCTCGGATCGTGATCCACCATGATCTGCAGCGAGTCATCCGGCGCGAGGTGCTCGAATAGGCGGAAGAGGATCGCATGACGGTATTGCGGGTCGATATCCGCAACGTTGATGACGCGTTCAGTGCAGTTCAATTCTGGCACGATCGGTCTCCTCAGGAGATATGCTCCGCGCAGGCGGCTGCGCGGGGATGTTGAGTCATCAATTCGAGGTCGCGAAACAACGCTTCGATATGGCGGATCAGCCGCTCCGACTGGGGCGGATCGACAAGTCTGTGCAGGACCGTATGGAAAAAGGGCTTCAGGATCTTTCCAGTGATCCCCCGCTCGGCGACCATCAGATCGACGATGTTCTTCCCAAGCGGAGAAAGCCCATCGCTTGTCGTCGCGGGATCGAGAATGGAGCTGATGGATCGTTCCACCTCGCTCCACTTGGCGTGCGAAATGTGGGTCAGTACGTTGCAGATATGCGGATGGGCGCGAAAAGACGCATAGATGCGGAAGGCGAGCTCGGTCGTCGAGAGCTTCGGGCGCAGCTCGCTTTTGGACACCCTAGTGGTCCGCGGCCGGGCTTGGGCCCGGAGTTTCGTACCGCGGGCCGGCCGCGCCATTGCTCGGGCTTCCAACTGGGCAGACACGGACATCACTTGACACTCCAGCTCTAAAAGATATATATAGAATATATCTTTAAACGTGCTTCGACAAGGGGAATCTCTAATGATCGAGAACCTCCAAAATGCTCTATCTCAAGCACCGTCCGATCGCGTCATAGGGTTCAGCGACGACACCTTTCTCGTGGACGCCGCACTCATTGGCGAACTTCTGCACGTGCCGGCAACCAGCGTGCCGATCCTGATGCGGGAGAGAAGGATCACGAGCATTTGTGAGCGCGGAACCGGGCAGGACGAAGGGGAGTTTCGCCTCACCTTCTTCTACCGTAGCCGCCGCGCACGGCTGATCACGGACGCGGCGGGCCGCCTCCTCCGTAGATCGGCGATCGATTTCGGTGACCGCCCAATACCGGACGCCCTGCGCCGGTCGGCCGGTTGACAGGCATGGCATTGCTCTAGGGAACAGGAGACGAGAGATGACTGATATTCATACCATCCATGGTGTGGACCTGCCTGGTGGCGACCTGGAAATCGCAAAGATGCCGGGGCATTGGTTGCTTGCCCGGCTCGGCAAGCGTGTCTTGCGTCCAGGAGGCCTCAAACTGACGCGGGCGCTGCTCGACGATCTGGCCATCAGTCCCGCGGACGAGGTCGTGGAGTTTGCGCCCGGTCTCGGCGTCACCGCCCGCATGATTCTGCAACACGAGCCACAGCGTTATACGGCAATCGAGCGCGACGCCCAGGCGGCGCGATGGACCGGCCGGCAGCTGCCGTCCGCTCCTCATATTTCGGTGCTCGTTGGTCGAGCCGACCAGACGCAGCTGCCCTCCGCGTCCGCTTCACTCGTCGTCGGTGAGGCGATGTTGAGCATGCAGACCGCAGAGCACAAGCGCCGGATCGTGGCCGAGGCCTTCCGGCTGCTGCGTCCCGGCGGCCGGTACGGCATTCACGAACTCGCTATCGTCCCGGACGACATGCCGCCCGACTTCCAGGGCGAAATAGATCGGGCGCTTTCGTCCGTCATCCACGTTGGCGCCCGGCCGCTACGCAGCCAGGAATGGAAAGCCCTCTTGCAGAGCGTCGGATTTCGCGTTGTCGCCCTCGGCCATGCGCCGATGCACTTGCTACGGCCGCTTCGGCTGATCGAGGACGAAGGCATTCTTGGAGCTTTGAGGCTGGCAAGAAATCTCATGAAAGACAACGCCGCGCGACGCAGGGTCATGGCGATGCGATGGGTGTTCGAGCGCTACCGGTCAAACCTGAGCGCTATCTACATGGTCGCGCAAAAGGACCCATAGCCGTCGCGGGGAGGTCGGCTCCGACGGGAAGCAGGGAGCGACGGTCCTGGTGGCAGCCGCTACCGGTTCCGTTCTGCGCGAGCGCCGGTCTTCAGGCTTTGGTCTGACTTTCCACATCATCCATAGCCGTCAATGCGAGGGCGCTATGGGCATAGGCACCACCGGCCCGCATCTCGGCTGCGACCCAAATTGCCTCCATCAGCTCCTGGCGCGTGGCGCCCTGGAGGAGCGCGGCCTTGGTGTGTCCCTTGATGCAGTAGGGACACTGCGTCACATGGGCCACTGCAACCGCAATCAGTTGCTTGGTCTTCGCCGGCAGCGCGCCGTCGGCAAACACTTGGCGGCTGAAGGCTTGGAAAGCTTTTTCGGTCTCCGGCGCAAGGTGTCGACGCTTTTCGGCAAGTTCACAGACTTTGCTCACCATCACGAGCTAAGTTTTCCAGAAGACAACAATCGAGGTTTTTTCGTCGGCCTCGGGCCGCTGGCGCTAACCTACATCCTCGAAGCGGGCGGATCGGGCTGTTTTCGACAGCACGTGGTTGCGCCTTACATAACCGCAGGAAAGTTGCACCTCGCTGCTGGTGCCCCAAGCTTCTTCTATCCGGTCTGCGCCGTCTGCTCAGCGCAAGCAGACGATGAATTGATCGACTTGGCCCTCGATGAGCTTCGTAACATCGCTTCGGTTGACCCGGTGGAGCCCAGATCCACTGCGATTAACCCATTGCCTCTATGAGCGTGCTTGCTTCCGTGAGCGTTCTCACGGGTGCGTGCTGCCAGCGTCTGGCGTGCGCCGGGGCCACTCGCGCGTCACGTCAAGAAAATGGCCACGATCATCCCAACGAGTGTCAGGACAAGGCCTGTGACCAACATCGGAACGAGACTGCTGCCGGAATAGGGATCGGTGTTGGCTTCATCTGTAACGGATTGGGCTCGATATCTCATGCTTTTGCTCCGTTCTGCTGCCGCTTGAACCTTTTGCCGAGACCGAGCATGACCAGTTCGCGTTTGCGACGCGGCATTCTAAAGTCTCTAAAATAGGTATTTGAGATATATATTATAGGAGTATGGTCGGCCCGCAAAGCTAAATTTGGAGGGCTCTCGAATGACGGACGTCTGGCTCCCATCGTTGAAGACTGATACTCCCCAGGCGGGCTTTGAGCTCGCCGTCAAGCTCTCGCGAATGGGCGTGAAGCTCACGCAGCCCTCCGAGCAGGTGAGATCGCATCTGCGCGCTGCTTACGAGCAGGATGCTGCACAGCTAATAACCGCATCTCACGTCATTGCGGTGCACTTCCAGACAGTCGCAGCTGCTAACAATTGGTGGCGGTAGCGAAGGTAGCCTGCCGCCCAGGATGCTTGCGGGGTGTCCACCCCGGAACGGGTTGGTTTCGGACTTTTCGGCCAGAATGTGTTTCCGATAATGACGCGCAGCGCGGAGCGCGCAGTGGCCCTTTGTCCCGCCGCGACCGGTTCTAAGCGCGAAGAAAGTGACACTGAATTGGGTCTAATTGAGTCCCAGCAGGCCGGGTGCCAACCCTACGGATCCAGCTCGGTATCCCAGTAGAGATAATCCAGCCAGCTATCGTGCAGATAGTTCGGCGGGAACAGGCGGCCGTTGCGGTGGAGCTGATGCACGGTCGGCGCGAACGCGCTCTGGCGTGGAAACATCTTGGCCTGCACCGGCGTCAGATTGCCCTTGCGCAGATTGCACGGCGAGCACGCCGCGACCACGTTCTCCCAGGTGGTCTGGCCGCCTTTGCTGCGCGGGATGATGTGATCGAAGGTGAGGTCTTCGGGCGAGCCGCAATATTGGCAGGCGAAACGATCGCGCAGGAAGACGTTGAACCGGGTGAAGGCGGGATGCGTGGTCGGCTTGACGAAGGATTTGAGCGAGACGACGCTCGGCAGCTGCATTTGCAGCGTGGGACTGTGAACCGCCTGATCGTAATGCGCGACGATGTTGACGCGGTCGAGGAACACCGCCTTGATCGCGTCCTGCCACGACCACAGAGACAGTGGGTAGTAACTCAGCGGCCGGAAGTCCGCGTTCAGGACCAGCACCGGCCAACTGCCTTGCGAGACATGTGCGTTCAAGTAACGCTCCCGGCCTCCAACATACGCTGCGAAGCAGCATGTGCTGACATACTACATGCAGCGTGACGGGATTGTGAAGCCCGTTGAGCGACTTATTCAGGCGCATGCAATGCGGCGGCGGGGTGGCGAAATGCTCAAAAACGCCGCGATTTAGGCGCCCGAACAGCGGACGTACCGAACGGCGCAGCCACACGCGCCGCCGCTGTCCTGGCGAAGGCCAGGACCCTTGCCGGCTCTCGCAAAACCGCTCTCGGTGGTAACGGGTCCTGGCTTTCGCCCGGATAACGTTGAGATACCTACTCCCGTACCCGCTCGAGCTTCTGCAAACACCGCGTGGAACGTACGACTGCCGGCATCTCCTGGTGCGGAAAGCTCGCTTTCCAATTGGTGACGCCGACTTCGCCGACATAGATGTCGCCCCTCGAATCCAGGGCGAGGCCGTGTGGCGCCAGGAATTTGCCGCTCGCAACACCCGGGCCGTCCTCGCCCCCGAGCCGCGCGATGCGTTTGCCTTGCGCATCGACGATCGACAGCCGCGGGCCGAGATTGGGCACATTGCGGTTGATGTCGAGGCCGGGGCCGAGCTCCCCGATCACGAAGGTCGGGCTCCCGGCCCCGCCGCCGCAGCACAGCGCGCAAGGACGGTGCAGATTGTTCCGCTGCGTCTCGTATTTGCCCTCGCCGTCGAAAACCTGCACGCGATGGTTCTCTCGATCGGCGACATAGACCCAGCCGTCGGAATCGGTGGCGATATTGTGCACGATGTTGAACTGGCCGGGATCGGTGCCGGGCTCGCCCCAACTCTTGATCAGCTTGCCGTCCGGCGTGAATTTATGCACGCGCGCATTGCCATAACCGTCGGAGACGTAGATATCGCCTTTCGGCGATAGCGCGGTGTGGGTGCAGCGGTGGAACGGCTCGCCGCTCATGAACGGCGCCGGCTTCTTGGGGATGCCGATCGTCAGCAGCACCTTGCCGTCGGTGGTGCATTTGCGCACGGTGTGGTCGCCGTCATCGGTGCAATAGAGATTGTCGTCGGCGTCGATGTGCAGTCCATGCGCGCGCGAGAACAGGCCTTCGCCAAAGCTGCGTAGAAAATTGCCATCGCGGTCGAGCACCACCATCGGATGGGCGCCGCGGTTGAAGACGTAGACGCGATCCTTGCTGTCGACCGCGACCGAGGCGACGTCGGTCAGCTGCCAGCCGTCCGGCAGCTTCGCGAAGTTGTCGACGACGCGGTAGCGGTGCTCGCCGGTGCCGAGAATGGCTGGCATGGATATTCCTTTCTGTCATTCCGGGGCACGCGAAGCGTGAACCCGGAATCCATTGTACAGCACATCTCGCGGATGGATGGATTCCGGGTTCGCGCTATGCACGCCCCGGAATGACGGGTGTGCCTACACCCGCCTCCAAAATCCCTTCCTCGATCGCCTTGATCTGGAGCGCGAGATATTTCGAGTTGATCCGGCACTGTGCGAGGCTGCCCGCGATGAACCACAGGCCGGGCTGTGCGGTGCGCGTATACATGTTGCGCAGCTCGAGACCGTCGCCAAATCCCCAGACCGGGCCGATGCGGTCGGCAATGCCGTCGCCGAACAGCTTTCGCACCAGATATTCCTGCGGCTTGTAGCCGGTTGAGAGCACGATGAGATCGGCTGCAACGGTGGTGCCGTCCTTCATCTGCGCACCGTCGGCCGTGAAGCCCTCAATGTCGGAAAACTGTTTCAGCCTGATCTTGCCTTCGACGATCAGGTTGGAGCAGCCGACGTTGAAATAATAGCCGCCGCCGCGGGTAAGGTATTTGAACTGCCAGCCGGTGCCGGCCTCGCCGAAATCGAGCCTGAAGCCGACGCGGGCGAGGCCGTCGAGCAGCTCCTTGTCGAGCTCCTTCGACTGCTCCGTCAGCATCACATGCGTTTTCTTCGCCAGCGGCGTCGGCATCGAGGTCGCAATCAGATCATTGTCCTCGAGCGTGCCCTCGTTGTAGGTCGCATAGGCGAGCTGCGCCGACGGCTCGATATTGGTGACCAGCGTCGGCGAGCGCTGTACCAGCGTCACCTCGGCCCCGCTGGAGCAAAGATCCTGCGCGATGTCGTGGCCGCTGTTGCCGGTGCCGATGACGATGGCGCGCTTGCCCTGCCAGTTCTCGCCGTCCTCATAGCGGCTCGAATGCAGCAGCGTGCCTTTGAAATTATCGAGGGTCGGAATGTCAGGCACGTTCGCGATGCCGCTGACGCCGGTCCCCATCACCACATGGCGCGGATGCATGGTGCGCTTGCTGCCGTCGGCGCGCCGCAGCGTGACCGTCCAGTGGCCCCTGGCCTCGTCATAGGCACCGCCCTCGAACTCAGTGCCGGTCCAGAAGTTCAGCTCCATGGCGTCGACATAGGCTTCGAACCAGTTGGCGAGCTTGTCCTTGGGGATATAGGTCGGCCAGTTCGGGGGGAACGGCATGTAGGGCATGTGATTGACCTGCACCTGGTTGTGCAGGGTGAGCGCGTGGTAGCGCTTGCGCCAGTTGTCGCCGATCCGCGCCTCGCGATCGACGATCAGGGTGTCGATCTTCAGCTGCTTCAGCCGTGCCGCGATGGCAAGCCCGGCCTGACCGCCGCCAACCACGAGCACGGTGGGATCGTGATCGGCATAGTCGCGTGAGGCGTTGCGCAGATCGAGCCAGTTCGGACCGCGGAAGTCGCGCGAATAGGCCTGACCGCGCGGCCGCGATGTGCCGAGCTGTTCCTCGAAACCCCTGAGCTCGTCGAGCGCGGTGAGGAGCGTCCACGCCTTCAGCCGCTCGCCGTCGGCAGGATCTGGCACGAGCCGCACGATGCCGCTGCCGCGCCCCGTCGCGGTTTCGAAGTCAAAGATGGCTTCGATGGTGTTGGTGCCGGCGCGCGTCACCCAGCGTGGTGGTGCGCGGTTGGGGGCGATCTTGAAGTTGGTTGGCGCTGCCTTTGGTGCGAATATGGTCAGCGCTTGTGCGACCTCCTCGCGGCCGGCAAGCGTCTGCAGGTTCCAGCTGAGCGCCAGCACGTCGCGCCAGAAGCACTCGGCCACGAACAGGCGGTCGAGCGCGGCTCGATCGGGCCTGCCAAGCGTGCGCTCGACCTCGTCGAGCCAGGCTTGCGCGGAAATGGCAATATCCTTGGTCTTGTCCAGCATGCGCGACCTCGTGCCGTCTTCGCGGCGTTTCCTCTCAAGCATGATCCGGAAAAGTGGGCAGCGGTTTTCCGGAGAGATCATGCTCTTATTATATGGGATCGAACGCTATACCGGTTCGATGGTGGTCGAAAGCGCTTTACCCGAGCAGCAAGAGCATGTGGCCCTGCTCAGGCGGAATGCGCTCGCGTCAGGCCGGCAGCACGCCCTCGCGCTTCTTCACCGCGCGATAGTAGCTCCACCACAGATGCGCGGCCGCGCCGCGCAGGGGGCGCCAGGGTTCGGCCAGCGGAGCCATCTGCTTTTCCGTCGGCCGCGCCTGCAGGCCGAGGCCAACCTTGATTCCTTCCTGCACGGCGAGATCGCCGGCCGGCCAGGCGTCGCCATGGCCGAGACAAAACAGCAGATAGACGTCGGCGGTCCACGGCCCGATGCCGGGCAGTGCGATCAGCGTGTGATGCGCCGCGTCGGCGTCTTCTTCGGCGAGCACGTCGAGGTTCAGCCGCTCCGCGGTGATCTCGCGCGCGAGATGTTTCAGCGTCTTGATCTTGGCGGCGGAAAGGCCGAGCCGCCCCAGCCGGTCGGTGCGGGCGCGGCGCACCGCGTCATGGTCGAACGGATTGAAGGCTGTGGACAGCCGTCCCCAGATCGCCGCGGCGCTGGCCGTGGAGAGCTGCTGCCCGCAGACGATGTGGGCAAGCCCGGCGAAGCCCGGCTCGCGCCGCCGTAGCGCCGGCATGCCCGCGATGTCCAGCACCGGCTTGAGGCGCGGATCGCGCTCGACCAGCGCGTGGATGGCCTCTTCGAGATCGGATTGGGTTTCGAGGTGGATTGTCATGATTGCACCGGCTCGCGGGAATGCGGGTTTCGCGTCCTGTGGACGGCTCGGGACGATAAGATTAAGACCATTCTATCGGGATCTCGGAAGCGCTGGATGACTTTGAGACGTATTCCTGGGGAGATGGACGGCGAGAAAGTCGCCCTGATCGATGCCATGCTGGACCGTGTCGTAGATGACTATCGCGTCTTCCTGCCGCTGGCGATCGAGAGCGGAAGCCGGGCTGGGGTTTCGCCTCGCCTGACAGCGATTATGACTGCCGCTTTGTCTATGTGCGCCGCGCGCTCGATCACATTACGCCGTGGGTCAGTCGCGATGTCATTGAACTCCCGTTCGAGGGGGATCTCGATGCCAATGGATGGGATTTGCGCAAGGCACTGCAACTCCTCTTGAAGGGCAATGCAGTGATTGTGGAGTGGCTGAACTCACCGGTCGTTTACCGGGGGCAGGAATGGTTCCGCGACGAGTTTCTGGCGTTTGCCAGAGAGGCCGCGAGCCGGGAGGCCGTCTGCCGCCACTATCTTCATCTGGGCGAGCGCCAGCGGCGAGTCTATTTCGGTGACGGGACGAGCGTTGTGCAAAAGAAGATCTTCTACGCACTTCGGCCCGCCGCCGCTTTACGATGGCTGCGCATGCGTCCTGCCGAAGCTGTGGCGCCTATGCATTTCCCTACCCTCATGGAGGAGTGCGACCCGCCGAGCGAACTGAAATCGGAAGTCGTCGAACTCATGGCCAGGAAGGCGATCACGCACGAACTCGGCTCGGCCCCCCTGACGGCTGCGGTGGCGAGCTTCATCGATTCGGAGTTCGATCTTGCCCGCGGGTTGTTTGAGGCCGGTAAGACAAGTGCATCGGACCAGACGATCCTTCGGGCAGAACAGTTTTATCGCGGCGTGGTTCAGCGCCTTGAGCGGGAGAGCGGCGCCAGTTTTCCGTTCCAACCCGCCTGATGCCACCCGTTTTCCGATTTGCCCCCAGCCCCAACGGCCACTTGCATCTCGGCCACGCCTATTCGGCGCTGCTGAACTTCGACCGCGCGCGAGAGACCGGCGGGCGGCTATTGCTGCGGATCGAGGACATCGATGCGGCGCGCTGCCGGCCGGAATATGAGGTAGCGATCGAAGAGGATCTCGCCTGGCTCGGCATGGCCTGGGAGACGCCGGTCCGCCGCCAGTCCGAGCATCTGTCCGACTATCGCGCCGCGCTGGAAAAGCTGTCCGCGCTCGGCCTTGTCTATCCCGCCTTCGAAAGCCGCGCCGAGATCGCAAGGCTGGTGGCCGCGCGCGAGGCCGACGGGCCGTGGCCCCGCGATCCCGACGGCGCGCCGCTTTATCCCGGCGACGCCAAATCGCTGCCGGCCGACCAACGGTCAAGGTTGATCGAAAGCGGTGCGCCTTATGCGCTGCGGCTCGACATGATGGCCGCCTGTCGCCGCGTCGCCGGGTTGACCTGGAATGAGCTGGGCGAGGGGCCCGATGGCGCGCACGGACTCGCGCCCGCGCGGCCCGAGGCCTGGGGTGACGTGATCCTGGCCCGCAAGGAGACGCCCACCAGCTACCATCTGTCCGTGGTCGTCGACGACGCCCTCCAGGGGATCAGCGAGGTTGTGCGGGGGCAGGACTTGTTTCACGCCACCTCCGTGCACCGTCTGCTGCAAGCCCTGCTCGGTCTGCCGAAGCCCGCCTACCGCCACCACGCCCTGATTCGGGATGGCGAGGGACGGAAGCTGTCGAAATCGAGCCTCTCGACCGGCCTGCGGGAGTTGCGCAAAGCCGGCGCATCGCCGGCCAGTATCCGCCGGTTGGTGGGATTAAACCAAGTTTCTCTGGGGGTTAGCGAAACGCCGCCGTGACTCCGGGGGTTCCGCCGTGCCATGCTTGCCTGACGGCCCGGGGTTCGAAGGGGATACTTCGAAGGGGAGTTATGGCGGCGAAAACGCGCGCAGCGCGCACTACGCGGACGTCCAGGCGAGTGGTTCGGAAGCGGTCCGTGCCAGCCGCGAAGGTGCGCAAGCGCAGCCCCAGGGCGGTCACGCCGGACGTGGTCCAGGCGGCCCTTGCCGCCTTTGCCCATGAGGTCCGCACCCCCCTGACCGGAATTCTGGCGATCAGCGATCTGCTCGCAACCTCCGATCTCGGCGAGCGGGAACGGCGCTGGGCGGACACCATCAAGGCCGGTGCCGAGCATCTGGCGAGCCTCGCCACCCTGTTCGTCGATGCCGCCAGAACCGGCAAGGGCCAGGGCGGCGGCACGCTGCGGCAGGATTTGTTCGACCTGCGGACGCTGGCTCGCAGCGCGGGCGATTCGCTCGCCGGCCGCGCCGCGGCCAAGGGCCTCCAGTCCCAGGTCGATATCTCCGAAAAGCTGCCGGGGCTGGTGGTCGGCGATCCCGTCCGCCTGCGCGCCGCGCTTGAGAACCTGATCGACAATGCCGTGAAATTCACCGAGCACGGCGGCGTGGCGCTCGCGGTCGCGCCCTGGCGTCCCGCCAAACGCAAGGCCAAGGCCAAGGCGAAGGGCAGGGCAAAGGGTAAGGCAAAACAGAGGAGCAAAGTCGGCGTCGCCTTCTCGGTCTCCGACAGCGGCATCGGCCTCGCCATGGCCGAGATCAAGCGGCTGTTCCGCCCGTTTACCCAGGCCAATGTCACCATCGCCTCGCGCTTCGGCGGCGCCGGCCTCGGGCTATCCTCGGTGAAGCAATTGGCGCGCGCCATGGGCGGCGACATCTCGGTTGCGCCGCGGCGCGGCGGCGGCGCCACCTTCACATTGACGGTGTCTCTGGATGCAACGGGATCGGGCAGGTCCCGCAAGTCGAAGGACGAAGCCGATGTTGACGCAATGGCCGCACTGCGCGTGCTCAGCGTCGAGGACAATCCGTTCGGCCGGGTCGTGCTCAACACCATCCTGACCGAGCTCGGCCATCATGCCGAGTTCATCGGGCGCGGAGAGGACGCGGTGAACCGGCTCGCGAAAGGCGCGTTCGACGCGGTGCTGATGGACATGGTGCTGCCGGGCATCGACGGGGTCGAGGCGATCAGGCGGATCCGCACCATGGCGCCTCCGCTGGCTCAGATCCCCATCATCGGCGTGTCCGGCCGTGGCGAGGACGAGGCGGCCTCGCGCCAGGCCGGCGCCGACGCCTTCCTGGTCAAGCCTGTGTCTCCGAGGGCTTTAGCGACTGCGCTGCTTGAAGCGAGACGCCGTGAGGAAGCCGCGACTTGATGATCGCGGCGTTGAGCTCGCCGCCGTAAACGAAGATCGCGGCGATGAAATACAGAAACACCAGCGCAATGATCACCGAGGCGAGCCCCGCATACATCGTCACGTAGTTGTTGGCGAAGCGCGCCAGATATTGCCCGAACACGATGCCCGAGATCAGCGAGGCCACGATGGTGAAGACGATGCCGGGCAGGATCTGGAGGAGGCCGCGCCGTCCGGCCGGCAGCCAGGCATGCAGGATCAGCAGCGCCACCACCAGCGCGCCGACGGTGATGCCGTAGCGCAGCCAGGTCAGGATGCTCTCGTTGGATTCGACGAACAGCGGAATGTAACGCCGCGCCGCCTCGATGACGAGCGGTCCGAGCACGATCAGGAACGCCATGGCGAGCGCGGTGAAAGCGGCGACCAGCGTGTAGCCGATCGATTCCAGCCGCAGCCAGTACCAGCGCCGCATCTCCACCACGGCATAGGCGCGGTTGAGCGCGACACGGAGCGCCTCGACGCCGTTCGACGCGAAGTAGACCGACAGGACCGCGCCGATGGTCAGCGCGCCGGAGCGGGTCGTGGTCAGCACGTCGTGGATTTCGCCTGAGAGCGAGTCGGCGACCTGACTGGGCCAGACCTGGAGCATCAGCCCGGCCGCCTGATCGGCGAGCTCCTTCGAGCCGAAGAATCCGGCGAGCGAGGTCAGCACGATCAGGAATGGGAACAGCGCCATCAAACTCGACAGCGCGATATGGCTCGCGATCGCCCAGCCGTCGTCGGCGAGGAACGTGTAGAAGGCATCCTCCACGACGACGTAGATGGTGCGGATGGCTTTCACGTGGCACCTACACCGCTTCTTCCTCTCCCCGCGCGTGGAGAGAGGTGAGGTGAGCAGGCGATTGGCGCAAATCGGGAGTCATTCCGCTACCATCTGATATTATTGGCCTAAAAGCCAGATCACGAAGCGCCCCGCAGTCATTCCGGGGCGCGCGTAGCGCGAGCCCCGAATCCATCCAGACCGCGGCGCAAGTGGCGCAATGGATTCCGGGCTCGATACGCCGGGCTTCGCTTCGCTCGGTCCCGCCCCATCGCCCCGGAATGACGGGGTGGGGAGATAGCGCATCTGCGCACACGGTGTTATCACCCCCCAATGGCATCTCTCCTGAGTACTTTCATCCTGCCGGTAGCAGCCGGCGCCGTGGCCGTGGTGCTGCTGCTTGGTCTCGTCAACATGATGCGCGGTGGCTCGCCCAACACCTCGCAGAAGCTGATGCGCTGGCGCGTGCTGCTTCAGTTCGTGGCGATCGTCGTCGCCATGCTCGCAGTCTGGGCGATGGGGCGCTAAATGGTCACGCTCAACCGCATCTATACGAAGACCGGTGACGACGGCACGACAGCGCTCGGAACCGGGGAGCGCCGTCCGAAATACGATCTGCGCATCGCGGCCTATGGGACGGTAGACGAAACCAATGCGGCGATCGGCGTCGTTCGTCTGTACACAAAGGACGCGCCCGAGCTCGACGCGATGCTTGGCCGTATCCAGAACGATCTGTTCGATCTCGGCGCCGATCTCGCTGTTCCCGAACGCGAGGGCAAGGCCGAACGGCTTCGGGTGGTGGCAAGCCAGGTCGAGCGGCTCGAGCGCGACATCGACGCGCTCAACGACAAGCTCGCGCCACTGACCTCCTTCGTACTGCCGGGCGGCACGCCTGCCGCCGCCTACCTCCACGTCGCCCGCACGATTTGCCGCAGGGCGGAACGGGTGATGGTGGAACTGGCGGCCCGGCCCGGCGAGCCCGTCGGGACGGCTGGCATCCATTATATGAACCGCCTGTCGGACTTCCTGTTCGTGGCCAGCCGTGCCGCTAACCATAACGGTGCCGGTGACGTGCTTTGGGTTCCCGGTCAGAATCGCTGACCCCGGGATCGCTGCCCATTGAGCCGCGCATTTCTGAGGTCTAAAATTTGGCCCCTGCGCGCGTTGACCGGGCCGGATCAGGCCTTTAGGTTCCGCGCCAGTTGATAACCCCCCTCCCAAATTGAGTGAAAGAGGATCGATGAAGGTCTTGGTGCCGGTAAAGCGGGTGGTCGATTACAACGTCAAGGTCCGCGTCAAGAGCGATGGATCGGGCGTTGAACTCGCCAACGTCAAAATGTCCATGAACCCGTTCGACGAAATCGCGGTCGAGGAAGCGCTGCGCCTGAAGGAAGCCGGCAAGGCGACCGAAGTCGTGGTGGTCTCCATCGGACCTGCGCAGGCGTCGGAGACGATCCGCACGGGTCTTGCCATGGGCGCCGATCGCGGCATCCTGGTGAAGGCCGACGGCATTGTCGAGCCGCTCGCTGTCGCCAAGATTCTGAAGAAGGTTGCGGAAGAAGAGCAGCCCGGCCTGATCATCCTCGGCAAGCAGGCGATCGACGACGACAGCAATCAGACTGGCCAGATGCTGGCCGCGTTGCTCGGCTGGTCGCAGGCGACATTCGCCTCGAAGCTCGAGGTCGAAGGGAGCGACTTCAAGGTCACCCGCGAAGTCGACGGCGGCCTGCAGACCGTGAAGCTGAAGGGACCGGCGATCGTCACCACCGATCTGCGTCTCAACGAGCCGCGTTATGCCTCGCTGCCCAACATCATGAAGGCCAAGAAGAAGCCGATCGCGGACAAGACCGTTGCCGATTACGGCGTCGACGTCACGCCGCGCCTCGAAGTTCTCAAGACGGCTGAGCCTGCGGGCCGCAAGGCTGGCGTCAAGGTCAAGGACGTCGCCGAGCTGGTGTCGAAGCTCAAGAACGAAGCCGGGGTGCTCTGATGACGACGTTGCTGATTGCCGAACACGAACACGAGGTCCTCAAGGACTCCACCAACAAGGCGCTCACCGCGGCGTCCCAGCTCGGCGGCGATGTCCATGTTCTGGTCGCCGGCGGCGGGCAGGGCACCAAGGCTGCGGCCGATGCGGCCGCCAAGCTTGCTGGCGTTGCCAAGGTGCTGGTCGCCGAAGGCGAGACCTATGCGCACGATCTCGCCGAGCCGCTGGCCGCGCTGATCGTCTCGCTGGCCCCGTCCTACGACGCGATCGTCGCACCCGCGACCTCGCGCTTCAAGAACGTGATGCCGCGCGTGGCTGCCCTGCTCGACGTCATGCAGGTCTCGGAGATCATCAAGGTGGTCGCGCCCGACACCTATGAGCGTCCGATCTATGCCGGCAACGCCATCCAGACGGTGAAGTCGAAGGACGCCAAGAAGGTCATCACGGTGCGCACCTCGACCTTCGCCGTCGCCGGTGAAGGCGGCAGCGCCGCCGTCGAGAGCGTGGCGGCTGCGGCCGATCCGGGCCTGTCGTCCTTCGTCGGCGAGGAAGTCGCCAAGAGCGACCGTCCCGAGCTGACCTCGGCCAAGATCATCGTCTCCGGTGGCCGCGCCATGCAGAGCCGCGAGAACTTCGCCAAGTACATCGAGCCGCTCGCCGACAAGCTCGGCGCCGGCGTCGGTGCTTCGCGCGCGGCGGTGGACGCCGGCTATGCGCCGAACGACTGGCAGGTCGGCCAGACCGGCAAGGTGGTGGCTCCCGAGCTCTATGTCGCGGTGGGCATTTCCGGCGCGATCCAGCATCTGGCCGGCATGAAGGACTCCAAGGTGATCGTCGCGATCAACAAGGACGAGGACGCGCCGATCTTCCAGGTCGCCGATTACGGCTTGGTCGCCGACCTCTACCAGGCGGTTCCTGAGCTGACCGACGCGCTCGCCAAGCTCGGCAAGTAAAAACGCGATAAAAACACCGGCCGGAGTGCTACACTCCGGCCGGTGTTTCTTTTTCGAGGCGTTTTCTTTGGCGTGGGGCACGCCGGGGAAGCGATCCAATCTAGGTTTCGAGCCAAGGTTCTGATTAAATCGGACCTCCCGGCTCGGGGAATTAAGCAGGCGCGATATGCGCGCCGTTCCGGTGGATGACATTATGGCGGCAGTGATCAAGAAGGTCGGCGTGATCGGCGCGGGGCAGATGGGCAACGGCATCGCGCATGTCGCGGCGCTGGCCGGCTTCGACGTGGTGCTGAACGACATCTCGGCCGACCGCCTCAAATCCGGCATGGCCACCATCAATGGCAATCTGGCGCGCCAGGTCTCCAAGAAGGGCGTCACCGAGGACGACAAGGCCAAGGCGATGGCGCGCATCTCGCTGGCCGAGAAGCTCGACGACCTCGCCGACTGCGATCTCGTGATCGAGACCGCGGTCGAGAAGGAAGAGGTCAAGCGCAAGATCTTCCACGAGCTCTGCGCGGTGCTGAAGCCGGAGGCGATCGTCGCTTCCGACACGTCCTCGATCTCGATCACGCGGCTGGCTGCTGCCACCGACCGGCCCGAGCGTTTCATCGGCATTCACTTCATGAATCCGGTGCCGCTGATGGAGCTGGTCGAGTTGATCCGCGGCATCGCCACCGACGATTCGACCTTCGAGGCGTCCAAGGAATTCGTTGCCAAGCTCGGCAAGCAGGTCGCGGTCTCCGAGGATTTCCCGGCCTTCATCGTCAACCGCATCCTGCTGCCGATGATCAACGAGGCGATCTACACGCTGTACGAAGGCGTCGGCAACGTCGAGGCGATCGACGCGGCGATGAAGCTTGGCGCGCATCATCCGATGGGTCCGCTGGAGCTAGCCGATTTCATCGGCCTCGATACCTGCCTCTCCATCATGCAGGTGCTGCATGAAGGGCTCGCCGATTCCAAGTACCGCCCGTGCCCGCTGCTGGTGAAATACGTCGAGGCGGGCTGGCTCGGCCGCAAGACCCAGCGCGGTTTCTACGACTACCGCGGCGCCAAGCCGGTTCCGACGCGCTGATCCGATCCGCTTCGTGACAATTCATGTCGCATTAACCCATCGCCCCTAGGCTGCGCTCGGTACGAGGGTTTGCGTAATGGACATGATGGCGATGGTCAGCACCATGCTGGCCGCTCAGCAAGGCGCGCTGCAGTCGAATATCTCGGCGACGCTGATGAAGCAGAACGCGGACGCGGAGAAATCCACCGTCCTGACGCTGCTCGGCGCCGGTCAGCCCTCGCTCGCCAATGTCGGCGCCGGCGTTGGCGGAAACCTCAACGTCACCGCCTGAACTCCTAAAACGATGCGGCGGCCTTGCCCGTCGCGGCCCGGAGCAGCTTGAGCGCGTCCTCGCTCGCCCATTCCGCCGGCCCCGCGATCGTCGCGATCTCGCAGCCCTGCGGGTCGACCAGCACCGAGGTCGGCATGCCGAGGGCCCGGCCTATGGCCTTAAGATCCTGAAATACCTTGGCTTTTTGGTCGTTGAAATAGCCGAGCCGGGTCAGATTGGCCTCTTTTAGGAAGGTCTTGGGTTTCTCGGGGTCGCGGGTGTCGATATTGATCGCCACCACCTCGAAATTCGGGCCCGCCAGCTTGCCCTGGAGTTCGTCCAGCGCCGGCATCTCCTTGCGACACGGCACGCACCAGGTGGCCCAGAGGTTCACCAGCAGCGTCTTGCCGCGGAAATCGGACAGCTTCTTCGGCTTGCCGTCGGCGTCCTCGAACGCCAGGTCAGGCAGCTTCAGGGGTACGCTCGCCATGGTCAGGGCCGCCACCTCGCCATGGGCGAGCGGAGCGATCTTCGAGGCCGTCGCCACCGCGGCCCGGCAGGCCGGATCGCCTGAGGGCGCCCGGCTCAGGCCCAGTACGTACAGGGCGGCGAAGCCGGCCAGCCCCCCGATCGCCACCGTGGCGATGACGAGGGGGATCCGGCGCGTGGCGGAGGGCTTCTGGTCGAGCATATCGTTTGTCATCCGGTCGCAGATATGGCTATCAGGGGCCTCTTAATACGGCTGGCTCCGGCCAGCAAACGTGGCTAGCTGCAGGCAAGGCGTGAGCAGGGGATCATGAGCAACAAGATGTGGGGCGGCCGGTTCTCGGAACGCCCCGATGAGATCATGGAAGAGATCAACGTCTCCATCGACGTCGATCGTCACCTCTTTGCCCAGGACATTGCCGCATCCAAGGCCCACGCCGCGATGCTTGCCAGCCAGGGCATCATCACGGCCTCTGATGCGAAAAATATCGGTAAGGGTCTAGACACGATTCTGTCAGAGATCGGCTCGGGCGGCTTCACGTTCAAGCGCGCGCTCGAAGACATCCATATGAATGTCGAGAGCCGCCTGTCGGAGCTGATCGGCCCGGCCGCCGGCCGCCTGCACACCGCGCGCTCGCGCAACGACCAGGTCGCGACCGATTTCCGTCTCTATGTCCGCGACATCCTCGACGAGACCGATGCCGCGCTCGCCACGTTCCAGGCGGCACTGGTCAACCGCGCGCTCGAACATGCCGCGACCGTGATGCCCGGCTTCACGCATCTGCAGACCGCGCAGCCCGTGACCTTCGGCCACCACCTGCTCGCCTATGTCGAGATGGCCGCGCGCGACCGCGGCCGTTTCCAGGACGCGCGCAAGCGGCTCAATGAATCGCCGCTCGGCGCCGCCGCGCTTGCCGGCACCTCGTTCCCGATCGATCGCCACGCCACTGCCAAGGCGCTCGGCTTCGATCGCCCGATGGCGAATTCGCTCGATGCGGTCTCAGACCGCGACTTCGTGCTGGAGACGCTGTCGGCGGCCTCGATCTGCGCCGTGCACATGTCGCGCTTCGCCGAGGAGATTGTGATCTGGACCTCGCCGCTGGTCGGCCTGATCCGGCTCAGTGACAAGTTCACCACCGGTTCCTCGATCATGCCGCAGAAGCGCAATCCGGATGCCGCCGAGCTCGTGCGCGCCAAGACCGGCCGCGTCATCGGCGCGCTCAACGGTTTGTTGATCGTGATGAAGGGCCTGCCGCTCGCCTATCAAAAGGACATGCAGGAGGACAAGCAGGGCGCCATGGAGGGCTTTGCCGCGCTGTCGCTGGCGATCCGCGCCATGACCGGCATGGTTCGCGATCTCGTCCCCGACGAGGCGAAGATGAAACTTGCTGCCGGCGAGGGCTATGCCACCGCGACCGATCTCGCCGACTGGCTGGTGCGGACGCTGAAGATGCCTTTCCGCGATGCCCACCACGTCACTGGCCGCATCGTGGCCAGGGCTGCCGAGGGCGGCGTGGCGCTGCATGAGCTGCCGCTCAAGGAGATGCAGGCGATCGAGCCCAGGATCACCAAGGACGTGCTCGGCGTGCTCTCGGTCGAATCGTCGGTGAAGAGCCGGACCAGCTTTGGCGGCACCGCGCCGAAGAACGTGGCGGCTCAGGCCAAGGCCTGGGTGAAGCGGCTGGAAAAAGAGCGAAAATCGGGCTGAGGGCAAAATTTCGCTTATGTTTCATGGTCATCCGGCTCTCGCCAGAGCGCGCCAATCTCTGTATGGTGCGGCCCGCGTAGTGGGGATTTCGTCGTGACGTCAAAGTTTCGCCCGGCCGGCTCGGGGTGGGCCATCATTGTCTTGAGCCTGACGGCGCTCGCGCTTGCCGGCTGCGGCCGCAAGGGCCCGCTCGATCTGCCGCCGACCGCCTCCAGCGCGTCCACGGCCAATGTCGCGGCTCCAACCGACACCGAGACCGAAGCCCAGAGGACGCCGAGCGTGTTCAATCCCACCTATGGTGCGGACGCCGCGCCGGCGGCGACCAAGGGCAAGAAGAAACCGTTTATCCTCGACCCGCTTCTGGACGAAAGACCCAGCCGCTAAGGCCGGGTAGCTGAGCCAATGCCATGAACCATTTCGACTATCGCAACGGCGTGCTGCACGCCGAGGCGGTGAGCCTGTCCGAGCTGGCCGCAGTCGTCGGCACGCCGTTCTATTGCTATTCGACCGCGACGCTGGAGCGCCATTACCGCGTCTTCACCGACGCCTTTGCCGGCGAGAAGGTGCTGGTCTGCTATGCCATGAAGGCGAATTCCAACCAGTCGGTGCTGCGCACGCTGGCGAAACTTGGCGCGGGCGCCGACGTCGTCTCCGGCGGTGAATTGAAGCGCGCGCTGGCCGCCGGCATCCCCGCCGGCAAGATCCTGTTCTCCGGCGTCGGCAAGACCGAAGACGAGCTGCGTGCCGCACTCGCCGCCGACATCCTCTGCCTCAACGTGGAATCCGAGCCCGAACTCGAGCTGTTGTCGCGGCTCGCGACCGAGATGGGCAAGACCGCGCGCATCTCGTTGCGCGTCAACCCGGACGTCGACGCCGGCACCCACGCCAAGATCTCGACCGGAAAATCCGAGAACAAGTTCGGCATCCCGATCGCGCATGCCCGCGAGGTCTATGCGCGCGCCGCCAAGCTGCCGGGCATCAAGGTGACGGGCACCGACGTGCATATCGGCAGCCAGATCACCGACCTCTCCAGCATGGAGACCGCGTTCCGCATCCTTGCCGAATTCGTGCAGACGCTGCGTGCCGACGGTCACGACATCAGCCACGTTGATTTCGGCGGCGGCCTCGGCATTCCCTATTACATGGACCGCGAGGCGCCGCCGGCGCCCGACGTCTATGCCGCCATGGTCAAGCGTGTCAGTCACAATCTCGGCTGCACGCTGATGTTCGAGCCGGGCCGCATGATCGTCGGCAATGCCGGCATCCTCGTCGCCAAGGTGATCTATGTGAAGCACGGTGACGGCAAGAACTTCGTCATCATCGACGCCGCGATGAACGATCTGATCCGGCCGACGCTGTACGAAGCCCATCACGACATCTTGCCGGTGACGCAAGCCGCGAAGGGCGCAGCCACCATCCTGGCCGACGTCGTCGGCCCGGTCTGCGAGACCGGCGACTATCTCGCATTGGACCGCGCCCTGCCGACGCCGAAGCCCGGCGATCTCATCGCCATCATGACCGCGGGCGCCTATGGCGCTGTGCAGGCAGGCACCTACAACACGCGGCCGCTGGTGCCCGAGGTGCTGGTGAAGGGCGATCAGTACGCCGTGGTGCGCCCGCGCATCGAGGTCGAGCAGCTCATCGCGATGGACAAGCCGGCACCGTGGTTGTGAGCCGGCGCCGCGCCAGTTCGTGTGGCTAACCAAAAAACTGCAAAACAACCCCATGCACAGTAGCCTTGGGGTTGCCTGAATGACACGCGGTGGTCCGGCGAAACTGCTTGATAGGCCACGCAAATCAGCAGTGTCAGCGCAATCGGCGTGAGCGCTACTTCTTTCCGCCCACGACGACCCCCGCCTTCTTCTCGATTGGCTTGATCGCCGCGGTGAAGTCGGAATCGGCGCCTTCCGCACTGATGATCGTCTCCCACAGTCGCCCGACCGCATCCGCGACCTCCATCGACAGGCCGAGCGACTTCATCTCCTCAAGCGCCAGCCGCACGTCCTTCACCATCAATCCCGTGGCGAAACCGAAGTCGAAAGTTCGCGGCAGCACCGAGCGCGGAAACTTGTCGCGGCTGGCGGTGTTCATGCCGGAGCCGGCGTTGATGACGTCGATCATCACGGCGGGATCGAGACCGGCCTTGACGCCCATCACCACGGCTTCCGACGTCGCCACCATCGCGGTGGCCGACAGGAAATTGTTGGCGAGCTTCATGGTCTGCGCCGCGCCCGGTTTCTCGCCGATGAAGAACACCTTCCCGATCACGTCGAGCGCGGGCTTGAGCAGCTCGAACTCCGCTTTCGGCCCCGACACCATCACCGCCAGCGTTCCCTTCTCGGCGCCGCCGACGCCGCCGGATACGGGGCAGTCGATCTGCACGATGTTGCGTTTCGCCAGGAGGCCGTGAATCTTCGAAGCCATCGTCGAGCCGACGGTCGACAGATCGATGAAGCGTTTGACGCGGCTCCCCTCGATCACGCCGTTCGCGCCCGTGGCGACCTCGAGCGAAGCCTGCAGCGAGGGCAGGCTCGCCATCACGGTCTCGACCTGGTCGGCGACGTCCTTCGGTGATGTGGCAGCAGTCGCGCCGCGGGCAGCGAGCTTGTCCGTGACCTCCTTGCGCGCGTCGAACACGACGAGCTTGTGGCCTGCCTCGATCAACCGCCGCGCCATCGGGAAACCCATGTTTCCGAGGCCGATGAATCCGATGTCCATGGTGTTTCCTTTGTTTGTTGTTGTGCGTGAGAGCAGGGTCACGTTTTGAGCTCGTCGTCCCGGGGCATCGCGAAGCGATGAGCTCGAGACCTATAACCCCAGGCATCGTGATGCGAGAGGGCAACTCCGAATCCTCGTAACCATGGTTTTGGATCCCGGGCTCGCGCTTTGCGCGCTCCGGGACGACGGAGACGAGGGACCGGCCTCACACCTTGCCGTCGATCTCCGCGAACACCTCGCGCGCGATGCGGAAGCTGTCGACCGCGGCCGGCATGCCGCCGTAGATCGCGACCTGCATCAGGATCTCGCGGATCTCGTCGCGGCTGACGCCGTTGGTGAGCGCGCCTTTCAGATGCGCGCGAAACTCGTGCTGGCGGTTGAGGATCGCGATCATGGCGATGTTGAGCATGCTGCGGGTCTTGCGCGGCAGCTCCTCGCGGCCCCACACCGTACCCCAGCAATATTCGTTGAGCATCTCCTGGAACGGCCGGTTGAAGTCGTCCACGTTCTTCAGGGCGTTGTTGACATAGGCCTCGCCCAGCACCGCTTTGCGGACTTCCAGGCCCTTGTCGTGCATCTTCTTGTCCATGGCGTTCCCTCTGTTTCCCTTGGATGGCGGCGCGGAAATTACGGGGTTGCGGTGGGCCAGTCACGTCCTCGTGTTATGCGGGAAAAGGGGGCTCTCCCGTACGGGAACGGATGCCTCAGTGCTGCCGTTGTGGTAGGCTTCTCTCCCGGGCAACCTGGAGAGTTGATTGAACGGCGTCACACCCGACCCGTCAGACCCGATCCGCGATGGCGACGCTCTGTCGCGGCTGAAGCTGGCGCAGGCCCTGCAACGGGCCACCTATGCGATCGCGTGGGAACGTGCCTGGCCGCATCTGGCTCGGCTGTTGACGGTTGTCGGCCTGTTCCTGGTGGTGTCCTGGGCCGGCCTGTGGCTGGCGCTGCCGTCCGTCGTCCGGGCCATCGGTCTCGTCCTCTTTGCCGGCATCGCCATTGCCGCCCTTGTTCCCTTGATTCGTTTCCGCTGGCCGCGTCGCGAAGAGGCTCTGGCCCGGCTCGACCGCGGCTCCGGCATCCGTCACCGCCCGGCCACGACGCTCACGGACACGCTGACCTCGCAGGACCCGATCGCGCAGGCGCTGTGGCAGGCGCAGCGCGAGCGCACACTGGCCTCGCTTAAGCGCATCCGTGCCGGTCTGCCGCATCCGCGCCTTGCCTTGCATGATCCCTGGGCGTTGCGCGCGCTGGTCATGGTGATGCTGGTCGCGACCTTCTTCGCCGCCGGCAGCGAGCGCGCGATGCGGCTCGGAGCCGCTTTCGACTGGAACGGCGTGCTGGCACCGAGCAACGTTCGCGTCGATGCCTGGGTTACCCCGCCGCTCTACACCGGCAAGCCGCCGATCATTCTGTCGGCCGCCAACAAGGAGGCCGCGGCGCTGCCCGCCAGCGGTCCGCTCGCGGTGCCCGCCGGCTCGACCCTGATCGTGCGCTCGTCCGGCGGCAGCCTGGATGTCGCCATCTCCGGCGGCCTCAAGGAGGTCGCACCCACCGAGGCCGCGCCTAAGGGCACCAACGAGAAGCACTTCACCATCGCGGGCGACGGCAACGCGCATGTCCGCGCGCCCTCGGGCCAGCCGCAATGGGCCTTCACGGCGATGCCGGACCGCGCGCCGACGATCGCGCTCGCCAAGGATCCCGAACGTCAGGCCTATGGCGCGTTGCAGCTGTCCTACAAGATCGAGGACGATTACGGCGTCACCGCCGCCGCCGCGCAGATCGTTCCGCGCGCCGCCGAAGGCACGGAAGGGACCAAGGACGCGACCAGGGATACCGACGGCAAGGCCGCGCGGCCGCTGTACCAGCCGCCGCAATTTCCGCTCACACTGCCCAATGCGCGGACCCGCAACGGCGTCGGCCAGACGGTGAAGGACCTCAGCGAGGATCCCTATTCCGGCGCGGATGTCACGCTGACCCTCACCGCCAAGGACGAGGCCGGCAACGAGGCGAAGAGCGAGCCCTTCAACATGCGCCTGCCGGGGCGGCTGTTCACCAAGCCGCTCGCCCGCGCGCTGATCGAGCAGCGCCGCATCCTCGCGCTCGACGCCAACAGGAATTCCGACGTCTACACCGCACTCGACGCGCTGATGATCGCGCCCGAGATGTTCACACCGGAAGCCGGCCAGTATCTCGGCCTCCACAGCGTCGCGCGCCAGCTCGAGGCGGCACGCACCGACGACTCCCTGCGCGAGGTCGTGGCGAGCCTGTGGGCGCTGGCGGTGACGATCGAGGACGGCAACATCAGCGACGTCGCCAAGGCATTGCGCGCGGCGCAGGACGCGCTCAAGCAGGCGCTTCAGCGCGGCGCCAGCGACGAAGAGCTCAAGAAGCTCATGGACAATCTGCGGACCGCGCTGGACAATTACATGCGCCAGTATGCGCAGCAGATGCGCAACAATCCGCTGGCGCGGCCGGCCGTCGGCCTCGACGACCAGATGAAGCGGATCGAGCGGCTGATCCAGCGCGGCAACCGTGACGCGGCCGCGCGCGAGCTGGACCGGCTGGCGCGTTTGCTGGAGCGGCCTCCAGGGCCGCCCAGCGCCGAGCAGCGCGAGATGGACGAGATCGCGCGCGAGCTCAACGATCTGCTCCGCGAGCAGAACGCGCTTCGGGACGAAACCGACCGCCAGAGCAAGGACGCCAAGCGCGGTCCGCGTACCAAGCCTCTGCCGCCCAAGGTCGCGGAGATCCTGCGCAAGTCGAGAGAGCTGCGGCAGAAGACCCGTGGCGCCACCAGCGATCAGCTGGAGGATCTGGCAAAGCAGCAGGAAGCCTTGCGTGAAGAGCTCAAGACCTGGCGTGAATCCCAGGGGAGCAGATAGCTCATGAAGCACATCTCGATCTGGCAAAACGGGAAGACACGGGGAGGGCTTGCGACGGCATGCCTCGCCCTTGTGCTATCCTGTTCCACGGCTTCGCTCTGCCTGGCGCAGTCGTCGCGCGCCGACCAGAAGAGTCTGGACGCGCTGCTCGACAGCGCCGATCGGTCGATGAAGCAATCTGCCGACAGCCTGAAGGACAAGAACACGGACGAAAGCGTCGGCCAGCAGTCCAAGGCGATTCGGGACATGGAGAAATATCTCTATCCCGATCCAAACGATCCATCGGCCCAGCGCGAGGGGTCTCAGGATACTCAGGGCCGCCAGGAGCAATTGAAGAAGCGGCTTGAAGCCCTCAAGAAGAAGCTCGCCGAGATGGGCCTGCAGCAGGATGGTCAGAAAGGCCAGCGCGGGCAGAAGCAGCCGGGGCAGCAGGGCCAACAAGGACAGCAGGGCCAGGGTCAGGACGGCGACCAGGATGGCGATGACGGCTTCGACGCCGCCGAGAACGCCATGGGCGACGCCGGCAATCAGATCGGCGAAGGCGATGCCGATGGTGCGACGGCATCGCAGGGCAAGGCCATCGACGCCCTGCGCAAGGGTATGCAGGATCTGGCCGACTCGATGGGCGGGCAGCAACAGGGCGAGGGCCAGGAGCCGGGCGACGGCGAGGGCCCCGGCCAGGCTGTCGGACGCCAGCAGGGCAACGGCGAACGGACCGACCCGCTGGGTCGGCCGCTCCGCGGCAAGGAATATAGCGACGACTACACGGTCAAGATTCCTGGGGAGATCGACGCCCAGCGTGCCCGCCGCATCCTCGAAGAGCTCCGCCGCCGCCTGAGCGATCCGGCGCGTCCGCAGATCGAGCTCGATTATCTCGAGCGTCTGTTGAAGGATTTCTGAGCGGCGATCGTAGATGGGGTAACGGGCCGGCCGCCCGCTCGCTACGGCGCGATTTGGAAGCGCGCTCGCGAGCGGCCTGTTGGATGGAAGGCGGTCGTCCCTCAAATTGATGGTGTTTAACGGAGTCGGGCAAGCCCGCTCCAAGCATCATGAGGGACGACCGTGTACCACTATGCAGGAATTGACGTGTCTTTGGAATGCTCGAGCGTTTGCCTGGTGGATGGAGCGGGCAAGATTTTGCGCGAGACGAAGGTTTTGAGCGAGCCGGAGGCTCTGATCGGGTGGTTCGGGTCGCTGGGGCTGACGTGCGAGCGGATCGGTCTGGAGGCAGGTCCGTTGTCGCAATGGCTGTACGCGGCGATGCGGGATGCAGGACTTGCGGTCGAGCTCTTGGAGACGCGGCACGTGCGCGATGCCTTCAAGGCAATGCCGGTGAAGTCAGACCGCAACGATGCGCGCGGGATCGCCCAGCTGATGCGGCTGGGCTGGTTCCGGCCGGTGCACTGCAAATCCGTTGCATCGCAGGAGACGCGGGCCATTCTGACGGCCCGCAAGCTGCTGCAGTCGAAGCTGCAGGATGTCGAGAACAGTCTGCGCGGCGTGCTGCGGGGCTTCGGCCTGAAGGTCGGTAAGACCACCGAGCGCACCTTCGCCGAACGTATCCGGGAACTCGTCGCCGGTCACCCCGGACTTGAGCTGGTCGCCAAGGCGCTCCTCCAGGCCCATGCCGTGCTACTCCAGGAGTTCAAGAGCCTGGACAGGCACACCCAGAAGCTCGCCAGAGCGCAGCCCTCCGCCAAGCTCCTGATGACGACGCCTTCCGTCGGTCCGATCGTGGCGCTCACCTATGCTGCGGCGATCGACGATCCGAAGCGCTTCCGTTCCTCGAAGGCCACTGGCGCACACTTTGGTCTGACCCCAAGGAAATACCAATCAGGAGAAACCGACTATACCGGCCGCATCAGCAAGATCGGCGACGCCTCCGTACGCGAGGCGCTCTACCAGGCGGCTCACGTCATGCTGACCAAGCCGCTGAAGAATTGTTCGGCGCTCAAGAGCTGGGCCATGCGGATCGCCAATCGGGCCGGCATGCGCAAGGCCAAGGTCGCCCTGGCACGCAAGCTTGCCGTCATCCTGCATCGCATGCTCGCCGATGCCAAACCCTTCAACCCCGAGGTCAAAAACAAGGCCAAGGTCATCGCCATGGCCGCAACTTAAACAAGGAAGCATCAATCGGTTCTGGGGGAGTCACGACATCAGGCTCTCCCTGAGCGAGGTCCCTAGCCGGGACGATGGATCCGGTCAGGCCGCCATCCGGGAAGTGGGTCATAACCACGCTTCCGTAGATTGGCCGGCCGGCTCCTCAAATGCACCCCATCAGGCGACGGCCTTCGCGCCGATCCCGTACAGAAGCAAGTGCCCGGCAACAGGATCGCGCAAAAAGGGATTGACTAACCAGGGCCCGTTACAGAAGCCCGGATGGAGCGCAAGCGTAATCCGGGACTGCTGTCGCGCGGAACTTCCCGCATTCCGCTGCGCGCCATGCGGGCTACGATATCGGAGCCGCTACCCCTTCTTCGCCGCCAGCGCGTCCGCCACCGCCGTGCGGATGTCCGCGACCGAGAACGGTTTCGTCACGACGTCATGCACCAGCGCGTTCAAGTTCGAGGCGCGCTCGCGCTGATCGGCAAATCCGGTCATCAGCAAAATGGTCAGATCGGGAAAGTCGCGCGCGACGGAGAGGGCGAGTGCGATGCCGTCCATCACCGGCATCTGGATGTCGGTGAGCAGAAGATCGAACGCGCCGTCCTCGCGGGTCAGGATCTCCAGCGCCTCGGCGCCGTCCTGCGCGGTAATGGTCTCGTGGCCGTCCATGGCGATGGCGCGCGCCACCAGCTGGCGCATCGAATCCTCGTCGTCGGCGATCAAGACTTTCGGCATCAGACCAACCCTTGGGACGAGCCTTCCCCTGCGGGACCCTGCGAGGCTGATTATACGCTGCCGCCGGCAATGTCGCGCCGGTTGAAGAAGCGAACGTCGATATTGCGGCCCTCCGGCGGCGGCGAGGCGAGACGCGACCGGAAGAAGGCGCGCTCGCCGGGCTGCAGCACGGTCTGCTCCAGCACGGTATTCCAGGCGTAGATCTCGGCGCCCTGCGCGTCGCGCACCGCAAAGCGCAAGCGCGGGATATCGAGCGGCTTCTTGCCCTGGCCGACAATGACGCCCTCGATCACCAATACCTGTTTACCCTCCACGGTCTCGCTGGAGAGCTTGACATCCCTGAAGGCCAGCCCGCGCAGGTTCACCTCAAAACCGACCATCTTGTAGAATGCCGCCGTCTGCGGCAGCAGCCGCACCATGTCGCCGCGCCAGATCACCAGCGCCAGCACCAGCGCGCCCATGGCGGCGCAGGCGGCCGGCAAGCCAAGATAGGATTTTCGCGGAGGCGTGGCGGCGACCGGGCGGCTCACCCGCGCCCCGCGGCGGGGGAACAGGCTACGGAACCAGGACTGGTGCCGGGCGCCGGCGACATCTTCCTCGGCGGAACGGGCGGTCGCTGACCACTGGTCCTCAATCTCCTTGGCGTCCTCGGCCGGCCAGTCGCTGGCGATCGACGGACTGTCGACCACAGGCGTATCAGCGGCACCGTCGTCCTCGGCGTAGGAGTTCCACTCTGCGGCGAGGTCGGACTGGTCGTCGCCCCGACTGGCTGCAGCCATGGCCGGGACGGAGGCCTCCTCGATGGCATCCTCGGCATAGGCGACCCAGGTCTCCTTGCAGCGGGAGCAACGGACCGTCCGGCCGTTGGCCCCCAGGCTTCCAAGCTTGATGGCGTAGGATGTCGTACAATGGGGGCAGACGATATGCATGGACACGAGCCTTGATGCACGGACAGGTCTTGACGATGCCCCGGTCCGGGAGAGCCGGGCACTCCAAATGCTACAGGCCGACCGTTAACGAACCGGAAACCATAACGGCCGCACAACCCCTTGATCGCGTGTGGCGGAGCGTCGCGGCGCGGCTGTCGCCACCTCTCGAACGGAGCTGAACTTGGTTCGGTTCGAAAATGTCGGATTGCGTTACGGTCTGGGGCCGGAGATCCTGCGCGACCTCAATTTCCAGATCCCGGCGCATTCGTTCCAGTTCCTCACCGGCCCGTCCGGCGCCGGCAAGACGTCATTGCTGCGCCTGCTGTTTCTGTCGCACCGGCCGACGCGGGGCCTCGTCAATCTGTTCGGCCACGACGTCTCGCAACTCGGCAAGGACGAGATCGCCGACCTGCGCAAGCGCATCGGCATCGTGCTCCAGGATTTCCGCCTGCTCGACCACATGACGACGTATGAGAACGTGGCCCTGCCGTTCCGCGTCATGGGCCGCAGCGAGTCGAGCTATCGCAAGGAAGTCATCGATCTCCTGAAATGGGTCGGGCTTGGCGAGCGCATGGACGCCTTGCCGCCGATCCTGTCGGGCGGCGAGAAGCAGCGTGCGGCGATCGCACGCGCGGTGATCTCGCGGCCGCAGCTCCTGCTCGCGGACGAGCCGACCGGCAGCGTCGATCCGACGCTCGGGCGCCGCCTGCTGCGGCTCTTCATCGAGCTCAACAAGTCCGGCACCGCCGTCATCATCGCCACCCACGACATTGCCCTGATGGACCAGTACGAGGCGCGCCGCTTCGTGCTGCATCAGGGGCGGCTGCACGTCTATGAGTAGGATCGACGAGCGCGGCGTGCTGGTCGACCTCGGACAAGAGCGTCCGCAGCTTCCGGCCAGGGCGCGTAACATGTCGCCGATCGTGCCGCGCGCCTCGATCCAGGGCCGCGCGCTGGTCGCCGTCGTCGCCATCATGACGTTCCTCGCCTCGATGACCACGGGCGCGGTGCTGCTCGTTAGCGCCTCCGCCGCCGAATGGCAGTCGGACGTCGCGAGCGAAATCACCATCCAGGTCCGCCCGCAGTCCGGCCGCGATCTTGATCGCGACACGGCCGCGGTGACTGAGGCGATGCGCGCGCAAGCCGGCATCGTCGAAGTCAAGCCGTTCACCAAGGAAGAGAGCGGCAAGCTGCTCGAGCCCTGGCTCGGCACCGGATTGTCGATGGACGATCTGCCGGTGCCGCGCATGATCATCGCACGCGTGCAGCCGGGCACGGCGCTCGATCTCGGCGCCTTGCGCGCCCGCGTGACCCAGGCGGCCCCAAGCGCCAGCGTCGACGACCACCGCGCCTGGATCGAGCGGATGCGCTCGATGACCAATGCCACGGTGCTCGCGGGTCTCGGCATTCTCGCGCTCGTCATCATCGCCACCATCATCTCGGTCTCGTTCGCGACTCGCGGCGCCATGGCGGCGAACCGCCCGATCGTCGAGGTCCTCCATTTCGTTGGCGCCGGCGACCGCTACATCGCCAACCGCTTTCTGCGTCATTTCCTCCGCCTGGGGCTGGAGGGCGGCCTGATTGGCGGCGGGGCCGCCATGCTGGTGTTCGGCTTCTCCGAGTCGATCGCCGGTTGGTTTTCCGGTACTCCCGTCGGCGACCAGTTCGCCGCGCTGCTCGGCACCTTCTCGCTGCGGCCGTCGGGCTATGCCGTGCTCGCGGTGCAGGCGGTGCTGATCGGCGCCATCACCGCCGTCGCCTCGCGCCAGACACTGTTCGCGACGCTGAATGATGTGGATTGAGGTTTCTTCGCCTCTCCCCGCTTGCGGGGAGAGGCGGAATTCGCGCTGAAAGCGCGGATTCCGGGTGAGGGGGACTCTCCGCGAATCCCACTGCCACCGCCCGGGCGGAGAGCCCCCTCACCCCAACACTCTCCCCGCAAGCGGGGCGAGGGCGCGCATCACCGACGCGGATAGAGTTGTTATCCGTTGCGTTCGCGGAGCCCGACAAACCGGACTCCACTTCGCCTCAAAACGTCCTAAAATCATCCGGGGAAGGGATCACCGACATCACATGACCTCGCCGACCGACGATCGATCGCCGAAATTGCCGCGCGGCTGGCTGCGCGCGGCATTGGTGTCGACGATCGCGCTCGTCTTCGTCGGCGCGGCGGCGGGGTTCATCGCGTTCCTGTCGCAATTGCGCGGCGCCGAGATCGCGCCGGACCGGAAGGCTGACGGCATCGTGGTGCTGACCGGCGGCTCTTCGCGGGTCTCGGATGCGATGGAGCTGCTGGCGGCCGGCTACGGCAAGCGGCTGCTGATCTCCGGCGTGCACCCGACCTCGACGGCAAGCGACATCTCGCGGACGCTGCCGGAGAACCAGTCCTTCATGCATTGCTGCGTCGATCTCGACCGCACCGCGGTCTCGACCCGCGGCAACGCGGCCGAGGCGCGGCGTTGGGCGGATGGGCGCGGCTTCAGGTCGCTGATCGTGGTCACCTCGAACTATCACATGCCGCGCGCGCTGGTGGAATTCTCGCACGCGATGCCGGAGACGATTCTGATCCCGTTCGCGGTGGTCGGTGAGAAATGGCGCGAGGAGCCGTGGTGGACCTCGGCCTCGACGCTGCGGCTGTTGCTGTCCGAATATGTCAAGTACATCGCGGCCGAGCTCAGGGTCCGGCTGGAGGATTTCGGGATTGACCTTTCGCCCGAGATGTCGGAGCAGCCTCCCGGGCTGCAGCCGAAGCGGCCTGCCACCGCACAGGCCAATTGACCGGCAATTAATCGGCAAATTAATCGGATCGTCGATGTTCTTGATTTTCTTGCGCTCGCTGGTGTTCAACGTCCTGTTCTACACAGTGCTGGTGTGCCTCGCGATCGTGGCGCTACCGACCTTCGCATTGCCGCCGCGCGCCATGCTGACGGTCGCGAGATGGTGGGCGACGGCGACGCTGTTCTTGATGCGGGTGGTTTGCAACATCAAGGTGGAATTCCGCGGCCAGGAGAAGATCCCGCAGGGACCACTGGTGATCGTGGCGAAGCATCAATCGTTCTGGGAGACCTTCGTGCTGCCGGGCTTCTTCAATCGCCCGATCTTCATCCTCAAGCGCCAGCTCATGCAGATCCCGGTGTTCGGTCAGTTCCTGGTCAAGACCGGGATGATCGCGATCGACCGCAAGGCCGGCGTGAAGGCGCTGCTCGACATGACGCGCCGGGCGCGCGATGCGGTGCGCGGCGGCGGGCAGCTCGTGATCTTTCCGGAAGGCACGCGCCGGGCCCCGGGCGCTCCGCCCGACTACAAAACCGGCTTTGCGCAGATCTATTCATCCTGCGGCGTGCAGTGCCTGCCGATCGCGCTCAATTCCGGCCTGTTCTGGCCGCGCCGCACCTTCATGCGCTATCCCGGCACGCTGGTGGTGGAGTTCCTCGATCCGCTGCCATCGGGCCTGCCGAAGGACGAGTTTCTCTTCCGCGTGCAAGCCGCGATCGAAGACGCGACCGGACGTCTCGTCGAAGCGGGTCGCAGGGAGCAGGAGCAGCTCATCGGCGCATCGCCGAGCTACGCGCCGTCGGAGAGCTAGAGCGGTTCATCGATTGATTGAATCGGGAGGGATTCCGTCGGGCGGCGGTTTGTGATTCAAGATGCTGGCTGGATCGGAGGCCAGCATCAGATGGTCCGACCTCTTTCGAATGATCTTCGTGAACGAGCCGTGAAGGCGGTGGAATCCGGCGAGAGTTGCCATGCTGTGGCGGCCCGGTTCGATGTTGCAGTGTCGTCCGTCGTGAAGTGGAGGCAGCGCTATCGCGCGACGGGTTCGGTGGCGCCGGGCAAGATGGGCGGTCACCGTAAGCCGGTTCTGGGGCCGCATCGAGCGTTCATCGTGGAGCGGATCAGGCAGACGCCACATCTAACGCTGCACGGGCTGAAGGACGAGCTTGCCGCGCGAGGCGTGAAAGTCTCACACCATGCGGTATGGACCTTCCTGCGACGCGAAGGTCTCAGCTTCAAAAAAAACACTGTTCGCCCTTGAGCAGGGTCGCGCCGACGTCGCGCGGCGGCGGCAGCGCTGGCGCAGCTTGCAGGATCGCCTCGATCCAAGCCGCCTGGTGTTCATCGACGAGACCTGGATCAAGACCAACATGGCCCCGTTGCGCGGCTGGGGATCCAAGGGCGAGCGGTTGCGCGGCTTTGCGCCGCACGGTCACTGGCGAACCCTGACCTTCCTCGGTGCCCTACGCTCTGACCAGCTCACTGCGCCTTGCGTGTTCGACGGACCGATCAACGGCGAAAGCTTCCGCGCCTATGTCGAACAGCAACTCGTCAAAGTGCTCAAACCGGGCGACATCGTCGTCATGGATAATCTCGGTAGCCACAAGTCCCCGACCGTCCGGCAGATGATCCGGAAAGCCGGCGCAAGACTGTGGTACCTGCCGCCGTACTCACCCGACCTCAACCCGATCGAGCAAGTCTTCGCCAAGATCAAGCACTGGATGCGCATCGCACAGAAGCGCACGATCGACGACGCCTGCGACCACATCGGCAACCTCGTCAGAAGCGTTCTGCCCAGCGAATGCAGCAACTACTTCGTTAATGCCGGATACGCTTCTATCAAAAAATGAAACGCTCTAACGGTTCTCTCGATCTTCCGCGGCAGCGGGGGCGCGCGAGGAATGCGCCTCCCCATGCAGCATCAATGCGAGCTGATGCAATTGCATATCGCGAAAACCTTCGGCCTCGATCGCCTTCACCGTCGAGGTGACATAGTCGCGGTTGGCGCCGGACTGGCCGTGGCCCTGGAGCACGTGGCGATGCTGATCGGCGAGCGACAGGCGGCCGGCATATTGCACATGGCCGCGGTCGACGACGTAGGTGAGCGCGGAGACGCGCTGCCGCGCATCTCCCTCCAGCCACACCGAGCGGATCACTTCGCGATAGACCGAGGTGACCTGCTCGCGCTCGCGCAGATAGGCGACGACGTCGGCGCGCTTTTTCTCCGCGACACGGAAGGCGATGCCGCGGCAGGCGCCGCCGCGGTCGAGCCCGAGCACCAGCCCCGGCTTTTCCGGCGTGCCGCGATGCACGAAGGAATAGACGCAGAGCGCGCGATGTTCGCCGACCAGCCGCGCCGGGACGCGTTCCTCGAATTCGAAGCCCGGCCGCCACATCAACGAGCCGTAACCGAACACCCAGAGGTCGCCCTTGGCTGTGCTGACGGAGGGGAGGGTGATTTCCGACATTTCGGGCACGGCTACCAGAAGCGCGCCCCCAAGCGAAGCGAATTCTCCGCCTTTCGTCCCAGCCGAACCTCGCTTACATTTGCCATCATCTGGGGTCAAAGGGTCGCCGCATGTCCGATATGACCGTTGCCGCAGGCCGGCGCTCCCGCCGGGGCCTTTTCATCGCACCCGTTCTCCTCCTGATCCTCGCGGTCGCGTGGAGCTGCTTCTGGTTCTATGCCGCATCGCAGGCCGAGGTGGCGGCAGATGCCTGGCGCGCGCAGGAGGCTAAAGCCGGCCGCATCTATGATTGCGCCAAGCGCTCGATCGCGGGCTTCCCCTTCCGCTTCGAGGTCCAGTGCTCCGGCGCCAGCGTCGCGCTGGTGTCGCAGAACGCGAGCAAGACGCCGTTCACGGCGAGGCTCGACAACATCCTGGTCGTCGCCCAGGTCTACGATCCCAAGCTCGTCATTGCCGAGTTCTCCGCGCCGGCGACGCTGACTGACGGCGTTACCCAGAACACCTTCGTGGTGAACTGGAGCAAGGGTCGCAGCAGCGTGGTCGGCCTGCCGGCGATCCCGGACCGCGCCTCCATCGTGTTCGACGATCCCACCATCAACCGTCTCGACGGCACCGTGCAGGTGCCGCTCGCGCGCGCCAGGCAGGTCGAGCTGCACGGACGTCTCGCGGACGGATCGCCGGCCGATCATCCCGTGATCGAGACCGTGGCCCACATCGCGCAGGGCAGCATCCAGGGTATTCATCCCTTGCTGGCCGAGCCGTTCGAGGCCGACACGCGCGCGAAGATCACCGGCCTCTCCGACTTTACGCCAAAGCCTTGGCCGCAGCGCTTCCGCGAGATCCAGGCCGCCGGCGGCCATATCGAGATCGTGCAGTCGCGCATCCAGCAGGGCGAGATGATCGCGATCGCGGCCGGCACGCTCGGACTCTCGGCCAATGGCCGACTCGACGGCGAGCTGCAGATGACGGTGACCGGCCTCGAGCGCGTGATTCCGGCGCTCGGCATCGAGAAGATGCTGGAAGAGGGCGTGCCGCAGGCAACGCTCGACCGCGTCGCGCCTGGCGTGAAGTCGCAGGACCTCAACAATCTCTTCGGCGCGCTCGACCGCGCCGTGCCCGGCCTCGGCAAGGTCATCAAGCAGAACGCCAATGCCGGACTTGCTGCCGGCATCAATTCGATCGGCACCGAGAGCACGCTGGAAGGCAAGAAGGCCCGCAGCTTCCCGCTGAAATTCGTCGACGGCGCCGTGCTGCTCGGCCTGGTCAAGGTCGGCCAGATCCCGCCGCTCTATTAGGGGCGGCTCGGCCCGCCACACGCTCCAACGAGGAGCGCTACGGCTTCTTCAACGCCGCAAGCGGCCGGCCGAAATCAGGCGCGGCCGAATCCTGGCCGATCTCGACGATGCCGCGGCGGATCGCGCGGGTGCGGGTGAAGTGGTCGAACAGCGCCTCGCCGTCGCCGCGGCGGATGGCGCGGGTGAGCTTTGCCAGATCCTCGGTGAAAGTGCCGAGCATCTCCAGCACGGCCTCCTTGTTGGCGAGGAAGACGTCGCGCCACATCGTCGGATCGGAGGCCGCGATGCGGGTGAAGTCCCGAAAGCCGCCGGCGGAGAACTTGATGACCTCGGACTCCGTCACCTGCGCCAGTTCGTCGGCGGTGCCGACGATGGTGTAGGCGATCAGATGCGGCAGATGGCTGGTGATCGCGAGCACGAGATCATGATGATCCGGGCTCATCACCTCGACCTTGGCGCCCATCGCGGCCCAGAACGCGCGCAGGCGATCGGTGGCTGCCGCGTCGACGCCTTCCGGCGGCGTCAGGATGCACCAGCGATTGATGAAGAGCTCGGCGAAGCCGGAATCCGGCCCCGAATGTTCAGTGCCCGCGACCGGATGGGCCGGCACGAAATGAACGCTCTTCGGCAGATGCGGCGCCATGTCCCTGACGATCGCGCCCTTGACCGAGCCGACGTCGGAGACGATCGCGCCCGGCTTGAGATAATCAGCGATCTCCTGCGCCACCGGCCCGCAGGCACCGACGGGAATGCAGAGGATGACGAGATCGGCGTCCTTCACGGCTTCCGCATTGGTCGCCACGACCTGGTCGACGATGCCGAGCTCGAGCACCCGCGCGCGCGTCTTCTCCGAGCGCGCGGTGGTGACGATCTCGGAGGCCAGGCCCTGGAGCTTCGCAGCGCGCGCGATCGAGCCGCCGATCAGGCCGAAGCCGATCAGCGCGACGCGCTGGAAGTGCGGCTGAACGCTCATTTGCCGGCCATGAAATCGCGCAGGCCGTCGACGACGAGGCGATTGGCCTCTTCGGTGCCGATGGTCATGCGCAGCGCATGATGCAGACCGTAATTCTTCAACCCGCGCAGCACGAGGCCCCGCTTGGTGAGATACGCGTCGGCGTCGTCCGAGGTCTTGCCCTTGTCGGCCGGAAAGTGGATCAGCACGAAATTCGCGACGCCCGGCGTCACCTTCAGCCCGAGCTTGCCGATCTCCTCGGCCAGCCAGTTGCGCCAGGTCTCGGTGAACTGCTTCGACATCGCCTGGTGCGCGGTGTCCTCGATCGCGGCGACGGCTGCGTACATCGCCGGGGTCGACACGTTGAACGGACCGCGGATGCGGTTGACCGCGTCGATGATGTGCTCGGGGCCGAACATCCAGCCGATGCGCAGCGCCGCAAGGCCATGAATCTTGGAGAAAGTGTGCGTCACCACGGTGTTCTCGGTGGTGGCGACGAGCTCGATCCCCATCTCGTAATCGTTACGCGAGACGTAGTCGGAATAGGCGGCGTCCAGCACCAGCAGCACATGCGAGGGCAGGCCGGCGCGCAGGCGCTTGACCTCGTCGAACGGAATATAGGTCCCGGTCGGATTGTTCGGGTTGGCGAGCCAGACCAGCTTTGTCTTCGGCGTCACCGCCTTGAGGATGGCGTCGACGTCGGTGGTGAGGTTCTTCTCGGCTGCGACCACGTTCTTCGCACCGACCGCCATGGTTGCGATCGGATAGACCAGGAAGCCGTGCGTGGTGGAGATCGCCTCGTCGCCATGGCTGAGATAGGTGTGGGCGAGCAGGTTGAGGATCTCGTCCGAGCCGGCGCCGCAGATGATGCGGTTGGGATCGAGGCCGAAGCTGCGGCCGATGGCTTCACGCAGCACGCGCGAGGTGCCTTCCGGATAATCCTCCAGATGATCCGCTACGCTCTTGAAGGCCTCGATCGCCTTCGGCGAGGGCCCGAACGGCGTCTCGTTGGCCGAGAGCTTGAACACCTTGCGGCCCGGCTCGGCGACCGGGCTCTTGCCGGGCGTGTAGGGCGCAATATCGAGAATGCCGGGATTCGGCACGGGGCGTGACATCTTCAACTCCGGATAGGCTAAGGCGGTTCGCGATTTACGATTTCGGCCCGGTCGGGGGCACCGTATAGCGCGTTGCGTGGCTGCCGACGAGGGCCGTGGACCGCACCGAGGCCCCCGCTTCGATCAGGGCAGCCTTGATTTTGTCGATG
The DNA here is from genome assembly GCF_042076515.1 of Bradyrhizobium sp. A5. Classification (NCBI taxonomy): domain Bacteria; kingdom Pseudomonadati; phylum Pseudomonadota; class Alphaproteobacteria; order Hyphomicrobiales; family Nitrobacteraceae; genus Bradyrhizobium; species Bradyrhizobium sp. A5. The sequence continues at coordinate 6,398,976 of NZ_CP148990.1, read as the reverse complement.
CTGGTCGCGCTCGTGACCGAGACCAGCAGCGCCGCGCCGTCGAAGGCGGTATCGGGCACGCCACGATCTCGGCGAGCGGTGACAGCGCGCGCGCAACGTCGGCGTTCCACCCGGACACGCGCACGCTGAAGGTCTCGACCTCCGTCACCAGGGCGCTGTCGGCGACGCGCGAGATGGCGAACACCGGCAGCGCTGCCGGATGGTCGGCGCGCTCGACGAAGGGCAGCCGCGCGATGATCTTTGGCGCACCCGCTGCTTCCAGCTCCAGCCACCACGGCGTGCGGCTCGAGGTCGCCGAGACCAGCGCCAGATCGCCCTTGGATTTCGCCACCGCCTCGACCGCCGCCTGCGCACTGAAATGCGCGACGTAGGGCACCGTGAAGCCGAAATGGAAACGCGCGGAATCGCGCATGGCGGGCTCGCTCACCGAGATGTCGGCATGCACGGAGAACGGCGCCTGGACATAGGTGAAGGTCGAGATGATGACGCGCCAGATGCTCTCGACCGTGTCGAGCGGCAGGATGCCGCGATGACGCTGCACGAGGTCGCGCATCATCGCGGCCTCGCGTGCCGGGCGGAATGCCGAGCCGACCTCCTGGGTCTGCTTCACCTGAATCAGGCGGTCGATGATGTCGCCGCGCTGCATCAGCAGGCGGTGCATGCCCTCGTCGATCGCGTCGATCTCCTTGCGCAATTCCTGGAGCGATGGTGGCGCGGGCGGACGTTGGGACATATCTGGCAAGGGAGTGTTGAGAGGCGTTCCAATGCGGGCCGGCCAAGTTGACTGATATGGTCGGGCCCGCTGCTGTCGAGGTCCTGATTAGGCAGTCGGAGCCGCGAAAGCAAAGAGAAATGCAAAAGGAAATTGGCCCTGCTCCGCGGCCCGGTGAAGGGCTATTTTGGTTAATCCGGACCGCGACTTGACGAAAACCGCCCAAGACAGTAGTTTTTGCTTGTTCCGTGGTCATTTGAGCCGGCCGGCTTGCAGCCACGTTAAAAAACTCGCTAAACAGGCCGGGGACGCTTCCGATCCCGGCCGAACCTATCGTTCAGGCCGGGTTTTTCATGGCCTGAATCCAGCGCCGGCTTGGCAGCCGGTCGCAAACGAGGTCGATGATGGTTGGCGTCAAGTCGATTCCGAGTCCCGCGATCAGTGCCGACGACCGGTCGCATGAGGTGGATCATCCGAGTTCGCAGCTTGCGCAGTTCGGCGGGGACCAGCCGCTGCGGCTCGATTGCGGCGTCGATCTCACCCCGTTCCAGATCGCCTACCAGACCTACGGCGAGCTCAACGCCGATCGCTCCAACGCGGTTCTGATCTGCCATGCGCTGACCGGCGACCAGCATGTCGCCAATTTGCATCCCGTCACCGGCAAGCCAGGCTGGTGGGAGACCCTGGTCGGCCCCGGCCGGCCGCTCGATCCCAGCCGCTACTTCATCATCTGCTCCAACGTGATCGGCGGCTGCATGGGCTCGACCGGGCCGGCCTCGATCAATCCCGCCACCGGCAAGGTGTGGGGGCTGGATTTCCCCGTCATCACCATTCCCGACATGGTGCGCGCGCAGGCGATGCTGATCGACCGGCTCGGCATCGATACGCTGTTCGCCGTCGTGGGCGGCTCGATGGGCGGGATGCAGGTGCTGCAATGGACCGCGGCCTATCCCAGGCGCGTGTATTCCGCGCTGGCGATCGCCTGCGCGACGCGGCACTCGGCGCAGAACATTGCCTTCCACGAACTCGGCCGCCAGGCCGTGATGGCCGATCCCGACTGGCACAATGGCGGCTACGCCGATCACGGCATCCATCCGCATCGCGGGCTTGCGGTGGCGCGCATGGCCGCGCACATCACCTATCTCTCGGACGCGGCGCTGCATCGCAAGTTCGGCCGCCGCATGCAGGACCGCGAGCTGCCGACCTTCTCGTTCGATGCCGACTTCCAGGTCGAAAGCTATCTACGCTACCAGGGCTCGTCCTTCGTCGAGCGGTTCGATGCCAATTCCTATCTCTATCTGACGCGCGCGATGGACTATTTCGATATCGCCGGCGATCACGGCGGCGTGCTGGCGAAAGCGTTTGCCGGCATCCAGACGCGCTTCTGCGTCGTCTCCTTCACCAGCGACTGGCTGTTCCCGACCTCGGAATCGCGCGCGCTGGTGCATGCGCTGAATGCGTCGAGCGCGCGGGTGTCGTTCGCCGAGATCGAAACCGATCGCGGCCATGACGCCTTCCTGCTCGACGTGCCCGAATTCCTCGACATTTCCCGCGCCTTCCTGCAATCGGCCGGCAAGGCGCGCGGGCTCACCGGCAAGGAGGGCTAGCGATGTCCGTACAGGAAGTGCTGCCCCTGGACGGCCTCACCACGGAGCGGCGCGGCCAGTTTCGCGCCGATCATCTGCTGGTTGCCGGAATGGTCAAGCCGGGCTCGAAAGTACTCGATGTCGGCTGCGGCGAGGGCGACCTGCTCCAGCTGCTGGAGACCCGCGGCATCGACGGCCGCGGCATCGAATTGTCGCGCGAGGGCGTCAACCGCTGCGTCGCCAAGGGGCTCGCGGTGGTGCAGGGCGATGCCGACACCGACCTCGTCAACTATCCCGACGACGCCTTCGACTACGTGATCCTGTCGCAGACGCTGCAGGCGACACGGCAGCCCAAGGTGGTGCTGGAAAATCTACTGCGCATCGGTCGCCGCGCCATCGTCTCGTTCCCGAATTTCGGTTTCTGGCGGATGCGGCTCCAGCTCCTGGTGGGCGGCCACATGCCGCGCACCGAGAATCTGCCGGCAAGCTGGTACGACACCGCCAACATCCATTTCTGTACCATCAAGGATTTCGTCGAGCTCTGCGATGCGATCGGTGTCAAGATGGAGCGCGCCGAGGCGCTCGATCTCTACGGCCGCCCGCTGCGGCTGCGGATGCCGTGGTGGGTGTGGAACCTGTTCGGCGAGCAGGGCGTGTTCCTGCTGACGCGCGGGCAAGGGAAGTAGCTCGTCTGTCATTCCGGGGCGCACGAAGCGCATCCCGGAATGACGGGCTTAACCGACCGCCAGCGACCTCGGATCGCGCACCGGCCAGCGCCCGGCTTCCACCAGCGTCACGAACCGCTCCACGCTCTCGTTGAACAACGCGGGCTCTTCCAGGTTGAGCACGTGGCCCGACTTCGGAAACATCGCGAGCCCCGCCGCGGGCAGGTGCTTCTTCAGGAACAGGCTCGGCCCGACGCACGGATCGTCCTCGTCACCGCAGATGATCAGAGCGGGCGTGAACGCCTTCTTGATTGCGTCGGTCATCGCAAAGATCGACGGACGGCCGCCCTGGAAGCCGCGCATCGTGTTCGCCGAACCCTTCGCGTCATGTCGCGCCAGCGCGGCGTAGAAATCAGCGTGGCCGCGTGGGTCCTTGACCAGGAAGGGAATCCGGCTCGGCGCCTCCCGCGTGACTTTTGCCACTTCCGCCGAGCCTGATGTCTCGAACTGCTCGGCATTGGCGCGGCACTGCCTGCGCCAGGCGTCGAGGTTTTCGATCTCCGAGCCGGAGCCGACGCCAGCCAGCGTCATCGACAGCGCGCGCTGCGGTGCGTTCAGTCCGATCTGGAGCGACGAATAGGCGCCCATCGAGAGGCCAACGAGATGCGCGCGTTCGATCTCGAGGTGATCGAGCACGGCGAGCGCGTCGGTGTAGAAATGCTGATAGCTGTAGACTTCACCATCAGGCACATCCGACGGCGTGTAACCGCGCGCCGAATAGGTGATGCAACGGTGGCCGCGCGAGAAATAGCGCATCTGCGGCTCCCAATTGGTGTAGTCGGCCGCGAACTCGTGCAAAAAAATAATCGGCGTTCCCTGACCCGCCTCCTCGAAATAGATGCGGACGTCGTCCCTGGTCGTGGCGTGGGGCATTAACCGTTTCCCTCTCTTCAAGCCGCCTTTGCAGGATCGCAGTTAATGCTGTTGTCCGCAATGCGGCAGCATTAATCATCGCAGCCATTCGCGGCGCCGCGTCTTTTTCTCGCCACATCGGGCGGCTTAACGGCCAGACGGATGTCGGCCGTGCACGGGCCGATCGGGAACTGGGGGTGTCAACGAAGGATGAAGAATGTTCGAGTTGTTTGCGTCTCGCCTGTCGCGTTGTGTTGTCGCGCTGGCGCTCTTCTTCGCGGCGGTCGCCGCGTTTTCCTCTCCGGCCTCGGCTCGGCCGCATCATCGTCATAGCGCAGAGCGGCACGCTCACGTGCATCACGCCAGATATCATCATTATCGCCACCATGCCCGCAGCTCGCGCTTCGAGCGCAGCGCGGCGCAGCTGCAGGCGAGCGGCTTCGCGGACACCCAGGCCAGCTACAATCCGAACGCCAACAGCGGCATGGCTGCAAGCGGCGGCTTCGGCGGCGGATCTGGCCTCGTGTCCGAGGCACGCCGCTATGTCGGCGGCAATCCGACCGGGCGCGGCAGCCTGTGGTGCGCGCGCTTCATGAACATGGTGCTCGAGAAAACCGGCCACCATGGCACCGGATCGGACATGGCGAATTCGTTCGCGCGTTACGGCACGCGTGTCTCCGGCCCGCAGGTCGGCGCCATCGCGGTGATGTCGCGCGGCCGCCGCGGCGGTCATGTCGGCATCATCACCGGCGTCGACGCGCAGGGCAATCCGATCATGATTTCCGGCAACAACGGCAATCGCGTTCGCGAGGCGCCTGTCTCGCGTGGCCGGATCTATGCGTATGTGATGCCGAACTGAGACGGAGCCGTAACGACGGTCTCGTAGGGTAGGCAAAACGAAGTGTGCCCACCAGTTCTCTCCGCTCGGCGAGATGGTGGGCACGGCGCAAGAGCGCCTTTGCCCACCCTACGGCAGCGGTGCCAGCTCAAACCAATCTCGGTTCTTCCACCGCCACCGCATCCCCCAAGCCGATCTCGCCATCGGCGATCACCTCGGCATAGATGCCGCAATCCATGTGGCCGAGATTGCGCGAGAGCGTCGGCGGAATCTCGAGATCGCGCACGGCGGTCTCGGGATCGACGTTGACGGCCGGGCAGCGGACGATACGCTTGACCACTTTCAGCCGGGCCTGGCCGATTGCAAGCGTCTGGTCGACGAGGTCGAGCTCTGACCAGGCCGGCCAGCCCTTCACGTAGAGATTGCCGCGGAAGCGCAGCGGATGCACGGCGGCGCCGAGCATGGTCTCGATGGCGCGGACGCTGCCGAGATTGATGATGGACACGACCTTGCGGGCGACGTCGGAAAAACTGTGGTCGCGTCCTGACAGGATTTTTGGCGGCCCCTTCAGCTCCGGCTGAAAATTCTCGCGGAAGTACTCCTCGATGGCGGCGCGCCCGGCTTCGGTCTCCAGATCGCCGCTGGCGACGATCTGGCCGTCCCTGCGGATGGTCAGGCGGTTGGTCGCGTCCTCGAACCGGCTGTCAAGGGACGCCAGCCGCTCATTGCGCGCCAGCATCAGGAACTGGATTTTCGGCTTCCACTGGGGCTGTTCGGGATCGAACCCGCTCGGGCCGTTCTCGATGGCGTAGCGGCGGTCGGCGGGCAAGGTCTGGCCGGCCCGCAACAGGACGCGGGGCAGAGGCTCCGGCGTCAGACCCTTGATCGGGTAGCGGTAAAGGCTGGCGATTTCGGCGGTCTGTCTGGCTGTCATGACGCTACTTAGGGGATTCGCGCCGGTGGCGCCAAGCACGCGAATCCGCGCACGAAATTGTGAACTCGCCTCTTCCGATCCAAGGACACGCTTCCCACATTTGGGTCAGGTCGACGCCAGTGCCGGCTGATAACGACCGCTGCCGGTTGACCAACGTCAATATGGCCGGCGGAAACCCAGTGAAGATGCCGTTTGGGGTGCCTTAGAGGGCTCCAGGGGCAGGCCGAGGGAAAGACAACGAAATGAACATCGACAAATATACCGAACGTTCCAGGGGCTTCATCCAGTCCGCGCAGTCGCTTGCGGTGCGCGAGGGGCATCAGCAGTTTTCGACCCTTCACGTCCTGAAGGTGCTGCTGGACGACAATGAGGGGCTGGCTGCCGGTCTGATCGACCGCGCCGGCGGTAATTCCCGCGCAATCCTGCAGGCGACCGAGGACGCCCTCGGCAAGGTGCCGAAGGTTTCCGGCGGCGGTGCCGGCCAGATTTACCTCGCGCCCGAGCTCGCCCGTACCTTCGACGCCGCCGAAAAGGCCGGCGAGAAGGCCGGCGACAGCTTTGTCACCGTCGAGCGGCTGCTGCTCGGCCTCACGCTGGAGAAGACCAGCGAAGCCGGCGTAATCCTCAGCAAGGGCGGCGTCACCCCGCAAAATCTCAATGCGGCGATCGAGGCGCTGCGCAAGGGCCGCACCGCGGACTCGGCAACGGCCGAGAACGCCTATGACGCGCTGAAGAAATATGCCCGCGACCTGACCCAGGCTGCGCGCGACGGCAAGCTCGATCCGGTCATCGGCCGCGACGAGGAGATCCGCCGTACGATTCAGGTGCTGTCGCGCCGGACCAAGAACAATCCCGTCCTGATCGGCGAGCCCGGCGTCGGCAAGACCGCCATCGTCGAAGGGCTCGCATTGCGCATCCTGAATGGCGACGTGCCGGAAGGCCTGAAGGACAAGAAGCTGCTGTCGCTCGACATGGGCTCGCTGATCGCGGGCGCCAAATACCGAGGCGAATTCGAGGAGCGGTTGAAAGCCGTTCTGCAGGAGGTCACCTCGGCCGAGGGCTCGATCATCCTGTTCATCGACGAAATGCATACGTTGATCGGGGCCGGCAAGGGCGACGGCGCGATGGACGCGTCGAATTTGCTGAAGCCCGCGCTAGCGCGCGGCGAGCTGCATTGCATCGGTGCGACGACCCTGGATGAGTACCGCAAGCACGTCGAAAAGGACGCCGCGTTGGCGCGCCGGTTTCAGCCGATCTTCGTGCCGGAGCCGACGGTCGAGGACACCATTTCGATCCTGCGCGGACTGAAAGACAAGTACGAACAGCACCACGGCGTGCGGATCACCGATTCCGCATTGGTGGCCGCGACCACGCTGTCGAACCGCTACATCACCGACCGCTTCCTGCCGGACAAGGCCATCGACTTGATGGACGAGGCGGCCGCGCGGCTGAAGATGCAGGTCGATTCCAAGCCGGAAGAGCTCGATTCGATGGATCGGGAAATCATCCGGCTGAAGATCGAGCAGGAAGCCTTGAAGAAGGAGAGCGATGCCGGTTCGAAGAGCCGCCTGCAGACGCTGGAGAAGGAGCTTGCCGAGCTCGAGGAAAAGTCGTCCGCGCTGACGGCACGCTGGAGCGCCGAAAAGAACAAGCTCTCCGACGCCCAGAAGCTGAAGGCGGAGCTCGACGGCTTGCGCGTCGATCTCGCCAACGCCCAGCGCCGCGGTGAATTCCAGAAGGCCGGCGAGCTGGCCTATGGCCGGATCCCGGAGCTGGAGAAGCAGCTTGCGGATATCGAGGCCAAGGAAAATTCCGGCGAGATGATGGAAGAGGCTGTCACCGCCAACCACATCGCGCAGGTGGTCTCGCGCTGGACCGGTGTGCCCGTCGACAAGATGCTGGAGGGCGAGAAGGAGAAGCTCCTGAAGATGGAGGGGCAGCTCGGACAGCGTGTCGTCGGCCAGGCCGAGGCGGTGCGTGCCGTCGCAACCGCCGTGCGCCGCTCCCGAGCAGGCCTGCAGGACCCGAACCGGCCGATGGGCTCGTTCATGTTCCTGGGGCCCACCGGCGTCGGCAAGACCGAGCTGACCAAGGCGCTCGCGGAATATCTATTCAACGACGAGACCGCGATGGTTCGCCTCGACATGTCCGAGTACATGGAGAAGCATTCGGTCTCGCGGCTGATCGGCGCGCCTCCGGGCTATGTCGGTTACGACGAGGGCGGTGCGCTCACCGAAGCGGTGCGGCGCCGGCCCTATCAGGTGGTGCTGTTCGACGAGATCGAGAAGGCGCATCCTGATGTGTTCAACGTCCTGTTGCAGGTGCTCGACGACGGCCGACTGACCGACGGGCAGGGCCGCACCGTGGATTTCCGCAACACGCTGATCATCATGACCTCGAACCTCGGTTCGGAATTCCTGGTGAATCAACCGGAGGGCGAAGACACGTCAGCCGTGCGCGAGCACGTGATGGCGACGGTGCGGACGCATTTCAGGCCGGAATTCCTGAACCGCGTCGACGAGATCATCCTGTTCCATCGCTTGCAGAAGAGCGAGATGGGCCGGATCGTCGAGATCCAGTTCAGCCGGCTCGAGAAGCTTCTGACCGATCGCAAGATCGTGCTGACGCTCGATGGCAAGGCGCGCGACTGGCTCGCCGAGAAGGGCTGGGATCCGGCCTACGGCGCAAGGCCGCTGAAGCGGGTGGTCCAGCGCTACGTCCAGGATCCGCTCGCCGAGATGATCCTGGCGGGCGACATAAAGGACGGAGATGCGGTCGCGATCTCGTCCGAAGGCAACGTGCTGACCTTCAACGGCAAGGCTCCGCAGACCGCGGAAATCGCCCAGTTCGAGGCGCCGGTATCGAAGCGCAAGCTGAACTGATCGCCGCTGCCCGAAAATCACAAAGGCCCCGGAGAGGTTTTCCACTCCGGGGCCTATTCGTTCTGACGTGCTGTCTGTACGTGAGACCTACCGGTTCGTCACCTGCAACGGTCCACCCGTCGCATCTGACATCCTCGCGATGGCGCCGTTGCGGCCGCTCATCATGCCGTCGAGGCGGTCGCGCTCCTTCTCGAAGCCTGCCATCATCGGACCTTCCAGCGAACGGCCGCGCGGCAGCTTCACGCGCATCGGATCGACGAAGCGGCCGTTGACCAGGATTTCGTAATGGACGTGCGGGCCGGTCGACATGCCGCTGGAGCCGACGAAGCCGATGACCTGGCCCTGCCGCACCTTCTTGCCGGGCTCCATGCCCTTGGCGAAAGCCGACATGTGGCCGTAGGCGGTCTCGTAGCCGTTGGAATGCTTGATGCGGATGTATTTGCCGTA